>UQYM01000026.1 GCA_900545315.1 uncultured Alistipes sp.
GGAACGGAATCTGGTGGCAACTCGTCCATCCGTAAACGGTCTGTTCCGCCGGATGGCTGGGCAGGTATTCGCACAGTTCTTTCAGGTTCATCCACTGGTCGGCAGGTCGTACTTGTGGAATGTTGTTCAGACCGTCAATCTTGGAATCAAGTTTATTCAACTTATCCATCATCCATGACATTGCCTTAGGCAAATCTTCAAATGTAATGTTCTTGTCTTCCATATTATTATCAGTTGATTTTGCCGCAAAGTAAAAGCAAATCCCAATACTGATTTATGGGTGACAAATATCACCTAAAGAAACATCAGCAGGTCATAAGAATCATAAACGATATGTATTGATTATCAACGGATATAATGACAAATTCCATTATTAGATTTTTTCGATTATGCCTCTCGACATAAAGGAATCATCATTGAATCATAAGGTTATGAAGATAAAAATGCACAGAAACAGAAAGCCACCCACATGAAGATGCAGATGGCTTACAGAATAGGAAATCAATGTCACTTTCTATACTTAGTGTAAATTATTTTTTAGAAATTTCTTAAGCGAGATTGTAGTTATACCCAATAGCTTAGACTTAAGTTGTAGCCCATTGTCTGATGTAAGCATAATTGGATTCTGTTCTTTATACTTTAATGCGACTGATAATATCATATTGTCAGGTGAACGTTTATCAAAGTCATCTGGCAATAAAGAAGTATCTGCGAACTCGTATAAAATCTCATGTTGTGTCTCATTATTAAGATTGCGTAAAGCCTTCTCCGCGTTTTGTCTTCGTTCTTCAGTTAATTTGATTTTCATCTTATCGAGCTCATCCGTCACCTTTGCAGACAAGATGATAGGATACTTTCTGTCAATCTTAGAAATAATATCGGGACAGTCCACAAAAACATTAGTATCAATGATGTAATAGTTTTTCTTCGTTACACTTAATTCCTTCTTTTTCCGTTCAAATTGAGAGAGGTCAATTTTACCTACAACTTTCAACCCTATTGTGGAGGAGACCGTTGATGCTGTTTTTTCTTCAGATATAGGTTGGACTATAAGGCCTGATGATTCTGACTCTTGCAAATTAGTTCTCCATACATCTGTTTTACCATCAAACTTATCACAGTTATTTATAAACTGTAATACTGTAGGTGAGACAGTGTGAAATTCGTTAAGAGGCATATCTGAAATAATGAGAGTCGTACTAAGCGAACGGCTTGTTGCTACATTAAAACGTCGATCTTCTAGTGCGAAACCCGGATTCCTTCCAGGAATGTATAGAATAGCGTAATCAACAGTCATGCCTTGGATTCTATCTATCGTTTCGATAGTTATATCCAGTTCAAGGTCAGACGTACAGAAACGTTTCTGCAGTTCCTTTACAGAATCTCTAAAAGGTGTTATGATAGCTAAAGAACGATCAGGATAAAATTTTTCCAGCTTTTCAATCACATCTCGTATAATAGCATCTGCTTTATCTGAATAAACTCCATTGCGGACATCTAGTGTACAATGGTAAAGTACACCGCCATCTTGTGGAAATAAGACACTATTCGCTTTGGTAAAATCTAAATAGTCTTTCTTCACAGACACAAAACGATTCCCGTAAAAGCATTTTGTAAGGGAGGCAGATCGACTCGTGAGACGGAAAGTGGTTACTATACGATAAGATTTTATCGATGTTCCCAGCGCCATAGACTTTAATCCTTCAACTTGTGTTGCCACATTCCACGAATTATATTGTGGATTGTTAAGTTTCACGATAGGCGGCAACTGCATAGGATCACCTACAATTAGGCAATCTACCCCTAACTGCTTAAACGCAACTATAGCCGTAAGAAAAGCCTGGGAAGCCTCTTCTATTACAATCAGATCGTATTTAGGCAGACCATAAAGTGTCATTTTCTTCTCACTATATACGCTTGATAGCTGATAGTTTGTCGCACAGAGTATTTCGCCACCAGGAACCTGCAAGTCGGCCGAGGCAGCTTTTACACCAGACACCTGTTTGCGTTCGTCAATAGAGAGATTTGTCTTGCTGACACGACCTCCCTTCACATACTTCTGCAAAGGCTTCTGCTTTATCAACTCGATAAGGCCCTTGTTCGCCATAGTGGTGACGCAGACGGTTTTGCCAGCATCAAGATACGATGAAATCACAGAAGCGATGGTGTAACTCTTACCAGTTCCCGGAGGACCTTGTACGATACAACAATGTTCATTAGCGAGCGTGTCTATGATTGTGTCAGAGATGCCTGTTGGCTTCTGTTCATCAAACGCAAGTTCTTCGGGTGTCCATTCATCATAATCAATAGTCGGTTCAAGGTTCAATTCCTCCTTTGAAGAGAATGCATCCATGTAGTTGGCAAGGTTACGGAAATACTCTACAGGAGGAAATGGATTATGGACGATAAGTGAAAGACTTTTGCCATCAGCCAATGCCTTTGACAAGATATCGTACAACTTAATACTGAATCCAGAGCATGCAACATAGTCATAGTTGGAATCACCAGTATGAACATAGTACATTGGAGTCATGTCAGAACCTGGAGAATGAAAATCCTTATTGTCAACGAACTCCTCCCAACGGCAGATCCATTCCGTAACGTGTTCACCTAATGCTTGTTTAGCACCTTTCTTAATTATACACACGCCCTTCAGAACTTTCAAGCGTGGAGCCATACGGCGGGGGCATTTGAGGATAATCATGCCTGTTTCATGCTGAATGGAATCAACATAAGCAAGCGACAATTCACCTGTCTTGAATAAGTTCCGCATCTGCGAGCGATTGATCTTTTGTTGTTCGTCGATAGCCTCCTTTACCTGGTCAGCAAAGAATGACTTATAGTTTGCAAGTTTGATATTGTCAATCATAATCAATAGTCGTTATCGTTGTAATCATCGTTACCATCTTCCGCTTCTGCCATAGCACCAACATAGTGAGCGAATACGGCATCCATATTTGTACGAGCAGCCACACGAATCAAGGTGTATGCAGTACCTTTGGCATCTTCAAGTATGCCTGTATAAAGGGCCCTTACTACATCAACCTTCTCCTTGCCGGTAATCTTGATAACAACATCGTCTTTTTCTACGAGTTTCAGGAATTCCTCGGCGTTGTTAATGTAATGGAAGTTCTTGCCTTGTCCATCAAGATAAACACAAATCTTCCACTTGTCACCAACCATCTTATTCCATACAGAAGGAGAAACATACATCACGCCACGAGCAGCACTACAAGTATGAATGTATCTACCATCTTTAAGTTTGTGTACAGTTACATCACTCGCATTACGCACGAACTCTTCCATTGTTTCCTCAGGCTCTGCGTGCATCTCATTTCTGAGGTTCTGGTACAGACGCAACTGAGCAAGATAATTGGTGTCGGCAATCTGCTCTGGCTTGATGTTACATTGAGCTAAGAGGTCTATTTCCTCCCTCGTTGGTGGTAATGATTCCAGTTCAAGAGGCGTTCCATGTGAGCGAAGGCGTTCTAATTCCTTTTTGGTAAAGATCTTCGGATGTTTACGTGTACGAGGTTTGTAAGGTCTGTCGCCAACAGGTTGATAATTCTTGTCCTTATCAACAGATCCCATGTACCCATTGCGGTCAGGATCATAATCCTTATGAGGCTTATTTGATAAAGCGTGAGACGTGTTAGACGTATGAGTATTAGAAGGCGTTGTGCTGGCATTATCCGTCGTGTCAACATCTTCATCAACGTCAGCTTCTACATCGTCTGTTTCATCTGTGTCATCGTAGTCTTCAATATCCTCTTCATCAACCTGTTCATATGTGTCATACTGACCAAGGTCATCTTCTGATTCTTCCTCTGCTGTAGATGACGTTGTTTGACCAACTGGTGATTCAGCTTGTTGCGACTGCTGTTGTGGACGAGAGTCAGAAGTTGGCTGTTGCGATGCGGTTTGAATAGGTTCTTTTGGTGATGTATCTGCTTCTTCCCCAACTTCAAGTTCGTTAACAGGTCTTGACGTTACATCTTTATTTGGTGCACCAGGCTTGTCATCCTTGCGAATAGTTTCCCTATCGTCAACATGTTGGTTTTCGGTTGATGTCTCTGTAGTTGCTTCTGTAGCAGTATCTGTTGGTTCATACGTAGCATTGCTATAGTAATCGTTTTCTGTTTCGAAAGGTTCTTCTTCCTCTGGCTCAACGTTGATGGTCAAATCCAACGATCTGAGATAAGCGCGGAACTTTTCATCGTATGCAAGCGAAGAGCAATATTTTTCGATGCACGCTTCTACAGAAACGCTATCATCAAGAACGTCTTCACATACATTGTCATACACGTCAAAACCTACCAGTCGCTTCAATCTACTACAGAACTTTGTAAAGGTACGATTATGCTTCCATGAGCTTACATAATAAAGGTGGTTGTCATCGTTATAGATACGCTCAACATCATTATGTATAGTGTCATAACCGAGGTCTATCTTTTCACATACAACAAAATGATACTGCGACAGCTTTGTATTATAGCGTTCGTAGAGTTCTTGGAAACGATCTGGGTTCTCGATAGCCGACAAGATAAGCAGACGAGGTCTGATAATGGCAACCATATCAGCTGTTTCATCTTGTTTACCTATAGGTGTTGCCACAAAATCAGAACTTGTCAGACATTTTATCTTCAGTATGTTGCAGACCTTGACAAACAAATCTGTATCATAAGGGAAAGCACTTGTCTGCATAACAAACTCATCGCCACGGAAGATATTCCTTTCCTGTGTCGCATCTGGATGGATAGCATAAAGTTCCGTAATATGCTTCTTCTGCCCCTTACCATTACGCCATTCTGCAGTTGGCGTTTTACGATAGTTGTCAACCAAAGTCTCATCTTGAATAGGCGAAGACAGCATCCAATTAATTACTATACTGCGGAAATGAGTTTCTTCCTCTCTTGGATGCGTGACACGAGCAAGGTAATAAAGGCAATCTTCAAAAGAGAGAGCCTTACAGAAGTTGATCTTCTCAAATAATTCACGAGCATCACGATTGTCAATAGAGTCAACAATAGCTTTGCAAGGAACCTTCTCTTGCCATTGAGGTACCTTGGCACGAACAGCATAACCAGCTATGTGAGGTGCATACAACAACTCCGGCTTTTGAACAGAATTCTCTGTTGGTATGCACACGCGGTTATTGAAATATCCATCTTCCACCCATGATTCATATTCGCCCAAGCGACGAGAGAAACATTTCGACCAGAAATAACAAGCAAATGTGCGGTTTGCGAGATACTTCAAGTCCTCTCGCGTCATATTTTGATGCACGTTCTCCGCTTTGAAATATTGCTTAATGATATCCTTGTTGCCTTCGAATATGTAAGTGTCAGAAAGATACGACAATTCAGACACACCATTTGCCTCAAAGTCGCACGTTGGAGAATATTCTGTTCCAAGTGTCAGCTCATGAGCAAACTTGTATGTCGTTTCATTCGACTTGACCAGATACTTTATCTGCTTACGAAGTGTGTCATTTATGTCATACTCACTCTGTATCTTGGCTACTTCACGTACAAACTGAATGTGAATGTCTGCAACGCTATTCTTATCGGCAGCAAACTTTGCAAGATAATCCTTAACCTTTGCGTCAATCCACATTTGCTTTGTGGTAATGAGATTGCGATTACCGTACTCTTCAGAGATAGCATGAAGCAAGTCCTTATTTGCCTTTAGAATATCGGGATGAACCTCGTTGGCAAGAGTGATGTACTTAAATGGTTCAGATACAGAAGCCTCATCCACGTTGACGATTATTACCTGATCAATAGTCTTATAACCAGCATATTGAGTACGAACTCTCAACTGCATAATTTGGTGTTTCCTTTCTGCCCATTTATCCTTCAGGTCTTTAAGGTGCTTGGTCATCATCGCTACAACCGAATCCAAAGACTCGGCTTCAATAGTTGAAAGCTTAGGCAAGATGTCTGAGAAAAGAATATCCTTGTTATCGGACTTAAGACCGAGTTTCCTGAACAATTTCATCCACTCTGCCTTCTCGTTTTCATTGGCGGTTTCGATGTAAGACGAAGACACAAACTGCGCCTCCTTTACATACTTAGTTACCAGTGCCTCAATTTGTTCCTGCTGATAGGTGTCAGAAATGTAAAGCGATGCACAATTGATAAGCGCGTTGTTATTGTCAAGCAACGGAATAGTCTTGAACTTATCAACAGATGTAATTTGCTTCTGGTTTACCTTTACCCATCGCCAGAAATCAACGTTATTATTTATAACATTAATAGATTGACGCAAGTTTGCGTTCTGGACAAGGATGTCAGTTGTGGTATTGATGTCAAACTTCACAATCTTGAACAGCTGACGCATATCCTGAGAGAAATCATCGGTATATTTCTGTGAGAGCATAACATACGTCTTCGGACACCATGCTTTCTCGCACAGAATCTTTGCGTCCTCGTTGTATTCGATATACTGGATATTCAGTTCCCTTGCTCTTGCTATGGTTCCATCATAGGCAAGTAAAGGCATATCCTTGATGTCGTTGAAACTCATAGTATCATCAAAGAGTCTGTCTACGTCTCGCTTCAGGTATTCCAAGAATGTGAGCATAGTTGCCTCGTCAACAAGACTGGCATAGATAACCGCCTTGTTCTTTATTACAACATCTGTGAAGAACGACTTGTCTGTGAAGGTCTTAACGCCAAACTGCTGACGCAAGAACGATTCCAGTTTCTTTACCTCTTCCTTCTCACGACCTTCAAAGTAATCATTCGATAGAGCATACATCATGCTATCCTGCAACCAAGCATGATTGATATTGTCAGCATAGGTGCTGTTCTGAGCATACGCATCCTGATTGAAGTATCGCACGTCATCGTTGCAAAGATATACCTCATTTTTGTGGATGTCAATACAACGCAAGACATAATCCTTGAAAGCGTTTTCCTTCAACTGCGCTTCACAACCGTACACATATTCAACAAATGCTTTGTTGGCGGCATAATTGTTTTCTATGGCAGCGTTTACTTTTGCTCGGAAATCGGCATCGCCAACTATGACAGTCGTGATGAAGGAGTCCTTGGTAAATTCGTTGAATCCAAGGTCAGCAAATATTGCAGTTATATTACCTTTCTCGTCATCAGCAAGGCTATCAAAATAAATATGCGATAGTACGTTGATAACATTCTCGCCCAACCATTTCTCACGTGTTAAGCCATGAGCATCTTCGTTGAAGAAGTAGTGATAATTGGTATAGTCGGTACTTGCACCACCAGCCTCAGTAATGTACGGAACCTTTGTCTTGTTAGCCTTTAAATCAACTTCCTTTACTGCAAGATAACGATAGAATGCAACAGAATTGCTTGGTACGTTAAGCAACGCCATAGCATCCTCATTGGATAGAATGTAATCTGTAATCATAGACGCAACAGAGAAAGACAGGAAATACTTGTCTGCAAATGATTTCCAATTTTCATCTTCCTCAAAATTTGCTCTTGATGCCTCGCAAAGATGCGGTACAAATCTACGCAAGAATCCTATTCCATTACAATTCGTGTCAAAATCATAGTAGAGACTTCCTGCTGTAAACAGATCGCCTTCGTATTCAATAAATATATTTTTCTTCGCAAACTCGTTTAGTTCATCCTTACTCAACCAATGTCTTATAAATCGTGTATTGTTTTCGGGAACTGTCAACCATGTCTGGAAATCAGTTTCCTCACATTTCTCTACAACAGCATCAACCTCTACATCAAGGCTCGAAGGAGAATGCTTGTACAAGAAATCCATGAATGCCTCCGATTGTCTTAACTCGTCAACTGGCAAGGAATAGTCACCCAACTCCATAAGAATTACGAAGTCTTCGTCTGAAATGACTCCGTTCGCTGTCATGCCAGTCATGTCGTTAATAATATTGTCGATGCATTCAAAGGTTTGTTCACCATCCTTATCCACGCATGGAACAAAAGGCTCTTCTTTTATGAGCTTTTCAAATTCTTCCTGGAACTCCTCTATAAACGTCTTATACACTCGTCTCTTCTTGCACTCATCAAAGTCTGGGATAAGCGCAAAGATTGAGTCAAGGTCGTATTTTTTGCTTTCAATAAGCTGCTTGATCCAATAAAAGAACTGTTTACCTGCAATACGAGCAATAACGTGATTGAGCTCGATATCCTCAATATCATCACGCTGCCCGTTGGGCACCATATCGGTGTTCATTAGGAAATTGAAGCCCCAATCAGCCCGTTTTGCTGGCAGATAGCAGTAAAGCATGGCATCATCAACTGGCATCAACTTTCTTTCAGCTTTCTTGCACGCAAACTTTACCGCAGTCTTACGGAAGTTCATGTACTTCTCAGGTATTTTCTCATAACCATCCGAACGAAGAGAGTCTGGATTTTCCAAGACATCGTTTATCTTATCTGTAATGTCCTCAGGAATATCATCTACAAGAGAATCTGATACACACCAGTCTTTATTGTCTTTCTCACGTACAATCGGTTCATCCTGACCATCAATAAAGATGCTAACCTTCTTGATGTTCGGGATAAACAATATGACGCGCTCTGATTCAAATACATCGGTAAACAAATCGATGTAGTTATCATCTCTGTCTTCGTCGGTCAGAATTTCCTTATCTCGTGGTTGGAGAGCGAACTTTACTCTGAACTCTTCGTTTGGATGCTGACGGAAAACAGACTTGATTTCATTATCTATCTCATTATGTTCCGTCCAGATTGGTAATATCTGCCATGGTGTATTGATTACATCCGTAGCAGACTTGTCGAACCTGAATGTGTAATTACCAGTATTGAGGAGAACATAGTCGTTGTCAAGAAAAACGGTCTTAAAACCAATACCTTTGTAACCGATGGCTTCGGTATTGTCAGACTTCTCGCCATCATTTATATCACAAATAGCTGCAATATTCTTCGGATTGAAATATTCACCTGTATGCTCGAATGTTAAGTAGTTCTCGGTAATATGGAACTCTACATTAACAGGCAAAGGTTGAATCTTGCCATTAATTTTAGTACGACGAGGATAATCATTAGCATTCTGCAACAACTCATAGATGAATACTTCCTTACCGCTTTGTGTAAGTTGCTTTTTGAGAGTATCAAGCGAACGAGCAATCTTCTTTGCAGCACCTGCAGGATAACGCATAATGCCCTCGTAAAGACTGTTCACAATGTCTTTGGGGTAAATTGGTGTTATTTCCTCATGCAAGTCTATACCAAACTTGAGAGGATCGGTTTCAAGCAATACCCAAGTGAACTTGTAGTATGCAAAGCGGTTAAATTCCTTGTTACTTCTAAATGAGATAGACAGATTCTTTATACCACGTTCCTTATCTTCAATCTTTGTAAAATCAGTATTACGGATATCTGTTATCGTAAACCAACCTTCATTTCTTTGCGGCGCAAACTGACCAATAAACTGATTGTTCTCAAGACGCAATCTGCGTTTAATTTTAACGACCTCCTCGGAATCTACGTATTGGGTTGCTGCACGATTGTATTGTGGTCTTCTTTGCTCTTCGTGAGATTTTGGCTTAGCTTTTTCAATTACATACTTTGTAGGTTTTTCTCCTGAGAAATCTGTCCAGAATGAAAACAATCCAGAATCTGTTAAAAATTCATAGAAATGCTCGTACCCCAGATTCTTATAATTGATGCCGACTTTCCCAACAGCACGTAAGAGATCATACTGGTTCACCCATCCATCACCTTTGTCTATCAATTCTACTTTAGGCAAAGATTGATATATCTCACGTAATTTTTCTATTATAGATTTGCTGATCATATTCTATTAGATTAGTTATTACAAGATAGTCATCATAATTTTCTGATTGTCTGTAGGGACAAGTAGCTCACGAATATCAACCTCAAGTATCTTTGCAATTTCTACTAAAGTTTCAAGAGTGGACTGTGTTGTATTAGTACACCATTTGCTTACTGTAGCCTGATCTTTACCAATTTGGTCTGCAAGCCACTTATTCGTTTTCTTCTTTTCTACGAGAACTACTTTGATACGATTAATATTTTTATTTGTTGCCATATAATTACATTCTATTGTCTTATACATAACCAAAGATGCAAAATTATTTCGAAAAACAACAATATATTTTATTGTAACATAAAACTATTTACGTATTTACCTAATAATTTGATTTAGAATATAAAATTATAGTCAACAATACGGTAAATCAAGCTTAATCGTCTTGGTAGCCTCTTCTTTTTTCGCATCAACCACCTTTGCATACACCTGCGTAGTTCGGACATTTGTATGGCCAAGCATTTTGCTGACCGTGTAAATGTCTGTTCCTCCGGCGAGTTGCAGGGTTGCATACGAGTGCCTAAAACAATGGTAGGTGATGTGCTTCGTTATTCCAGCTTCTGCAACCCATTTCTTTATCGGACGGTTAATCCATGACGGGTCGGGCAGTCCGGCAAAAACTAATTGTTCACCGTCTTTCCTTTCACCACACAATTGAAATGCCTGTTCGGATATGGGCATATATTCAACGCCTTTGGTCTTTTGCTGAGTAAAGTTCAAGCGGTAACCACCATTGAATACCTCTATCTCTGACCACTTCAACTTTTGGATGTCACAATGGCGAAGCCCGGTCAGTGCGGAAAAGAGGGCGGCACGCTTCAACAATGGGTCGCATGGAGTTTGAGCCAAGCGGTTCAGTTCGTCAATAGTCAAGTATTCCCTACGGCTTTCTTGACCTTGAATGCCTTTGACCTTTGCCCCAATATCAACCGTCAGATAGCCGTCAATAAAAGCCTGCTTCAATGCGGCCTTGAATATGGAGAAATAGGTGGATGCTGTATTTTGCGAGATGACACCTTTCTTGCCACCTCCTTGTGGGGCGTTCAACAGGAACATACGGAATGATTCTATCAGCTTCAAATCAATCTGTGAAAAAAGGATGGTATCGCCTTTCGCAAAGATTTTCAACAGTTCATGCACACGCTTCCAGTTGATGATAATGGAATCGGAACTATGGGCGTGACGCAACCGCTGCACGTGGTCGAAGTATTCTATGAAGTTGCAACGTGAACGCTCCAGCTGCTCTGCCTGTTCCGCATCGGTTTCTGAATAAAGCGAGGCATTATCGTATTCCTTTTGGCGCAGGCTTCTCACCTTGTCGGCATAGATACACGATTCTTGGTCTAACTGTGATTTGCATTGGATAATGCCGTTCAAATCACGCTTAGGCTTATAAGTGGTCTTGCCGTCCTTGTCTGTTCGAGCGTTCCGTGACTTATCCCAAATGGGAGTGGTGATGGTACGGTTCAGATATTCACGCACCCTTTGGGGAGTGGATTTGTCTGTTGGGAAAACCGGATAGGCTTCCACATACAGATACCATTCCTCGCGGTATTCCGACTTGCGGAGTTTTACCGAAACTCGTGTATTGGCCAACGCTTTCTTCATTGCTTCGCTCCTTTATATAGGTTATCAATTTCTTTCTTGGGGACATAAACAAAATTCCCTATCTGTCGAGTGGGGATAGAGTATTTACGGATATGGAGATACACCGTGCTGTCGTCCAAATGATATTTCTTAGCTATTTCACCGATGGTGTAACAGTCCTTTGGCTCCAGACTGTAAAGTTTGGCAACAGGCTTTGATTTAGTCAGTGCTTTCTTGCGCAACGGGTAAAGTTTCAACAATTCTTCTTTACTCACTCGGATTTGGTTAGTTCCAAGATTTATGTGCGAGATAGTACCTTTATGTATCAGACGATACAACGTATCTTTGCTTATGCCAAACAGGGCATAGGCTTCTGACACCTTGATGTAATCTTGGTGCTTTGGGATGTTTTTCACGATTTCATCCAATCGTTGGTTCCGCTTCTCCTCATCTTTCCTGCGCTTATAGGCAATGTTGGAACAGCGTTTGGAACAATACCACGATTCTATGGTCTTGGCGATGAACTCTTGACCACACACTTGGCATTTCCGCTTTATTTCAAACTTTGCTGCTGGCATAATGCTGATTTTTACCTGTTTGTAATCTATCCATTCATATTTTGTCGCAGATTTCCTACTTTTTTATCGCGGCACAAATATAGTACAAATATACAATAAAAATCCGAGAAACAAGCAAATCCATCAGAAAGTGTTAAAAACAAAATAGGGCGTAACCCATTGAGCTACACCCTATTTTTCTATCGTTGGTTATCGTTGCTTACCGATACTTATTTCACCTCTTCGAAGTCTACATCGGTGACGTTACCGTTGTTGCCGTTACCACTGTTGTTTGCAGAAGCGCTACCGGCATTTGCATTGGCTTGTGCCTGCTGTGCACCTGCTGCATTCTGTGCATTGTACAGATCCTGCGATGCAGCCTGCCATGCATTGTTCAACTCAGTGGTGTACTTGTCAATGTCGGCAATGTTCTGAGCTTTGTGAGCATCTTTCAACTTGCCAAGTGCGCTTTCAATAGCTGCCTTCTTGTCAGAAGAGAGCTTGTCACCGTACTCTTTGAGCTGTTTCTCGGTCGAGAAGATCATGCTGTCTGCAGCGTTGACCTTGTCGATACGCTCACGTTCCTCTTTATCCTTTGCCTCGTTGGCTTTGGCCTCGTCACGCATACGCTGAATCTCCTGCTCGGTCAATCCCGAAGATGCCTCGATACGGATCTTCTGCTCTTTGCCAGTGCCTTTATCCTTAGCCGATACGTTCAAAATACCGTTGGCATCGATATCGAACGTTACCTCGATCTGAGGCACTCCTCTCGGAGCTGATGGAATGCCGTCCAAGTGGAAACGACCGATCGTCTTGTTGTCGCGGGCCATCGGACGCTCACCCTGCAGAACGTGGATCTCAACTGAAGGCTGGTTATCGGCAGCCGTCGAGAAGACCTCACTCTTGCGGGTCGGGATCGTGGTGTTGGCGTCGATCAAACGAGTGAAGACACCACCCAAAGTCTCGATACCCAGTGACAGCGGGGTAACATCCAACAGCAACACATCTTTAACCTCACCGGTCAAGACACCACCCTGGATGGCTGCACCGACTGCTACGACCTCATCCGGGTTGACACCTTTCGAAGGAGTCTTGCCGAAGAAGTCTTCAACAACCTTCTGGATGGCCGGGATACGGGTCGAACCACCGACGAGGATCACCTCATCAATATCTTTGGTCGTCAAGTTGGCGTCAGCAAGCGCTTTCTTGCAAGGCTCGATCGTCGCACGGATCAGTTTATCAGCCAACTGCTCGAATTTCGAACGGGTCAGCGTCATAACCAAGTGCTGTGGCACACCATCCACCGGCATGATGTACGGCAGGTTGATCTCGGTAGAGGTTGAACTTGAAAGTTCGATCTTTGCCTTCTCGGCAGCCTCTTTCAAACGCTGCATGGCCATCGGGTCTTTCCGCAGATCAACATTGTGCTGTTTCATGAACTCGTCAGCCATCCAGTCGATGATAACGTGGTCGAAATCATCACCTCCCAGGTGAGTATCACCGTTGGTAGATTTTACTTCGAAGACACCGTCACCCAACTCCAGGATAGAGATATCGAAGGTACCACCACCCAAGTCATATACGGCGATCTTCATATCCTTGTTGGCTTTGTCCAAACCGTAAGCCAGTGCAGCGGCGGTCGGCTCGTTGATAATACGACGAACTTTCAAACCTGCAATTTCACCGGCCTCTTTGGTAGCCTGACGCTGCGAATCTGAGAAGTAGGCCGGAACAGTGATGACCGCTTCGGTTACTTCGGTGCCCAGATAATCTTCGGCAGTCTTTTTCATCTTCTGCAGAATGATTGCTGAAATCTCCTGCGGAGTGTACAGACGACCGTCGATATCGACACGCGGCGTGTTGTTTTCACCTCTTACAACGGGATAAGTTACACGACTGATCTCGTTCTGAACCTGATCGTAAGTCTCACCCATGAAACGTTTGATCGAGGTGATGGTCCGTTTCGGGTTGGTGATGGCCTGACGTTTTGCAGGGTCACCTACTTTACGTTCGTTGTTCTCAACGAAGGCTACGATAGACGGAGTGGTCCGGTGTCCTTCGCTGTTAGGAATCACAACCGGTTCGTTGCCTTCCATGACGGCAACGCAGGAGTTCGTGGTTCCAAGGTCAATTCCGATAATCTTTTCCATAGTATGTCAATTTTATTTAGTTATTATTTCGTGTTTGGTTCTGTATCGTCAACCGATACGCCCTTACCTCAATCAAGGTTTGTGCCAAGAGATAAAAGTTGCCCAAATAGCTCGCATATCTGCCAGGAAGGCTGCCTTTGGCAGGGAGTTTGACACCTTCGACTGACAAATCGTCCGACCCGACTGAGATTTTGTCCGAGCAGGTCATTTTTGTGACGAAATATTTTGATTTAACGTTTATTTCATGTATTTTTAAGACAGATCAAAAAATACCGCGAGACGGTTAAAATATAAACTTAAATTTCACGAATCATGGTAATTACATTCAACGAGCTGCGTCGGATCAAAGACAAATTGCCCAGTGGCAGTTCGCAGCGCATTGCAGACGAAGTGGGAGTGAGCGTTGACGAGGTACGGAACTATTTCGGCGGTAGACATTTCGACGGTGAAGGCGGTGCTCCGGTGGGCATTCATATTGAAAAAGGACCTGACGGTGGTGTTGTGACTCTCGATGATTCAGCTATTCTCGATTGTGCATTGCGGATTATTGCCGAAACAGAGGCTGCCAAGCAGAGCGTCTGATCCGAGTCGCTTGCAAAAAATAAAAGCAGTATGGTATCCAAAACCATACTGCTTTTTTATTGATAAGTACTGTTGCAGGACTTCTGGGCAAAGCGGAAAAGTGGAAGGAAACAGGAAGATTGATCCTGATTTGTCCTTCTTGCTGACTTAAAATATACCGTTGTGAGTCTCCTGGAGATTGTCGTTTGCTGAAATGCAACCATTTTGACCCTTACATGGAACTTATAGTGAGCAAAGTGTAAACAGCCCCAGACAATCCGATGACTAAGAAAATAGCGGAGTATATTCTAACGACTCTGTCCTTGTATTTGATACCGTAAACTAAGCCTGTTAACGAGCATAGGGTCAAACCGATGGGGATGGCAAAGCTTCCCAATGCCATTATGCATATTAGCATTATGGCACAGATTAGGCTTAAAACTTTTGTCCGTTTAGTTGCAGAAATCGTACACTTTGCCACTTGAAGAAGTAGGTGAAATTTTAGTAAACGTTTGATTTATATGTCCCTGTTCGCACGGGCTAAGATGCAGTTCGCATGGGCTAAGATGCAACAACACAATTAGCGGATGAATCATCAGCGAGTTGGCAGCAATCTATTATTAGTCTTTCGCTGGGGCCGTAGGGTCGGAATGGCTCGAAACAATTGGGGCGGGATTGCTGTTGCTGTCAGAGATGTCTCGCAAGACTGATGCAGAGGGCCGTTGGTAGAGCTGTAATCCAAAAATCGGAACCACCGAAAGCAGATGGTTCAGCATGTCGGCAACCACCCGCTCGAAAAATGCAAATCGTTTTTCGGTGGTGCTGCCGTACAACTCTAAACGAATCCCGTTTTCATCGATTGGAAGGTAGCGGACAACCAAGGTCTGGTCGGCAGCCAGCAGCGGATGCTGACTCAAATAGGCCTCCGCATAACAGCGGAACAGTGCGATATTGAGCGTTACGTCATTCGTATTGGTCTGTTGGTAGAGCTCTTTCATCTTCGCGGCGGCCGGCGCAATGCGCGGATGGGTGGCAATGGCCTCTACCTGTGCGGGGGTGAGTTCAGCCAACGAGGTGGCGTCGATATAGATGGGACGCTTGAACTGTCTGCCCGTACTCTCGACCATGCCCCGCCAGTTGGTAAAGGCCTCCGAAACCAGTGAGTAGATCGGAATCATGGTCATGGTGTTGTTCCAGTTGCGCACCTTGACATAGGTGACGTTAATGTCTGTCACAATACCGTCAGCCCCCTTGGACGGCATTTCGATCCAGTCGCCCGGACGGATCGTATCTTGTGCCGAGATCTGGATCGAGGCGATAAATCCCAAGATGGTATCTTTGAACACCAGCGACAAAATGGCAGCTGACGCACCCAGTCCGACCAGCAGTTGGGTGGGGTCTTTGTGGATCAGAATCGCGATCACCACGATGCTCATGACAAAGTATATGGCGATTTTGGCCGCTTGGATAAGGCCCTTGATCGATTTGCGGCGGGCGATCGGTTTGGATTCGTAGATGTCATTGAGTGCGTTGAGGAAGGCTCCGCAGGTCAGTGCCCCCATGACCGTGATGAAAATGCGGGAGACCATCTCGACGCCGGCAATAATCGACGGATGATACCCGGCGAAAATGAGCCGTGCAGTGATCAACAGTAAAACGCCGGTCAGACATTTGATGATGCGGGTAAAAAAGTGGCGGTGCAGCAAAAAATCGTCCCATTGGGTCTTGCTGAGCCGAACCGCACGGGTCACCACGTGGGTGAGCACCCAGGAGCCGACAAAATTCAGCACCCACAGCAATAAGAGAATCAGCCCGCATGCGATTAGAAACGTAATCACGTTGGCCGTGGAGTCGGAAAGTCCCCACAGTGTGAGGTATTTTTCAATCCAGCGCAGTACAAAAAAGGTTGGTTGGTAGATGGGTTCCATGGCTCAGGTCGAATGGAGTATTAAGATCAAACGGTGAATAGGGCGGGGAGTGTTCCCTCGGGTGTTACACCCGTCTAACAGGTCTGCCTCCCGGATGCAGCGACATCGTTCACATCCATTTTGGCGGATGGTGTTTGTCGGGCTGCATGCTTTTACGGACAAATATACAGATTTTTTGTGGTGGTCCGAGTCTCCTTTTCGGCGGGTTGTACCGAAGGGGAAAAATCCCACAAGGAAAAGCCGTTAAAGGGTTGCAATTGAGGAAAAATTTCGTAGATTTGCACTCCAAATGCCGTTTGTATATAGAACGAATAAACATTTTAAAGTCAATAAATCCAAACAAACATGCAGAATAAAGGTGCACTAAAATTTCTGGCGATTGTTCTCGCACTTGCCTGCGCGTACCAGCTTTCGTTCACGTTTGTGACGCGCCACGTCGAGAAACAAGCCGCCCGTTATGCTGCCGGTGATCCGGAAAAGGAGCAGAACTATCTGGACTCCATAAAATCGCAGCCCATTTATAACCTCGGGTTTGTGAAGTTCAACTACAAGGAGTGTAAAGAGAAGGAGATCAACCTCGGCCTCGACCTGCGCGGCGGTATGAACGTCATGCTGGAAATTTCGGTTGAGGATGTGATTCGTGCACTCTCGAACGACAGTAAAGATCCTATTTTTAACCAGGCTCTCGCTCAGGCTCGCGAAGAGCAGAAGAATAGCACCAGCGATTATATCACGCTCTTCGCTTCTGCTTATGAGAAACTGTCGAACGGCGGTAAATTGAGCTATATCTTCAACACTCCCGAGCTTCGTGAGGAGATCACCCCGTCGAGTACCAACGAACAGGTGATCAAAGTGCTGCGGGAACAGTCTGAAAGTGCGATTGCCAACTCGTTCAACGTATTGCGTAACCGTATCGACCGTTTCGGTGTGACTCAGCCCAACATCCAGCGTCTGGAAAATTCAGGACGTATCCTGGTTGAGCTTCCGGGTGTAAAAGAGCCGGAACGTGTACGTAAGCTCCTTCAGGGTACCGCAAGCCTCGAATTTTGGGCAACCTACGAGAATAACGAGATCTATCCCGCTTTGGATCAGGCAAATGCCGTTATTCGTGGCCTGAAAGAGGCTGGAGAGATTGCCGATACCACCGCTAAAGCTACTGCCACCGCTGATAGCAGTGCAGCACAGACCGAGACGGATTCTCCGGCCCTGCTGGCCAAATTGGATAGCACGGCTGTTGTCGATACAGCGGCAATGCAAGCTCAAGATACCGCTGCTTTCGAAGCACAGTTCCCACTGTTTGCCAAACTGCACCCGATGGTTGACGAACGGGGTCAGAGCTATGGCGGTCCGGTGATCGGTCGGGCTATGTCGTACGATACTGCTACGGTAAATCGCTATATGCAGTTGCCGCAGGTTAAGGCTCTGCTGCCTCGTGATATCAAACTCTTCTGGGGTGTCAAGTCTGCAGATCCCGCCGGTACGGTTTACGATCTGTATGCAATCAAGGCCAATACTCGTGACGGCAAAGCACCGCTGGACGGTGGTGTCGTAACCGATGCCCGTGAGGAGTACTCTCAGCATGGTGCCACGGCTGAGGTCAGCATGGTGATGAATGCCAGCGGTGCTCGGACCTGGGCACGTATGACTGCAGATAATGTTGGTCGTAGCATCGCCATCGTTTTGGATGGTTATGTATATTCGGCTCCCTTTGTAAAGGGCGAAATCGAGGGCGGCCGCTCTTCGATTACTGGTCAGTTTACTATTCAGGAGGCAAAAGACTTGGCCAATGTGCTGAAATCGGGTAAACTGCCCGCTCCGGCACGTATTATTCAGGATACCGTGGTGGGCCCTTCACTGGGACAGGAGTCAATCAACGCAGGTATGATGTCCTTCGTATTGGCCTTCATCCTGGTTCTGATCTACATGGTATTCTACTACCACACTGCCGGTATGGTCGCCGGAATCGCTTTGATCTGTAACCTCTTCTTCCTGTTGGGTGTACTGGTATCATTCGGTGCAGTATTGACCTTGCCGGGTATCGCCGGTATCGTGTTGACGATGGGTATGGCCGTCGATGCGAACGTGATTATCTACGAACGTGTCAAAGAGGAGCTGCGAGCCGGTAAGGGCTTGGCCCTCTCTCTTAAAGAAGGCTTCAAGAACGCTATGTCAGCCATCATCGATGGTAACTTGACCACCTTGATTACCGGTATCGTCCTGTTCGTCTTCGGTACAGGTCCGGTACAGGGTTTTGCAACCACGTTGGTCATCGGTATCCTGACCTCACTCTTCTGCTCGATCTTTATTACCCGGTTGATCTTCTCAGCAATGCTCAACAAGGGTAAGAACATCCGCTTCTCGAATCGTTATACCGAAAACTTCCTCTCCAATACGCATGTTAACTTCATCAAGATGCGTAGCGTTTCGTACATCATCTCCGGTGTGCTGATTCTGGCGACGATTGTTTCACTCGCTACCCGCGGTATGAGTTACGGCGTAGATTTCTCCGGTGGACGTGCCTTCGTGGTTCGCTTCGATCAGCCTGTAACCGCCAATGATGTTCGTGCTGCTTTGCATCCGGTATTTGAGGGTACCAGCTACGAGGTAAAACAGTTCGGTAACGAGAACCAAATGCGTATCGTTACGCAGTACAAATACGACGATGCCGGTGATAATGTAACCGCCGAGATCGAGGGTATGCTCTATCAGGCTTTGTCTCCGCTGATGGCCCAGAAGTTGACGCAGGCTGAATTCCAGACTACGCAAACCAGCCCTTACGGTATTATCAGTTCTGACAAAGTTGGTCCGAGTGTCGCTCACGATATGACGGTCAATTCATTCATCGACGTATTGTTCAGTTTGATCGCGATTGGTGTTTATATCATCATCCGCTTCAAACGTTGGCAGTGGGGTGTCGGTAGTGTCATCTCGTTGGCTCACGACGCCTTGATCACGATCGGTATCTTCTCCATGCTGTATGGCATCCTGCCCTTCACCATGGATGTTGACCAGTCGTTCATCGCCGCAATCTTGACTATTATCGGTTATTCAATCAACGATAAGGTGGTGATCTTCGACCGTATCCGTGAATACCAGATCCTCTATCCGAAACGTAATATTCGCGATAACATCAACAACGCTATCAACAGTACTTTGGCTCGTACGGTCAACACCAGTGGTACCACCTTCGTCGTACTGTTGGCGATCTTCCTCTTCGGTGGTGAGGTGATCCGCGGCTTTATCTTCGCCTTGATGTTCGGTGTGATCATCGGTACCTACTCTTCAGTGTTCATTGCAACCCCGATTGCATACGACCTGATCAACAAGAAAAATCGTGACAAAAGTGCTGCATAAGCCCTTTTGAAAGTTCATAACGAGAAACGGCAATCGCCTTGCAGCGGTTGCCGTTTTTCTTTGCCGTTTTCTAAATTACTTCTTATATTTGTTTCGATATGGGCTTTATCAACATAACGCTGATCGATGTTATTGATATCCTCGTGGTCGCGATGATCATGTTCCAGATCTATCGCCTGACACGAGGTACCAATGCATTGCGTATTGTGGTCGGTATCCTGATCGTCTATCTGTTGTGGATCGTCGTTCGGCTGCTGAAAATGGAGCTGCTGAGCATGATCCTTGGACAGATCATCGGGGTGGGGGTGATTGCCCTGATCGTAGTGTTCCAACAGGAGATTCGACGCTTTTTGCTGTTGCTCGGTACGCAGTACTCACACCGAAAAAACACCCTGTTGGGGCGGCTCTTGAAATCACGGCGCTCCAAAGTACGCTCGTTGGAGTGGATCGAACCTTTGGTGAGCGCTTGTGCCGATATGGCGGCAACCAAAACAGGAGCCTTGATCGTGATCGGGCGGGGCGTAAGTCTCGATCCGGTAATTCATCGAGGAGTTGTGGTAGATGCCGTTATTTCATCAGCTTTGATTAAGACCATCTTTTTTAAGAATTCCCCGTTGCATGACGGCGCGATTGTTATTGCCGACGGTAGGATTGCCGCAGCGCGTTGTGTGCTGCCCTCGACCGAACGGGAGGTGGTTCCGGCGGAGTTCGGCATGCGGCATCGGGCTGCCCTCGGGGCCTCGGAGGTAACCGATGCACTGGTCATCGCCGTTTCGGAGGAGCGTGGAACCATATCAGTTGCCCGTAAAGGCCACATTCGCCAAAATCTGACTCCGATCCAATTGCAGGCACATCTGAGCAAGGTGTTGTCTCTTTCGTATTCGTAAATAAGTTGTCCGTTAATAAAAAGAGTACCGATGTCAGAGCCCACTAAAGCACCGGCCAATGTTGTTATTCCAATCTATCGAACTGCGTTGTCCGACGATGAATGGATCTCGTTGGAGCGTTGTTTTTCGATTCTGAACTCTTTCCCGGTTACGTTTGTCTCTCCGGAAGGGCTCGATTTGACCCCGGTGACCGACCGTTTTCCTACAGCGCATGTAGAACGATTTGATCCCGCCTTTTTTGCGGGACGTGATGGGTATAATCATCTGATGTTGTCCGCAGAATTTTACGAACGATTTTTGGCGTGGGATTACATTCTGTTGTATCAGACCGATGCCTTTGTGTTTCGAGATGAATTGGCCGCGTGGTGTGCCCGAGGGTACGATTACATCGGGGCTCCATGGCCGTTACGGCCGATCTATGCCAATCCGCTGTATAAAATAGGCTCGAGACTAAAAAGTTTTTTGTTGCGTAAAGATCATGCGCAGTGCCATATTGTACGCAATAAGGTGGGTAACGGCGGCTTTTCCTTGCGTCGTACTCAAACCATTTACGACCTGCTGAGAAATAATCCGGAACGGGTCGCCTATTACAAAGAGCGGGTCGGACTCGCCTCTCGCTATTACGAGGATGTCTTTTATGCGGTCGAGGCTCCGGCGCTGAATCCTTCGTTTCGTATCCCTTCGGTGCAAGAGGCGTTGGGCTTCTCGTTCGATACCTATCCGCATCTCTGTTTTCGCATGAATGGCGGAAAATTGCCATTCGGCTGTCACAGCTACCATCGCCGCCGTCGTTGGAAATTCTGGCAACCGTATATTGAGGAGGCACTAAACGCTACTAAGAAGTAGGTACGACCTGCTTTCCTCGTTTTTGATGCACAGGGGGAGGACTGTATGCAAGAATGTTGGCGAGCTCCTGTTCTCTCGCTGAAGGTGCCTGCACTAAGAAGAATATAGACCCTGAGAATTTAAGTGCGCAGGAGGGGGCGAGTTGTGCGGTGCTTGTGGAACGGCTTGTTTAACGCGCTTTGAGCTTGCGGGGGAACCAAGGCTCAGTTTCCTTGGTTTCGATTTCGGGAATTTTATCTGTTGGGCCATTGCTTGGAAGTACGCGTTCGATCCATGGCTGAATGGTTCTATCCCGATCGTCTGGTGCGAAGGTTTGTTTCTCTTTCCCTTCTTTCCCTTCTTTCCCTTCTTTCCCTTCTTTCCATCCATCCTTCCGGCAAATTCAACTCAATTATAGATCGCCGTAAAATCAATAAAAGCCTGCTCAAGTGAGCAGGCTTTTAGTATTAGCAGTATGGTGCAAAGCTTATTTGCGTTCGGGGCGCAGTTCGCGAACCGTAGCACCGGCTTGCCACATCTCGCTCTCGCGGAGCTCTTTCAGCTCGGCATTCAGCTTCTCACGATAATCCGGCTTGCTGTTGCTGTCGATCGAACGCTGGGCTTCATTGCCGCAAGCAACCTCCTGATACAGTTTCCGGAATACCGGAAGGGATGCATCCCGGAACGGTTTCCACCAATCCAATGCACCACGTTGTGCCGTAGTTGAGCAGTTGGCATACATCCAGTCCATACCGTTTTCTCCAACCAATGGCATCAGACTTTGGGTCAACTCCTCAACTGTTTCGTTGAACGCTTCCGAAGGGGTATGGCCATTTTCACGCAGTACCTGATATTGTGCAGCAAAAATACCCTGGATAGCACCCATCAGTGTTCCGCGTTCACCGGTCAGGTCAGAGTAAACCTCCTTTTTGAAGGTGGTCTCGAACAGATAGCCCGAACCGATACCGATACCCAATGCAATGACTCGATCCCAAGCTTTGCCTGTCGCATCCTGCATGATCGCGTAGCTGGAGTTCAGACCACGGCCCTCGAGGAAGAGGCGACGCAGCGAGGTCCCCGAACCTTTGGGGGCAACCATGATGACATCGACATCCTGAGGAGGTACAATACCGGTACGATCCGAGTAAGTGGCACCAAAACCGTGCGAGAAGTAGAGTGCTTTCCCGGCGGTCAGATGTTTTTTTACTGTCGGCCATACTGCGATCTGTGCAGCATCGGAGAGCAGATAGAGAATGATGGTGCCGCGAGCACAAGCCTCATCGATTTCGAACAGCGTCTCGCCCGGTACCCAACCGTCAGCAACCGCTTTATCCCAGGTTTTGGAGTTTTTACGTTGGCCAACGATAACTTTGAATCCGTTGTCTTTCAGGTTCAAAGCCTGACCCGGTCCCTGTACACCGTAACCGATAACGGCGAGGGTCTCATCTTTCAACACTTCGAGCGCTTTGCTCAGCGGAAACTCTTCGCGGGTGATGACATTCTCTTCCACCCCGCCGAAATTCATCTTTGCCATGATTTCTCAGATTAAATTTTGTTGTTGGTTATTGTTCGTTCATTCAAATTAGTGCCGAAAACACGATAACCACTACGAACATTTTCCTTACTCAGCGGGCAAGGTCTATTCGTATGTCGGTTCACGTCTTCTCGCTGTTTATGTTTTTAGTTAAATTTTTCCTTGCAGTTTCCGTTCCCACGGCTCCCGGTGCAGTACAACACTGCCAGAACGGGTAAACTCTTCCAGTAACTTTTCGTCTGCCAACATCTGGCGCATCTGTTCGATCTCCTCCCGGGTACCGGTCTTCTCGACCACCACGTAATCCGGATTGAATTCGATGATTCGGGCATTCAATTGGCGAATCAAACGATCTGCCGTATCACTTTGTTTGAGAATCTGCGCCGAGATTTTGTACAGTGCGATCTCTTGCGTGATCAACTCCTCGTTGGTGTAGCACTCAACCTGGATCACATCGATAATATTGCGCAATTGTTTGACAAGCAGCCCCATAGTCTCGGGTGTCGAGTAGGCCGAAATGACAAACATACTGATCCCCTTAATCGAACTTTCGGAGACCTTCAGGCTCTCGATGTTGATTTTGCGGCGCAGGTACAGACTGGTGATACGGTTCAATACGCCGATCTGGTTTTCGGTGATGGCAATTACGATATATTCTTGTTTCATAACTTTACTCTTTACACATGACATTTGACAACGAAGCGCCGGCCGGTACCATCGGGAATACATTGTCTTCGGTGCGTACCACCACTTCGAGGAAGTAGGGACCATCGGCATCAGCCAATTTTTGCATGGCTGCGGGCAGCTCTTCGGGTTGGCTGACCCGGGCTGCAGGAATTCCGTATGCCGCAGCAATCATCGTAAAATCCGGGTTGTCCATGGAGGTGAACGAATAGCGCTGCTCGTAGAAAAGTTGTTGCCACTGACGTACCATTCCCAAATAGGAGTTATTCAATACGACGATCTTGACACCCAAGTGCTCCTGTTTGATGGTACCCAGCTCTTGCAAGGTCATCTGAAACCCGCCATCACCTAAAATAGCCACTACTTCACGATCCGGTTTGCCCAGTTTGGCGCCGATAGCGGCCGGCAAACCGAATCCCATCGTACCCAAGCCTCCGGAGGTGATAAAGCTGCGCGTGGTGTTGAAACGAGAATAACGGGCCCCGAACATCTGGTTCTGTCCGACATCAGTCACAATGATTGCATCGCCATGCTCGACATCGGCCAGTGCACTGACTGCTTGACACATCGTAATTTCGCCGTCAACCGGATGAAGAGCTGTTTTAATGACCGCTTCATGCTCTTCGTGACGTTTCTCTTCGGCAAAAGCGAGCCACTCTTTCCGCTCTTTGTATTTTATGCCTGGCAAAAGGGCCTGCAATGCCTGTTTGGCATCGGCCAAAATAGGCAGCGTTGCCCGAATCGATTTGTTCAGCACAGCCGCATCAATGTCAATATGGATTACCTTGGCATGTGGAGCATAGCTTTTGACGTCGCCGGTTACACGGTCGCTGAAACGCATGCCGACCGAGATGATCAGATCGCTTTGTTGCGTCATCTCGTTCGGGGCCAGATTACCGTGCATGCCGATGTTGCCCACGTAGAGCGGATGATTGTTTGGAACTGCCGAAATGCCCAACAGAGAGGTGGCCATCGGAATACCGCCACGCTCCGCCAATACAATGGCATCATCTTCCGCATGGGCAAGCAACACCCCTTGACCAATTAACAGCAGCGGCCGTTCCGAAGCGTTGATCATTTCGACCGCTTGATCAATGGCTGTCATGGACAGTGGGGGCACGGGCTGATAACTGCGTAACGAGGTGCACGGTGTGTATTTAAAATCGAATGTCTCGATCTGGGCATTCTTCGTAAAGTCAATGACAACCGGACCGGGGCGTCCCGACCGGGCAATATAGAATGCCTTGGCGATGGCTCCCGGAATCTCTTCGGCACGAGTGATCTGGAAATTCCATTTGGTGACCGGCATCGTCATGCTGATGATGTCTGCCTCCTGAAAAGCATCCGAACCGAGTGCCGAAGCGGCCACCTGTGCCGTGATGCAGACCAGTGGAGTGGAGTCGATCATGGCGTCGGCAATGCCGGTGACGAGATTGGTCGCTCCTGGCCCTGAGGTGGCCAAGCAGACCCCCACCTGACCTGTTGCACGGGCAAATCCCTCGGCTGCATGTACCGCTCCCTGTTCGTGACGGGTCAGAATATGGTGTAGCCGGTCGGTGTACCCATACAGATGGTCATATACCGGGATGATTGCGCCTCCCGGATATCCAAACAGCGTTTTAACGCCTTCGGCAAGCAGTGACATCAACAGAGCCTCAGCTCCGGTTACCTTTATCGTTTCAGTTTTAGACATATCGTTGTGTTCTTTCGTTCGTTGATCGGTGTGCGCTGCGAGTAGATTTTTGTTGATAACCCGTCACTCGCTGCGAGGTAATATGCGCCTTCCGTCACCGGATAGCGTTTTGTGTGATTCAGAGAGGCTTCCTTCAATAGCTGTCCAGGTGAAATGGAGCGTAGTGTGGCCTCGGAATCTTTATCGTAAGGAGATAGCTGGTACAGGATCGGGTGGATCCGCCCGATCGGGTATTGCTCCCCAAATAGTCTCAATAAATTGGAGAAGAGAGATTTCGAATGATTGCCCTGACTTGGATGAAGAGTCTTTAACGGAGCTCCCGAACACCACCGCGATCGGCCGAGGTAACCAGACTGGCGTATGCTTTCAGTGCCTTGCTGATGACCCGATCTCGTCCGATGGGTTCGAAATGCGTCGTCTCTTCACGGCGCCGTTTCAACTCCTCGTCAGGGATACTAATTCGGATCGCTCGGTTCGGAATGTCGATCAAAATAGGGTCTCCGTCCCGAATCAACGCAATGTTGCCGCCTGCGGCCGCTTCGGGCGAAACGTGTCCGATCGAAAGTCCCGAGGTGCCTCCCGAAAAACGTCCGTCGGTAACCAAGGCACACTGTTTGTCGATCTTCATGCTCTTGAGGTACGAAGTGGGGTAGAGCATCTCCTGCATTCCTGGACCGCCTTTGGGCCCTTCGTAGCGGATGATGACCACATCTCCCGCTTGAACTTTTCCTCCGAGAATGCCGTCACAAGCCGCCTCCTGCGATTCGAATACGCGGGCAGTACCTTCGAAGCGGAGAATTGACGGATCTACGCCGGCCGTTTTGACAATGCAACCATCTTCGGCTAAATTGCCGAACAGTACGGCCAGCCCACCATCTTTCAGATAGGGGTGAGCCACATCTCGAATACAGCCTTCCGTACGGTCGGTGTCGGCTTCGGCGTACGTGTTGTGCTGAGAGCCGAGTTTGAGGTTGAATACTCCGCCCGGAGCAATCAGGGCTCGCTGTTTGGCTTCGGCACTGGCTGTCGGGGAGAGAATGTCGTTTTCGGCAATGGCACTCTTCAGATTGGGGTAGTCCACGCGATGTACGGTCGTATCGAGCAGACCGGCCCGATTCAACTCTCCGAGAATGGCCATAATTCCTCCGGCCCGGTTGACATCTTCAATGTGGTAGTGCGAGTTGGGCGCCACCTTGCAGATCACTGGAATCCGACGGGAGAGCATGTCGATATCTTTCATGGTGAAATCGACTCCGGCCTCCTGGGCAACGGCTAACAGGTGTAGTACCGTATTGGAAGAGCCTCCCATCGCAATGTCCATTGACATGGCATTGAGAAAGGCTGCACGTGTTGCAATGGAACGGGGCAACACCGCATCGTTATCGTGGAAATAGTATTCGTTTGCGTTTTTGACGATTAGTTTGGCCGCCTTGCGAAACAGTTCAGTGCGGGCGGCATGGGTAGCCAGAATGGTCCCGTTTCCCGGCAGCGACAGACCGAGCGCTTCGGTCAGACAGTTCATCGAGTTGGCGGTGAACATGCCCGAGCAGGAGCCGCAAGTGGGGCAGGCTGCATGTTCTACCTGACTTAAGGTCTCTTCAGAAACCGTTTCATCGGCCCCTTTGACCATCGCGTCGATCAGGTCGCAGGCTTTGCCGGCTGCCCGGCCGGCCTCCATCGGCCCCCCAGAAACAAAAACAGTAGGAATGTTGAGCCGCATGGTGGCCATCAGCATTCCCGGCGTAATTTTATCGCAGTTGGAGATGCAGATCATTGCATCGACCTTGTGTGCGTTGCACATATACTCGACACTGTCTGCAATCAGATCGCGTGATGGGAGCGAGTAGAGCATGCCGTCATGGCCCATGGCAATGCCGTCGTCGATGGCGATCGTATTGAATTCGGCAGCGAAGCACCCCTCTTCAGCAATCCACTGTTTAATCTGTTGACCGATCTCGTGCAGGTGAACGTGTCCCGGTACGAATTGGGTGAAAGAGTTGACAATCGCAATGACCGGACGACCCATCTGTTCATCCTTCATGCCATTTGCCCTCCATAGGCTGCGAGCGCCTGCCATGCGGCGCCCCTGAGTGGTTATATTACTTCTGAGTGGTTTCATAAACTTTTGTTTCAGTGTACTACAAAATAAATCGGACAACGTTCAGAACGAATACTCTTTTTTGAACTCTTTATGATGTCCAATGTCTATTTTTAGTGTATTATATATTTATAATCAGTTTATTGTATGTTTTTATTCTACTATGACAAATCTCTGGTCGAAGTTTGTTAAATTTATATTGAAAAATTTCATTCAAGATACGAATTTTTGGGCTGAAAAACTAAAGAACGGCCTCTTTCGTTTGAATTGTGTTCTTTCGAGAAAGTTATTGTTGGAAAATAGAATCAACGGGGTGATAAAAATTCCGAATTGAAAGATGCGGGTTTGCAGGGATCCTGCTTTTGAAATGGGCGCACTTTATGTACCTTTGTGGACGAAAATTAAGTGAAAAACGGAGGCCCTCCTCCGCAAAAAATGAGCATTATGAAAAAAGAGTATATTCCATTTGTGGATGATCTGATCGAATTGGCCATCCGCGAAGATATCGGAGATGGTGACCACTCGTCTCTCTCCTGCATTCCACACGATGAACGCGGACGCATGAAACTGTTGGTAAAACAGGAGGGAATCCTCGCCGGTGTCGAGGTGGCTCAACGCGTCTTCAAACGTCTTGATCCTGACGTAAAATTTGAACAGCTGATCGACGATGGCGCCCGTATCAAACCGGGTGATATTGCCTTTTATGTCGAAGGCCGGCTGATCTCGTTGCTGCAGGCAGAGCGTATCGTGCTCAACATCATGCAGCGTATGAGCGGCGTGGCAACTCAAACCGCCGTATATGTCAAGGAGCTCGAAGGACTGAAAACTAAGGTGCTCGATACCCGTAAAACCACACCGGGAATGCGTGTGTTGGACAAAATGGCGGTCAAGCTCGGTGGTGGAGAGAATCACCGCATGGGACTCTTCGATATGGTTATTCTCAAAGATAACCACATCGATTTTGCTGGGGGTATTCTCAAAGCGATCCCCCGTGTGCGCGAATACCTGAAAGCAAAAGGTAAAAATATTCCGATCGAGGTGGAGGTGCGTTCGCTGGATGATATTCGGGATGTCTTTGCTGCTGGAGGATGCGATCGGATCATGCTCGACAACTTTACCCCGGAGATGACGCGTGAAGCGGTCAAATTGATCGACGGACGGATCGAAACCGAATCCTCGGGTGGCATCACGTTGAAAAATCTGCGTGAATATGCCGAGTGCGGGGTGGATTACATCTCGGTTGGGGCATTGACCCACCAGATCAAGAGTCTGGACTTGAGTCTGAAGGCTTGTTAAGGCACGCGTAGTTTGTGAACGAATAGAGACGGATAGCGATGAACATAAAAACGATAGTGATGGCAGGGATTCTTTCATCGGTAGCTGTGGGCCCGACTGTGGGGGCTGAATCCGGTCAGGGAGCGTTTGATTACGAGGAGATGAAACAGGGGTTGTTTACTCCCCGAACCGTACAGGGGGTGCGCAGCCTGAATGACGGCGAACACTATACGACAATGAGTGATGGCCGAATCCTGGCATTCAGTTACCAAACCGGTGAACAGACCGATGTGGTTTTTGACAGCAAAAGTCAACAACCCGAGCTGAAATTCTCGGACTATACCTTCAGCTCCGATGAGCGTCGGATTCTGTTGACCACGGAGGTGCATCCGATCTATCGTCGTTCGTTCACGGCGGAGTATTGGATCTACGATCGAGATACCAAAACATTGATTCCGCTCTCGAAAAATGGTCCGCAGCAGGTGGCACAATTTTCGCCCGATGCAACTCGGGTGGCCTTTGTGCGCAATAATAACCTTTTTGTTGTGGATTTGGCTTCGGGCGAAGAGTCGCAGTTGACGACGGATGGTCAGCTCAACCATATTATTAATGGTATCCCGGATTGGGTCTATGAAGAGGAGTTCGGTTTTTCGCGCGCCTTTGAATGGTCTCCCGATGGCCAGAATATCGCCTGGATGCGCTTCGATGAGAGTCGGGTCAAAGAGTATAACATGAACCGATTCAACGGAAAGCTCTATCCGGAAAATTACACCTTTAAATACCCCAAAGCCGGAGAGCAGAACTCTATCGTCGAGGTCTATAACTACAATTTCAAGACGGGGCGTCGTAGCCGTATCGATGTGGGGCCGGAGACCGACCAGTATATCTCCCGCATCAAATGGACGCCGAAAAACGGCCTGTTGGCTTACCGCTTGAACCGTCCGCAGAACCATTTCGAACTGTTGCTGGCGGATGCGGCTGCACTCTCCGCTGAGCGTGCTGCGTCGGAGCAGGTTCCAACACGTGTTATTTACGATGAGCAGGATCCCCGTTATGTGGAGCGTGTGGATGATCAATGTGTCACGTTCCTGCCCGACGGTGACCGTTTTGTCGTGCGCAGCGAAAAAGAGGGCTATACCCAGCTGTATCTGTACAGCATCGCGAAAGGATTTCTGAATCGGATCACCTCCGGTGAGTGGGAGGTGACGGAGCTGGTTGGCATCGAAGGTGATAAGGTTTATTACATTTCGACCGAAAGCTCACCGCTCAATCGGGATCTGTTCAGCATCAAACTCAACGGCAAAGATAAAAAACGGTTGACCGGCGGGGATGGTACCTATTCGATCGCACCGTCACGCGGATTCCGCTATTTTATCAGCTATTTTTCCAATGTCAATACCCCAAATCGGGTGACTCTGCATCAGGCTGACGGCAAATTGGTGCGTGTCTTGGAGGAGAACACCGAGTTGAAGGAGCGATTGGCTGAACTGAAGGTGCCGGTCAAAGAGTTCTTTACGTTCCGTACACCGGAAGGAACCGAACTCAACGGTTATATGATCCGTCCGAACGATTTCGACTCGACTCGAACCTATCCGCTCTTTATGGTGCAATATAGCGGTCCCGGCTCACAGCGGGTTGCCGACAGCTGGAGTATGGCTTGGGAGGATGTGCTCGTACAGCAGGGCTATATCGTAGCCTGTGTGGATGGACGGGGAACCGGTTGTCGTGGCTCTGAATTCAAAAAGTGCACTTACAAACAACTCGGTAAATATGAGGTAGAGGATCAGATCTATGCTGCACGCTATTTGGGATCGTTGCCTTATATTGATGCCAATCGGATTGGAATTTTCGGTTGGAGTTACGGCGGGTTCATGGCGTTGAATTGCATCCTCAAAGGAAACGATGTATTCAAAATGGCTATTGCAGTGGCGCCTGTAACCTCGTGGCGTTTCTATGATACGATCTATACCGAAATCTATAACGGTGATCCGAATGAGAATCCGTCCGGATATGACGATAACTCACCGATCCATTTTGCAGACCGTCTCAAGGGTAAATTGTTGATTGCTCACGGTACGGCCGATGACAATGTACATATTCAGAATACCTATGAAATGGTAGCACGTCTGGTGGAACACGACAAACCGTTCGAGATGTATATCTATCCCGATCGCAACCACCCCATGGGTAATTATCGTAACCACCTGATGGAGCGTTGTATAGAATTTGTACATCGCAATCTTTAATAGGGTCAGGGCTGCTCTTTGATCGGTCTGGCCGTATTTTTGTTACACCATCTGGCGATTCTCTTATTGTTCGCAGATCGAGTTCCGTGAGATGGTTGTCATGCAATTGTCGCCAGGCGGGAACGGGGCCAGGAATGAGGGAAAAGAGATACGATCGTGGATCGCAGAGAAGACTCAATAGAGAGCGCTGCGCCTGCAGGTCAATAAAAAGATGTTTCACCTTTTAAACCGGAGTGTATATGGAATTTTTGATGGAGAATCATCTGTTGGGGTTGGTGATAGGTATTGCCACATTCCTGATTATTGGTCTGTTTCATCCGGTAGTCATTAAAGCCGAGTATTATTGGGGAACCGGATGCTGGTGGATCTTCCTGATATTGGGTGTCGCCGGAATCATCTGGTCGCTCTGTACGGAGAATGTGTTGATTGCTGCGTTGAGTGGCGTATTTGCTTTCTCCTCGTTTTGGACCATCAAAGAGCTGTTCGACCAACGTAAACGGGTCCAAAAGGGGTGGTTCCCCGCCAATCCGAAGCGTAAACCCAAAGCGCAAGCCAACGATCGAACGAACAGATAGTCTGTTGAGCGAGTGAGGGGTTGAGGACGAGAAGGTGCAAGAAAGAGAAGTGAGAAAGTGAAAGAGAAGTTGGGGTTGCCTCTCGCAAGTCGAGGCGGTTTGACTGATACCGTAGGAAAAGCGGTTGCGCTCTGGGAGGCTAAATGCTCTTTCTTGTTATACTCTTTGAAAGGAGCCAGCTGATTGTGTCGGCAAAGTTTTAGTTCACAGAACGGATTTATATTGTTTTAACCGAAGGTAAATGCATTGGTGTGTGTTTGCCTTTGTTGTTTTTAAGGGGTGGTAGTGAGCGACGACAGGTGAGATTGTCTGTATTGGCTGCGGTTTGACGCAGCAAGCTCTTTTTTGGCCGCCGCGGTTCTGATGTGGTGATAAAAAACAGGTCGGGCACCCTCCACCTCAAAAGAAGGGCGCCCGACCTGCTGCTGTTTCGAAGATCTATTTTTCTGTATAACGCTGTTCAACCACTTTCCAATTCACCAGTTCCCAGAAGTTTTTGATGAATTCGGGACGACTGTTCCGGTAGTCGATGTAGTAGGCGTGTTCCCAAACATCGATGCAGAGCAGCGGTGTCAGCCCCTTTTTCAAAGGGTTGCCGGCATTGGGCTCTGCAATAATCGAGAGTTTGCCTGCTTTGTCGGAACAGAGCCATACCCAACCGGAGCCAAAGAGCGAGGTGGCAGCTTTGCCAAATTGCTCTTTGAAGGCCTCCAAGGAGCCGAAATCACGGTCAATGGCCGCAGCTAATGCGCCGGTCGGAGCCCCCTGTGAAGTGGGGGTGAGGCTGTTGAAGAAAAAGATGTGGTTCCAGGCTTGTGCCCCGTTGTTGAATATGGGACCTTCCGCCTTAACGCAAATCTCTTCGAGCGGCATCTCTGCAAACGGAGTACCGACAATCAGGTTGTTGAGGTTGTCGATATAGGTTTTCAGGTGTTTGCCATAGTGGTATTCAAACGTTTCGCGGCTCATGTGCGGAGCAAGTGCCTCCATCTCGTAGGGAAGCGTCGGTAAACTGTGTGTCATGATCATCAAAGTATGGATGGTTAATAAAAGTGTCTGCATAGCAATAAAAATGAATAATATTGATTAAATCTTGTCCGTATGCATAGCCCGCATCGCCTACAATACGGGTTCAATGCCTAAAAGCAATGTAAATGAATAAAGTACAATTCCCATACCACGTTTACAAGATATAACTTTATATCTGGAATTCGGGAAAAATTGCGTTAAAAAATCCGTTCAAAGGGTTGAAATTGTATAAATTGCAAATTAGCTCAGTTTTTTAGAATACACTCGCCGATTTTTTCATACTTTTGCATCTCGTATCGATCTCGACGGGGCCGTCGTAAATCGGTACGTCAAACAATTTCGTCGTTTAAAATTAGAGTGTTAGAAAGAATGAGTATCGAAGATTTCAATGTGATGGTAGCCACAGAGGAGCACACTCCCTTTGCAAAGGCTATCTGCGATGAAATGGCTGAATCCGCCAAAGCCCGCGGTACGGGTATTGCCAAACGTACTCCTGAGTATGTGGCTGACAAAATGCGTGCCGGCAAAGCGGTGATCGCCTTTCACAAAGACGGAACATGGGCTGGTTTCAGCTACATCGAATCCTGGGGACATGGTGACTATGTTGCCAACTCGGGTCTGATTATCAACCCCAAATTCCGTAAATTGGGTCTGGCCAAGGCCATCAAAACTGCGACCTTCTTCCTGTCGCTGAAGATGTTCAAGGGTGCCAAACTGTTCGGTTTGACCACCGGCCTGGCTGTCATGAAGATCAACAATGAACTGGGTTACCACCCCGTAACGTTCTCGGAATTGACCGATGACGATCAGTTCTGGAAAGGTTGCGAGAGTTGCGTGAATTATCCTATCCTGCAAAGCAAACAACGACGAAATTGCCTCTGCACAGCTATGCTTTTTGATCCCGCTCACGATGAGGTGAAGGTGCCAAAACCTGATATGGCAGGCCTGTAATCACTTCATGGTGGGATTCGAATCGACACAGATTTCGTAAGCGAGCTGTAAGAAGAGGACCTCATTCAAAAAAATTAAGCAGGATAAGTACAATTCAAAAAAACTCAGTACAATGGAAAAGAAAAAAGTTGTTTTGGCATTCAGTGGAGGTTTGGATACCTCGTACTGCGCAATATATTTGGCCAAAGAGATGGGCCTCGAGGTGTATGCTGCATTGGCAAACACCGGTGGTTTCTCGGCCGAGGAGCTCAAAAAAATCGAAAAACGTGCTTATGCACTGGGCGTGAAGAGTTATGTTGCACTGGATGTAGCACACGACTACTACGAGACCGCAATCAAATATATGATTTTCGGTAACGTCCTGAAAAACGCCACCTATCCGATTTCGGTAAGCTCGGAGCGTATCTCGCAGGCTACGGCTATCGCTAAATATGCAGAGCAGATCGGTGCCGATTACCTCTGCCACGGTAGCACCGGAGCCGGTAACGACCAGGTACGTTTCGACATGGTCTTCAATATTATCGCTCCGGAGATCAAGGTGATCGCGTTGATTCGTGAGAAACGTCTGAGCCGTGAAGAGGAGATCGCCTATCTGCGTTCACACGGTGTGGACTTCGACTTCAAGAAAGCCGAGTACTCGATCAACCAGGGTATTTGGGGAACCTCGGTAGGAGGTAAAGAGACGCTGACCTCCAGCGAGACCCTGCCGGAAGAGGCTTACCCCTCACAACTCAAAGAGACTAAACCGCGCCGGATTACCCTGACCTTTGAGAAGGGCGAGTTCGTTGCTCTGGACGGTAAACGTTACGATGACCGTATTGCTGCCATTCAGGCTTTGCACGCGGTTGCCGCTCCCTATGCCATCGGTCGTGACATGCACGTCGGAGATACCATTATCGGTATCAAAGGTCGTGTTGGTTTCGAGGCGGCAGCTCCGATGGTGATCATCAAATCACACCACATGCTCGAGAAACATGTGTTGACCAAATGGCAGCTCTTCTGGAAAGACCAGATCTCGGCATTCTACGGCAACTACCTGCACGAGGGTCAGTATTACGATCCCGTAATGCGGGATATCGAGGCTTGGCTCGAAAGCAGCCAGCGTACGGTAACCGGTGATGTGTACGTTGATCTCTATCCGTATCGTTTTGTTGTGGTCGGCATCAAAAGCGATCACGATCTGATGAGCAACGCATTCGGCGCTTACGGAGAGACCATGAGCGACTGGACCAGCGACGATGTCAAAGGTTTTGGTAAGATCTTCGGTAACCAGAACCGCATCTGGTACAAGGTCAACAAAGGAATGAAATAACAACGAACCTCATACTGCAATACGCATGAAGAGAGTTAGAGTAGGCATCATAGGCGGTGCGGGATATACGGGTGGCGAAGCTATCCGTATTCTCGTTAATCATGAGGGGGTCGAACTGGTTTTCGTCCATAGTAATTCGAATGCAGGAAACCTGCTCAGCGATGTACACGCCGATCTGCTGGGGGATACCGATATACGGTTCACCGGCGAACTCGATTTTTCAGGGGTCGATGTGATTTTCCTCTGTGTAGGTCACGGCGATGCCCGCAAGTTTTTGGAGGCTACTCCGGTCCCAGCGCATGTGCGGGTGATCGATCTAAGTCAGGACTTCCGTCTGGCGGCCGGTTCGGTGCTCGGTGAACGTACCTTTGTGTATGGTTTGCCGGAGATGAACCGCGAAAAGATTCGTCAGGCACGCAATATCGCCAATCCGGGCTGTTTTGCCACCTGCCTGCAGTTGGGAATGTTGCCGTTGGCAGCTGCCGGACTGCTCAAAAGCGATGTCCATATCTCTGCCGCAACCGGTTCGACCGGTGCCGGCCAGAAATTGGCTGCCACCTCGCATTTTAGCTGGCGCGCAAACAACCTCTCGATTTACAAGGCGTTTGAGCACCAACACTTGCGTGAAATCGGTGAGAGTATTCGTTCGTTGATGCCCGCCTTTGATAGCGAAATCGACTTCATCCCGTATCGCGGAGATTTTACGCGCGGTATCCTCGCATCGATCTATACCGAGTGCGACAAATCACTCGAAGAGATAGTCGCGTTGTACAAAGATTATTACAAAGATGCCGCCTTTACCTTTGTCAGCGACAAGAATATCAACCTCAAACAGGTCGTAAATACCAACAAATGCCTGATCTCGTTGGAGAAACATGGCGACAAACTGTTGGTGGTCAGTGCGATCGACAACCTGCTGAAGGGTGCGTCGGGACAGGCGGTACAGAATATGAATCTGATGTTCGGTTTGGATGAACGTGCAGGCCTCAGACTGAAAGCCTCTGCGTTCTAAAACAGGTCCATCATTAAAATCGAATGCCACATGAAAATGTTTGACGTGTACTCTGTGTATGATGTCGATATCGTACGGGCTGAAGGCTCATACGTGTGGGACAACAAGGGTACGAAATATCTCGATATGTATGGCGGCCATGCCGTCATCTCGATTGGTCACACCCATCCTCACTATGTGAAGATGTTGACCGATCAGCTCAATCGGATCGGCTTCTATTCCAACTCGGTCATTATTGACCAGCAGCTCGAATTGGCCGAAAAATTGGGCAAACTCTCCGGTAAGGAGGATTATCAGCTCTTCCTTTGCAACTCGGGTGCTGAAGCCAACGAGAATGCGCTGAAGCTCGCTTCGTTCTTCAACGGCAAGAAGAAGGTGATCGCAATGAAGGGGTCGTTCCATGGCCGTACCTCATTGGCTGTGGCTGCTACCGACAACCCGAAAATCCAGGCTCCGGTCAACCAGACCGACAATGTGATTTTCACGCCGCTGAACGATGAGCAGGCGCTCGAGGAGATCTTTAAGGCTCATCCCGATGAGATCTCTTCCGTAATCCTGGAGGGAATTCAGGGTGTAGGCGGTATCTACGAAGCAACTCCGTCGTTCTTGCGCAAGATCCGTTCGCTGTGCGACCAGTACAATGCCGTCTATGTTGCGGATGGCGTACAGTGCGGTTGCGGACGTACCGGGCAGTACTATTCTCACGACTGGGCAGGCGTTTCGGCAGATATCTATTCGATGGCCAAAGGTATCGGTAACGGTTTCCCGATGGGGGCCATCTCAATCGCTCCGAAGATTCAGCCCGTATATGGTATGTTGGGTACCACCTTCGGCGGTAACCCGCTGGCATGTACTGCCGCCATTGCCGTTGCGGATGTGATCAAAGAGGAGAAACTGATCGACAATGCTAAAAAGATGGGCGACTATCTGATTGCGGAGTTGCGTCAGCTCCCCGGAGTTAAAGAGGTACGCGGTCGCGGTCTGATGATCGGCGTCGAGCTGTTCGAGGAGGCTGCTCCGTTGCGTAAAAAACTGATCTACGATGAGCATGTCTTCGTAGGTTCGGCCGGAAACAAAAATGTGTTCCGTCTGTTGCCTGCCCTGAGCATTACGCCTGCTCACTGTGATCAGCTGCTCACCTCCCTGAACAAGTTATTGAAATAGGCGATAGCAGTCAATAAAAATTCCATCAACCCATTGGCTATGTTGAAAGTCATTAAAATCGGAGGCAATATTGTCGATAACCCGGAGAAGCTCGATCGTTTTCTGAAAGATTTTGCGTCGTTGCCGGGTCCGAAAATTTTGGTGCATGGTGGTGGGAAAGTGGCTACCACGGTTTCCAAAGCGCTCGGTATCGAGACGCAGATGATCGGTGGCCGTCGGGTGACCGATGCGGAGACCCTGAAGGTGGTAACCATGGTCTATGCCGGATTGATCAACAAAACCATTGTGGGAAAACTGCAGCAGGCCGGTTGTAATGCAATTGGCCTGAGCGGTGCGGATGGAGCTTTTATCCGTTCGAAACGTCGCAATCCGGTTCCGGTCGATTACGGTCGGGTGGGGGATCCGCTGCCCGAACGGTTCGGACTCTCCACGGCCCGTACACTGATCGATGCCGGTTATACCATTGTGGCGGCTCCCATCACCCTGGACGATGCGGATGGCGGGTTGCTCAATACCAATGCCGATACCGTTGCGCAGACCATTGCAGTTGGGATATCCAAAGTCTACGATACGGAGTTGGTCTTCTGTTTCGAAAAACGTGGCGTCTTGATGAACGTCGATGACGACAATAGCGTGATCCCGGAGATTACTCCGAAACGTTTTGCCGAATTGAAGGCTGCAGGTGTAGTCGCCGACGGAATGTTGCCCAAATTGGTGAACGCTTTCCGTGCCATCGATAACG
>UQYM01000027.1 GCA_900545315.1 uncultured Alistipes sp.
GCATAGCATCTGTTTTTGACAGTGATCAGATCGCGGGACAAGCATGGTTTGTTGTATTTTTGATGATTACAGCCTCTGCACTTGCAGGATTTGTTCAGAGTTGTAGTCTTGTGACGAATTGTCTTAATCTTATGATTACATTTATGAAAACGCATTACGTTGGTATAACTGGACCCAAAATAAAAATAAAAATAAGTATACGCCTTCTCAAAAAATGCCACAAGAAAGAACTATAACGGTGCAAGGAGATAATTTTGTGATGACCTATACCGAGCCAAAGTCTCAAGATCCCAAGAAGAAAGATTAAAGTACATTTTATAAAATTGGTATTTTTATTTTAATTATCAGAGAAGGCCAAGAATCTTGTTTGTATTTTCTTTTGAATCAACATTCTATAGCCAATCGAATCTTCCCTAATAAATCGTTGCGGAAGATCAAAAGATTAACTACATTTATAGCACATCGGGCGACTCGCTACCAATGCAAACGGTTCTTTGACCTATTATCGTTCCGTAATGGTGTATGGCAACGACGACAAACTGCTATACATGCTCACCCCCGAAGGAACAGCAACCCGTACAGAAGGTTCTGCCGGAACAAGCTACACATACAACTATTTCATAACCGACCATCTGGGCAGTACACGTGTATTGCTTTCGGCTGTTAATGGAACGCTGCAAGCCTCGCAGACTACCGATTTCTATCCTTTCGGACTCGCATTCGAATACAACAACCTGAACAAAAACAAATACCTTTTCAGTGGAAAAGAGTTGCAGGATGGAGCACTGGGGAATGAAATTCTCGGTTGGTATGACTTCGGTGCAAGGTTCTACGATCCAATTTTGGGACGGTGGTTCAATGTCGATCCCGCCGCACAGGTAGCCAACCCATATCTGTTCTGTGGAAATGCACCGATGATGTATTTTGATAAGGACGGAAGAATTTTCTGGATGATCCCGGCCATCGTTATTGGTGCTGCCATCGGGGCCGCATCCTATACATTAAGCATCGCTTTCAGTGATGGTGGATTCAACAACTGGAACTGGGGCGGGTTCTTCCAATCAATCGGGATCGGAGCTGTTTCTGGAGCTGTTACTTCCGGAATCGGACAAATATTCGGTGATATTGGAAAATTCGGAACGGAAGTAGCCAGAGGATTAACGCATGGCGTTGCTCAGGGAGGACTTTCCTCGTTGCAGGGAGGTGATTTCCTTTCTGGATTTGCTTCAGGAGCGCTGGGCACGTGGGCTGGTACCGCTTTTCAAGCTAGTGGAATAGGACAAACTAAGGTTGGTCTGTTTGCTTTTGCCGGATTATCTGGAGGTTTAGGTGCCGAACTCTCTGGCGGAGATTTCTGGAAAGGTGCAGCAACTGGTTTAACGATTGCAGGACTTAATCACGCCGCACACAGTATCTTTGAGAATTCTAATCATATGTTTGCAAGCAAGGAAGAAGCATATGCCTATATGTATAAAAGTTCATATAAAAGAGGCGAAACCTATAAAGAACATTTCGTATATGAATTAGAAGATGGCCGTGCACTATTGATGAAACGAACGTATAATACAAAAACCTCAGCCCGTACTTATGATTACAAGCTAATCAGGAGAGATGGCAAGGTGTATTATAAAGATGGTTGGTTTAGAAAATATGCTGTAGATGGTACAACTCATACTCATCCGGGACCAGTCACCCAAGGAATCGGGATTAGTCCTGCCGACAAAGCATTTATATTAAAGTGGCAAGAGTTAGATCATAAGGTTATTTATCAAGGAAAATTATATCGGATATGGGAAACAGGACATTATCAAGAAATCGGCGTTATAAATATAAACTACTAATAATAACTAGTCTTTTATTAGTGAGTTGTTCGGTTTATAAATCGTCCACTTCATTTGCGGAAATTCAAAATGACGAATTAAAACAATGTATCAAAAAATATGTATCTGAAAATCAGGACACAAATCCAACGATGATGCTATTGAATGTCTCGGAGAAAGGAGACACCACTTGCTACCGAATGGTTTTGGTTCGCAACATTGGAGATTTTTTCGAACCATCGATACATTTTTTTGCCAAAATCGATGATCTTCCAGATTGTTATATCGGAGTAAGATATCTCTCGTATCCCGATATGGCAATGACGCTTGAGGGGATCGTACAAGTATTAAAAAAAGATTTTCCTTACGTACGTGAGGCTTATCGGATGTATCAAAAATATCAAAACAATTTAGAGATGCCTCCTAATCAAGCCCTATTTATGTTTCTCACTCACTACAACGAATGTGAACTTAAATTTGTTCGAGGAGTTCTTATTTCCAATGAACTTTTTACCTGTAGTGGTGAGTTAATTTCGAAACAAAGTTTTGTTAATGAAGCATCGGATGTAAGGTAATTGAATTGATATAAATACGGACAGGTAAAACCTGTCCGTATTTATATCAATCAGGTAAGACAGTCCCTAACGAAGACTTCTGGCAAGAGATGGGACAAGGAATGATTATTACCGGACTCAATCATGCAGCTTGGCACGAGGTAGCACGTTTAGAAGGAAAGCTGCCCAATTACTCTGGCAAACCAATGGAAGATGGGACCATGGGCGGATGCGTACATGCCACATGGAAGAGTATTCTCCAATATTTAGGAATCGAAAAGTATAAAAATATAGAAATTAAACCTGTAGGAAGTGATATTGACACTTATGCAGAGCAATTAGGTCTTGATTTGCTGACAATTCTTGAAGACCAACATGATGTTCTCATCAATACGATAAAAAGCGATCAACCTGTTGCTTTGCAATATCAACCTATGGGACTAGATCGAAAACATGCTGTTGCTATTCAAAGAATATATCAAAGAGGAGAAAACTATAGGTTCCAAATTATGGATCCGGATTATGGCTCTAAACGTATCATTAGGCTACAAGATCTGAATAATTACAAATTTAAGGCAATCATCCAATAAATAAGACAACTATGAAGCGAATCATCATTTTCATCGTTAGTTTATGGACACCGATTATCTTAACGGCTCAAGAAAAGGTAATACTGCCGAATAGCATATTAAAATTAAAAGAAAAGGATGCTTTATATCAAAAGGAAGCACAACAACAGTTTATTAGGAGTTGCAGAGGGTCTTTTCATTATGATGAACAGTACAGTCGAGCGATATTAGACACGATTGAAATCATGTATATTCCGCGCTTTAAAGTGGATACACGTAAGTTTCCAGACCGTGATTTTACTCGATTGCAAAATTTTATCGCTTCTGTAAAACCCGTTCGGAAACCAGTCAACCGTCGACATGGCAGTATAGCATATACGTTCTATTTTAGTGGAGACCGTTATATGGGAGGATCACAAGATACCTATTTTTTGACTTCTCCCGGCATTACGGGGGATAGTCTTGCCCACACGAGACATGGTAAAATTTTCGAAAAAGCGGCAATTGATATTCGTAGCATGAATCCAAAATCACTTTTCCACATTCGTGGTCTTGGTGGAGTAGTGTGGCTGGTTTTGCAGGATGATAGTATTCTTATCTATGATTTAATCAACAAGCAATTCTGCCAGCCACAAGAGTATCTGAATCGCTACACTCCCGAAAAGTTAAAAAACATTCTAAACCTGATATTCTTTTAAGCAACTGAGTGACAAGGCAAAGATTTGCCTTGTCACTTTCACATAATACAACTGCATTCTAATGATCGAACAGTTCGACAAGGATTAACGCCACAATCATATCAACAACAATTCAATTATGGCATAAAGCAGGTAAATCAATGGATGATCCCGACCATCGCACTACCCTATTGAGCCCTCCTTTTCCACTATGGTCAAAATCTACACAAGGTGTTATAATCAATTCGGTTCCGATAATCGAGCAATCATGTTAACTGAGTTGGGAACGTATGTTTGATTCACCTTTTGGTCTTGGCAATCATAAATATCACGGCAGCCATTGAGATGAAGATGCCTACAATGATATTTGTCGTTAAGGCCTCGCCAAAAACAAACGTCCCGATGAGAATAGCGGTTATCGGCTCGAATACACCGAGAACAGATGCCTTGGTCGCACCTATATTTCGGGTTGCAACAGCTAACGTGGAGGTGGAGACAATGGTCGGTAAAACGGCCAACCCCACAAGATTCAACCAGGCCATATTTTGGTCCAAGCCGGTAGTAATGTCCGCATCGGAGGTTAGGAGTTTGATGAAAAATACAATGGCTCCTACCCCCAAAGCATAGAATGTCAGCAGACTGTTCGAAATGTTTTTGATAGTTTTGCTACGGTTGATGATGACAATAAACATAGCGTAAACCAACGCCGATCCCAAAGAGAGTAACACTCCTAACAGACTAATGGATTGTGTCGGGTCATTTTTGGTCATAATGGCTACCCCGGCAAATGTCAGAAATATGGATAGCCATACCGGCCACGAGGGAATTACGTTCAAAAAGACCATAATGATGGCCACCAGAACCGGATAAAGGAAAACCAGAGCCGTCGCCAGTCCCGATGCAATATACTTGAACGCTTCAAACAGGAATATACTGCTTGAAGTATAAAGCAGCCCAAGCACACATAAGACACCGGCTTGTTTCCAATTGATTTTGAAACTCTGTTTCCGCAGGAAGAGAAATCCCCCCAATAGCACAACGGCAATGATATAACGGAAGAAAAGAATAGATTCGATATGGGCTCCTTGCTTGATCAGAGGGAGAGCGAACAGCGGATTCAGACCATACGTGATGCCGGTGATGATTCCTGCCGGGTAGCCAATGATAGCATTTTTACTAAGTGCTTTCATTTTTACTGGGATCGGTATTTATAAAACGGTTGCAAAATTAGTAAAAAACAGGGACAAGGATCTCCCAGGTTACAATTAAGCCAGCAAGAATTTCAATCGCCTAACATCTTCAAAAGCACGTTTGTTCCGCTTGTTTAGAACGGAAATCTTAAGCACGATTCACTCACAGGATATGGCACCAACCAACCATAAAATTGGCCATCGAACACTATACGCTACTTGTTCGTATCAATCTTGCAGATATTCAACGAGTTTCCTATATTTATAGCGCAGCGTGGCATATACCCCATCTTCGGTTACCGGCTTACGAAATGAACATGGTCCTTTTACAGTTGAAAAGGGTATAACCGCCGAATGGGTTCAGGGCCTATATGACATTAACGACGAGCAACCGTATAAACCGGGAGGATATGCAAATGTAGCTGTAATACCTTTAGATAGAAACTCTACATTAAAAGACCTTGTTCCAGCATATCCAAATCAAGGATACCACTATGCACCTGATGCAGATCTAAATGCAAATTTATTTGATTTCTTTAACACATATTACAAACATAAATCTATCACAAAATGAAAAATATAATTCTGATTATCACACTGTTACTTACTGTCAGCTCCTGCGGAACAACCCATAAAATGGCGAAAGTAGCTGGAGTGTATCAAAGCGTATATTTTCCTGGATCTGGGAGAAATGACCTTAATAATGGCCTTATTGTAATATTAAATAAAGACGGCACATTATTGGATATCGAATATGATGGTAGATTTACAGGAACATGGAAGTTCACAAAAAAAAATATCATTGAGCTAAAACACATCCCGAGCTCTATAAAAAAAACGTGGATTCCATATACGAGTACTCCTAACTACCTTGATCAAGAGGCCGAAATCATTAATAGAGACAGTATTCGTATCGGCGGTATTCCTTTTGTGCGAATAAAATGACCTCTCACCTACTTGTGCATGCAACAATAGGGAGTCAGATTCACCCAGCAAATTAATGTATTGCATCACTTTCCAGTAATGTAACATTAATAATTCTGATTCTGAAGCGAATACCAATTCATTTAACCCACTAAGTTATATCTCAAGGCCATGAAAAAGATAACGTTTATGATCATACTGTTATTGACAGTCAGTTCTTGTGGAGTCACTCAAAGAATGGCAAAAACGTCTGGAGTATATCAAAGTCTTCGATATGAGGCAACAACGCAAAAATTGGTTCCCAATAATTGCTTTATCTTAATATTAAATAAAAGCGGTACGTTTATAGACGCAGAATATACTGGCAGATTTACAGGGACATGGAGGTTTGTCCAAAAGGATATTGTTGAATTAACATACATTCCTCTCGCTTGGAAGGAAGACATGATTCAACGATTATCAATAGGATATCGTAATCCTCAATTCCTTGATCACAAGATCGAAATTTTGAACAAGGATACTCTTCGTATCAATCAGACTATTTTTGTACGAATTCAATAATAGTTCAATCATCTATTACATCATTTTCTCTGAGAAACTATTTGTTTTCTCAGAGAAAATGATGTTTTATTTTCATAGATTTCACCGCTGAACACCATTTTTTCCTATCTTTATAACACGTCAGGCAAAATCAACTGTTCAGCGGGAAAGAATTGCAGGATGCTTCAATCGGGGGAACTATCCTCAGCCAATACAACTTCGGAGCAAGGCAATAGATTCGGTGGACGGCCACGGGATGAAGATAAACCGTCACGATTAAGTTCACAGATAAAGTACAAATAACACGCTAATTATATTAGGTTATGATGGATCCTGCTAAAAAGAAACGGCGCAAACGTATCATATGGCGCATTGTATTGGGCATATTTGTCTGTTTGTACATCGCTTATCAGATCAACATGGCTATTCCACGCACCCCCGCAGAAATGGAAAATGCGGCATATCATAACATTTGGAAGGCCCTTGAGGCGTTAAATATGAGAGATCTACCGTTCACTCGCCCCAAGTTAGTGAAGGCCTATTCTGCCGCTGAAGAGCGCTTCTACGACTATGAAATGTACACCATGCTGGACAATGACACCCTTGTCGTTCACTCCACTGTACCTGAAAACAAACGTCTTGCAGTAAGTGCATATCTCGATCCCAAAGACCCATCCAAAAACTACTTGCTCAGTGACCATCGATTATATGATCCTAAACGCACATATCAAATTTTTGTAAACAATTCCGATGATTCTGTTTACGTAGCTACCTATTATTATGACATGACGAAAAATCCCCATAAAGCGGCCTTAAGAAGTCCGACAGAAGACGCATACAGATTGGTTCCTCCTCACGACACCAATGAGTATTGTGTAAGTCTGAGCTCATGGGTACAACAAGATAGGCACTTAGCTGACTCAACAATGGATGTTTACGAACAAATGCATGTATTTGTCTATGATCCTAAGATATTCAAACAGTACACGTGGCAAGAGATAAAAGAAAAAAATATGTTTTTAAAACATATTCAGTGTCTTCCTCCTAAATATTTAGATCCACCGACTGTTTTTGAATATCCATAAAGAATATAGCCAGAACCAGAAATATAATAATATTTCTGGTTCTGTTTTTTAGGCAATCCACAATATATGAACAAGCCATAATACTTTATTGCAGGTAATCAACAAGTTTCTTATATTTATAGCACTGCGGTATATTTTGACTTGAGGGTCATAGCTCGTGGAGGGATCCTCCCATCATGTAGTGGGCCAACCGGCATCATTGATGTTTCTGAGAACCTACTCGCAACACCATATTATTAAGAGACCCATTAAAAATCCAAGACTATGAAAAAAGCAATTCTCTATTTTTTGGTGGTACCCTTCGTGATGTTAATTCTCTCTCTCACATGCACAAAAGAGGAGGGAGCGGATTGCCACAAAAGAATTTTAACAAAAAATGCGTCAGAAACACCAATATATGTTATTGATGACATCAATGTTAGTTTAGGACCAACATATCCTTCAGAATTTGCTTTAAAACATCTTGCAGATCCGACCACAAGGATACATTATATGCTTACACCCGGGGAAGCTACAAATAGAATCGTATATGACGAACTGATATGTTACGAACATAGATTTGGAACGTTTGTAAGCAGAGACTATTTTATAATCTTTTTCCTGGATGCAAAAAAGGTCGATTCACTGAATACACTGGAAAAACTGATCGAGCACAATAAAGAGATTTGCTTGGGATCACGTAGATTCCGAACATTCAAGGAAATGGAACAGGCAAACTTCAGGGTAACCTATCCGGACGATGCTGAGCTATACTCCCAACCATAGGGACTCAAAGCTACCCCCCCGAATAGTAATCGTTCCCTACCCGGCAAAGGCCTGTTTTACTAACAACGAGACCATTCTGTACGGTACACACCCTACCAACGATATTTCACATAAATTGGCAAAACCTGCCCGTATACACCACCTGACAATGCAAACCCGTATTGTGATCCTACACTCTACTTTGTTTTGCGCTTTGGCCTCACGTCGATTTTTCACACGCGCTGCATTAGTGGCCCCAAAGCAGAACGTATCTTCATCTCATACAGCAACGGGGAAATCCTCCTGGAGATTGCCTTATTAGTGGGGCTGTCTTGGGGAATGGGCCGCTACATATTGCAATCGGATAGAATGGCCCGGACCACCTTGTGGAGTGGAATGTCGCTATTTCTTCTGTTTGAAGCATCAAAATATATGGAATATTGGTTAGGATATTTACCAACCTATTTCGACGCACCTGTTTTAGGCCTTTTGTTTTCTTTTCTTGCGGTATGTATCTATATGGGGATGTTGTATGTCGCCTGCCTGTTCTGGAAAAGAATACGAACTCAAAAATAGTTTCAAACTCATTTTCAATCTATCCCTCCCCACTTCATAAAACAAAGCCCAATACATCGCAGCAGATGGTCTTCGATAATGGAGCAATTCTCCTCCCCATCTCACCAAAATAAAAGGGGGCCTTACAGCCCCCGTAAAACATGCCTAAACAACGGTACAGGCTCCGATGGGCCCCACTCCTTGGAGGCCTAACTGGTTATGGCCACTTTGATCACGCCATCCCGTTTATGTTCAAACAGATCGTAAGCGGCGGCAATATCGGCCAGCGGATAGCGGTGGGTAATCAAAGGGGTTGTATCGAGTTGTCCCTGTTCAATCAGACGCAAAATCTCTGCACAATCACAACCATCTACCCCGCCGGTTTTGAAGGTCAGATTTTTGCCATACATATCCGGTAAGGGAAGCACCTGCGGCTTATCATACAGGGCAACGATTGTGACAATGGCATTGGGTCGTGCGCACTCCCACGCCAATCGAAACGTATCATCCGCTCCGGCAACCTCGAGTACCACATCGGTACCACCGCGTTCACAACGACTGCGCACAGCCGTGACACACTCCTCGGGAGTGACCACCGTCACTTCCGGATAGTGTTCCTGGACAAAACGGATTCGTTCAGGCGATTTTTCACACACAATAATCTGACTTGGTCGGTGCAACATTACGCAGAGCAGCGTACAGATTCCGGTCGGACCAGCTCCGATAATCAGGACTGTATCCTCCGTTTGGATTTCAGAGATGCGGGCAGCCCAAAACCCTGTGGCGAGGATATCTCCGACAAACAGGGCCTGTTCGTCACTGACTCGATCCGGAATACGATTCAATCCCTGGTCCGCAAAAGGGACACGAACATACTCGGTCTGTCCGCCATCGATGCGACATCCCAAGGCCCAACCGCCATTGGGGTCGGTACAATTGTTGACATAGCCATGCTGACAAAAGAAGCAGCTTCCACAAAAGGTCTCGACATTCACCGTCACACGATCCCCAGGCTTAACGGTATGGACATCGGTTCCTACCTGCTCTACAACCCCTACCATCTCATGCCCCACCGTAATACCGGGGACTGCACGCGGCACACTACCATGCTTGACATGCAGATCACTGGTACATATACTGCTGAGTGTCACGCGCACTATGGCATCACGCGAATGTTGCAGTTCGGGTTTCGGTTTATCGATCAACTCAAAATGGCCGTGCGAAATATAGGTATAGGCTTTCATACTACTTTAACTGCTTGCCGCAGCTGAAGGCGTCGTTAACTTTAGCGCCCAGTTCGAGGTAGGCGTGATTAATCGGGTCAAACGTGATTGGACGCAATTTACGCGGGTCGATTTTACCCTCCGTGAGCACACTCTCATCCGCTGTGATATTGACGATTTTCCCCACCAGATGGCAGCTCTCTTTGTCATACGAAACCAACTCGCACTCCAAAGCCATGGGCAGCTCATCGATTAACGGTGCGTTGACAAATTCGGAACGCGTGGCATGGAAGCCGGCCTTAGCAAATTTGTCCGGCACGCGGTTTCCCGATTCAAGTCCCACATAATCACACGCCACAACCTGTTCTGCGGTCGCCATGCTCACGGTATATGCCCGGGTAAATAGAATGTTTTGGGTGGTTTTATGCCGCTCTGAGAGACAGATTCCGATCATCTCATCGGTAAAGATTCCGCCCCAGGCTGCATTCATTGCATTGGGTCTACCCTGTTCGTCATAGGTTGCAATAATCAACACCGGCATCGGATAGAGCCAACTATTGGATCCAAAATTCTTACGCATATTCTTTCAATTTATGTTCAACGGTTCCGTCATGCAATTTACATTGCTCTTTCGAAAAAATAGATCTAATTTGGAAGATTTCAAAGCCAATCGCACGATTTTTTCTTGGAGCAGCCAGCACAGACCAACGCTTCTCAGGATATATCCCCACTAAAATCCTGATTTCGACCATTTAGAGATGGTGCTCCCGGAGATTCCTTCCTGCACGTGACCATTGGGACTTCATACCCGGTACACATAGCAGAAGCGGCCCGCTTATTGAGTCACATAGTCGGGATTGACACGCCTTCACAAAGAGCGACAAGGCAACAATAAAAGAGGGAGTATGGTGAATGCGAAACGAGGAATGGGGAACAAAGAACGGAGAGCGGGTTCAGGCGGTTGATTCGACCGCTTCCATAACAGCGTAGTGAATAGGAAAATGAGAAGGAACGGGAAACGGAGAACAGGAGTTGTGACGCCTGCTGATTGACAAAGAAAGGGAGAAAGGAAGGAAAAAGGTAAAAGGACACGATGTAATTTTGCGGTCCTATGCGGCAGGCATTATACGAAACGTATAGGATAGATGCCATTGCATGCGATCAACCGCTCTACCGATTTGCTGCGTCAACGTCCAACCAACGCATCCTAATTTACTGCCGTGACTTCCCGACACGACTTGATGTGCTGCGGCTACACCCAAACAGCTGTGACTTTTCCAACACGACTTGATTTGTTACGGCTCCACCCAAACCGCGCACCTCAACAATCCGCTCAACTCGATTCAAAGCGTACCTCCACCATTCGGGAGAGCTTTCGATAGCTACTCAAAATAGCTTATGCAACCACACTGACGTATTCAAATTCAAACTGCTACATCAAGGAGATCCAGGTGCCCCGCCCATATCCTACAGTTGCCCCTAAACAATTGGCCGCTTCCCCCCGGCAATCGGCTCTATACAATCAGCCCCAAGCCTTGGATAGCACCTCGGGCCCCGATCTCCAAAAAAATAGAATCACCGCTTCGAAGATTGACTGGACTATTGGAGAGCAACCGGACAATTTGACTGTTTGACTGTCTATGCAGAAGTCCCGTTCCCCAAAGCTCACTCAACAATTGTTATCATCCAGTTTAACAAAACGTGGCGTGGCACCACGGCCATAAATTTATAACATGGACTCGGCCTCAATGTCATCAGTATCCTCTTTGCCCAACATCATATTGATAGAGTCCACGCGGGCGCGATCGGCCATCACACGAAACGCTGCATTTGTCTCATAATCGCGTTTATAGGCAGCCAAAGCATACGAGATCGATGAACGATCACGCAATAAGATTTTCCCAACTTGCCAATGCAAATAGCCGGCCGCACACAATTCGCGGACATATATTTCACGGGCGAGGACAATAGCCTTGTGACGATTTTTCTGCCTGATCTGTTCCAAGGTATATCCAGTCGCCTCTTCGAGTCTCAAAATTATGGGTTGGATGTCATTCATCATGGGTAACATGCTGTTTTTATCATTATCAATCAATAACCAATTTTTACCGGCTTGGGCCGGCCAACATAACGCTTCACAAGGTTAGCACCCACTTGTGCCATAACCTCGCACATTTGCCCTTATGTTAACATCCGTTTATTGTGAAGTACATAAAATTGTAAAAAACGTTTGCACTCATCTATTTGTCTGCGCGTATTGATCCGATCATCGTAACACCCCTGCTGGCAACATGCCTCACACGCTTCTTCTTTCATCTTTCATCGTCACGATTCGGCATCACTGTTCGCCACGAGCCGATTCTAAATGGCACCTGCAGTCTTTCCTCAAAACACCTGCTGCTCGAACAGCCCTATTGGGCCAAGGGCAGAATTTTACGTTCCGCGACGTTTCCGGACACAGTCTGTCGTTGGCCCGGGAACTTGGTTTTTTCAGGGCGTTAAGATCAATATCGCAAAGTATCCCCGAAGGTTCGGGGATACTTCTTGAATGCCTCCTTATCATAATCCGGGGATTTGATTATGAAAAGGCTGAATCATCAATAAGGAAGCACTTTATCAAGATCGATGATTAACTGTTCCGATTTATCCTTCAACTCATTTTTCAGAGCCGACTTCACAGCTTTCAACGTCTTGGCATAATCTGCTTTCAGGGTAACCTGTACCTCATACTGACCATTTGGGCCTTCGCGATAAATCTCCAATACAGGTACCACCCCCTGCAACTGTGCAGAGACGATCGTCTTACTGCCTGCAACCAGTTCGTCTACCAACTCCGTATCGTTATCTCCTAAATCGGTTGAAGCGACCTGACTGGTAATTTTTTGAGCCACCAGCGAATTCACCTGCTGTGCGATTTCGCCACGAGCCCGCGTATCCGCAATCTGCTTGGCTGCCGAATAGTTACCGCCCAAAGCCTTGTGCGTACCAATGAAATAGAGCTGTTCACCGGTCTCCTCATCGGTATCCAAAGCTGCAAACCGGGCCATCTGCATCTGTTTTTCAATCGGCAATTTGCCTGGCATCACCTTCCAGCCATCCTTTTCAAGCTGTTTGGCATCCTTGCGGCAATCCTTTTCGACCTTTGCCCGCAACTCTTTTTTCAACTCTTTGCTCGACTGTTGCGCCATAGCCGGCATTGCAACAACACACAGCCCCACCAGGGCCCATGCAAACAAACGTAGTTTCATAACTTTAGATATTGTTAGTTTTTATTACCAATTCGATTTAAACATCAGACTAAACGGCGTGGAGAACGACGTTGACTCCTCGCCATAGGTACCACGTATGGTGCCTCGCATCAGCTGCAGCTTGTTATCGTGCCCGGCCGTATAGGTAATCGGCACCGTATAATCGAGCTGCAACAGATGTTTCGCCTCACCCGTAAATGGGATCTCCAAACCATCCATCACAACGGCCCCTACAATGCCCGGCACATTCAACGCCACACCCGTCACGCAGAACCGATCACAATTTTTGTTCTCGATCTCGAGCCGGATATGAATTGCTTGCAACGTATCCGCCACACCCTTCTGGGCGGTCAAATAGGCTGTCCCCACTGGACGTATCTGCACCGTCAGATCCTGTTTTGTAAAATAGATCAGATGCTGAACTGGTCGGCTTCCGAAACGGAAGGTCAGCCGAATCTCGCCCGGCACGTTCTCTTCGCAGAACTCCGTACTATAGGTCACTCTGCATCCGGAATCTTCCATATGGCAGACAATGCGGGTTGCACATTCCGATTTCACCTTGGGCTTTTGCGAAACCGCAATCGGGCGTCCGTTCAGGCGGAACACCAAAAAGGCCTCTTCACTCTTCTCGTGAGCCGTTTCAATCACAATCTGATCGTACAGTTTCCGATAGTTCGACTGCAGAGAGATGGCTGCCTGTTTGCGTACATCATCAAAGAAATAGGTGATCAACGGGTTCAACTCCTCAATGGCCCGATCGATCTGTTCGAGTGAAGCAACCGAATCCAATCCCCGATCCAACGCATTATAGCGGGTAACCATCTCGTGATCGCGTTTTTCGAACTCACGGGTCATCTTTTTCAACTCGATGCGAGGGAAAGGATATTTAATCGCATACAGATAGGTCACCTTTTTAGTGGCCTTATCCATTCGTTTTTCCCAATAGGAATCAGCGATTTTAGAGACCGAAATACCCCGTATAAAAGGAATATTGGCCGATTGAGTCTTGAGCACAGAGGTAAATTGATCGGTAAAGTCGGTAATACCGCTGTTACCGGTGCTTTGAGCGATGCGGCTCTCCGAACCGAATTGCACATTCTGAGCAACGGACTCGATAATTTTGGTTTTGACATTGTCCAGGCATTGATTGCGAGCCGCATCCATATCATCTGCAATGGCAGAGGTGATGACATACTCCTCCTGCGTTCCGTCCAACCATACGGGAGCTTTGGATGCACTGCGATCCAACACCTTGATCGGTTTTGCCGCATTGGCCACCCCGCAGAGTGTCCCCAACATTGCGGCCACCGTCACCAAACGGATATATTTCAATATTTTCGACATGGCTGCTACTGTTTGCTTTTAACAATCGAATAGAGGCACAAAACCCACACGACCAGCAGAATGACCGAAGCGGCTATGTACCACTGACAGTCCAATCCCACCAAGGCGGAGACGCATCCCCACACCACTCCAAGCACCAATGCCAGCCAGGAGAGGATGACGCAAAACACGGCGGAACGGGGATAAGCCTTCAACGAGAGGCCGCCCAAGCCAACGGATAAGAAGGCCAACGTCAATACCCCTTCGCCCACTGCGTAGATCCACGATTCACTGCCCAAATAAAAGAGCCATGCGGTCACCGCACTCAGCAGTACGACACATGCCGCTAAAACCGGATTAAATTTCATAGCCTCAACATCTATTTTTCAGGCACTGGAGGGGGTACACACTGCAGATCAGGAGCAATATCCTGAATCTCGGCAGCATGCATCCACGCGGTCATGCCCGGCTTCCACATATAAGTTTCTGCTGTAATTCGGCCCTCCCGAATCAGGGAGAGAATTTGGTTCAATGTAAAGGGTCCCTGCTGGCGCCCGTCCAGAATGGCATGGATATAGGCCTGCGTGGAGATTTGGCCCGGAGCGAAATTTGGATTCCCCAGCGGAGCATTGGCCCGTTCGACCTGTGCCATCGCGTGATCCATCATTCCGCCCATCGCACGGGCAAAAACGGTCGCCATGGAGAGTCCCATGGAGAGTTCCATCAAATCATTCATCGAATCCTCTTTCATAGCTTTCGAATTACAGGTTAACGATTTACTCCCGGAACCGGCGGTGGCGGCGGTACCGCTGCAAACAGCGATGCCAACTCAGGAAGTTGATTGGCAGGCTGCCACTGCGCCATGCCCGCTTTCCACACATAGCTGGTACTATTCAGCTCGCCGGATTGCACCATTTGACGCACTTGAGCCATTGTATAGGGCCCTTTTTGCACACCATCCACAAACAGATGGTACTGTGCCAGCGCCTCTTGTGGCGGAGTGGGCGGTTGCGGTTGATTGAGGCCCTGCATCATACCGGTCATCATGTTGGCCATACCGCCACCGACAGCGGTTCCCATCATCATACCGGTCATCATGCCGGCAGGATCCATCCCGCCGCCACCTCCGACGCCCCCACCGGCGCCATTACGCCCCCACTCGCCGAGGCTTTCAGCCGCCGTACGGGCAACCTCGCCCTGAACATTGATCTGATGAGCACCGATAAAGGTCGATTCGGTCTGCAACTTCTGAGCACGTTGAGCCTCTTCGTTGCGTCGCCACTGCAGATCTTCGTTCAACTTTTGCTGGGCCTCGATATTCTGCATGGTCACCTCGGTCTGCTTGTCGGCAATCATCTCCGAACGCAGTTTGATGATCTTATCCAGACGTTGGTAACCTTCATCCGATTTATCCAACTCCACAGAGGAGAGGTTCACCTGTCGCAGATTGATTCCGAAATCCTCTTCGACACGTGCCCTCAGTTCTGTTTCGAGAAACTTGCTGATCTCGATCAAGTACGAGCCGATACGATAAATGGAGAAGTTGCACATCTTGGGAGATCGACCGACAACCGACGACACATAAGCAATCATTGGATCGCGAATCTGCATGGCAAAATCCTCCATTTCAAAACTGCGGAGTCGATGCAGCGCAATAAACTTTTTGTAGTCGCTGATATTAAACATCATGCTCCCCTTGACAGCCGCCGGGACCGAATAATCATCCAATCGGGGGTCGGTTATCTCCACACGAGGAATAAAGAAGGGCAATTGGATCATCCCCTCCATATTGATAAAATAGACCTCAGCCTGGAACGGAGAGCTTCCTCCGAATGCGGCACCCACTAGACCTGTCAACACCGGGAAGTTGGCCGTTTTGATCGTCGTATCGCACGGGCCCTCGATATAATCCATGGCCGAACCGTTGCTGCTGTACACAAACACAGCAACCTCACCGGCCTTAACCCGCAAGGAGCTTCCGTAACGGATAGCATTCTCTTTACGCGTTGAACGGCCATCGGCGGCTGGAGACCATTTCCACACCAGGTAATCCGACTCGTCGCAGCGGATCACATCCATCAATCCGCCTTCGCGTTTATTTCCGAATAGTCCCATAATTTTCCTATTTGTTTATGATCTGTTTCAGCCGCGAGAGATCCGACCGATACCGCATACCGGTACATTTTGCGACGAAATCAGCCGCTGCTTCCGATCGATCGGCCAATTTCAGGCCCTGCACAATCATGCTGGCACATTCGAAATCATCCAGATTCCCCATGCAGTAATCGAAAAAGAAGCGTTGAGCCTGATCCAACTCGGCAGCCGACACCATTCCCTGCACCATCTGAACCCGCAGCTCGGTACTGGTTGCCGAGGCAGGATCCAGGGCGTACTGCTGGCCATAGAGTTGTGCCGCCTCATCGTAGCGTTTCTCCTCCAGCAGGGCCGGAACACTTTGCGCTGTAGCCTCACGAGCCAACGAAAGCGCCGTCGAGACACCTCCCCAACAAATCAACAGCAGCACCACAATCATAGCCAAAGCGATCCCTGCTCCACAAATTTTGGTTTTGCGGGCATGGGCCGTCCGCCCTTGTAAAGCCTGCTGCAGTTGTGCATCGACCTGCGTGATAGCCGTACGCACTTCGCGATTTTTGCCATATGATAACTCCAACTCCCGTTTGGCGCTATCGTATTCGGCCAGCAGCGCTTTCACACGGCGATTTTGGCCATCTGCAGCCCGTTTGCCCCGCAGTTTCTGCACAGCCTCAACAATCGTCAAGACCAAAAACAGCAGCGCCAATCCCCATAGCAATAGATTACCCCATGCCGCAGCCAAAACAATCATGCAGAGTAACGCAACCGGATAAACCACAAACAGAAACGCTCGCATCCCTTCAAAACAGGTTGACTCCGGCAACGAGCGGAGTGTGGTCAGCCTCTTTTCGAGGTCTGCCAGCGATTCGGATACCCGATTCTCACCACCGTCACTTTGACCGGTCGTATCGGTATATCCACACACGGGACACACCTTAGACAATGGAGGCATCGGCTCCTTGCAGCGTGGACACAGATTCATTGTAACTACTTGAATTTAGATAAAAACCATTTGTTCACCTTGTCGTTAAAGGACTCGTCCGAACCGCTTGCTGCTGACGTGGCCGCAGCCGTTACCGAAGCTCCCGCTTCACGCGCCGTCTCCAGTTGCAGGCGTTGCAAAGCCACCGCATCCTGACGGGCCTGTTCATTTTGGCGGAGCTGATCCTCATAACGACGCATCTCCTCCTCTTTCTGTTGGCGCTCCTCTTCGGCAAGCTGCTGATGAACCGATTCGATCATCGCAAATGCCTCTTTGGAGTAAGAGCTCAGCGGATTGACCTTCTGCAAAGCCTCAAATGCCTCCTCATAGTTCTTCAACGCGATGGCACCCTTAGCCTGCTGAATGGCCCCCACGGCCGTCTGATCCAACGACTTCTTGTATATTGCACTCATCTGCTCGGCAACCAACGGATATTCATCGACACTCTCCGGCACAGCTGCCAGCAGCGCAATGGCTTCGTTATACTGTTCCCGATCAGCCAGCGACTGCGCCTTCTGCAGCAGCGCCGGGATACGGGTGGTATAGTAATCGATGATCTTGGAGCGGCTCCGTTCCATAAAGGTTTTCACCTGTGGAGAGCGCGAAGCGATCTGGTTAATGGCTTGAATCACCGCTTTATGCTCCATACGGTCGATGCCGCGAGTCGTAAACGAGGTTTCGGCCACAATGATCTCCTCGGTCACATCCAACACATAAAAAGAGACCTCCAACGAGACAATAAACTGCACCGGAATTGTCCCGGTCGCCTGCTTGTCCACCACCACAATGTTGGGGACCAAAGCATAGCGCAACGAAGATGCCCCCATACCATTGGCCGTAACCATCTGATTCATCTTCATCATCAGCGCCCGCTCTGCATCGGCCGGCAATTCGGCCCCTTCGCATACCACCGGTGTGATGGCAACCATCTCTTTGGATGAGAGCGTATTTCCTTGGGACCATGCTGTCACGGGGATGATCAACGATGCGAGCAGCAGTCCGTATAACTTCCTCCTCATAATCAATCTGTTTTAAAGTTTATCCCCCTCTATTTGCCTCCGATTGTCAGGATCACATGGCCCAACCCTCGAATTTCCAATTTCACGTCGGTTCCACACAGATTCTCCAGATAGCGTTGCAAGCCTCTGCCCCATCTACGGGCATCGACCAAACGTCCTGTTGCCTCATCCTTCAGCGGAATGCGCACCTGATCGAATTCCATCACATTGGCCGAAGCCTGAACGGTACTGAAACGCCCCATGACGGTATTCTCTGCCATCCAATCCTCAATCTGATAACCCAACTCGTCGCCATTAAACTCCGATTCAAAATCAATGTCAGAATCTTGCCAACGACGACAACTCACTCTCACCTCCCGACCATTGGTGAACATATCATCGAAATAGGCCTGCAACTGCTCGAGAAAAGGCCCCATATGATCGACCACGCTGGACTCCAACATCAGCGCAAACTCAACTGAGGCCGAAGGCTGACCGGTTCCGGATGATGCAGTAATCTGTTTATCAGTATAGGCATCAATCCCCTGCATGTTGAACGTAACAGACCGATAACCCAATCCCGTCTTGTTTTGCTGCCAATCGAGGTAAATCCAAATATCCGCTTTGGCAACCCGTTTTAACTTCTCCAAGGGGGTCTCGGCGATCTCGCTACCTGATTTAGACATACTCACAGCCTCTTCGGCCTGAATGGATTGCAACGTTTTTAGACTGGCTGCTAAGTCCTGAAGGGGGAATCCCTCTTTGGCCATTAATTCTCCGATTTTACTGGCTGCCAGTCTGAATTCAAAACTCTCCTGGACCACTCGGGCATAATCCGATACAGTAGAAATTACCCCCTGATTATCATATTCCATCACGTAGCCATGACTCGTACACCACGTGTTAGAAGGAACAACCATCAGTGTCGGTTTAATTGCCTGAGGTGCCGTCTGAGCCTCTCCGACAAACGGCAAAAGCGCTGTTACCAGCGCAAGAAACCAATATCTCTTCATGCTTGATGCTTAAAATCTGGAATTCAACTTTTCAACAATACCCTCCTGCTCGAGACGACGCCGCAAATTGTCATACTGCACCGTGACAATCACGCCGACCTTGTACTCTTTCTTGCTGATTCGCAAGACATCTTCAGCAGCCACCTCTCCCGATGTGGTCAAAGCGACATACTTCATATACTCTCCTCCCTGAGCAAAAAAGGCATCGAAAAAGGCTTCGTGACCGCTCACTCCGCCCGGAACCAGCGGCGAACAACCTTTGGCTCGACCCGCATCGGCAATCCCTTTAAATAAAATGCCATGCACAGCATTCTTCTTGGCCTGCTCAGTCGCAACCCGCGGATCCGACGCATAACTCCACACCTTGAAGACGCGGTTCCCAGCGGTAGCCACCATCCCCAGATTTTCGATCTCGTAACGCCAAGCAGCCGTCTGCTGATCAGCCTTTTTTTGCTTGCCCCGGGACTGGGCTAAAAGCAGTCCCGGACCAGCAAGCAACAATAACAGAATGATTAATCTCCTCATAAAATGCGATTATTTGATCTGACGGATCAACAATCCGTTATAGTAATCTCCGTTACCTTCGAAATAGGTCTCATTAATGCTCGAATCGTGATCAGGCTCCTGATCGGCCATGTAACGGTTATCCCAAATGTGATCTTTCACCACCGTAATCGTTCCTTTGGACTTATAGATTGTCCGACCGGTCTTGGGATCGATGGCACGTTCCAGCACCTCATATTTATCTTTGGGTTCAATACCCTCCTTCAACCCGATGTGCGCATACAGCGTACCGTCCTCAGCAACCATCAATGGACTCTTCGTCTTGAATACGTCATACTTTTTCTCCAATTTGGCAATCGCCGCATCAGTCGCATTCACAGTGGCAATCTGAATCAACTCTGCCTGATCTTTATTGGTAAAGATGCCAGCTTTAACTTGTGCCCATCCTGTCGTATTACCAATATATTTAAATGCATAAAAATCTGCTGCATCATAAGCCTCGCGATTATTCCACACTTGCGACAGTTGATTCTGAACATTATCATTCCAATTCAACTGGAACAGATAAGTATTAACTACGACATAATATCCTGCACCCAGAGATGCTGACAAAGCCATCATTGCCGCTTTAGCTCCCATTACTGCATAACTATTACCCGACGCCTCAGCAGCAGCGACAGCAACGCCGCCAATCAAAGCAACCAATGAATCTTTCGGCATGTAACGATAGTTGCAAACAACTGCAAAAGTATTGTTTACCAAATCAATACCTGCATCTGCCAACGATGCCGTACCATACACTGAGCTTGCCGCCTGTTCTACATCTGATTTCGTTGCATTGTACAATCCACGTTCTTGAGCTAAAGCAAGAGAGAAATTACCAGCTGAATCCAAGAACCATTTATCAAACATCTGTTTGGCAATTTTCTGATCCACCAAGAACTTGTTGGCGCTAACCGCCATTTCATCCTTACTGGTTGCCCCTACTACACCACCACTGGCATCACTGGCAGCTGCTTTAAGAAATTTTCCGAACATCCCTTTTTTCTTGGGAGCCTCGGCAGCATTCTGACTGGTCGCCAACTGAACAGCCTTGTCAAAAGCAGCTTGATCTTCACTGGACAAAGTGGTACAACGCTCAAACGAACGGACATCCAGATTGTGATTGTTGAATTTGTCCGGGAAAGGTGCGGTAACAAAAGATTGCAGAATCGTGTCTTTCATTGGCATGCCCACATCTTCCATCAGGAATAGAGCCAACGAACTGCGCTGATAATCTGTGTTAATGGAATCTTTCTTTTGCGCGAGTCCGGAATAGGCCATCCCGGCACACAAAACCACCAGGAATAAGTTTTTCATACGTTTAAGTTTAGGTTATGAATAAGGTTAGAAGTTCATCGATTAGACATCAGAACAAGGTCAAATAGACAAATAGATAACAAGTTGCAACATATGTAAGTTGGGGATGAGTAGATTTCAGCAAGAAAAATAAGTAAATAACTTATTTTCAATATATTTCAATAAAACCATGTCGAAATTATCATAAATAAATTATTACTTGATATACTTACAACTCTCTTACAGTAAATTCTTTATTTTTCAGTAAACGCTGTTTGAACACAAATATATAGCTTAAAGATTTAAATGCAAATGCATGTTACAGTGCAACATGCTAAAATATGATACGAGTTATTCACCTCTACATTTTATTAAATATATAAATCATAATACATACAAGCATTTGAGATGATAATTAAATAAAAGTTACAATTTTTATATTTTTATTCACGCGAAAATACTTCCAACTTGCGCCCACATATATTTAACAAAAATCAGACTTACTACATCTTTTTTATCAAAACATTAAATAAGTCTTCAAGCAATTACTTATTCACCTATACCAAACACTCACACAAAACGAGGTAAAACCCTTGATTTATACATAAAGCAATGGATGCATGAACCTTCTGGCAACACAGAGGACCACGATATTCTCAAAAGCAACAATAACAATGATATATAAAATTTTATCACCCGTTACCCTGCATACACTATTCGTTACGTATTAAGTAAGACTATTGCAACAAAAGCAACTACTACTCAACGCCAATAGTTACTACACGTATACATAGTCAATGAAATTGGGACTCTCTCCAGCTAACAAATCGCTCTCTACACTTGCACCTCTCACAGACGAACACACAGAACAGACATATCGATCAAACACAGCACCGCACTCTTTACCACGCTCAATCAATAATCCGCTACTCAAACAGATACTTTTATCTTTTTAGCACCGATTTATTTTCCAATTTATTCACGTTATTCACCTCAATACTATTTATATTAAAAAAATTGCTAATATTAATAATTTTATACTCTAAAAAGTATTTAACTGGATATTATTTCACGCCAATAGGACATATCTGACGACAAATTAAACACCAAAACTTAGATCTTACAATTCCCATTTTTCGCTACAAAAATCATAGACTAATAGGGAATTCAGCTCTACATCCTTCAATGATATACTGTACAATTCCGTTCCAAAGAAAAATGCAACAAGAACTATGTACAAACAAACATGCCCCACATTGGAAATGTGAGGCATGCCATAATTTCAAGTAGCAGATCAATTAACTAACGGAAAATCAATCGTTTCAGATTCTTCATTCCAATCTTCATAAGTAAAATCCCCCGGTTTCCCATCCGGCATTATTTTTCCAACCGTCACATTCAACGTCAGTCTTGTATTAGGAGAGAGTGTTGAACTTAAATTCTTTTGCAACGTAAATTTAGTACCATCTTGTAACGTAATTACCAATTCCAAAGGAGGCGTAGCAGCTGAAGGGAACAACATTACCGTTCTATTGCTGTAAGTCAATCCGTCTTCGGAACGAGACAACTCAAATTGGACAGCCTTAGTCAGATTTTCTGCTTCTCCGGTATAAAAATTCACCTTCTCGGCGATATTACCAATCGTCGCCACAACGCTAGCAATCTCAGACACAAAAGCGGTCCCATCAGATTGTGAAACAATAATTTTAAGTCCTGCACCGACCCGGGTCAATGAAGTATGCAGCGGATCCGTACCAATATGCGCAGACTTAACAGCATGCACCAAATCATATACCGGTGAATAGACACCTGTCCCGATACTTCGCAAACTGAAATAGAGTTTGGAAAGGTCAGATCCAGCCGAAACACCTGGTGTAATCACTTGAGGCATATTGTAAGTAGGTTCATCGGACTGCGGAGTACCCCAATAGACCATATTATAGGTACCTGTAGGCAGATGCAAGACACGGTTATACTCACCGTAAACATCGCCATCATCAATCATGTAAAACCCATTGAACACGGTCAATTTCCCATTGATATAATTTCCATAATAAATGGACGAAGCATCTTCGCAAGGATAGATCTCCAATGCTCCGGTAAATGGGGTTGAGCTCATCGGATCGGCAATCCGCACACTGACATCAGGGGTGATCAAGGCCAAAACCGGCTGATTGTCATTTCCCCCTTCGCCTTCACCGTCATCGTCTTTCGAGCAGGAGACAGTGACCATAAAGAGACTTAGAGCAAACAAGTAAAATTTTCTCATAATGATAAAATTTAGATATACTCGATTGATATGCAATATTTATTCCAATTCAATACGACACGCTTCAATCCACCCTCGATTCCTCACTCCAACTATTTCCCTACATTCTTTCTTTATTATTATACAAGACCACGACGATATATACTCTGCAACCCTATTTTCCCCTCCACAAAGCTTCTTCTTCCCACTGCGGAGCGGACTCTGAGCACAAAGCAATTCTCGTGAAAGGCTTTTGTGCAGACAAAAGGTTTTGGGTTCAACATTTTGCTGCCCCATCAGCCCAATATTCGTGTTATACACCAACTTTCCATAGAAAGTTGTTCTACCATCCGTCTATTTTCAACAAAAAAAATCAAAGATGAAAACGTAAATCCAGCGGACGTCAGCAATCGCCATCCTACCCAAAAGTTTTGGATATCATTTTAACCTGGTCGGATCCACAATCCTTGCATTCTATATAAACCTTTCATCGTCTCCGTGGGAACTTTACCGTTTATGGCAGCACCAAAGAGCGACCCGGACTCAAAAACGACCGAGCGTTCTCATTTCTTCATTTTCGCTCTTTACTGTTCACCCCATTACCCCTCACCATCAACAACAACGATGGCAATCTGCAGATCCAAACACTCTATTGATATTCCCGCATACTCCTTTTCAAATGTTTTTTGTACCTTTGAAAGAGTGAAATACAGTCCGCAATGTGGTTATCCCTGACCACTTTTCGTTGACTGCGTCATCCAACCAGAATACAAATTCAGCGCAAAACGCAATAACCTAATAACACGCTTTACACATATGAACAGACGCTATTTCAATCGCCTGCTGTTGGCAACAGCCGCATTGATTTGGGCTGCGTCGGTGCGTGCAGAGGTTCGACTTCCGCACCTTTTCAGCAGCCACATGGTACTTCAACGGGATGTCCCGGTCGAAATTTGGGGCTGGGCCGACAAAGGTGAATCGGTACAGATTCTCTTTGCAGATCAGAAGATCAAAACCAAAGCCGACGCCCAAGGCCGCTGGTCGGCCAAACTGCCGGTACGTCCTGCGGGTGGACCCTACACGCTGGTGGTAAAAGGCAAGAAGAACACCATCACCCTCGATGACATTCTGATGGGTGACGTTTGGGTGTGCGCCGGACAATCAAACATGGAGTGGCCACTCAATATGGTTAACAATGCTGAAGCAGAGGTTGCTGCAGCCAATCACCCCAATGTACGTCTGTTCACCGTACCGCACAATCCTCGAAGCATTAAAACAGAGGATATTGAGAGCGAATGGAAATGCTGCACTCCGGAAAATGCAGCCAATTTTACCGCAGTCGGTTACTTTTTCGGCCGCGATTTGAACCGCGAAACCGACATTCCGATCGGGTTGATTTGCACGCCTTGGGGGGGCACCCGCATCGAATGCTGGATCAGTCCTGACGCCTACCGCAAGCTCTCGGACGAACAACGTGCCTTCTATGTCGATAAAGGCCACGATATCACCTTCCCCAACCCTGCAATGGACAGTCTCTATCAATCCATTGATCAGGCTGTAGCCACCTTCCGCCCCATGATCGACTCTTTGGATCCGGGTATGGATGATAAATGGTACGAGGACTCTTTCGACACCACCTCTTGGCACGCCATTCCCATGCCTGCCTATTGGTCCACTGTTCCTGAATTGGCCAATGTGGATGGACACCTTTGGCTGAAAACCACGGTTACGCTCCCCGCCGGTGTAGAGCAACAGACCGGACGGCTCATTCTGGGACAGATCGATGACAAAGACCGCGTATGGATCAATGGCGTGGCTTTGGGCGAGAACGCAGGTTATCTGACCCAACGAGATTACAACATCCCCTACAATTTCCTCCGGGAGGGAAGAAACACTATCACGCTTCGCATCACCGATACGGGTGGGGATGGTGGTGTCAAAGCCGGCACGCCAATCTATCTCGAAGTCAACAAGGTGCGTTACTCTCTGAACAAAGATTGGAAAGGGAAGATGTCTCTGACGAGTGCCTCCTATTACGACAAACCGATCGTCGTTAACGACTATCCCTCGATGCTCTACATTGGCATGATCGATCCGTTGACCCGTTTTGCCATCAAAGGCACCATTTGGTATCAAGGTGAGAGCAATGAATTTCAAGCCCACACCTACCGCACCCTCTTCCCGGCCATGATCAAAAATTGGCGGAAAAAATGGGGCACGGAGTTTCCCTTCTATTGGGTACAGTTGGCCAACTACATGGCTGCAGACTCATTGCCCGCCGAGAGCACCTGGGCTGAATTACGCGAAGCACAGACAATGGCTTTATCGCTGTCCAAAACCGGCCAGGCCTTGGCCATTGACATCGGCAACCCGAATGACATTCACCCCCGCAACAAACAGGAGGTGGGACGCCGCCTGTCTTTGATTGCCCTGCACAACGATTATGGTCACACCGATCTGGTCTATTCGGGGCCACAATTCCGCTCCATGCAAATCGAGGGTAACAAGGCGATCTTGAGCTTTGACCACGCTGAATCGGGATTAATCGCCATTGAACGGTACGGCTATCTGCGAGGCTTTGCCATTGCAGGTGCCGATGGCAAGTTTGTCTGGGCAAAAGCGAAGATCGACGGAGATAAAGTGGTGGTATGGAGCGATCAGATTGCCAACCCGGTGGCTGTGCGCTACAATTGGGGCAACAATCCTGACGGCACGCTCTACAATGCTGAAGGTTTGCCGGCCGTTCCGTTCCGCACCGACGACTGGAAGGGCATTACCCAATAAAAGATTGTCCGAAACAGGAAAATGATGGTTCTGGTTCATCTCGGGTGTCTTACGTGTAGCAATAAACAATAAAAGACAATACGATCCAACCACAGGACCCAACAGAAAGCGATTTTCAATTAACAACACGTTGTTGATCAGAGGTCTTGGACTATTGATCAGCAATCACTCCAATAAAAAATGAGGGAGACCGGATGAGGTCTCCCTCATTTTTATCGTGCGTATATGTATCCTACTATACCCGCTATCTACTATCAGCACAAGACACAGGATTGTCCACGCTACCCACAAAAGTTACTCTTAGGAAAGCTTACAACAGGAATCTTTGCCTGCTCAGCATCCAAATCCCCAAATTATTCCGTACATTCGTCCAGAGGTATGTAAGCCTGCATTTCGGCATGCATCCGCTGACATTGATTTGCCCCTTATGAAAAAACATTCGATCTTTCACACCCTAACCCAAATTTTCGGTTTTACACTGATGTGCTCCTTGATGTTCAGCTGTTCGGACCGCCCAGATCGGTTAACCGATACCGGTGTCAGCATCGAGCTGGCACAATTTCGCAAAGCGAACTACCACAATTTGCGATACAAGCTGCATTTCAATCTTCCCGACAGCCTCAGCACCAAGGTAACCGGTACAGCTGGCATCGTCTTGACGCTGGACCAACCGGAGCCGTTGATTGTCGATTTCCGCGCCGACAGCACACAAGTGCATCACCTCACTCTCAACGGTGCATCCGTTCCCTACACGGTTGAACGGGAACATATCATCATTCCGGAATCGGCCGTGCAGAAGGGGGAAAACCGACTCGAGATCGACTTTACGGCAAACGATCAATCACTGAACCGTCGCGAAGAGTTTTTATACACGTTGCTGGTGCCGGATCGGGCCCGCACGCTCTTTCCTTGCTTCGACCAACCGGACATGAAAGCGCCTTTCACCCTCTCACTGGAGACACCGGCTCAGTGGCAAGCTATTGCAAACGGCGCTCTAATCCAAACCGACACACTGCCTTCTGGACGCAAAAAGGTCACCTTCAAAGAGACGGAACCCATCCCCACCTACCTGTTTTCGTTTGTCGGAGGGCGTTTCGAGCGGGTCACCGAAACCCATAACGGCCGCAGCGTCTCGCTCTACCATCGGGAGACCGATCCGCAAAAGAGGGCACAATGTCACGACATCCTCACCCAAGTATTTCATTCGCTCGATTGGCTCGAGGCCTACACCGGCATTTCCTATCCTTTCACCAAATATGATCTGATCATCATCCCGGGATTCCAATACGGCGGCATGGAACACATGGGTGCCACGCTGTATGCCGACCGGTCGATGTTTCTCGACAACAATGCCACCCTCTCGAACCGCCTGGGACGCAGCAGTCTGATTGCCCACGAAACCGCCCACATGTGGTTCGGGGACCTGGTCACCATGAAGTGGTTCGATGATGTCTGGACCAAAGAGGTCTTCGCCAACTTTTTCGCCGCCATGATCGTCAGCGAACAGTTTCCGCAAATCGACCACCAATTTAACTTTATCCGCTCGAACGTTCCAGCCGCTTACGGCGAGGATCGCACCATCGGCAGCACCCCGATTCAGCAACAGCTTCCCAATCTGGCAGATGCAGGGTTGCTGTACAGCCAGTTGATTTACAGCAAATCTCCTGTGGTGATGGAGATGTTGTTTGTCAAACTGGGTGCCGAAAAGTTTCAAGAGGGAATTCGCGAATATCTGCACGAATTCAGCTACGGAAACGCCACCTGGAACGATCTGATCGCCATCTTTGATCGGCGGTGCGACGAAGATCTGGCCTCCTGGAGTCAGGTATGGATCGGCGAAAAGGGGATGCCTACCATCACAACCACCCGACAAGGCAATCAGGCCGTGCTCACGCAACACAGTCCATTCAAGAATCAAACCATCTGGAAACAACCCATCGAATTACTGGCCCTCAAGGCCGACCAGAGTGTCGAACGGGTACACATAAATCTCGATTCCACCTCGGCATCGGCCACCCTTCCAGCCGGAACGATCCATCTGCTGCCCAATTCGGATGGTCGGGCCTACGGCTACTTTGTGCTCGACAGCACAACTTCGGCCTACTTGATGGACCACATGCACACCCTGCCCGATGATGTTGCCCGCCTTTCGACCTTAATTACGCTCAACGAAAACGTACTCAACGGGACCATTGCCCCGAAACGTTTCCTTGAGGCGATGGTTGCCTATCTTCCTCAGGAGCCAAACCAACAGCTCTTTGAGCAAGCACTCAGTTACATCCAAAGCTGTTTTGGCCTTTACTACAACGAAACCGCATCACCGGAGCTGGAATCGGCCTTATGGCAACTGGCCACCTCCGGCGATCAGGCCAGACGTATTCTATCTACACGAGCCTGGTGTGCCATCGCCCGCTCACCGGAGGCCTTAAATACCCTATATACAATTTGGGAGGACGAGAACAAAGCCCACGAAATGCTACTCGGTGAGAACGACTTGACCAATCTCTCCTACACGTTGGCACTTCGGTTCCCGGATCGTGCAGAGGAGATTGTTGCCCGCCAGGCGGCACGCATCACCAATCCGGATCGTCAACGCCAATATGCCTACATTGCGCCTGCCGTATCTCCATCTCAGTCCGTCCGGGACTCTGTTTTCCAAAGTTTACTCGATCCCGCCAATCGTCGAATCGAACCGTGGGCGGGAACTGCACTATCCCTGCTCAACCACCCAGTACATGGTGAAGGATCGGTAAAATATATCCGACCGGCTCTGGATGAGTTACAAGAGGTACAACGCACCGGGGATATCTTCTTTCCCCGCAAATGGACGGCAGCTCTGCTGAGCAGCCACCACTCTGCAGCTGCGGCCCTGGTAGTGGCAGAGTTTCTCAAAGCGCATCCCGATTATCCACCCCTATTGGCAAGCAAGATCCTCCAACAGGCCGATCCGCTGTGCAGACTCCATCCAGACAAAACCATCGAACCGTAAAGTTTTTTTACGGCTGAGACAACTGTCTCCCCCACTAATACAAGCAGGACGCATAATGCGTCCTGCTCTATTTTTACACATTTTTGACTATCAACAACAAGGCAGGCATACCGCGAATTCCGCAGACGTATCTCTACCTTATTTAGGGCAGCTGTTGGGGCAAAAAACTATGCATACAGCCACGCCAGATAGCCGATCAATCCTTTTTACTGGCGTAAACATAACGTTGTTCATCGGACAGTGCTTCGTTGAATTGGAAGTCTTGCCAAACAAATTCCTTCAATTGTTCGGGCTTCTCGATCCGCTGTTGCAAAATAAACCGTGCCATCTCTCCTCGTGCCATTTTGGCGTAGGTGCGCACCGTCTCCCAACGGTTGTTGCGCCGCATAACGAATTCGGGTGTAACGACCTTGACCTGCTGTCGGACCCGTGCCATATCGAAGGCTCCTAACACATCGAGGCTGGCCAAATTCACCAACACGCCCCCTGCGTTATTCACCGCCGCAATCAACGGATCGGTCAAAACCGGCTGCCAATAGTCGTAAAGATTCCCCGACAGCCCCTGCAGTTTCACCTCATAGGTCATTCGATACGCCTTGATTCGATCCAACGGGCGCAGCAGACCATACAGCGTCGAAACAATACGCAAATGGGTCTGTGCATACTCCAAATCCTCTACGCTCCACGCGCCCGGAGCCATATGCTTGAACACACTCCCGTTATAGGCCAACAGGGCCTGTTTGGTCGAATTTTCGGGGGCATCGAACTGTTGATAGCGCGTATAATTCTCACGTGCCAATTTTGGACTGATTTTCAATAGTGTCGCCAACTCTTCCAAAGAGTAACGGCGCATCTTTGCTGCCAACAGTTCGGCATCATTACGAAATTCGGCTTCAGTAACCGGAATCCCCACCGGAGCGGGTGACATATCCATGGTCTTAGCCGGGGAAAGAATAATCAACATATCAAGTGGTCCTAAATCATAAACACAAATCGCTCTATACCCAATAAGGCACAGCGCCTTGCTCTACCTGCTGCAAATATAATACCCGAACGCTATTCCAACCCCAAAAGATTCTCAACCGACACAGCCTTCCCTATTGTTCCCAACTGAGTTTTCCCTATTGGTCCCAACAACCAAATCTTCCCAATAATTCACCATATTCAACCATATTTAAGCGTACTATCTACAATCGTGTAAGTTCCATGGGACTCCTCTTCCGCCCTCACCACAAGATTCGTCCAAAGAGGCCCCACATTCCAACCTGACGATCAATATCCAACTCGCTCTTCCCCCCAAAAGCCTCCATAACAAAAGCCAATAAAAACTATTGCGTCTTAATTATTGAGGTCCTGTTCGAAATTCACGAGTTTTCGTATTTTTGTCCTAATAAGTTGTTGCAAAGTTGGGAACGTATCCCAACCTGAATTTAACCCGAGAAGATGCCATGGATTTCGGATTTATCCGGGTGGCAGCCGCCACACCTTCAGTCAAAGTCGCCGACTGCACCTACAATATTGCCCATATCGAGCCACTGATCCGTCGGGCTGCCGCCCAAGGCGCTGCTGTGGTCGCTCTGCCCGAACTGTCGATCACCAGCTACACCTGCGCCGACCTGTTCCACCAACCATTCTTACTCCAACAGGCCGAAAATGCCTTAGGTGTACTGCTCAAACAGACCGCCGATCTTCCTACACTCTGCATCGTTGGCCTGCCAATCGTCCTGAACAACCGTCTCTACAATACAGCTGTCGTTTTCAGCCAAGGTCGCCTGCTGGGCGTGGTTCCCAAATGTTTCTTACCCAATTACAACGAATTTTACGAGGCCCGCTGGTTCGCATCCGGAGCTGACCTCCCCGCCACACAGCAAATCACGTTATGCGGCCAAACAGTTCCCTTTACCCCTCATATACTTTTTCATAGTGGAGAAGTGTGTCTGGGCATCGAAATTTGCGAAGATCTGTGGGTTCCTATTCCCCCGTCGTCGCGTTTGGCACTGGCCGGAGCAAACCTGCTGGTCAACATCTCCGCCACCGACGAAATGGTCGGCAAACACACCTATTTGCGCTCATTGATCGAACAGCAATCCGCCCGTACGATCTCTGCATATCTCTACTGTTCGGCAGGATGCGGCGAATCATCCACCGATTTGGTCTTCGCCGGCAACGGGCTGATCGCCGAAAACGGAGCCATTCTCCAAGCAAATGAACGCTTCTCGTTCGACGAACAGATCACCATCTGCGACGTCGATATTGAGAAAATGATGGCACAACGTCGTCAAACCACCACCTTCCACGATTTTGAATCTTCACCCGAATATTGCCACGTAGCGGTCGATCTTCCACGGCTCGACTACACGGCAACACCCCTGCTGCGTACATTTGAACCCTACCCCTTCGTACCCCGCGAAGATGCACACATCAACGAACGGTGCGAAGAGATCTTCAACATCCAGGTTTGCGGTCTGGCGCAACGTATCCGCCACACGCATTGCCGTTCGGCCGTCATCGGCATCTCCGGAGGGCTGGACTCGACCCTGGCCCTGCTGGTAACCGCACGCACGTTTGACAAGTTGGGTTTGCCCCGTACCTTCATAACGGGTGTAACGATGCCCGGTTTTGGCACCACAGGACGCACATACAACAATGCAATCCAATTAATGAAAGCCCTCGGTGTCTCGATTCGAGAGATCAGCATTCGAGCTGCCTGCGAACAGCACTTCGCCGACATCGGATTGGACCCAGCCTCACGCAATGTCACATACGAAAACTCACAAGCCCGGGAACGGACCCAAATCTTGATGGATATAGCCAATCAAACAGGCGGTTTAGTGATTGGTACCGGCGATCTTTCGGAACTGGCTTTGGGGTGGGCAACCTACAACGGAGACCACATGTCAATGTATGGCGTCAACTGCGGCATTCCCAAAACCTTAGTGCGTCACCTGGTTCGCTGGGTGGCCATGGGAGACCATGATGAGCAGGCTCGTCCATGGCTGCTCGACATTCTGGATACCCCCATTAGTCCTGAACTGCTGCCCGCCGATGCCGACGGACAAATTGCCCAACGTACCGAAGAGCTGGTCGGTCCCTATGAACTACATGACTTCTTCCTATACTATTTCGTGCGTTTTGGATTTCGCCCGGCCAAACTGTTTATAATGGCCCGTATCGCGTTTCATGGACAATATGACCATGCGACTATCAAAAAGTGGTTAATTACCTTCTTAAAACGGTTCTTTGCTCAACAATTCAAACGATCGGCTCTGCCCGATGGGCCAAAAGTTGGATCCGTGACCCTCTCTCCGCGGGGCGACTGGAGAATGCCGAGCGATGCAAGTAGTGCCATGTGGATCGCAGAGGCCGAATCTTTGTAAAAAAAAGTTACTCCGTCAACCTCCTTACAACGAACGTGTTTGCCCGTTGAAGCCATATGCGGATTGAAAAAAGTGAAAACAAAATTTGGAAATTCAATTTTTCGTCGTACATTTGCAACGTCAAAACAATACGGGACACCACGATCCACGAAGAGTTTAAGACAAGTTAACATTTTGCGGAAATAGCTCAGTTGGTAGAGCACAACCTTGCCAAGGTTGGGGTCGCGAGTTCGAGTCTCGTTTTCCGCTCTAACTCTCAGACAATGAGAGACAAAACAACGACAAAAAGCCCTTAAAACACTGTTTTAAGGGCTTTTTTGTATAGTCGACTAAGACAAACAGGTACAGAAAAAGGCCAATTTGCGACAAGGTTTTTGTGCCAAAGTGTACCACCTGCCAAAATTAACCTGAAAGGTGGTACAGTTTCCCGAAAAAATGTCGCGTATTGTCTTGATAATGACGCAATTTGTCCCCTCAAAAATCAGAACGGTTTACTTGCAAAACAGTAACTTTGTACTCAAAAATAAACCGTTATGAAAAGCACTTTTAAGATTCTTTTCTTCATTCGAAAAGACAAAATCAATGCAGAGGGGAAGTCGGTCATTTACGTTCGTCTGACCATCAACGGATCCGCTTGCCAGTTCAGCACCAAAAACGAAGTGAGCGTCAAAATCTGGGATGCGAAAAATTACCGCGCCACAGGACGTTCCGAGGAAGCCACAAACATCAACTCGTTCCTCGATTTCATGCGGAAGAATCTGCTCGAGATCTACATGGAACTCTCCCAAAACAATGAACCGGTCACTCCGACGGCAATCCGCGATAAATTCATGGGGAAAGTGGAAAAGAAAAACGACACGCTTCTCTCCCTGTTCGCAGAGTTTATCGAACGGCAAAGGCCTTTGGTGGGTATCGACATTACCCGATCCACCTTTAATAAATATGATCTTACTTATCGCCGTCTCGAAGAGTTCCTGTCCACCAAGCAAAAAAAGAAAGATATTCCGATGCGCGAGATCGACCACAATTTCGTTTGCGACTTTCACACCTTTTTGAAGGTGGATAAGAAACTTTCAATCAACTCTTCGGAAAAACTCATGCGCATCTTTAAGCGCATTACGACCTTTGCCTTTAAGACAAATCTGACAGAGAAAGATCCGTTCGCCCTCTATACGATCAAGAAAGTAAAAACAAATCGCGGTTTTCTGACAGAGGAAGAGTTTTCCAAGTTCTACAATTTTCAGACTTTGAACAATCGGTTACAGCGAGTCCGGGATATTTTTGTCTTCGCCTGCCTGACCGGAATGGATTACTCGACCCTATCGGCCCTGAAAGAGGAAAACGTCATTCAAAAGCGCACAGGGACTTTTATTGTCACTCCGCGAGTAAAAACCCGAGAAGTCGCACACATCAAACTCCTGCCACAGGCTCTCGAACTGTTGAACAAGTTCCGGGCCTCTAAAAAAGGAAGTCAGCTCATTCCCATGATAAGCAATGACAAATACAACGCCTATCTCAAAGAACTTGCCGCCCGACTGGGAATCACAAAACGGGTTACAAGCCACCTGGCCCGGCATACCTTCGCCACCACGATCGCCTATGCAAACGGAGTCAGTATCGGGTCCATTCAAAAAATGCTCGGGCATGCCAAACGATCCACAACCGAAATCTATGCTGAAATGTTGGATAAAACGGTGGAGAAAGAGATGGATCAACTCACAAAAGTGCTTAACTTTTAACAGGAGGTACACGTATGTCCGGGAAGAAAATAAAAGGCTTCATCGAGCTGATCGATCGCTATAATGAAGAAGTTCGCAAGGTGGTTTCAATCTCCTCGCAGGAAGAGTATCGGGGATATCGACGGTTTGCAGCGACTTTTGTCGCCTCTACATTTCAGAAAAAAGATCTGCCCTTAAAGGAAGTTGACGACCTGCTGTTGGTCTCGTTTCAACAATTTATGACAGATCATTACAGCACCAGAACGGCAAATCGTTGTCAGGGATTTATCAAAAGAGTTCTTGCTTCGGTCAATGGGGAGGGAATCCTCAAAGGCAATATGATGACAAGAAAATACTATACGACCCATGAAAGTTTGACAAAAGAAGAATTGCTCTCGGTTTTGCGTAGTCGTATGCCGAATGAACGAATGCAACGCGTTCGGGATATTTTTGTGCTCTCCTGTTTCACGGGATTACGGTTGGATGACTTGCGGGAATTGACTACGGATAATTTTACGGTAGGAAGAAACGGAGAACTCTCCTTACAGGTCACTCGACGCATGACGGGTCAGGTAAGTTATATCCCTCTATTGAATATTTCCCGCCGCATCTTGCAGAAATACATCGGTCGCAGACAGGAAACTTTGCTTCCCTGTATTACCGGAGAAAAAACCAATTCTTATCTAAAAGAGATTGGGAACGCTTGCGGGCTTTCAAAAAGTTTATGTTTTACCATGGCAAGAAATACCTTCGCAACCACAGTGACTTACGCGAATGGTTTGCCGATTGAGATCGTATCCAGAACATTGGGGGACAACTCCAATGTCTCATTTGAGAAAATGGATTCTAAAGAGCAGGATCGAATAGAACGGGGATTTGCTCTGTTGGACCGTCATATTACAAATTTCACGAATGTCTTTGTTTTATAATAAAGTTATGGAAACGAAAACGCCTATTCAAATCATCGAAACAACTATAGGAAACTGGGAAGTTGAAGTTGCCGCCGGAGAGGTCTGGATGACACGGTCCGAAATTGCCCGCGTGTTCGGAGTTTTTGTGGCTGCCGTACATGCCAATATCCGGGCGATCTACCGGAGCGGCTCCCTGAGCGAATATCGTACACACCGGGAAATGAAACACGTCGATCTCTACAATCTGGAGATGATTGCGGCATTGGCTTTCCGGCTCCGCAGTCCGCAAAGCGAGGCATTCCGGCGGTGGCTGCTTCGACGGCCTCAATTCCCGACGATTGTAGTCAGGGTCGCCGATCAGGAATGTCCTATCATAAACTGATTTTCCATCCCACAATCTTAAAAAAGCAATCCCGCAAGAGATTGCTTTTTTAGTTTATAATAAGTTAGATTCCGAACTTATTTTTTATATCCATGCGCTCGTGTAGTATTCTAATGATCTCTATCTCATCGTCTATTACAATGCGATAAAAGATAATATGCCGTTGAACTTTATAGCCATACAAATTATCTGTTATTTCTTCATATCTGCGACCAAACAGAACAGGATTCTCTGTTAGTTTCCTACAAACCTCAATAAGCATTCTATAATATTTATCAGCCTGCTCCTCTGACCATACCTCAAACGTATAATTCCAAATGGAGGAAAGGTCTTCAACAGCTCTCTTGGTAAAGTAAAATTTAGCCATTGGACCGTTTTGCTTTTATTACCAAAAGATGTTGTTCCGGGTCGAAATCTTCTGCTCGACCACTTTTCATACCTTCATCAATCGCATTTTTCAACTCAATAAGGCGACTTTCATTTTCTTCCAAAAGCCGAAGTGCAGCTCTGACCACTTCACTGGCATTATTATAACGTCCTTGTGCGATTTTTGATTTAATAAAATCGTCGAAATAAGCTCCAAGGGCTACCGATGTTGTTTTCATACCACCTATCTTTTTTACAAAATTACCAATATTTGGTAACATGACAAATTTTTTGCCGATTTATTACCCTGAATATAGGATATGCAGAATACCATTGTGGAAACGAGGGCAAAAAAACATTTGAAAAGAAATTGGAAAAGAAAGGCAAATACATAATCTAAATACTGTATATGAGGTGAGTGTCTAATCATTCACTATCGCGAAATCATTTTGTAAAGTTAATTCTATGTCCAAATGCACAACCACCTTTCTAAGATGAAAATCAGTCAAGGAATCGGAAGGAAAGTAATTGAACCATTTATTTTCAGTTTATAAAGGACATCATTCTTTTATGATGAACCTGCACTCTCATTTTTCTCCGTGCTTTTCTTGTAACCTTCTCCTCAATTTGATCTCCTTCGACGAATCGGATGGATAGCATCTTGGTTCGGGAGCAAAGGTATTTACGGGCTTCCCGCCAGAGCAAGATCGGGCCGACGGGCGGTTTTGCGAAAAATCTTCCTCTTTCCCTGGGGGCGAGCGTATTTCCC
>UQYM01000028.1 GCA_900545315.1 uncultured Alistipes sp.
GCAGGGTTCGGATAGTAATAAAGGTCGTAGAGTTCCCGGAGCGGTGTCATCGGTCGATTGGTTTGAGCAGGTTTTCAAGATGTTCGTATCGGAGTCCGAGGCGGGCGGCAATCGTCCGCACCTCCTCGTAGCGTTTCAGTCGGAATGCAGCCTCAGCCCGCAGACGGAGGATCAGCGTGAGGGCATCGTCGCGCGGCGTCTCGGGAAGCAGCGGACAGCGGGGCAATTCGCTGTCGGCATCCCAGCGGCGGAAAGCCTCGGGAAGCTGCAGTCGTGGCATGGACGGGATGCCCAGGCCTGAGCCTTTGCCCGGCTTGTCGTCCAGCAGCCGTTCGGCCTCTGCGAGCAGCCGGTAGCTCTCTTCGTACCACCCTACATGGAAGCAGCACAGGGCCAGATTGTAGCGCGTTGGAGCATCCTCTCGCGTACTTCGGGCAAAGCAGTCGTAGGCCAAAGGCCATGCTCCGCAACAGATGTAGGTGACTCCGGCCGCAAAGAGTCGTCCAGAGTCCGCTCCCGCAGTCGGCGGGGCGCCGCCCAGCAGTCCCATTTTCGCTTCGCTAATCGTCGATGGCAACCTCGCCCGCAGCGTCGGCCGTGAAGGCGACGGTGTAGTAGTTCGTCACGGTGAAGCGTCCCTGATATTCGGGAGACTCGCTCTCGTCGACGTAGTTCAGTTCGAACTGCACCTGCATCTGCTGCGACTCCGCGCGGTACTCCTCGCTGCGGTTCCAGCGGTCGACGTTGCTCAACGATACCGGCCAGACACGGAAACGGAACATTCCGGCCGACTTCAACGTCAGCGTCTTGCCTTCCTCATCGGACATTACCAGTGCATCCGCCTTTTCGCCGATTTTCTGAAGGTAGTCAAAGTCGATGGCCGCGAGGTCAAGCGGTGTCGAGCAGGCGTAGGAGTTGGTCTGACGGTCGTTCCGCTCCGGGCCATCGGTCGTGAACTTCCCGTTGGTGAGTTGGAACGCGAGGTGGTAGTTGTTGTTGTCGGCGTCGATGTAGTAGACGTCGATATATGTGAGGATGTTCTCCAGTTGGCGGTCGCCATTGTCCTCGCGCCACTCCACCGTGTAAATCTTATATTTCGAAGTGTCTACATGCTCCGCAACGAGCTCCTTGATTTTGGAAAGTCCCTCGTCGGAGGCCATCGGAAAGGTTTCGCCTGAGCCGCAGGCCGTAAGCGTCAAGGCGGCAATAACAATTGCCACGGCAATTTTCATAAGTCTGGTAATCATATCCGTATGTTTTTATATTTATTATCCTAGAAGTGCGCGGAAGGCTTCGAACTCCTCCTCGGAGTCGAAATAGCGAGTCTCGAAGATGATGTAGTTGTCCGGCGTCTTGACCTTGCACTGGTGTTCCTCCTCGTCATCCTTCACATACTCGATGTCGGTGGTGAGGAACGAGCGGTATTCGACCTTCCCCTTCTCGACCTCGGGGTAGGTTACGCGCGTGCCGTCTACTGTGATCTTTCCTTCGGAGGCTTTCAAGGCCCGGGCATTTCGCATGCTCCGCCAGGTGAAAAAGAGCAGCAGTACGCCGCCTACAATCAGAATGGTCGAGAAGACTGCCGGCGAGAGAATCCGCAGATGTCGGATGCGAAGGCCGAAGGGGAAGATGGCGGGAATGACGATCATTCCCACCCCGAAGGCCAGGTTCGACCATTGGTTTGTGAAGATACTTGCTGGAGTGTAGTTAAAGCTCCTTTGGATGCGTTCGAAAGGTTTGTTTTCCATAAAAGTTACCGGTTGGTCATTTTTACAGAGACAAAGATAGCATAAAAAAGCAAAAATATGACCGTACGGTCATATTTTTGCTTCAATTCGTGAAAAAAGCCGTTGAGAGCCCGCTCAGCGCTTCAACAGCCCATATATGTAGAGGAACCTATTCCGGAGAATTTCGACATCGAGACCATCGGAGAAGGACATCTGGTATGAGAGTCCGATAAAAACCTGCCGGAACAGAGCGGCAGCCTCCTCAATATCTGTATCGGCCCGCAGTTCGCCCTGTTCGACACTCCGGGCGATGACGTTGCACCAAAGCCGGAACTCCTTTTCCATCCATTCGTGGAGCTTGTGCTTGCCGTCAGGATAGTAGAAGAGCACCTGCTGGAAGAGGTGAAAATACCCGGCGTTAGCCAGCTGTCCGGGCATCTTCTCGCGTTGGATATTGCCCAACCGCACGATCTCGGCCATGGTTCGCTCGACGCCCTCGACGTATTTGTCGATGAAGTCGCGCAGCGACCCGTCCGACGGTTCGAATTTGTTTTCCGGGTCTTGGACGTGGAAGAGGTAGCGGTCGGCCACGGCGATGAAGAGGTCGAGTTTCGAGGGGTAATAGTTGAAGATTCCGGTTTTGGTCAGCCCGACACTGTGGGCAATCAGCTGCAGGCTGACGCTCTCGTAGTTCATCGACATGAAGAGTTGAAGGGCATGTTGCAGAATCTCTTCCCGATTGGTTTTCATGGCCGTTTGTTTTTCGATTTCAAAGATACGTGCTATTTCGGGGAAAAACGAAGATCTCGCAGATTTTTCCTTAATGTTTCAATTCCTATATCCGAATATGAGAACCAAACTTCTTATTAATTTCGGTTTGATTAGTATCAACAATGTGTACTCTGCTAATGGTTTATAATCTCTTTAAAATTTAGGTATATATTGCCAGTTTGAGCCGCAGCTCTCTTTTTTCTTTTCAATAAATTGGGTAGAGAAATGCGCTCTTCCAAAATCGCAATAATATCGCTTCCATCCATCAGTAACATTAATTTTCTCCCTGAAGAAAAAGCGGTAATTGCGTCTGGTGAAAAACCATTAATAGAAATGAACAAACCGAGAGTATTCTCAAGTCTTCGTTGTAATTTGCCTGAGAATGAATCTAAGTCACCTATTGATGTTGGGTCATTTCGCCATTTTGCTTCTAATAAATATTCTTCGTTATTGAAAGTAAAAGCTCCATCAATTTGTTCTCCTTTAATTTTAAAAGAAGATTTGGGGTCCATGTCATATAATACAAACAATTCATTGAGTAGCTTTTCTAATGCATATCCTCTTGCTTGATTATCTGTGGTTTTTAATAAATTATAGAAATCTTTTTTTAAAGTTTCTATACTTTGTTTGACTCGATTAAGGGCATCAACTTGTTTCTGCATTTGCTCTTTTCTTTGTTTTGCAGCTTCTTCCTCTTCTTTAATGTTAACATATCCGGAGCAATGCTTTCGTAATGCAGCAACTGCTTCTTTGGCTGCCTTGACCTTTTCTTTACCATCTTCTAATATTTCTAGATGGGAGAAGTCGTCAAAAGAAGAGACGTCGATGATTAGTTGTAGTAATGTTTTTTGTGTCCTCTCTCCATTTATTTCCAACATGTTTACGACTCGAGCGACAATATTCCTTTTGGGATCAGTCCAGTTTATAACAGAAAGTATCTCAGGTTGATTTATAGATCGATACAAATATTTTTTTAGATCATTCTTGTACCAATAAATTACAGACAAGGCATGTTCTAAAGCAATTATTGCCTGAGGCGATATTCTTTTTGTATTCATATTTTGTGTCTATTTTTATTGTGCAAATCTTAATCTATTTTGTGTTTATTCGATAATCTGATTGATACGGCGGGTTTCGTATCGTATAACATCTTCTGTGCGTGCCATTAACTCATATTTATGATTGTGTATTTGAGTGCTGGATATTATCGTATCATTATAAATGGACTGGAATTTATCCGTAAATTGGCTGTCTATTGGCAAAGAAATTATTTTAGGTATAGCACTTCTCTTGTTGTAACATTCCAGAAGGATGGGCGAAAATTTATATGCTTCATGCAAAATTTTTTGAGACATTTGAGCCTGTTCAATAATATCTGCCGGTGTTGTCTTTTGTGTGATATTTGAAAATATCCCGCAGAAAAAAAGCAAATCAGCTATCAATGTCCCATATTCTGCTAAAAATAGGGACATGCAATTTTTATATGCTTCTTCCTCTTCGGACGGATTTTCGATGATAAAGTAAAGTGATGAACCTTGGGATTGAAACTCAATATTCTGATTTATTGCTAATAATATAGATCTGGCTTTATCGTATGCTCCACGTTGCATTTCATTGACCGCTATAACAAATGATTGGATATCAAGTATTCTATAATTGTCTATGAGCTGTTTTCGCAAGCTTTCCAGCCATGTTTGTTGTTGTGTGTATTTAATGGTTTTTACTTGTATATCTCTGACCTTGGAGTTCTCTTTTATCGTATAGTGCAATACGAGAAGGGTAATTAATCCTCCGATAATGGCACCTGCATAACTGCCCCAAAAGCCAATCCAATCGCTGGATTCCCCAACTATGGGAATTAACCATGGTATCGGATTGGTGCAGTATAGTATTATATTTACAACAATAGGAGCAACGAGAATGATTGCAAAATATATTTGTAATATTTTGATTCCATCATCAGACCATTTGAGATTTCAAAACGACTAATAAAGGTAGCGAAAAATCCTGAAAAAATCAATATGTATTTTATTTTAGGTGTCTCATTCCATTGTTTTTCCCTGTAGTTCTCCCTTCCCGTTTGGTAGCGACAAGCCAAAGCCGCCGGATGGACTTTGCGCAAGGTTTGCCTGTGGCAACTCGTCCTGACCTTGCGCGGTCCGCCCGGCGGCTTCTCTTTGCGGCAGAAAGGGAAGGGCTACTTGTTTTTTAACTTCGCAGCATCGCGTTTGAGCTGCTCGGCCTCTTGAGCTTTCAGTCGCGCCTGTTCGTCGAGAGCCGCCCTTCTGCGCACCAGCCGCTCGTACTTCTCGACATCACTTCGCATCGAGTCGATACGTCGTTGGTCCCGCTCAGTCTCGAACAACTCCTCCAACTCCGACAACCGTTTCGGCGATGCCTCACCCTTCATCAGCACATAGCGATACTTCAGATCGTTGTCATACCGTCCGCGGTCGGGCCGCCACTCCAGGTAGAGCCCGACAGACTGCACTGCAATCACGATAAACATCGACATGAAGAGCCAGAAGTTGCGAGTTGCGTCTAGTGAGAACGAGAAGCGGTGCTGAACCATCCGCGGCGGCAGCTCCTCGGGAATCTCCAATTCGGCCACTTTCTCGTCGATCTCCGAAATCTGCGCTCCGAGGTCTTCGCGAATTTGCTCCTGCCGCTCGGAGATTGCTTGAAGCCGCTGTTCGATCCGATGGCCCCGTTCCTGCTGTGTCTCGCTTACCCTTGTCTGTGCCTGCTCCAGTTGCAGAATCCGAATCTGCAGATGCTTGATCGCGTCCGTATCAATGGTTGCTGCCGGCTGCGATCGGGCCTCGGCCAACTCCGAGCGGAGCGTTTTGATAAGGGTCTCCTTCAACTCTTCGTACATCTCGAAGGAGAGCTCCAGGGTGTTCTCTTTCATCTTTTCGTATTTTAGGTTTGTTATCCGATTTTACGGGAGCGTGCCTCCATGCGGCGCTTGCGCTCCATGAGGGCTACGGCCATCGCCTCGGCCGCCTTGTTGATCAGCGCCGTGATGCGGGCTATATGCTCCTCGGGGCTCTCACCCACACGTCGCTGCATCATCTCGGGTGAAAGGGCAAAGGGCGAGTCGAACGGCGGCAACGGTATCGACCCGGCACTGCCGAGCGACACCGACCCTGCGCCATGGCTTCCGCCTCCTCCACTGCCTCCCGTTGCGGAGAAGGTCTTCTCTCTCCCGCCTCCGAACAGCCCTGCAAAAGCAGCCCGGAAGTCCCCGGCTGCTGCCTTGAGTCCAGACATCAGGGTCGTTTGTCGCTGCTGCACTTGTCCGAAGTGGCGATCCAGCTTCGAGAAACTGAAGGCCCTGTCGACCTTCGAGCCGGAGAATATAAAGCCATTACGGGCGAACTTTACGCCTTCAATGATACCCTGAGCCCCTTTTCGCTTGAAGATCGTCTCGATGCCATGCCGCTTCAACCGGCCCCGCAATTCGTTCCAGTTACGACAACGGGGAAGCTCCTGCCGAATCGTATCATAGATTTCGTACCGGGTCCGGTCGGGCTCACGAAGCCGTTCCCGCCGGACGGCCTCCTTGCCCGGAGCCAGATGCAGTCCGAAACGTTCGGTTAGTTCGCGGCACACCTTCGCATTGCGGAGCTTGATGTTGCGGTCGGAGATGGTCTGCCCGTGATCACCGATCCGGTTGTAGACCAGATGACAATGGGGATGGGGCTGGTCGAGGTGCCGCACCAAAAGGTATTGCGTATCGGTGATGCCCATCTTCTGCATGTATTCCTTTGCAATTTGTGTCATCCGCTCATCGGTGAGCTTCGGGGCATCCTCCGGCGAGAACGACAGGGAGATATGTCCGACGTTCTGCTGCAGACGGGGATTGAGGCGCGCCTGATCCTCGAAATCCTCGACCATCTCCCGTACGCCGGGCGGCTCGACACCCCGTGCCTCCAGCACGCGCGACTGCTCTTTCATCACATAGCCGACCGTGCCGCCGAACGATCCTGCTGAAATGACCTTACCGATCACGGCGCAGGGCTTCGATCATCCGCATCAACTCGGCCTGAAGCGTCGCATGGCGCGCTGCGACGGCGGCGAATCCCTGGGCGTGGGCCAGCCGGGTCAGCTGGTTCAGATTGCGGGCAAGCCCCTTGAGCTGGGCGAGCCATTCAAGGGGTTCACTCCGCATCCGTTCGCGGACCGAGCCGTTGAGAATCAGTTGCCGCAGCACCTCGGTGCGCGTGGTGCCGGCCGCACGGGCCAGGGCGCGGAGCTTGAAGTTGCAGGCCGTATTGCACCGCAGGGTGATGCGGTACTCCTGTTTTCGGGCACGTCCCAAAGGCGGACGGCCCCCTTTCTTCGGTGTGTTCATGGATTGGAATTTTTGAGTTGAGACCATCGGGATAGGGCCTTGCGGCCGGTTTTTGGCTGACAAAAACACAAACTTGCCTCTGTTACCTCTGCTTTTCGAATACTCGGGGGATCTCCCCGGCATTCTCAATCGACTATTTGCTCTCCCGCTCACCGAGAATCCGTTGAATATCCGATGTGCGATATCGGATCTTGTTGCCGATCTTGATGGCCTTCAGATACCCTTTCCGGTTCCAATGCCAGAGCGTCGCATCGCATACGCCACACAGCTCCTTGACCTGCTCCTTGGTTAGGAAGCGTACCTTGCGAGCTTCGGCGACCTGGGTGGCCAACTCCTCTTTGGCGCGATTGATCAGATGGCTGGAGAAGGCCAGCAGATCCTCGCCGCTTACCTCCAGACGAATGCTCCCGGGCGCTTCGCGGAGGATGGATAATAAGTCTTTCATAAGTTGCTGTTTCCGCACGGGTGGGACGGCGCTTTCCGGCGGAACAAAAAGCGACGCCGTCGCCCGGGTATCCGAGTGACGGCGCAAATATAACAACGTGATTGAACGATCTTTAAGCGTTTAATTCGCGGCAGGTTCGGACGAATTAAACGAGTTCGTTTCGGATAGAAAATCCTTGATTTCGCGAATGGCGACGGCTTCCGAGCCTCGATCCCGTACCGATTTTCCGGCAAGCAGCGGTTCGGTCAGCCGGCTGTATGCCTCCTGTATGCCGCGTTCGTGGACGATGTGTATCTCTCGGCCGTATTCCTCCTGCAGTGCGTCGCGAAACGGCTTGATCGGAATCGGGAGCGTCAGGTAACGCAACTCTTCGAGGGCGATCTTCAGTCGGGCGATATCGGTTTGTGTATGCCGGGTGAGGAGATACGTCCCGATCTTACGCCGCAACTCCTCGGGACGGGATACCGTCGGGGCGAACATCTCCGTCAGAGAGCGGGTGGTTCCCGGACGCCCCGGCTTGCGTTTTGAGCAGTTCCTGTCGTCCGACGACTCCTCCATGGCCCAATCCAGCACCTGATCGCTTTCGGCCAGACGCATGGCTTCGCGGTGGGCTTTCCACTCCTTCCGGATCCGAAGCCCCAGTTTGATGGAACGGGCAATCAGCAATCGGATCGTGGCGCTCATGGTGATCTTCTGGAAGTAGCCCAGGTCGGGAGATCGGCGCAACTCTTCGCAATGCTCCACCATGCGCTCGAAGCTCTTCCCGAAGTAGAGCCAGCAGAGCATTGCCGGAACCGGCGACCCAACGGCCGGTTGCTCACACTCTCCGGTCAGTTTGCGGGCTAGGTCGTTGTCTTTGGCGGCCTGTTCGATCTCGTCGACATGGTCGAACAACCCCTCGTTAGCCTTGGCTGCCGTGAGCTTCCGATATTGCGGAATAAGGGCGATGGCCTGGAGCAATACGGCCTGACACCCGGCCATGTCCCGGGTGTTCATCGACTCTTCGAATGCGGCATATTCCTCGGGATGGGCCTCCATCCACTCCCGCAGTTTTGCCTTGAAGGCTTCGTATTCCGCCTGGCCCATGGCTTTATTGATCAAATTCCTGTAATTCGATTCTCAATTGCTCGGCAAGTTGCTTTTCAGTGGGCAGATAGAGCTGGTATTTGCTTGCCAGAATCGTATTGTTGTTTTCCGGCAGCGTATATTTTACCAGCAGATCGTTCTTGTCGGCGCACAGCAGGATTCCAATTGTCGGGTTCTCATCGGGCGCCTTTTCGTTCCGATCGTAATAGTTTACATACATTTGCAACTGACCGATGTCTTCGTGTGTGATCTTGTGGGTCTTCAATTCAATGATAACGAAACAGCGGAGCAGCCGGTTGTAAAATACCAGGTCTGCGAAGAATTCATCATCTTCGAGCAGTATCCTCTTTTGGCGGGCAACGAATGAGAACCCGTTCCCCAATTCCAGCAAGAAAGCCTGCAAATTGGTGATCAGGGCGCGCTCCAGGTCTTTTTCGTAATAGGCTGCGTCGGGTTTCAATCCGAGAAATTCCAGTACCATGGGATCTTTGATGATCTCGGTCGGAGATTCGGGTTGACGTTCTTTACGAGCCACCTCCAATACCGATTTCTTGTCGTTGCTCAACAGCAACCGCTCATAAAGTCCGGAATTGATCTGCCGTTCCAGTTCGCGTCCGGTCCAATTATTATTGGCGGTTTCCAGTTCATAATACTCCCGTTTGTCGTTGTCGCTTATTTGAATCAGAAGACGGTATTGATACCAATTCAATTGCGTCCGCAGTGCGGTCGCAATTGGATAAGTGCGGTAGAACCGCCTTGCCCGTTCTAACTGGCGCACGGAAAAACCACTACCGAACTCTTTTTCAATTTCCAATGCAACGTTTTGAAGAAGGTATGCTCCGTATTCTGCTCGGTCTTGGCCTTTTTGTTCTTCGATAAAGATGCGTTCTCCCAGTTTCCAGTACATTTTTACACGCTCGAAATCGACACTTCGTATGGCAGTCGTTCGTGCGGTGATGATGATGTTTCGGATGTCGGAGACAAATTGTTCGTCCAACTTGAAGATTGCTGGTTCGTTCATAGTTCTCGCTATTGAATAGTGAACGCGCTGCGTTCAATTATGACAACAAATTTACTAATTCTTTTTTCATTTCATCATCGATGGTGCGGTAGCGAGCAAAGGCCTTGCTGCCCTCCTTGTGTCCGCTCAGAGCACCGACCAGATTGGGATCCTTGACCTGCCGGTAGAGATTGCCGACAAAGGTCCGACGCGCCAGGTGCGACGAGGCAATCTCATACAACACCCGCTTCTCCTCTTCGCGGGTCGTCGGATTGATGACCGTAACCAACCGCTTCAACCCGGCTGCCTTGAAGATCCGCTTGATGGCCAGGTTGTATTTTTGTTCGGAGATGAACGGCAGCAGCTTGTCTCCGTCACAGGCTTCATACCGGGCAAGAATCTCCGTGGCCATGGCGTTGAGCGGCACCCGCACCGTCAGCGGACGTCCCTCCTTGGTCTTGCGCGGAATGTATTCGATGGCGCCGCCGATGAGATTCGATTTCGTCATCTTCAGCAGGTCGCCCACCCGGCAGCCGATCAGACATTGGAAGACAAAGATATCCCGCTGGATGGCCAACTGGGGATGGCGCTTCAGATTGGTGGCGTAGATCCGGTGCAGCTCCTCGATGGTGATATAATACGGCGTCCCGTAGGTGCACTCCTCCAGCGGAAAATCGTCGAACGGCCGGTTCCGGCTCTTCTTATGACTGTTGCACCAATAGAAGAAGGTTCGGATACGCGAGAAGCAGTCCAACAGCGTGTTCTTGCCTCGAGGTTGCGGCGTGCGGGCTTCGGGAATGGCCTCGTAAATCTCGGGATAGATGGCGCAGTAGCGGTACTCGTTTTCCAGAAAGTTCCAGATGTCCCGCAGGGTGTCGGCCGTTACCCGGTCCACATCCAGCGTGAAGTCCTCCTTCCCCATCTGGGTAGCCCGGATGTAGAGTTCATAGCGCTGCAAAGCCCGCTTGATGACGCGATAGTTCTTCTTGCGAACCTCCGAAAGCCGGTGCTTCTCGAGAAACTCGTCGAACAGCGCGGTCAAGGTCGGTTTGATGGCGGATACTTGCTCCAGGTTGTACTTCTGCGGATTGTAATATTGGTCCAGTGCCTCTTTCAGCCAACCTTTCGATACCGTCTCTTCGGGACGGTTTTGATAGGCTCTCTCGATGTAGGTCTTGAGCCTGCGGGCTTCGTTGTTGTAGCGGGTGCGCATGGCCTCGTCGCAGACGACTTTGCTCTTGACCTGCTCGGCCTTGTCATCCCAAAGATTCGGATTGATCGTAAGACGGGTCGGAGCAACCAGATCGAGTTGCCGGCCGTCGCGCAGACGCGCGTAGATGGTTGCCTGGGACTCCGTGTCGTAACGGGTGACGCTCTTTTTGAGAATGAGGGTTACTTTCATGGTTCAGCAAGATCTAGGGGCTTGTGACAAAGATAGGAATCTTTCCCCATATTTTCCCCACATATGCTGAAAAATCTTCAATGCCCTTTCAGTGATTAAAACAACCGAGTGAATATATAATACTGAAAATAAGTGAAATATGATGAAATTTGTACATGTATCCAATTATTCCGATTTAATGGGATTTACTATATTCAAATGCGGCTCCGGGTACTCAGTTTAAAAACCCAAGTAGTTCTATACAATTACTTGGGTTTTTTATTTTTATGCTTTTTGTTGTTTGGTCCTGCCCCTCTTTTTTGTAAACAGTTAAAAAAATACGGCAAATTTTATTTGGAATTTCACTATTGTTCGTATATTTGCGAATAAAGAGTGAGCAATGGCAGAGAAAGGTTATACGGAGCAGGACGAGTTGATCGCTCGTTACGCCAAAGCAATGGGGCACCCGGCACGGATGGCTATTCTACGCTTTTTGGCATCGCAGGATAGCTGCTTCTTTGGTGATATACACGATGTCCTGCCTATCGCTAAAGCTACCGTATCACAACATCTCAAAGAGCTGAAGGAGGCCGGATTGATCCAAGGCGAGATTCAACCTCCCAAAGTAAAATATTGTATCAATCGCGCGAATTGGGCTGAGGCACGTGTTTTGTTCTCCGAGTTTTTTTGCGATTGCGTCGAGAAAAAGTCTTGTTGTGAATAACACTCTTTTTTTTATATACAATGTTCGTAGTTCGACGAATTACATACACTTTTAAATAATAACATTTATGGAGATCAAAGTATTAGGAACTGGATGTGCCGGATGTAAGGCACTCTATGAAACAACGAAACAGGCTGTCGAAGAGTTGGCGTTGAATGCAACCGTCGTGAAAGAGGAGGACATCATGAAAATAATGTCCTACAATGTGATGCAACTGCCCGCGTTGGTTGTGGACGACAAGGTCGTATCCAAAGGCCGTAAGTTGTCGCTTGCGGAGGTGAAAGAATTGCTCATGAAATAGATTATGAAAAGAGGGTTAATTCTGTTGCTTTCAGCTGTATTTATGGCCTGTGGGCAAGCGTCGTCAAACGAGAGTGACAAGCCGCAAGTACGGCAAAACGGTGTTGAGGTTTTATCTTTTCATGCGAAAAAGCGTTGTCCGACCTGTATTGCCATTGAGCAGTTAACACGTGAGGTGGTAGAATCGGAATTTCCGGCCCAATTGGCTGACAGCTCATTGGTGCTTCGTGTGGTGGATATTGCCGAAAATGAGGAGTTGGCTGATCAGTATGAAATTACTTGGTCTGCGCTTCTTGTTAATCGCTACAAGGATGGCAAGGAGAGCGTAACCGATCTGACGCGTTTTGCGTTTGCCAATGCTCGTACGAATCCTGAGAAATTTAAGGCGGAACTGAAGGCTCACATCGAAAAAATGCTTGCCGAATAAACGATGGAATATCTGCAAAATCTGCTTGACAACTCGTCAGTACCAGTAGTTACGGCTTTTTTGTTGGGTTTGTTGACTGCCATCAGTCCTTGCCCATTGGCAACCAACATTGCGGCTATCGGTTATTTGTCTAAGGATATTGCCAATAAACGACAGGTTTTTCGTAACGGGTTGCTTTATACGTTGGGGCGTATTGTAGCCTATTCGCTACTTGGCATAATTCTGATCGCAGTTTTGCGTCAAGGAACAAGCCTGTTCCCTATTGAAAAAGCGCTGGGGAAATGGGGTGAATAGCTGCTTGCTCCGTTGCTGGTATTGGTTGGACTTTTCATGCTTTTCGGTTTTCGGATTAACCTGCCGAAATTCGGATTTTCAGGAAACGGAGAGCGAATCACCCGACACGGTGGATGGGGTGCACTCCTTTTAGGGATGCTGTTCGCGCTGGCCTTTTGTCCTACCAGCGGCATATTCTATTTCGGGATGCTGATTCCGATGTCGGCGGTTGAAACGGGAGGCTATCTTTTGCCTGCAGTGTTTGCGTTTGCCACCGGATTGCCCGTAGTCATTGTCGCTTGGCTGTTGGCCTATAGTGTTGCTGGAGTGGGAAAATTCTATAATCGAATACAGAGCATTCAACGTTGGCTGACTCGTATTGTAGCTCTCCTTTTTATAGCGATTGGAATTTTCTACGGTATCATTTATTTCGGTTGAGATGAAAATCCTGATCTTATGTACGGGCAATAGTTGCCGCAGTCAGATGGCACATGGCTTTGTGCAGTCATTCGATCCAAGACTGCAGGTCTTCTCTGCCGGAACTGCTCCGGCAGAACGAGTGAATCCACGTGCCATTGCTGTAATGTCGGAAATCGGCATAGATATCAGCAGTCATACTCCCCACCCTATAACCGAATATCTCGGGGAGAGGTGGGACTATGTGATAACGGTCTGTGGCGGAGCCAATGAGAGTTGTCCAACCTTTACAGGATGTGTTGGAGATCGAATACACATTGGGTTTGATGATCCTTCTGATGCTACGGGTACACCGGAGTATGTATTGAATGAATTTCGTAAGATTCGGGATGAGATACACCGAACGCTGTTTGAGTATTATAACGACAATATTGCATCACAGTTATGATTCAAAAATTTGCCGATTGGCTTGTTTACGATCTGCTTGGATTGGATGCTGCTACGCATTTGGGCAGCGCCGTCAATTTCTTTTTCTACGATAGTATTAAGATCATTATCCTGCTGTTCTGTATCAGTGCGGTGATGGGCGTTGTCAATGCCTATTTCCCGATAGATCGATTGCGACATTACCTTACAACACGCAAATTATACGGATTTCAATACCTTTTCGCTTCGTTGTTCGGGGCTATTACTCCATTCTGCTCCTGTTCGTCGATTCCTCTCTTTATCGGGTTTGTGAAAGGGGGCATTCCATTGGGTGTTACATTCGCGTTTTTGATTACCTCTCCACTGGTGAATGAGGTTGCTGTAGCAATGTTTTTGGGCTCTTTCGGCGCACGAGCAACGGTGATCTATGTTGCGAGTGGGATCCTTCTCGGTACAATCGGCGGATGGATTCTCGGGCGATTCAGGTTAGAACGCTATTTATCGCCATGGGTACAACAATTACAGTCCAATTCCGTAGAACAGTCCGCGGAGTGGGATGGTGCACAAACACCTTTCCTGAAAAGATTACCGACCATTTTACATGATGCATGGAAAATTGTCAAAGGTGTCATTATCTATGTGCTAATCGGTATAGGTGTTGGTGCGGCTATGCACGGCTATGTCCCGGAAGGTTTCTTTGAACGGTATATGTCGCAGGAGAATTGGTTCGCTGTTCCTTTGGCTGTTATATGCGCTGTGCCGATGTATGCGAATGCGGCAGGAATCGTTCCGGTGATTCAGGTTTTTGTTGCAAAAGGGATTCCACTTGGAACGGCCATCGCTTTTATGATGGGTGTCGTCGGATTGTCACTTCCCGAAGCAACCATGCTCAAAAAGGTAATGACCTGGCGCTTAATCGGCATCTTTTTCGGCGCCGTGACGTTATTTATTATTCTTTCTGGGTACCTGTTCAACCTGATTCTGTAAAGACAGCGGTTCAATAGTGTCAAGCAGTTCCCTTATTGTCACTCGAAATAGTCTTTGTGGGTAATCTTCAAGATTTATTCCACGTCGGTGTGTAGATTTAGTGCTCAGCTTTTGCTAATTCAAACAAGATTGCGGGGATAAAATTTTAAACATGAGCCCTTCCTGCATAGAGAGGCATATAGGTGGCTTTTTGCATGCATCTTATTCGCTGAGAAATGCATCGGCTTCGACAATCTCAATCTCACCTTCCGCCAATGAGATTCTTTCCGTGTGTCCTAACGTGACGATCACTCCACGCTGTATGCCGGTCTGGGCCATCGCTGCAGTCAATCCTTCGATCTTATTTTGCAACAAATCGGGATCTTCCGCATCCCAGCAGGATTGTACGCACAAAGGTAAAACGCCCTCACCAGTGGTTACAAAATCACATCCACCCTGCTCCGATGTGTAGCAGATCGAATCGTATTTACGTGCCAAATGGTTATAGATTAACGTGGCAAACAGCGCTTCACGGGATAACTCTTCTAGAGACAAGGCCGCAGCCATTGCTGTATCAACTGCATAAACTCGCCGTGGGTTCACGGCCTGACGACCCGGAGTGGTCCCCAAAATCGGTACGAATGAAACCAACCCGGCGCGTTCCAGATGCTCCATGTGCTCCGTAACCGTACTGACCGCTTTCACCTTCAGTTGATTGCGAATGGCATTGGCAGTTATTCCAGTGCCGGTCGCCGTCAATAAGTAGAGCGCAATCCGCGTCAGTGTAACCCGATCTCGTACCCCTTTGGCAATCAATACATCCCGGTTGACAATCAAGTCATACAGGGATAGGAGGGAGGCGGTACGGCCCGGTTTGCAACATTCTGGGAAGGCTCCGCGTGTCAAATACTCTTGCACGGCCTCCTCTCCCCCACGCTTATGGGTGGCTTCAAGAAATTCAGGATAACTAAATAGCCCGACACGCCGTAAAATATATTGTGAGACCTGTAATGGATCATCGGTCAACCACTCCCCTGCAACAATGGCTTGTTGTCCACGTTGCACAGCCAACAGCGTGTCGAGTGATACGGTTGCAACAACCTTGATCCCTTCAGCCAACTTTTCTGCTACAAACGGCACCCATCCTTGGGCTTGATCCAGCTTGTCGAACAGTAAGATGCCTTTGCCTGACTCCGTAATCAAGGCCGACAGCTTGACAAAATCTCCTGCATCGAATCCGGCTAATCGTGCATCTGAGAAGTCGGTATACCAGGCTTGTGGATAGTCGTTTTCGAGCATTTGCAGCAATAGTGTACTGCGACCGCTACCCCGCACTCCGCCAATTAGCAACGCCCGATCGGTCAAATAGGGCATTGACGATAATATCTGCCGAAGTTGCCCACTGTTACGTTCTTCCAAACTTTTACGCTGTTTTAGCACGATTTTAGCAAGTGTAGCTTTCGGAATCATGATGTCAGAATTGATGATGCTTATATATTCATTACAAATATATGAATTTATATTTTACTAACAAATAATAGATCATGTTAATCAATAATGTCTCAATAACAGCAAGATTGCTTCGGATCTGAACGAAGAAATGATTAACACTTCCTTAACAACATTTTGAAAATTAAGCTCTACCTTTGACAAGAAATCATGGAAATCACAATCGGAATGAAACGAATTCTGCCGACTCTGCTGACAAGTGGATTGTTATACATTCTCTTTGCCGCACCTGCTGTGGCTCAAAACGAAAATCCGACGTTACATCCTGAAGCACCGCACGGGATCACGCTTTGGGGCAATCGTTCCCATCGTACCTCAGGGATTGCCAGCTCCAAAACAACAGTTGCTGCTGCCCGATCAGAAGAGGAACCCATACAAAAGGACTCTACATCTCGATATCTCCAACACTCTTCCGTTCAACGTGAAGACTCAACGGTGATGATATGGCGCAGTGTTGCCCCACCTCTTCAAACGACGGAACAGGATTCAACGCTTCAGAAAAAGCGTGTTCCCCACGAAACGCACACTAAAAAAACTGAATCGAAAAAACAGACGGAACGAGATCAAGATCGCGACGATGAGGATGACGAGAAGGAAGACAACGAGGATGCCTCTAAGGAAAAATCGGCAGCAATAAACGTTCGTGAGCACGAAGAGGAAGATGTGATCACGAAAATAACGAAGGACGGCTCTCGGGAAGAATCTCGGTCCAACACCCCGTTTCATACTGAATCCGTTTCTAAGACGACCATACAGGAGCTGAACCCAACGGACAACGAGGAGAAAGATGACGAAGATGACGAGGTCGATGTTAAAAAGGAGGTCACATATGTCCCGAAGGTTGACGGTGCTGTTAAAGCCAAAATGGAGGTGAGTCTTTATGATGGCGAGTACCGTTTCAATGTGCGCAACACACGATTCGGGGTGTCGGGTAATGTCAGCCCAAACATGTTTTACCGCATTCAGGTCGACTTCAACAACGAGGGAAAATTGAACATTCTCGACTCCTATGTTGGATACCGTACCGGGGGTCTTGACATTCGATTGGGCCAGCAGCAATACCACTTCAGTACCGAGTTGGACCGTGGTCCCAACACCAATATTTTTGCCAACCGATCTTTCTTGGCCAAACACCTGACCAGTTATTACGGCAGCGAGTTATCCGAAAAGAACATCGTCAATTATGTCAATACGTTAGGATCTCGTGATTTGGGTTTGATGACGACTTACCAATTCAAAAAGGGGCTGCCGATGCCGCTCAAGCTTTACTTTGGCATTTTCAACGGTTCAGGAATCAACAACCCATCATGGAATAAAACCGTCAATCTGATCGGACGTATCGAGGTGGGCACAGTGGACGCATTTCGTGCTGCAGTCAGTTATTATAACGGCTCAGCTCCGCGGCATAAATTTGTTATTGATCGTAATGGGACTCAGGTAGAAGATTACCTCAATCAAAAACTGAACATGGTCGGAGCCGAATTGCATTACGTACGTGGTGGGTTCTTTATCGAGGGAGAGTATGCCCGCCGTTACTTGCAGACGACTATCGAGCAGGACAAATTGAATACGGTGATGACAGCGGCATTGGTGCACAGTTATTACCGCTTTGAGATGCCCCATCGATTTGTTTTGAATTATATCGCGCCGATGTTGCGCTGGGATATCGGCAACAACATGGATTACTTGAACACCCTAGACTCCATGCGTGAGACGGTAGATGCCAATCGTATTACGGTGGGTGTCAACTTCGGATTCGGTAAAAAGTTGATTCACTCCGAATTGCGCCTCAACTATGAAAAATATTTTATTGGCAACCAGCCGGACGATTTCCCCACCAACAAACTGCTGCATGACAAATTCACGCTGGAGGTGGTAGCCGCTTTCTAATTTAGGTTGATTTGCTGAAAATCTCTCGCGATGCAGGTCAACAGTATTACAACCGGATAACAGTGAAGAAGTTCTGGAATCTTGACGTTTAACAGCTAACAACGTCGAAGCGAAGGGCACATTGCGCCTGTTTATAGCGAACAGAATTTTTGTCACCTAATTGTCAATTCCTTTTTTGTGTACGGGATATTGATGTTCGGAAGCGTGGGTGGTGACCTGTGTCTCTGTACGGTCGCTCCGGAGCGGAATGTGTGGGGCAGATAATTCCGATTTTTACAAATACTCCTTCAGCTGCATCCATCGTTCCAATTTTTGTGCAAACGACATGGAGGCGTAGGCTGGACTGGTGGAGGGTAGATGCAACAGCGGGTAGGCGGGACGTTGGTACTGGAGTGTCCACTGTGTCAGCTCTTTTTCGATATGACGTTTGAACAGCCGATAGGCTGGTTGCCCATTGAAAGCAACGGCACGAATAGAAGGGGTGGCTGCCAGCAGATCGATAATCTGATTTGGTCTTTCCTCAAGAATATGGCTGTCGAGACTCCCCTCGCGCACACAACTCTGGCAGACGTCCCATAAAGCAATACCCGTCTGGAGCAGCATTACTTTTCGCGCATCGTACTCCTCCGGCAAAGACACGCCGGCCAGTGCTGCAACAATCGGCCAAAAGGCATTACGGGGATTTCCGTAATATTGTTGTTTCTGTAAAGACATGACGCCCGGCATCGTCCCCAGGACCAACACCCGGCAGAGACTATCCACTACCGGCTCGAACCCAATCAGTCTCATGTTTTTCCTCTTCCTCTCCCTTAAAACGAATGTTGATTAACCTCCCAAAAATAGTAAAAGTGCTTTTGAAAACTTCAGGTGATCGCTTATCTTTGTTACAAACCTAAACCTATTATGAATAAGAAAAATAGCACGTTAACCCTGACTCGTCGTGATTTTCTGAAGAGTTCGGCCGTTGGAGCATTGGGGGCTATGGTTGCCCCCTCACTTTTGGTAACCGGTTGCAGCTCGTCATCAAAGGATACAAAACTCTACCCCGATGCCTTGATTCCGGAGATGTTGCCTCAGGCACCGGATGGTCGTCCGCTCAAGGCCGGTTTGATCGGTTGCGGGGGCCGTGGAACGGGAGCTGCGGTCAATTTCCGCGATGCCGGAAATGGACTCACCGTCACCATGCTGGCCGATATTTTCCCAGACAAGATGGCGCAATGCCGCAAAACCCTGAAAGAATACGATATCGAGGTCCCGGATGAAAACTGTTTCTTGGGATTCGATGCCTACAAAAAGGTGATCGATTCCGATGTGGATGTGGTTTTGCTCTGTACACCGCCTGTTTTCCGTGCCCGTGAATTCGCCTATGCCGTTGAAAAGGGAAAACATGTGTTCCTCGAAAAGCCCTGTGCTATTGATCCGGTGGGGGCACGTTCGATCCTGCGCAGCGCAAAATTGGCCGAACAAAAAGGACTTTCGGTGATCAGCGGGACTATTCGGCGTTCACAGCGGGACTGTGTCGAAACCTTCCGTCGTGTAGCGGATGGGGCAATCGGTGATATTGTCTCGGCTCAAGTGATTCGCAATGGAGGTACCTTGTGGCACAAAGATCGCCAGCCGGGTTGGAGCGACATGGAGTATGTTATGCGGAACTGGCCCAACTTCTGCTGTATCTCCGGAGATCTGCTCACCGAGCAGTTCATCCATGAAATAGATATGATGTCGTGGTTCTTGGGGGACCGTAAACCCTTGCGGGCCATCGGTTACGGTGGCCGTCAACGTCGGGTAACGGGAGATGTGTACGACTTTTTCAGCATCCAATACATCTACGACAACGGCATGCGAACCAATTGCGCCTCTCGCCAGATCGACGGTTGCGACAACGAACTGTATGTCATGGTTTACGGGACGAAAGGTTCGACCAACTGTTTCGACACGATCTACAATCCGGACGGTTCGGTGGCTTGGCAATATCCTGCTCCCAAACCGGACGATCCCGATCAGACCTGGGCCGTTAAAAATCCCTATGTTCAGGAGCATATCCGTTTAGTGACGGCCATTCGCAACGGCGAACCGATTAATGACGTTGAAACTCATGTGCAGTCGGTGCTGATGGCTATTATGGGCCGTATGGCTGCCTACACCGGTAAGAGTGTTACTTGGGATGAGATCATGGCTTCGGATTTGGATCTCTCGTTGGAGAATTATGAATTCGGCCCTTATCCCGGTGGAGTAAACGAGATCGTTCCCAAACCGGGTAAAGATCCGGATGAGGCCAAGGCGTAAAGCGTTAAGCCTGTCATCGTCCATAATCTTCAGTTGATTTAGAGAGCTGTTTGTCCTGACCGGATATATAAGAGATGCGGCCTCTGCATCTTCCCAAGGGAGAGTAGCCGACTAATCATTGAATGGTATTGCACAGCAGCGGGAGCCGTCAATCGTACGGATCCCGCTGCTATTTTTGGGTGTATATTTAGCCCCGCAGGCTACAAGATTTGCTCTGATTCTGTAACGCTTTCTGCAAAATTCTCAGGCTGCGAGAATCGATAACCGTTGCAAAAACTATCTCTTTTTCAGATCAGGGAGAAACCAGGTGACCAGTCCAAGCAATGGCATATAGGCACATACTTGATAAACTGCATCAATGCCGAAGTGGTCTGCCAGATTTCCCAATACAGCCGATGCGATACCGGCTACGCCGAAAGCAAAGCCGAAGAAGAGTCCCGAAATGAGTCCCAATTTATTGGGTAGCAGCTCTTGGGCATAGAGTAAGATTGAGGGGAAGGCCGAAGAGAGCATAAAGCCGACGCAGAAGCTCAACACGACGGTCCAGCCTAATGATGCGTATGGCATCAACAGACTGAACGGAGCTGTACCGAGAATAGAGATCCAAATCACATATTTGCGACCGATACGATCCCCGACCGGGCCTCCGATCAGTGTTCCAGCTGCTGTGGCAAAGAGGAACACAAAAAGAAACACTTGTGACATCTGCACGCTGACGCCGAATTTATGGATCAGGTAAAAGGTGTAATAACTGGTCAGACTGGTCATGTAGATATATTTCGAGAAGATCAGGATCATCAGGATGACGATGGCAAAGAGGGTCCACCCTTGCGACAACGGCATCGGATGGTGTATTCCCGCCTCAGCGGGGTGCCATTTGGCCCGTCTCAAGAACGCTTTATACCAACGACATACCGGGATCATCACCAGAATGGTCGCGATGGCGACCAAGGCGAAATAGGCGATATTTTCTCGTCCATAGGAGGCAACCAACAGGGCTACCAATAACGGTCCGAATGACCCACCCAGGTTTCCGCCTACCTGGAACACCGATTGAGCGAAGCCCCGTTTCCCGCCAGAGGCCAGAGATGTAATTCGAGAAGCCTCAGGGTGGAGGATTGAGGATCCTACTCCGATCATAAAGACGGCGAACAGTACCCAATGGAGATTAGGAGCAAAAGCCAACAGCACCATTCCTACCAAAGTAAATGTCATACCGGCAGGCAATGACCATGCAAAGGGGTGTTTATCGAAAAAGAGACCGGCCACCGGTTGAAAGACTGAAGCCGCCAACTGGTAAACTAAGGTAATGAGGCCGATTTGCCCGAAGGTTAGTGCCAGGTTGTCTTTCAAGAGTGGGTATGATGCGGCCAGAATTGCCTGCAACAGGTCATTGAGGCAGTGAGAGATGCTCAAGCCTACCAGAACCGGCATGGCCACTTCGGCCGCTGTAAATTGGGATCTACGTATCATGATATTTATTAAAGAGCGGGCAAAGTTCGCCAAAATAATCGGGGAAACCAATTTGAATTAAACCATAACATTTCTCACTGTAAGGGAATGCCCGCAGGGAGGATGTTGAAATACCTGTATCTAATCCCATCCTCCTGTACGTCAGTAAATCTTCTTTGTATAACCCTGGATTTATCCGGATGTCGTTTAGCAGCGATTGACTCAGTGTCAGGAATTTGTAAATCTGACCGGTTTTATCTATTTTGTAGGGGTGTTTACATTCCCTCGAATAAGCAGGCATACTTACCAACATTCGCTGACAGGAAACTATAGAAAGAAAATTACCCGTTGCGCTATATTTTGTGCAAACTATTGATCCGATATCAGTTTTTACCTGAGACCATACCGATAATCGATTGTTGAATAAAAAAACGGTTAGCCATGAGATTGCTTTTATTGTTGTTCGGCCTGCTCTGTTGCGTTATTGAGCTCTCTGCGAAGCAGGTAAATTCGGGGACAAAAGCAGACACTGAAAGCCCCGAAACTGCACCATCCAATTGGGATGATCGTTATCCCTTTCCATCGATCGAGAAGATTCTTGCCTTTCAAGCGGATGGCTGCCGGATCGATTCGATGAGATATTATGCTCCCTATATGGATTCTGTCATTTGGAGGACGCCATATACAGACACCATGTTACGAAGAATTCATGAACTGAGGCTTGCGGGTGTTGACGATCCTTGGTCGGAAGTCAAACGTGATACACTGGCCGGCATCAGTCGTGAGCGCATCATTAAGCATGGGACGCAATATCCACTGGAGGCTTTTCTATATAAGGCCAATAAATTGTCGCTCTCTGCTGAGTCGGAGGTGTGGATCGCACTCTCCAGAGATGGTGGCAAACATTGGCAACATTACTTTACAGGATTGTATGAAAACCAACCGATCTGTCCCAAATGGTACTCTCAGTTGCCACTGTTTGTGGATGGCCATACGTTGCAAATCGAAGCGGCATTGATGCAGCAGACAGGTCCCCTGACGCTTCCTTTCCCTTTGAAACCCAGCTCACGGATGATCAAAGATGGGGTTGTGGTCCAATTTGATTTAGATCGAATTACTCGAGATTCGGACGGGGATGGATGGACCGATATCCTGGAGTGTCACCTCCATACAAATCCCTATCGCAAGGATACCGATCGGGATGGGATAGCTGATCCTATAGATCTGAATCCTCGTCACAATCTCCCACCTGAGGAGTTGACAGCGCTTTATGAATTTTTGGTCAATAATGAAACTGCACCAGCTCATTTGACCACCCGGATAGCTTTTTGCAGCCAAGAGGATGCCGCCACCAATCCTCAAGGATGGATCACCATTCCCAACAGTCATCGAGGAAGCCACTATTGTGCAACGGATTCTACCTACTCGGTATTAATCATTACCGACGATCCGGCCATACAAGCCATTCAACCTAAATATGTACGCACTACGATCCTCTCCAGGGAAGAGTTTTGCGCCAGCTGTTACTATGAGTCCCCGGGAATTCAACGTTTTGCCTTCTCAGATTGCAAACGGGCTGAAGCGGCCAAAGAGGTATTTGTGATCACATATGACTACAAGACTTGGAGCAATACATTTTTGGCAAGAAAGGTGGGGAACAGGTGGCAAATCAAGCTGATTAACATGTTGATCTCTTGATCAACCAGACTCCTGACGTTGCGTGTTACCTTATTCAGCTTCATGAGACCTTCAGGAGGTGTGGCGTTGGTCACTGTGAGGTGTCGGAATTAAATACTTGAAAATTCTGGACAATTCCGTTCGGGTTAACGTATCTGTACAGGGGAAAATAGCTTGGTAGAGTTTTTTAAATAGGTATAAATCAAAAAAAATTGTATTTTTGATTGCCGATTTATGGGTAAAGATGGCCGATGGGTGTGCATTTGTGGATGCCGATCGGTCACGAAAGAGGGGACGAGCTTATGCAAATGCCCCGTTTCCCGATAGATGAGGGCAAGTAGAACTGTATGTAATTTACTTAGATAAGTCAATCAAACAACGTAAACAAACAATGAAAAAAGTTGTAACCTTCGGAGAGATTATGTTGCGTTTGGCAACACCGGACTATCTGCGTTTTTGCCAGGCCAAAGAGTTTACCGCTACATTCGGTGGCGGTGAGGCCAATGTAGCCGTTTCACTGGCCAACTACGGTCTCAAACCCGAGTTTGTTACTCGTATGCCGAAGAACGATATTGCAGAGAGCTGCCTCAAAGAGCTGCATAAATATGGTGTGGGAACCTCCCACGTGATTTACGGCGGGGACCGTCTGGGTATCTATTTCCTGGAGACAGGTGCAGTGGCCCGTCCGAGCAAAGTGGTGTATGACCGTGCTCACTCCGCTATCGCCGAGATTCAACCCGGTATGATCAACTGGGAAGAGGTGCTGGCCGGTGCCGATTGGTTCCACTGGACCGGTATTACTCCGGCCCTGAGTCAGGGCGCAGCCGATGCCTGCCTCGAGGCGATCAAAACGGCCAATAAGATGGGCGTTACCGTATCGACCGACCTCAATTTCCGTAAAAACCTTTGGAAATATGGTAAAACCGCTGTAGAGGTGATGCCGGCGCTGGTTGAGGGTTGCGATGTGATCCTCGGTAACGAGGAGGATGCCGAAAAGGTATTCGGAATCAAACCCGAAGGCTTCGATGTAACCGCTACCGGCGGTAAAGTTAAGGCTGCAGAGTTCGAATCGGTCTGCAAACAGCTGATGAAACGTTTCCCGCGCGCCAAGAAGGTGATCATCACCCTGCGTGGTTCAATCAACGCAAACCACAACACCTGGGCTGGTGTGCTGTGGGATGGCAAACAGCTCTTCGAATCACCCTCTTATGACATCACCCACATTGTGGACCGTGTCGGTGGCGGTGACTCCTTCATGGGCGGTCTGATCTACGGTCTGTTGACCTACACGGGCGATGATCAGAAGGCATTGAATTTCGCCGTAGCGGCATCGTGTCTCAAACATACCATCTACGGAGACTTCAACATGGTAACCGTTCCCGAGGTGGAGAACCTGATGAAGGGTGACGGTTCAGGACGTGTATCACGCTAATCTCGTCAAGGGGCGACGGTCATCTGCAAGCGCTCGAAACCTGCAATCTGAGGAGCTGATTATGAGGGCTCTCTTGTGGTCGGAGCGGTTTGGCAGACGAGGTTGAGTTCGTCGAATGACAGAGTAGAGATGGCGCTGCAGAGATGACGCTCTCAAAACGGGTTTAGGGGGCTGGTACCTCCCATGCAGCGAGCTGAGAGGTGTCGGTTCATGTGAACAATGAATAGTTGAATTGATAAACGACAATCAATAAAATGGCAAAGTTTTCCAAAATTGAGGTGCTCTCGACAATCGCCTCGACAGGTATGGTTCCTGTATTCTACAATAAGGATGTCGAAATTTCGAAAAATGTGCTTAAAGCGTGCTACGAAGGTGGCGTGCGTGCTTTCGAATTCACCAACCGTGGCGACCTGGCTCACGAAGTGTTCTGCGAATTGATCAAGTTTGCAGCCAAAGAGTGCCCGGAGATGATTCTGGGTGCCGGTTCAGTCGTTGACGCAGGAACGGCATCGCTCTATATTCAGTTGGGTGCCAACTTTATTGTTGGACCGCTCTTCAACCCTGACGTAGCAAAAGTTTGCAACCGTCGTTCGATTCCCTACACTCCCGGTTGCGGTTCAGTCTCAGAGGTGGGCTTCGCACAGGAGGCAGGTTGCGATCTCTGCAAAATCTTCCCGGCCGGTAACGTGGGTGGTCCGTCGTTCGTGAAGAACATGCTGGCTCCGATGCCTTGGTCGATGCTGATGGTAACCGGTGCGGTAGAACCGACTGAAGAGAACCTGTCGGCTTGGATGAAGGCCGGCGTGACCTGCGTAGGTATGGGATCGAAACTCTTCCCGTCGGATGTGATAGCAGCTAAAAACTGGAGCGCAATCACCGATAAATGCCGTGAGGCACTGGGCTATATCGCCAAATACCGCAAGTAATTCCGCTCCGGGCCGTCGGTCCCCTGTCGGAGAAAGTTCATGTAAACCTTTTCAACAAAACATATGAAAGAAGTATTCGGTTATATCGTAGGACTGGGTGCACCTGTGATGATGCCTATCATCTTTACGGTGTTGGGCGTTTGTATCGGCATCAAGTTCGGTAAGGCCCTCAAAAGCGGTCTGCTCGTCGGCGTCGGTTTCGTCGGCCTCTCGATCGTGACGGCGCTGCTGACCAGTGCACTGGGCCCTGCTCTGAATGGCGTGGTCGATATCTACGGGTTGCAACTCAAAGTCTTCGACATGGGTTGGCCGGCTGCGGCCAGTATCGCCTACAACACCTCAGTAGGTGCATTTATTATCCCGATCTGCTTGGGAATTAATATCCTGATGTTGGTGACCAAAACCACCAAAACCGTCAATATCGACCTGTGGAATTACTGGCATTTCGCCTTTATCGGTGCGTTGGCCTATTTCGCAACGGACAGCCTCTTGTGGGGATTCTTCGCTGCGATCATCTGCTACATCATTACGTTGATTATCGCCGATTTTACAGCACCCCATTTCCAGAAGTTCTACGAGAAGATGGACGGAATCTCGATTCCACAACCCTTCTGTGCCGGTTTCGTGCCGTTTGCCTGGGCCATCAATAAAGGTCTCGACAAGATCCCCGGCGTGAACAAGATCAATATCGACTCCGAAGGAATGAAAAAGAAGTTCGGTCTGATGGGTGAACCGCTCTTCCTCGGTGTCGTGATCGGCTGCTGTATCGGTGCGTTGGCCCGCTATGACCTGCCGAAAGTGCTGATGTTGGGTGTGCAGATGGGTGCCGTAATGGAGCTGATCCCGCGTATTACCGGTCTGTTTATCGAAGGTCTGCTGCCGATCTCGGATGCAACCAAATCGATGATCGCTCGCAAGTTCAAGAAGAGTGCCGGTCTGAATATCGGTATGAGTCCGGCGTTGGTGATCGGTCACCCTGCCACATTGGTGGTGTCACTGTTGCTGATCCCGGTGATCATTCTGTTGGCGGTTATTCTGCCCGGTAACGAATTCTTGCCGCTGGCATCGTTGGCCGGTATGTTCTACATCTTCCCCCTGATTCTGCCGATTACCAAAGGTAATGTTTTCAAAACGTTTGTGATCGGATTGATCCTGTTGGTGGCAGGTGTTTATATCGTAACAAATCTGGCGCCGGTATTCTCGTTGGCTGCCCGTGATGTTTACGAAATGACGCAGGATGCAGCCGTACGCATTCCGGACGGATTTAACGATGCCGCAGCCATTGACTTCGCTTCAAGCCCCTTCACCTGGATTATCTACCACCTGACCGTATCCATTAAGATCATCGGCCCGATTGTTTTGGTGCTGGGTACCCTGGGACTGATGTTGCTTAACCGCAAAGCCATCCTCAAACAGAGTCGTCAGCACGAACAGGAGGCTGCAGGTGAGATCGAGGAGAAGAGTGAAACCGATGCGAAATAAGGAAGTTAATCCCAAACGCAATACAAACAATTAGAAAGAACCATATGAAAAGAGTATTTTTTATGCTGATTGCCGGTGTGGCCGCTCTGTCGGCTTCGGCCCAGGTCAACTACAAGATTCAGACTGCCTGCAACCCGCAGGATGTGAAAACCTACGATACGGAACGTCTGCGCAGCAGCTTCCTGATGGAGAAGGTGATGGTCCCCGATGAGATCAACGTGACCTATTCGATGTATGATCGTTTCATCTTCGGTGGTGCCATGCCGGTAAACAAAGAGTTGGTGCTCGAGACGATTGATCCGTTAAAAGCTCCCTATTTCCTCTATGCTCGTGAATTGGGTGTGATCAATGTCGGTGGTGACGGTATCGTAACGGTCGATGGTAAGGAGTACACGCTCCGTTTCCGGGATGCACTGTATGTAGGTCGTGGGAACGAGAAGGTGACCTTCAAGAGCAAAGATGCTTCGAAACCGGCCAAATTCTACATCAACTCGGCTACCGCTCACAAGGCATACGCAACTCAGCTGGTAACGATCGACGGTATCAAGGGCTCACTGAAAGCCAATTCATTCCCTGCCGGTAAACTCGAAGAGAGCAACGACCGTGTCATCAATCAGTTGATCGTCAAGAATGTGCTCAAAGAGGGACCTTGCCAGTTGCAGATGGGCTTGACCGAACTGAAACCGGGCAGCGTATGGAACACCATGCCGCCTCATGTACACAGCCGCCGTATCGAGGCATACTTCTATTTCAATATTCCTGAGGGCAACATGATCTGCCACCTGATGGGTGAGCCGCAGCAGGAGCGTCTGGTTTGGATGGCTCCCGAGCAGGCAATCATGTCTCCCGAGTGGTCAATTCACGCAGCTGCCGGTACCAGCAACTACATGTTCATCTGGGGTATGGCAGGCGAAAACCTCGACTATGGCGATATGGACAAGATCACCTATCCCGAAATGCGTTAAATCAAGCAGATTCGCATAAAAAAAACGGACGGTTACACACCGTCCGTTTTTTTATTGGATTGGGCGGCGATGTCCCACGGGATTACGCGGAGCTTATACATGATGCGGATTTTCTGCCCTTCACGCCCACGTTAAGGTCAATGGCTTTTCCCCTAAATGTCTTTTTTTAGGGTTGTCCTTTTTGCGCCATGGGGCTTCGATTCGAGAAGGGGTGGATGTAATACAGGATGATTTGTTCGGCCTGGATCCGATGATGAACTTCTACGCTGACTCAATAAAAATCTTTTTTGTGGCGAAATCGGGCGAAAATTTGGTAATAATCGAAAAGAGTGTTACATTTGCACGCTGTTTCCAATGAAGGGACAGAGATGGTGGATGTAGCTCAGTTGGTTAGAGCGACGGATTGTGGTTCCGTAGGTCGTGGGTTCGAGGCCCATCTTCCACCCTCGATTGTAAAAGAGTCTCGCTTTTGTGAGACTCTTTTTTTTGTTTAATGACGTTTGTTAACAGCAAAACAACCTGTTGCCACGTGTTTGGCTCAGACAAGGATTGTAGCTGCCCCCAGTGATCAAGAATCCCTGCAGATTAATCGATCTGTGAGCGGAGATGTGCCACGGGAATACGTAGGAATTGTGCTGATTTGATTTGACAGGATTCTATTGGCGCAGTTGGCTCCGGAAAGCAGAAACAACGAGATCAGGAGCCTCATTTTGCTGTTTAATTGTTGCCAGGCTACCTCTGGCCTATGGATGAATAACCGAAATTGCGATATGACACAACTGGATGAATTTGCCGCTTTGGGATTGGACGAGAAGGTGCTTCCGGCCATCCAGGCGAAAGGTTTTGAGACCCCCTCCCCGATCCAAAAGCTGACCATTCCGGTCCTCTTGGATGAGAAGCGACGTAACGACCTGATTGCCCAGGCACAAACCGGAACGGGTAAGACAGCCGCATTCGGTCTCCCGTTGCTGGAGCGACTTACACCTAAAAAAGGCACGGTTCAGGGACTGATCCTGGTGCCGACCCGTGAACTCGCCCTTCAGGTGACCGAAGAGTTGATCTCTTTCAATCAATACAGCCGGTTGTGTATTATGGCCATTTATGGCGGTGCATCGATCTCCGAGCAGTTGAGGCGTCTGAAAAAAGGGGTCGATATTGTGGTGGGAACTCCCGGGCGTATTCTCGACCACCTGCGTCGCGGAACGCTGGATCTCAAAGAGCTGCAATATCTGATCCTCGATGAGGCGGACGAGATGCTGAATATGGGCTTTATTGAGGATGTGGAGGCGATTCTCGCTGAATCGAATGATTATCGTCGCATTCTGCTCTTTTCGGCTACCATGCCGACCCGTATTGTGGCGTTGTCCAAGCAGTACATGAAGGAGGTCGAGGTGTTGAAGGTGCCGAGCAAAGAGATGACGACCGATCTGACCGACCAGATCTATTTCGAGGTGCGCGACAGCGATAAATTCGATGCCTTGACCCGAATTATCGATGTGGAGGCTGACTTTTACGGAATTGTCTTCTGCCGTACGAAGGTGGCCGTGGACGAGCTGGTGACCCGTCTGACGCAACGCGGTTATGCGGCCGAAGGGCTGCACGGCGATGTTTCGCAGGCACAACGGGAAAAGATCCTGAAAAAATTCAAGGACAAGCAGGTGACCATTCTGGTGGCTACCGATGTGGCCGCACGTGGAATTGATGTCAACAACCTGACGCACGTGATCAACTATTCGTTGCCGCAGGATTCCGAATCGTATGTGCATCGAATTGGTCGTACAGGTCGTGCCGGGAATACCGGTACGGCAATTACCTTTATTTCGAGCTCCGAATATCGTCAGTTTATGATGATGCAGCGAGAGATTAAGGTTGATATTAAAAAGGTGCCGATTCCCACGGCACAGCATGTGGTGGAGATCAAGAAAAACCGCATCAAAGATGAGCTGGCCGAGATCATCGAGAATGAAAACTATACCGAATACATGCCGATGGCTGCCGAATTGTTGCAGAATCAATCTCCTGAGGTGGCGATGGCTTCTCTGTTGCGTTTAGCCTTTAAAAATGAGCTGGAGGAGAGCAACTATCCGGAGATTCGTTCGATTCATGTCGATCGTCGTGGAACTGCCCGTCTGTTTATTGCGGTCGGTAAGTTTGACGGTTACGATGTGCGCAAGTTGTTGCGGCTGCTCAAACGGGAGTGTGGCTTGACCGATAGCCAGATTGACGACGTTCGGGTGCTGGATAGCTTTTCATTTGCCACCGTGCCTTTTGAGGAGGCTAAAGAGGCCATCCGTCGGCTGAACAGTATTCATAAGGGAGGACGACCCATTGCCGAAATTGCTCAGAATGGGCAGGAGGGCCAGGGGCGTTCTTCTGGATCGCGCCGTGCCCACACTAAAGAGGCGGTCAAGAGAGGCGGTCGGGAAAAGCGACGGGCGGTTGCTCCGGCGCAAAGATCGCACAGTGTGGGCAGACGCTCGCAACATGATGAGCGGTCCGGAGAGGACCAATTCTCACGTCGGGCTGAATCGCGTCTGTCAGATGCTTCGGAGAGGCAGTCGGAGCGTAAATCCCTCCCTTCCAAAAAGAAGAAGGGTGAGGATTGGCAAAACGATTTTGCGGAGTTTTTTGCTCAGCAGGAACAGCAGAGATGGGGCGGCAAAGAGGGTGCCGATCCACAGCTCTCCAGCCCCAAAACAAAAAAACATAAGGATCGCTAACGACATACTGGTGAAAATGGTAGCGGATATCTAAGCTCAGATCAACAACCGTATTGTACTCATAAGGAGTATGCATCTTGATAGGGGGCTATTTGTGAGGAATAGCGTTGTGAAGGGATGGCCTGTAATACTCGTCGAGGTAGTCCGAGCAATTTAATCCAAAACAATAAAAATGACAAAGTGGCAGGGAGTGGCAGTGAGAATGGCTGAACCTGCCATTTTTTCGTATTCGTTCAGCCATTTCAGCAATCCCAATCTGTCAAAATAGGTTTGGCACATATTGTGATAAGGTAGTGTCTGCATTCGGATCATTAGATCCGGGCATCCGCGCAGTTGCGGATCCGTATTCGAACAACCTTAAAAAAATAGAACAATGACAGTAAAACCATTAGCAGATCGGGTTCTGATCGAACCAAATCCTGCAGAAGAGAAGACAGCTGGTGGACTCTACATTCCTGACACTGCAAAAGAGAAACCTCTTGCAGGTAAAGTAATCGCAGTTGGTCCCGGTACCTCGGATGTAAAAATGGAGGTTAAGGTGGGCGATCAGGTTCTTTATGGCAAGTATGCCGGTACCGAAATCACCATTGAAGGCAAGGATCTGCTGATCATGAAACAGGGCGATATCCTCGCTATTATCTAATCTGTTCCAACCCTAAATTCTGAAAAACCATGGCAAAAGAGATTTTATATAACGTTGAGGCCCGCGAACAGCTCAAGGAAGGTGTTGATGCGCTGGCCAATGCAGTGAAAGTAACCCTCGGCCCGAAAGGTCGCAATGTGGTTATTGACAAGAAATTCGGTGCACCCCATGTTACCAAAGATGGTGTAACCGTTGCTAAAGAGATCGAGTTGGAGAACCCTGTTGCCAACATGGGTGCTCAGATGGTTAAAGAGGTGGCTTCGAAAACCGCTGACGATGCCGGTGACGGTACCACCACTGCGACTGTATTGGCTCAGGCTATCGTAGGTGTTGGTGTTAAGAACGTAACGGCCGGTGCAAATCCGATGGATCTGAAACGCGGTATTGACAAAGCTGTTGCAGCTGTTGTCGAGAACCTGCGCAAACAGAGCCAGGAGGTTGGTGGTGACATCAGCAAGATCGAGCAAGTGGCTACTATCTCTGCCAACAACGACCACAACATCGGTAAACTGATCGCTGAGGCGATGAGTAAGGTCAACAAAGAGGGTGTGATCACCGTTGAGGAGGCCAAAGGTACCGATACGCATGTAGATGTTGTTGAGGGTATGCAGTTCGATCGTGGTTACATCTCTCCTTACTTCACGACCGACGCTGAGAAGATGGAGGCCGTTTTGGAGAAACCGCTGATCTTGGTTACCGACAAGAAGGTTTCTACGATGAAGGAGTTGATGGGCATTTTGGAGCCTGCTGCTCAGAACGGTCGTGCACTGTTGGTTATCGCAGAGGATGTTGATGGCGAGGCTTTGGCTGCATTGGTTGTCAACAAACTGCGTGGTGCTCTGAAGATCGCTGCTGTTAAGGCTCCGGGCTTCGGTGACCGTCGTAAAGAGATGTTGGAAGATATCGCCATCCTGACCGGTGGTACCGTAATCTCAGAGGAGCGTGGTATCCGTCTGGATCAGGCAACGCTCGACATGCTGGGTAGCGCCGAGAAGGTGATCATCAACAAAGAGAACACTACGATCGTTAACGGTCTGGGTAACAAAGAGAACATTGCAGCTCGTGTGGCACAGATCCGTAAACAGATGGAGAAATCTACCTCTGACTACGATAAAGAGAAATTGGCAGAGCGTTTGGCTAAATTGGCCGGTGGTGTTGCCGTTCTGTATGTCGGTGCAGCCAGCGAGGTTGAGATGAAAGAGAAGAAAGACCGTGTAGACGATGCATTGGCCGCAACCCGTGCCGCTGTTGAAGAGGGTATCGTTCCGGGTGGTGGAGTAGCTTACATCCGTGCCGTTGCCGCTTTGGAGGCGATGAAAGGCGATAACGAGGATGAGACTACCGGTATCCAGATTGTTAAACGTGCCATTGAGGAGCCGTTGCGTCAGATTGTAGCCAACGCTGGTGGTGAAGGTTCTGTAGTCGTAGCCAACGTGAAAGCTGGTAAAGATGCTTACGGTTACAACGCACGTACCGAGACTTATGAAGATATGTTCCAGGCCGGTATTATCGACCCGACTAAGGTTGCTCGTGTAGCTTTGGAGAACGCTGCTTCTATCGCAGCCATGTTCCTGACTACTGAGTGTGTATTGGTTGAGAAGAAAGAGGAGAATCCTGCTCCTGCAATGCCGCAGGGCATGGGCGGTATGGGCGGCATGATGTAGTCCATACCCGATAGGAACAATTCCGATAAAAGTGACGGACGCTTTCCCGAAAGGGAGAGCGCCCGTTTTTTTGTGTCTATTGTTGAGCTTTTATTGTTTGTTATTGTTCGTATAAGGCTCCTCCTAATTGCTATGTTGAAGCTGATCGTGCGTTACGATAAGGGGTGGCCTGACTGTGCGATTGGAACCGATATTCGGGCCCTTGGGGATAGATCAAGGATGGAGGAACCGTGATTTGAGAACTGCATGGCGCTTTTCTCAATCGGGGTAATGTGGTCGCTTTTTAAGCACTGCAATGGGGCCCGAAGTGTGGGAGCACATGACATTGAGGATGCCCTTGGGGGCCATGGCTGGCTGGTCGCGGGCCTGGGAGAGTGTGGGCGTTCTATCCAGCACTATTCAGCTGCGTGGTTGAACAGCGTACGTGCCAGCTCCTCGATCTTGTTGATGTAGATGATTTCGATCCCCTTGGGTGGTTTGGGCAGGCTTTTACGGAGATAACCCGATACGATAATCCGTTTGAACCCCAAACGAGAGGCTTCGCTGATGCGCTGTTCGCTACGAGGTGCAGGACGAATCTCTCCAGATAGGCCGATCTCTCCTGCACAGCAGGTCTCCCGGTCGAGCGGCCGGTCGAAATAGGAGGAGAGGATCGCAGCAACAATACTCATGTCGAGCCCCGTATCGTTGATTTTGAACCCTCCGGCAAAGTTCAGGAAGACATCTTTGGTGTACATCTTCAGTCCTACTCGACGCTCCAACACCGCTAAAAGCATATTCAAACGGCGGGAATCGAATCCGGTTGCCGATCGTTGCGGCGTTCCGTAAGCGGCTGTACTGACCAGGGCCTGGGTCTCGATCAGATAGGATCGGGCTCCATCCACAGCAGCCCCTACGGCAATGCCACTCAGTGGTTCATCGTAATGGGAAAGCAAGATCTCCGACGGATTGGTCACCTCGATCAACCCCTCCCCGCGCATCTCGAATACACCGATCTCGAACGTGGCGCCAAAACGGTTCTTGATACTGCGCAGAATGCGGTAGATATTGTTGTTGTCCCCCTCGAACTGTAACACTACATCGACAATGTGTTCGAGAATCTTGGGGCCGGCAATGATGCCATCTTTGGTGATGTGGCCGATGATGATGACCGACGTGTCGGTCTGTTTGGCATACTTCATCAGCAGAGCGGCGCACTCCCGAATTTGTGAGACGCTGCCTGGCGACGAGTCGATCGTGTCGGAATAGATGGTCTGGATCGAATCGACGATCATCAGATCCGGCGCCAACTCTCCGGCCTGTCGTAAAATGTTTTCGAGGTTGGTTTCGCTGTATATATAGCAGTTGTCGTTATCGATACCGAGCCGTTCGGCGCGCATCTTAATCTGGTGCGGAGACTCCTCTCCTGAGACGTAGAGCGTCTTCATCCCGCCTGATTTCAGCGCGATCTGGAGCGAAAGCGTCGATTTGCCGATACCAGGCTCTCCTCCCAACAAAATCATTGATCCGCGAACCAGCCCTCCACCTAGTACACGGTTCATTTCGCCATTGGCCAGATCAATGCGGGTATATTCCTGCCGCTGAATCTCCCGTACCCGTTGTGGGACGTTGCGTTGGCCGGTCGGTGCAAAAACAGGTTGCTGAGGCTCTTTGGTAAAGGTCTCTTCAACAAAGGTGTTCCACTCGCCACACGAGGGACACTTCCCAACCCATTTTGCGCTTTCGTAGCCGCAGTTGCGACAAAAAAATGCCCGTTTGATTTTAGCCATGGCGTAGGATGCGTTTCAATGCTGCAATAAATTGGTCAATATCTTCGCGCGTGGTGTCGAACGAGCACATCCAACGTACCTCGTTGCGCTCCTCGTCCCAATCGTAGAAGAAATACTCTTTGCGTAACTCCTCAATAGCGGGTCGGGGCATAACCGCAAACAGCCCGTTGGCCTGAGGATGACAAGAGAGTTTGACTTCGGGAATCTGCTCAATCTGCGAGGCCATGTAGGCGGCCATTGCGTTGGAGTGGGCTGCCAGTTTGAGCCATAGATCATCCCGTAGGTAGGCTTCGAACTGTGCAGCAATAAACCGCATCTTGGACGCCAATTGGGTCAGCTGTTTGCGTTCGTACATGGCGTTTTGTGAGAGCTCCGGGCGGAAAAAGAGGACCGCCTCGCCGATCATCATACCATTTTTGGTGCCGCCGAACGAGAGCACGTCCACGCCGGTTTCGGTGATCAGCTTTCGCGGTGTCGTCCCCAAAGCAACCAGGGCATTGGCCAGGCGCGCTCCATCCACATGCAGATACATGTTGCGACGATGAGCCAGTTCGGCCAGTGCACGGATCTCATCGGGGGTATAGAGGGTCCCCAGTTCGGTCGGTTCCGAAATGGAGATCAGTTTGGGCTGGGCGTGGTGTTGGAACCCGAAACCATGCAGATGGTGACTGACCAATTCCGGGGTTAGTTTACCATCCGGCGTTGGAACGGTCAGCAGGGTGCAACCGGTGAGGGCTTCGGGGGCTCCGCATTCGTCAACGTGAATGTGGGCAGTGTCGGCGCAGATCACCGCATTGTAGCTGCGTGTCAGCGTCTTGATCGAAAGCAGGTTGGCACCTGTTCCGTTAAACACGAAATAGACGTCGGGACCTTGATCGGCATCGTTCTTGAAAAGTTGTTGCAAAGCCTCTTTGGCACGTGCCGTAATGGCATCGTCGCCATAGGCAAAATCGTGATCCACATTGGCGGCAGCTATGGCCTCCAAAATCTGCGGATGAATTCCCGAATGGTTGTCACTTCCGAAACTGCGCATAATTTATTTTAAGTATATGAGTCTGCAATTTTACCGGGATACAGGAGTTAAATCCGTCCCGCAGTAAACTTATCATTTAATAAAGAATCGGTAGATGTCGTTGCCGTTGGCAAAGAGCAGCAGCGCGATCAGGATGATAAAGCCGACGGTTGTAGCCCGTTCCATAAATTTGTCGCTCGGTTTGCGGCGGGTGATCACCTCTACCAGCAGGAAGA
>UQYM01000029.1 GCA_900545315.1 uncultured Alistipes sp.
CCCTACCGTATCGTTGGTTTCAGCATCGACCGTGTAGCCCGACATCATCAGCGAATCGATCTCTTTGCCGGTCGAAAAGACATAACGCAGGCCAGTGTATGGGTTTCCTTCGTTGTTGTCGGCGACACTCTGCCCAAAGTTGAGCGAATAGGTCTGATCCGGGAGCAGCGTGTCCCGAATGTCGACCTGGATGCCCCGGCCCCGCAGCGAGATCGTCGGGGTCTTCTTCATGAAGGGAGAAGTGTAAAACTCCTTTTGTTGATCTTTAAGCTGGACGTACTCGTTGAATTCAATGTAAACCCGTTTCGACTTGAAATCGATGGTTCCGTAGGCAGGGGTCATCGTCACAACAATCGGCGGCAGCGAATCTTTGGGCCCACCCTGAGGCATGGTGACCCGAGCGCAACGCCACAACCCGGCCGTTGCGAAGAGCCCCACCAACATGATGTAGAGGAAGCCTTTGGTTAGATGGAGGAGAGTGCGGTTCATCGTGCCGGATTATTTGCGGAAAACTTGGGAGATCTCTTTGCGGGCATCACGCTCCTTGATGTATTCCCGTTTGTCGTAGCTCTTGCGCCCTCGGCCCAAACCGATCTGGAGCTTAGCCAACCCCTTTTCGTTGATAAAGAGCTTGAGACCGACAATGCTCAACCCCTTGTCCTGTAAGGAGCGTTGCAATTTGAGCAACTCTTTGCGAGTGAGCAGCAGTTTGCGATCCCGTTTGGGCATGTGGTTGTTGTAGGTGCCCCAATGATACTCGGCAATGTTCATGCCGCGGACAAACAATTCTCCGTTGTTGAAATAGCAGTAGCAGTCCGTCAACGAAGCTTTACCCAACCGTAACGATTTGATCTCGGTGCCGGTCAAAACGATACCTGCAATGTAGGTGTCGAGAATCTCGAAATCGTATGTTGCCCGTTTGTTGCGGATCGATATGTTGCGGTAGTCTGACATCTCTTAAAAACCGGAATAGTTCGGTGAATAGTCACTTATTCCGCAAAATTAACAAAATAGATTGAATTGCTACCGTCTCTTATTTGTATTGCGTACGGTTTTGCCAGCGCTTGTTCCCCTGCTTGTTGAGTTTGCCGTTATTTTTGTTTCCGGTGCGGTTGGCGGCGAGATAATTCTTACGTGTGCGGTTGTTGATTTGAGCTTGTTTGTAATCATTTCGGGCCGAATTGATCTCCTCTTCGGTCAATGTTACAACACCGTGAGACATTTTGTGTATGTCATTCAGAATGATATCGTTGGGAAGATATTCCTGGTTGTATTCGTAGGCTTTTGCCCGCATGTATTTGGCAATGTTGATGGCAATGGTCCGACGCGCTTGCTCATCGGGAATATCCTTCAGACCGGCCAGCATGTGTTCGATATTTTTGCCGTAATGCCGATAGGTGATCTTTTTACTGGGGTATTCGAGCTTGTCAGGTTTGGGCTGAACGGCGTGGCGATCCGGCATCGGATAGGGCGAATCCACATCCAGTTTGAAATCCGACATAATCAGCAGGTGGTCCCACAGCTTGTGTTTGAAATCGGTCGCATCACGCAGTACAGGGTTGATGTTGCCCATTACCTCGACCACTACTTGGGCCTGTTCGTTACGTAATGCTCGATCTTCGATCGTGCAGAGATAATCCACCATCTGGTGAATATGACGCCCATATTCGGGAAGCATTAGCTTCTTGCGTTCAAAGTTATAGTTCTTGTCCATAAGGGAAATAGAGTCCGCTGTTTGTTGCAGATTGTATGCCCATGATGGTTTGCTACAGGCAACCAACGTTCTGAAAAGTTCTTCTGATACTCCAGAAGGGCGATTTCGTATGTCGATTAGGGTTAAAGCCGAAGTCGGTGTGTCAGAATGGAATAGACCGACCTTGATTGGCGAATAACGGAAATTTATCCGTATCTTAGAGTTGAAGCCATTTTTACTTCTACACTCCACCGACAAATATATGGCAATTTTTTTAATTGCCCAAATTGCTACGATGAGTTTGGAAGCGTAAGCTATACAATCTGTATCAAATATTTTATTTCTGTTGCAATGACAAATGTATTGGTGGTTGACGCGGAACGCGTCATGCGTAGTACTTTAAAAGAACGATTGGAATATGAAGGGTATGTAGTCGATACGGCGCAATCTCGCTCTGAGGCCATGGGCAAACTTCAACGGACTATTTTCGATGTGATGCTGTGTGACATGTCATTACCGGACAAGGATGCCTTTGACCTGTTGACAACTGTTCATAGCGCATATCTCGGTTTGCCGGTCATTATGCTCTCGAAGAACAAAGGACTTGATGTTGCGGTTGACTGCATTCGTCGCGGAGCGTACGACTATATCGAGAAGCCGATCGATCTCAATAAATTGTTGAAATCAATCCGGAACTCTCTTCAGTTGCGGAGCCAAAACCGTGCCACATCTGTATCGGATGCTCATAAAACAAATGTCGATCAGGAACACGAACATGCTGCGCATCGAGCTTGCGGTGCCAAAGGGGACAAAGATCTGATCACTCCGATTGTCGGCTCAGAAGATAGTCCTAATACGCAGTGTCATGAGAATCTTTCTACAGATGTAAACACCGACTCTACCAGGTTGGTGCCGAGACAGCATGGCCATGTCCATCATGATATGATGATCGGATCCTCTAAAGGGATGCTACGGGTGAAGAATTTGATTGACAAAGTATCGATGTCGGATGCGCGGGTGCTTATTCTTGGTGCGAATGGTACGGGCAAAGAGTTGGTTGCTCATGCCCTTCATGCACAAAGCCGACGGGCTGCAGCGCCTTTTGTGGAGGTGAATTGTGCGGCAATTCCATCGGAATTGATTGAAAGTGAACTTTTTGGTCATGAGAAAGGGGCATTTACCTCGGCAATCCGTCAGCGTAAGGGTAAATTTGAACAGGCTGATGGGGGTACGTTGTTTCTGGATGAGATTGGAGATATGAGTTTGGCGGCTCAAGCCAAAGTTCTGCGTGCGTTGCAGGAGCACCAAATCTGCCGTGTCGGCAGTGATAAGGAGATCGAGGTCGATGTCAGGGTAATTGCTGCAACCAATAAAGATTTGCGGCAAGAGATTGCAAAAGGCAATTTTCGGGAAGATCTGTATCATCGTTTGAGTGTCATTGTGCTTCGAGTGCCGACTCTCAAAGAGCGTGCAGAGGATATTCCAGAGTTAATCGACTATTTTATACATCAGATTTGTGCGGAATATGGTATTGCTCCGAAGCCGATTGCGCCGGAAGCGGTGTCTGAATTATGTGGAATGGATTGGCCGGGCAATGTTCGTGAACTGCGCAATGTGGTGGAACGTCTGATCATATTAAGCGAACAGTCTATTACGTTGCATGATGTTGAATTGTATGCAACGGCTGCTATCTGATCCGATATGGGATACTCTTTCTATTTCGAATCCTTATTGTTCATACTAACCTAAAATTATATGATAACCTATTGAATCAACAGGGGGCGGCGGCGATGCATGCAAACAGATCTGCGAAAGATTTATAGTGTCGCCTTATTGAATTAGTAGAATAGGAACAGGAGGGCAAGGAACAGTGATACTGACCTTGCCCTCCCTTGTATGCGCCTTGTATGAGCTTTGATTACGTGCGTATCGGATATGAGCAGCCCTATTATTCCAGTTGAGTTTATTATTATATTTTACTAAAAAATAAAATTATAGTTTCTTAATATACAAAATAAACAAGATGGATGTGCGTGGAGAAATTAATGAATATTTTCGGTGAATTGTTGATGGATACAGAGCCCGCATTATAAAAGTTCGTTTTGAGATCGGCATTGGGGAGAATTGAGTTAAAGATGATCATTTTATGATTTCGCTTGTCAGCCGTTGTTATATTGCATGCAAGAAACCAAGACAGTTGTAGATAGGGTTATTTAATCGCTGTCGCCTATTTGTGAGATGGGGGTTGAAAAGGGGGACACTCGGAGAAGATGAGACTTCCTAATTCAGGGTGTTGGGTATTGATAATTGGACGAGAATTGATAACTTTGAAATGGTAACCCTTTATAATATAGTGGACCTGTATTGAATTATGGCTGTATTTGAAGTTGAAGGTGGTGCCGTCCTCCAGGGAGAGATCACTCCGCAAGGCGCCAAAAATGAAGCCCTTGAAATTCTATGTGCGACGCTGTTGACTCCTGAACGGGTCACGGTGCATAACGTGCCGGCAATTGTCGATGTGTTGCAGTTGATCGAGCTGCTGCAGAAGATGGGCGTAGTGGTCACCCACCCCAGTGAAGATACCTATACGTTTGAAGCACGCGATATCGATTTCGACTATCTGCAAAGTGACGATTACCGTTCACGTGCTGCCCGTCTGCGCGGTTCGGTGATGATTATCGGTCCGCTGTTGGCCCGTTTCGGCGAAGGGTATATCCCCAAACCGGGCGGTGATAAGATTGGACGCCGCCGTTTGGATACGCACTTTATCGGGTTCCAAAAGTTGGGGGCCAAATTTAATTTCGATACCGGAACCAATTTTTATAGTGTCGAGGGGCGTCCGTTGCGCGGATGTTACATGCTGCTCGATGAGGCTTCGGTGACCGGAACGGCCAATATTATTATGGCTGCTGTGATGGCCGAAGGTACTACCACAATCTACAACGCTGCTTGCGAACCCTATGTCCAGCAGCTTTGCCGGATGTTGAATCGTATGGGGGCCCGGATTTCGGGGATTGCCTCCAATTTGCTGACCATCGAGGGGGTGAAAGAGCTGCATGGTACAGAACATACCCTGTTGCCAGATATGATCGAAGTGGGTAGCTTTATCGGTATGGCAGCGATGACCAGCAGCGAAATTACGATCAAGAATGTCTCTTTTGACAATCTGGGTATTATCCCGGCGCAGTTTGCCCGTATGGGTATCCGGTTTGAGCAGCGGGGCGATGATATCTATATTCCGCGCCAGGAGCATTACGAGATTGAAAGTTTTATCGATGGGTCCATCATGACCATTGCCGATGCGACATGGCCGGGATTGACGCCTGATCTGTTGTCGGTCTTTTTGGTGGTGGCGACTCAGGCCAAAGGGGCGGTGCTGATCCATCAAAAGATGTTCGAAAGTCGCCTCTTCTTTGTCGATAAGTTGATCGATATGGGGGCTCAGATTATCCTGTGTGACCCACATCGGGCTACGGTGATCGGCCATGATCGCAAAGTTCGGTTGCGGGCAACACGCATGACCTCCCCTGATATTCGGGCCGGTGTGGCTCTATTGATTGCGGCGATGTCCGCTGAGGGGCGTTCGATTATTCAGAATGTTGAACAGATCGATCGAGGCTACCAAAATATCGACGGCCGACTCAACGCTCTCGGCGCCAAAATCAGACGACTCGATAACTGTTGATCTATCTCGCTGTTGCGGACTGGAAGCTGATCTGGCGTTTGCTTATGTCCATGCTGTTGCACCTTGCGGCCTGACATGAAGCTGAGACCGTAGTGGCTGAGTGAAGCGTCAGTTGGCTATTTATACAAACGTTGGAGTGGCGGAAGATTTATCTGAGAAGGGATCGCTGCCGATAAGCTTTGTTTGAAATCATATTCTTAATGAGGTTGCACGTTGTGCAGCCTTTTTTATTTCTATTGGTAGGCGTTTGATTCAGCGCTTTCTAAATTGGAGATTCAGGCGGTGGAACTTTCGTGGGGTATAATGGTGAGTTGGCGCCTAATCTTATGGTCTTTTGCTACGCTTATACTCAGGGCTGGAAAGGTGTTGTCTCTGTTGGTCCGTAACGGGGTTTCAGTAAATATGTAGAGGCTACATTTGAAACGTGCTGCCTAAAATGAAGGAGCGGTCACAGTCTGCTACACCTTCATGCCAAGCGTCTTGCAGATGGATCGTCGTGCATGGATTGTTTGAGGTTGGATTTGACCTGAACGATTTGTTGTGGCTGTGTTATTTCCGGAAAAGTATATAATAAAACAGCTTGATTGGTGTACGGCCGTAGGAGGCAACACCAATCAAGCTGATCAGTTTGTATAGTTAAAGGGGTTTAATCGTCTTTATCTGTTTCGGCATAAGCCTTCAGCAGTTTCTCTTGGACTTCGGAAGGAACCTGTTCGTAGGACGAGAACTTCATCGAATAGGTGGCACGTCCGTTTGTCAAGGAGTTCAATGTCGTCGAGTAGCGGTACATTTCAGCCAACGGTACGCGAGCCACAAGACGTTCAAATCCCTTCTCACTGCTCATGCCTTCGATCATCGCACGGCGGTTCTGCAGATCACTCATCACATCACCCATTTTGTCCGACGGAACCAGAATCTCAACACTGTAAATAGGCTCCATGATCTTCGGACCAGCTTTGCGGAAGGCCTCTTTGAAGGCGTTACGTCCTGCCAGCTTGAACGAAAGCTCGTTCGAATCTACCGGGTGCATCTTTCCGTCATATACCACCACGCGGATATCACGTGCATAAGAGCCGGTCAACGGACCCTCCTCCATCTTCTCCATGATACCTTTGAGAATTGCCGGAAGGAAACGGGCATCGATCGCACCACCGACAATGGCGCTGTAAAAGACCAATTTACCACCCCAGTCGAGATTGACCTCCTCTTTGCTCTTGATGTTGACCTGAAGCTCCTTGCCGTCGATCTTGTACTTCGATGGTTCGGGCATTCCCTCCTGGTAGGGTTCGATCACCAACCACACTTCACCGAACTGTCCGGCACCACCCGACTGTTTCTTGTGGCGATAGTTGGCAGCTGCCACCTTGGTAATGGTTTCGCGATAGGGAATCTTCGGCGGGAAATACTCAACCTCCATCTTGTTGAGGTTGGCCAACTGCCATTTGAGAATATTGAGATGGTGTTCACCTTGTCCCTGCAAGATGGTCTGTTTGAGCTCTTTGGAGTATTCAACCAGAATGGTCGGATCTTCGAAGTTGGCTCGGTTCAGCAGCTCGCCCAACTTCTCATCCTCACCGGTCTTGACCGCCTTCACTGCAACACGGAAACGCGGATCCGGGAAACGGATCGGTTCGATTTCGATATTCGAACCCGGCGTCGAAAGGGTCTGATTGGTGCGGGTACCTTTCAATTTAACGGTGCAACCGATGTCGCCGGCCATCATCTCTGTGACCTTGATACGATTCTTTCCCGCTACGGCAAACAGCTGCGAAATCTTCTCTTTATTGCCGGTTTTGGAGTTGACCAGCTCCATGCCTTCGGTTACTTTACCCGAAATTACACGGAAATAGGTCACCTCGCCCAAATGGGGCTCTACAATATTTTTGAACACAAAGAGGGCGGTTGGACCATTGCTGTCGGGCTCGATCTCCTCGCCATCGACGGTGAGGAAGTTGGGCGCCTTGAGCGGACCGGGCGCCACGTTGATGATAAACTCCATCAGACGTTTTGCGCCGATATCGCGTTTACCGGAGGCGCAGAAGACCGGAATTACGTCACGTTTGGCCAACCCCAGTTTCAATCCCGAACGCAACTCATCCTGAGTGAGCACCCCTTTTTCAAAATAGAGCTCCATCAATGCTTCGTCGTTTTCGGCAGCGGCTTCGGTCAGGATACGGTTCAGTTCGGTGGCCCGTTCCATCTCTTCGGCCGGGATCTCCAGCTCTTCCCGGATACCGGTATCCCCTTTAAACTTGTACATCTTCATCAACAATACGTCGATGAATGCATCAAAATTGGGTCCCGGATTGACCGGATATTGCACAATAACCGGAGTTACTTGTGATGCTGTGCGAAGGGACTCTAACGAGTTCTCCCACGAGGCCTTTTCGCTGTCGAGCTGGTTGATGACGGCGATAATCGGCTTTTCATGTGCGCGGGCGTAGCGGGCCTGAATTTCGGTACCCACCTCAAAGCCGTTCTGGGCATTGATCAGCATCACCCCGACATCGGCCACCTTAAATGCCGAAAAGAGGCTGCCGCAGAAGTCGTCGGCACCCGGAGTGTCGATAATATTGAGTTTGTATCCGTTGTATTCGGCAAACAGCAGTGTGGAATAGATCGAACGTTTGTAGATGTGTTCGATGTCGGTGAAATCGGACAGGGTACTGTCCGTTTCGACTGATCCTCGGCGTTCGATCACTTTGCCGTCGAATGCCATCGCCTCGGCCAGGGTCGTCTTACCCGAACCGGAGGCGCCGAGTAGGACTACGTTTTTAATCTCGTTGGTTGGATACGTTTTCATTTGGTTATAGTTTTAGGTGTTTTCGGTCGTTTAGGTAGATAGACGTTGGGTTGACGGCTAATGAACGATGCGTTTTTCCGCCACCAGCGCCAAAGTGGTTCCTTAAATATAAGGAAAAATATCGATAACACACAATAGATTGCCGATTTCTCTTATATAGAAGATAAAATAAGATGATTGAACAAGTATGGTTGAAAGTGGCGGCCTTATGGACAAAAAAATCCCGCAGTTATCAACTGCGGGATTTTTCGAGTGAGTATTTTCAGCTTGAACAATTTGTCCAAGCAATGTTTATGTCGAACAGAGGTCGATTATTTCATAGCCTCTTCAACGGCAACTGCGATAGCAACGGTTGCACCGACCATCGGGTTGTTACCCATACCCAGGAAGCCCATCATCTCAACGTGTGCCGGTACTGACGAACTACCTGCGAACTGTGCGTCCGAGTGCATACGACCCATCGTATCGGTCATACCGTATGATGCAGGACCTGCAGCCATGTTATCGGGGTGCAGGGTACGGCCGGTACCACCACCCGAAGCAACAGAGAAGTATTTTTTACCCTGCTCCAGGCGCTCTTTCTTGTAGGTACCTGCTACCGGGTGCTGGAAACGGGTTGGGTTGGTCGAGTTACCGGTGATCGATACATCGACATTCTCTTTGTGCATGATGGCAACACCCTCACGTACATCGTCCGCACCGTAGCAACGTACTTTCGCACGAAGGCCGTTTGAGTAAGGAGTCTCCTTAACGATGGTCAACTCACCGGTTGCATAATCGAACTGAGTCTGTACATAGGTAAAGCCGTTGATACGTGAAATGATCATGGCGGCATCTTTACCCAGACCGTTCAGGATGACACGCAGCGGAGCTTTACGCACCTTGTTGGCCATCTCAGCGATCTTGATTGCACCTTCTGCGGCAGCGAATGACTCGTGACCAGCCAGGAAGGCGAAGCACTGGGTCTCCTCACGAAGCAGACGAGCTGCCAGGTTGCCGTGACCCAAACCTACTTTACGATCATCTGCTACTGATCCCGGGATGCAGAATGCCTGCAGACCCTCACCGATTGCCTCGGCTGCCTCAGCTGCCGTTTTGCAACCTTTTTTGATGGCGATAGCGGCGCCGGTTACGTATGCCCATTTAGCATTCTCGAAGCAGATCGGTTGCGTCTCCTCGCACATCTTGTAGGGGTCGATCCCCTTGGCCTCGCAGATAGCTTTTGCCTCTTCGAGGTCCTTGATTCCATATTTTGCAAGCGCGGCATTGATCTGGTTGATGCGGCGCTCGTAGCTTTCAAATAAACTAGCCATTATCCTTTCGTTTTTTTAGTTCGGGAAATCGGTTACTCTTTGCGCGGGTCGATGTATTTGACTGCGTCGGCGAAACGGCCATAGGTGCCTTTTGCTTTGGCAATAGCCTCGTTGGCATCCATGCCCTTTTTGATCATCTCCATCATTTTGCCCAGGTGGATGAACTCATAGCCGATCACCTCATCGTTCTCGTCGAGGGCCATGCGGGTGCAGTAGCCTTCAGCCATTTCGAGGTAACGGGTACCTTTGGCAACCGTTCCGAACATGGTGCCGACCTGGCTGCGCAAACCTTTACCCAAATCCTCCAAAGAGGCTCCGATAGGCAGACCACCTTCTGAGAAGGCCGACTGTGTACGACCGTAAACAATCTGCAGGAAGAGTTCACGCATTGCGGTGTTGATGGCGTCGCATACGAGGTCGGTGTTCAGTGCCTCGAGCAGTGTTTTGCCCGGCAGAATCTCCGATGCCATGGCTGCAGAGTGGGTCATACCTGAGCAACCCAAAGTCTCAACCATTGCCTCCTGGATAATACCGTCTTTAACGTTCAGGGTCAGTTTGCAAGCTCCCTGTTGCGGAGCGCACCAACCCACACCGTGCGTCAGACCTGAGATATCTTTGATCTCTTTTGAGCGCACCCATTTCCCCTCTTCGGGAATCGGAGCTGACGGGTGGTTGGCACCCTTCTTCACGCAGCACATCTGCTGCACTTCATGTGTGTAGATCATAACGTTGTGTATTTGCGTTAATATGTTGGATTAGTTTGACTAACAAATGTCCGTACCAGTTATCCGATATTTCGGGCGATGGCCGATCCCAACCAAACGGCACCGATGCCTACGCCGACACTACACCATAAATAGAGAAACATCGGAATAGCAGAGCCGTTACGCATCAGGGCTGCACTCTCCATGGCAAAGGTGGAGAAGGTGGTGAATCCGCCACAAAACCCGACGGTGAGAAAAGCCCGCAGGTGTGCACAGAACCAACCGAACCGTTCGAAAAGACCCAACAGCAGACCGATCAACAGACATCCGACCAGATTGACCACCAACGTTCCGAACGGGAATGAACTTGTTGTCCCGTTCTGTATCCAGCGGGTAAGCAGGTAGCGGGCGATGCCCCCGATGAAGCTGCCCGCACCGATAAAGATCAATGTGCGAATCATGTTTTCGAGTCGGGTTGGTTGAGTTGTCGGTTTTGTTTTGTAGTCTGCCAGACGTTGACCGGTTCGGTCGTTGGGATGAGGATTTTTCCTGTATCTCTACGAGGTCTCCAGTACACTCACCGGGGAAGTGGTCTCGATCAGCCAACAGCGGACAACTCTGCTTCGGAGAATGAGATGCATAACTAAACCCCCTCTCCGATTTTCACCTGCAAAGATAGCCTTTTTTGTTGAAAACGCGATTTTGCTTATTTAAGAATCTGTTTTAATGTTTCTGGGGTGTAAAATAGACTGGCCGATGGAATCTACTTGGAGAGCCAAATCTCTCTTAGCAGTTCGGTTATTTTTCTGTTGAAACCGATCGGATAAAGTCGGGGTATCGATCCCGCGCCAGCAAAGGTTTTACTCTTGGGGGGGCAGCACGAAGTTTGCCCAGCGTTTGGGGATTAAGGCTGGGGCTGTGTTGAGGCTGGATGTGGTTGGTGAAAATAAGAAGAGAGCCGGGAGTATGACAATAAAACACGACAAGCGCCTAACAATTAGGCGCTTGTCGTGAAGTGATCCCGGAGCGGTTCGAACGCTCGACCCACAGCTTAGAAGGCTGTTGCTCTATCCAACTGAGCTACGGGACCCCTATTTATCGGTGCAAAATTAAAATTTAATTCCTTTATCTCCAAAAGAGTGGGGATGGATCGTTAGAACTCATCCCCACATGGCAATTCTCTATGTTGTCGTAGGCGATCTGACGCCTCCGATGGACGAATCAATGGTGCGATTCCGAATATTCAGCCAGTTCACGTTCCGTGGCCACTTCGTTGCCGTAGTGTTCGTCGTGCTGGCTCTGATCCAGACCGATCCGTTCGCTGGCAACGGAAACCCGCATCGGGATCATCTTATTGGTCAACCAGTAGAGTGCATAGGTGACAACGAAGGTATAGACGAAGACAATTACTACAGCCAAAACGTGTGCAAGAAAACTCTCCCAATGGGTCATGCTCCCTCCGTCGTAAACAAACACACCGGTCAGGATGGTTCCGACGATACCGCCGACACCGTGCGTTGGGAAGACATCCAGAGCATCGTCGAAGGTCGAGGCTTTGTTTTTCCAGGTTACGGCCAGGTTGCAGATGATGGTGGTGATGAAGGCGATAAAGATACTTTCGCCCACCGAAACGTAACCGGCCGATGGGGTGATGGCGACCAGACCGACCACTGCACCGATAGCGGCCCCCATAGCGGAGGGTTTACGGCCGCGCAGACAGTCGAATACCACCCAGGTAATCATGGCCATAGCTGAGGCGGTATTGGTATTCAGGAAGGCGCGTACGGCGATCGAATCGGCTGCCAGCGAGGAGCCGGCGTTGAATCCGAACCAGCCTAACCACAGCATGGCTGCACCCAACAGAACGAAGGGGACGTTAGCCGGTTCATGACGGATTTCGGAACGGCGTCCCAGGAAGAGGGCTCCGGCCAGTGCGGCAACACCCGATGAGGCGTGAACGACAATACCGCCGGCAAAGTCGAGTACTCCTAACTGTCTGAGGAAACCGTCCGGATGCCAGGTCCAGTGGGCCAGCGGGCAGTAAACGAACAGACAGAAGAGGATCATGAAGACCATATAGGCGGAGAAGCGCACTCTTTCGGCAAATGAACCGGTGATCAGCGAGGGGGTGATGATGGCGAATTTCATCTGGAAGAGGGCGTATAGGGCGAGAGGCAGTGTTGGGGCCAGCATCTCGTTGACGTGGCCATCTACGCCTTTGAACATGAAAAAGGTTGCCGGATTGCCGATCAGGTGGCCGATGTCGTCACCGAAGGCGAGGCTGAAGCCTACGAATACCCACAGTACGCTGATTATGCCCATTGCAATAAAGCTTTGGAGCATAGTCGAGATGACGTTTTTGGCGCGGACCATACCGCCATAGAAGAAGGAGAGGCCCGGGGTCATCATCAGTACGAAGATGGTTGCCGTAATCATCCAGGCGACATTGGCCGCATCGACTTTCGGGTCGAGGCCCCAGAATCCACCGGCACCGATTCCCGAATCCATCAGCCCTAAGCCGCAAAGAATCAGCAGGGCTACAAAAAAGAAAATCCAGCGTTTTTTGATCATGGTCGTTAAAATTATCGATTGGACTGCAAAAAATGCGTTTTTAAATTGGATGCCCCTGTTTTTTACAGGCTCACGGTGCAAAAATATGTATTTTTATGTAACGATGTTCTATTTTTGAGGGGTTAATAATAAAATATGTATATTTTTAGAGGATATAACCATGAAAATATGGGGGTGTGATCAATTTTTTTTGCTGTTTTGATTCGATAGGGTCTATTGGTTGAGGGGACGGTGTCAAGATTATTGCTGGCGAGGTCTGTATGTGCCCAAACGGTTGCGGATGTATAGATGTATAAGTATCGGATGGCTGATTGAGCAACTGAGAGCTATGGACGGTGGGCTTGACTGGTGGTGTCAGTAAAAATGTTTTGTTGTTCCGAGTAATCGGTAGATGGGTATTGAGTGATTTTGTTATTGGTCAGGGTCAGTGCCGCTACCGTTTTCCCTGGATGGTTTTCCCTGAATGAGACAGGTCCCCATAAATAAAAACCCCTCCGAATCTTGATTCGAAGGGGTGTTATCACGTTGATGGGGGCAGCGTTAGGAGTCAGATCGATCCGCCTGCTTTGATTTGAAAAGTGTCTCAGTTACCAGTGCAAATTGCTCGAACGGTTGTTCACAGCAGACAAACCCGAGTGACAACGGATGCCTATCATTTTTTGATCCATACATTCAGAATCTCGCCGATGTAGAGACTTGGAACCGGCTTGGCAACCCATTTGTGGCTTTCGGAAGCGTCAGTGATCTGGTTGTGTGTAAGCGGCTGTTGGAGCAACTTGTGGCATTCGATGACGATGGATGCCTCCTCCATCGTGGGGGTTGCGGTTGGCGTCAGTACGGGGGTGAGGCCCGCCGCTTTTATCTGGAGTGTGTCACTGCCCGAAAGAGCTTCACAACGTTTCAGAGCCTCTTTGTACGAGTTGGCAAAGAAGGAGATGGTGTAAAATCCGTTTTGTGCGAGCGCTCGATCGGCAGGCGTATCGGGTGTCACGAAACAGTAGGTTACCGGCTTGTCGAACAGTACGCCCAGTCCTCCCCATTCGGCCACAGCCATGTCGAGCGTCGCATCGTTGCCGATGGTGAGCAAAACGCCGCACTCCTCCAGCAACTGAATTACATTGCCGGGAATTTGATCGGCCGCATAATGGGTGTAGCCCGGGAAGAGTCCGGGAGTTGGAGCCGGGGTTTCGGCTACGGAAGTCTCTTGAGCGGGAGAAACCGTTGCATTGGGCGCTCCGGCAGGAAGATCCTCCGGCATGGGGGCTGGAGTCTCGGCAACCGGTTTGTTCGGAGCAGGCGTTCCTGGGACTGTTTGTGTAGTCGGTGTTACTGCCGGAGCTGGGGCCGGGATTGCAGTTGAAACCGGAGCTGGTGCAGAGGGTACAGTTGCGGATACCGGGACACCTGCCGGCTGCACCTGGGCGATTGAGACCATAAACGAATTGTTCAGGCCAGTATACAGCTCCTCCATACGATCTACTGTTTTGACGCGAGGACGCAATACTCCCGGAATAATTTTAGTCTTCTTTTTGTCCAATGCATAGTCATCGGTGATCCACCCTTCCGGAACTTTATTGTCGTTTTCATAGACATAGCGTAGACGGGAGATCTCCAGCTCGCATTTTCCGTCGGAGCAGGTGTAGTGTTGCAGAAAGGCGAAGTCAGCCTTGTCCAGCGAAAGCCCCCGTTCCGCAAAGATCAACTCCTCCTGGTTTTGCACATAGATTTCACCAGTTGTCGGATCGTCTTTGATGACGGAACGCTCAATGATGATATTGCGGTCTTCCTGAGCAGAGCGGGTCAACCACTCTTTAACCTTGTCATAAATTTGAGCACGGGTTAAACCGGGTAACTGAAGGGTATATCTGAAAATTACCTTGCCATTTTCTACCGGTACAGCGCCTGCTAAGTAATGACTTTCATCGTATTTTGGAGTGAAAGCTCCGCCTTTGTCATAAGCTAAAGTTGTATGACTTATGACTGTCGTGCAGAGTAAAACAGTCAGCATCCCTCTCAAAATTTGCTTCATAGAGATATGTTTAAGTTTCGGTTATATAACGTTTTCGATGTGGCTTTGTTACTTAGCGGGTTTGGTGCTGTATGACGGGTGTGGCGTGCATGGGTTTGTGCCCTGATTTTGTTATTCGATTCAAAAAAAGGCTTTTTATTGGCTATGCTTTCTTGGAATGCAAGAACACGGCTACACAAGGCTAAATATAACTTAAATCCAACAATATTCCGAAAATTAGGTCATAATTTTTCTTCGAACCGATTTCTTCCGGATTCAACTAATTAGATAAAACAATATGAAAAAAATCGTTACATTTGTACCAGTTGGAAAGTAAATAAAATTAAAATGCCCATACTGCATGAAAAGGTAACGAAACATAGAAAACCTGACTGGCTGAAAATCAGACTCCATAACAACGAAGGATTTAGCCAGGTCGCCCATATCGTCGAGGAGCATGGGCTCCATACGATTTGTAGTAGCGGCCGCTGCCCCAATCAGGCAGAGTGTTGGAGTCGTCGTACGGCTACTTTCATGATCTTGGGGGATATTTGTACCCGTTCGTGTAAGTTCTGTGCAACAGCTACCGGTAAACCGTTACCACCAGACTGTGACGAGCCGCAACAGCTCGCCCGCTCGGTCTCGTTGATGGGACTGAAGCATTGTGTTATCACTTCTGTGGACAGGGATGACCTGCCCGATGGAGGTGCATCTCATTGGGCCGCTTCGGTACGTGCCGTACGCGAAGCCAATCCAGATACTACCATCGAAGTACTGATCCCCGATTTTGACGGCAAAAGTGAGCTGATTGACGTGGTTCTTGCGTCGGCTCCCGATATCGTGGGCCACAATATTGAGACCGTTGAGCGACTCACGCCGCAGGTACGTTCGCGTGCTCGCTACCGGGTGAGTCTGGCTACCCTCAAACATATTGCCGATTCCGGGGCAACTGCCAAAAGCGGACTGATGCTGGGATTGGGTGAGAGTGAAGAGGAGGTACTGGCCACGATGGATGATCTGCTGGCTTGCGGATGTAAGATTCTGACGATTGGGCAATATCTGCGTCCAACTTTGAAACATCTGCCGGTGGCGGAGTATGTCACCCCCGAAAAATTTGCCTGGTACAAAGAGGAGGCGCTGCGACGTGGGTTTGTCTACGTCGAAAGCGGACCGATGGTTCGTTCGTCGTATATGGCCGAACGGGCCATGCAGCGTTGTCGTGAGACCGCTGCGGGGGCAACTTCCCAGCCCGAGCGGCATGCCGCAACACATTCAACACCTGTCGCTGAAGAATGTTCTTCAGCAGAACAAACTCTAACTAAACAATAATGGCGCTTATGGAGTACGTTAGCATAAAACATTTGGGCCGCACGGAGTACTCCGAAGCGTGGGAGATTCAGAAACGACTTTTCGAGGCGCTGCTGCGTCAAAAACGCGAAGGGGCCCCCGAAGAGCAGTATCTGCTGTTTGTGGAGCATCCACATGTCTATACGTTAGGCAAAAGCGGTCACGAATCGAATCTGCTGGTCAACGAACAGTTTTTGAAGCAGATCGGTGCCACCTATTTTCATACGGATCGGGGCGGGGATGTTACCTACCACGGTCTGGGACAGCTTGTGGGCTATCCGATTCTCGATCTGGAGCATATCGGAGTAAGCCTGCGAGATTATATATGGTCGATCGAAGAGGGTATTATTCGTACCGTGGCCGAATACGGGATTACGGCCGATCGACTCGAAGGGGCTACCGGAGTGTGGCTTGATCCTCACTCGCCCCGTGCCCGCAAGATTTGCGCCATTGGCGTGAAGGCTTCGCACTTTGTGACGATGCACGGTTTCGCGCTGAACGTTACCACTGATTTGAGCTATTTTTCCCACATCAACCCCTGCGGATTTACCGACAAAGGGGTCACCTCCATTGAAAAGGAGACCGGGTTGCGTCCGACCCTTGAGGAGGTTGAGGAGCGTTTTGCAGCTCATTTCAGCAAGATTTTGAAAATCGAATTAAAATAAAATAAAACAGTTATGTCAGCAGAAAAAAGATGGGTTCTCAAGGAGCAGGGAGACCCGGCTACGGTGACTCGGTTGGCCACCGCGCTGGATATTCCTCCGGTCCTTGCCAACCTGCTTGTTCAGCGTGGCATAGACACAGAGGAGAAGGCGAATCGGTTCTTCAATCCGAAGCTCGAAAACCTGCATGATCCGTTCCTGATGAAGGATCTGCGCAAGGCGGTCGAACGGATCGATCTGGCACTCACCCGTGGAGAGACCATCATGGTCTATGGAGACTATGATGTGGACGGTACGACAGCAGTCGCATTGGTCTATCTGTTTCTCCGCAAGTTGGGGCACCGGCAGCTGATGTTCTACATCCCGGATCGTTATACCGAAGGGTATGGTGTGTCGCGTAAGGCGATCGAATATGCCCTGCGCAAAGGGGTGGGGCTGATCATTACGCTGGATTGCGGAATCAAGGCAACTGAAAAGGTGGCCTACGCCAAGGAGTTGGGAATCGATATGATCGTCTGTGACCACCATCTGCCCGGGGAGCAGATTCCCGATGCGGTGGCGGTACTCGATCCCAAACAGCCCGAATGTAACTATCCATTTAAGGAGTTGTCGGGTTGTGGAGTCGGTTTCAAGATGTTGCAGGGGTATTGCCTTTATAAAGGATTACCCTTCTCTGAAGTGGAGTGCCTGTTGGATTTGGTGGTGGTCAGCATCGCCTCGGATATTGTCCCGTTGGTGGGCGAAAACCGTATTCTGGCCTATTATGGTCTCAAACGTCTCAATGAAAAGCCCGGTAAGGGGCTTCAGTCGATCATCAAAATTTGTGGCCTGGAGAAACATGCCATTACTATTGATGATATCGTCTTCAAGATCGGCCCGCGGATTAATGCAGCCGGTCGTATGGAGGTCGATTCGGAGGATGAGAATGCTGCTCCATCGGGAGGCCATTCGGCTGTATCGCTGATGGTGGCCCGCGACGATGAGATGGCTCGTGAATATGGGGCTTTTATTGATCGCAGTAATCAGGATCGTAAAAATATCGATCGTAGCGTAACGTCAGAAGCACACGATTATATTGAGCATCATCCTCACATGAAAGAGCTCAAGAGTACCGTGATCTACAATCCGAAATGGATGAAAGGTATCGTAGGAATTGTGGCTTCCCGCTTGATCGAGACCTACTACCGTCCCACTGTAGTGTTGACCATGAGCAACGGATTTGTTACGGGTTCGGCTCGTAGTGTTCCGGGATTCGATCTGTATCAGGCTGTAGAGTCGTGCGCCGACCTGCTCGAAAATTTCGGCGGACACATGTATGCAGCCGGTATGACCATGAAGCCCGAGAATGTGGAGGAGTTTACCAAACGGTTCAATGATTATGTTGAGGAGCATATCGATCCCGAGATGTTGATTCCACAGGTCGATATCGATTCAGAGTTGCTGTTTAGTGACATTACACCGCGTTTCCGGTCTACATTGGCTCGGTTCCAACCTTTCGGTCCCGGCAATAATGCTCCGGTATTTATGACCCGTGGAGTGAGCAATCGTGGCGATGCCCGTCTGGTCGGTGCCGAGCATGAACACCTGAAAATGGATCTGATTCAGGGACAGAAGCCCAATACAGTGATCGCAGCTATCGCTTTCCAGCAGCCCAAACTCTACGAGTATGTCCGCTCGGGCCGAAGCATCGACGTATGTTATACCGTAGTGGAAAACCATTACCGAGGTGAGGTCTTTCCTCAATTACGCATCAAGGATATCAAGAAAAGTGTGCAGTAGAAAGAGGTGCGATCCTCTTTGTACGGAAAAGATTTAATAAGAGGCAGCCAACATTTTCAAGGTTGGTTGCCTCTATTTTATTGAGGATGACCGGGTTTTGCTCTTGTATAACCTTATATAAAAAGTAAGAGATGGACAAAAAATAAAAACGGCAAATCGGATTCTGATTCGCCGTTTTTATTATAATAGGTACTGCTGCTGTGGGGATTATTCCTTTTTGGGCAGCTGCAACCAAGCCTGGTAGAGCTGTTCCATGGCCTGTTTGAGCACCGCACGTTGCGTGGCAATGTTGACCCGCATCCATCCGCGGCCCTCCTCTCCGAACATTGAGCCTTCGTTGACGCCCCAGCCCGCTTTGTCGATCAGGAACCGATAGATCTCTTCATGCGTCATGTCCCATTGCCGGAAATCGAGCCACATCAAGTAGGTTCCTTCAGGTGGTACGCAATGGATGGTGGGGATCCGCTTTTGCAAGAAGTCGCACACGTAATCGATATTCCCTTTCAGATAGTGTAACAGCTGTTCGAGCCACTCGTCGCCGTGCGAGTAGGCCGCCTCCAAGGCCACCGCTCCAAAAATATTGCCCTGGTCGGCATGCATCTTGGCATACTCTGCTTGCAACCGTTGATTCAGGACAGGGTTGGGAACGATCGATACCGACGTGGAGAGCCCGGCCAGATTGAAGGTCTTACTCGGTGCGATAAAGGTGAGGGTGCGCGATGCGAATTGGTCGTCCAGCGAGGCGATATGCAGATGGCGGTGGGGTTGATAGACCAGATCGCCATGAATCTCATCCGCAAAGATCAGCACATCGTGTTTGACACACAGCTGGCCGATACGGGTCAACTCCTCCCGGGTGAATACGCGTCCTGTCGGGTTGTGCGGGTTGCACAACAACAGCACCTTGGCATCGGCCAATTTCTGATCCAGATCGTCGAAATCGATCTCGTAATGTCCGTTCACCTCACGCAGCGGGTTATTCACCACGACACGATCGTTCAGACGGATCTGTCTGGCAAACGGATGATAGACCGGGGGCTGGATCACGATGCGGTCTCCCGGTTGAGTAAAGGCCCGCATCGCATAAACGATACCCGATACCACACCGGGGGTAAAGTCGAGCCATTCTCGTTGGATTTTCCATCCGCTGTGCCGATCGACCCAGCCAATGATGGATTGCCAGTAGCTGTCACTGCGGTAGGAGTAGCCCAGAATCGGGTGTTCGGCACGTTTGCGAACGGCCTCTATCACAGCGGGTGGCGCTGCAAAATCCATATCGGCTACCCACATGGGAATCACATCGGCCCGGCCGAAAATCTGTTCACGGAGATCCATCTTTTCACAGTTGGTCCCTTCCCGTGAGATCTTTTCATCAAAATCGTATTTCATGATTGCTGTGTTGAACGTTGTCTGTCTATCTTTTAGGGTCTTGCCGGTTGCTGCCAAACAGGCCGTACAGGACGGAATGCCCGAAAAATCACCTATTTGGTCGAATTATCCGACCAAAACCGTATAAAGACTTTCAAAGGTATGGCAAATTGTAAAAATAGCGATACATTTGTGCACTTTTACCGACCAAAGTGAGAGTTCGGCGGCTCTTTTGCATGCAATCGATCAAAAGGTTCGTTACTCATTTTCAACCGGTCACAAGTAAAACAATCGACAAATTTTATCCATGAAAACATTCGATCCCAAAGAGAAGAGAGAGCGTTATTCCGATGCCAATCGGGATCAACAATCTTTTCGTAGAAGCTACTCCCGTCGTGACGATTCGAGCAGCAATCAAGAGTATGACACCCCTTCCGAGTTTATGAAAGATCAACGCAAGGAGCGTCATCAGTACAGTGGTACGGAATCGCGTTTTGGCAAAGGCTCCCGTGAGGAGAGCGGCAAACGTCGTTCCTTCAACCCCAATTTTACGCGGGACAACCGCCTCAAAGGCGAAGAGCACGGCAACCGTTGGGATCGTGAAGAGGAGCGTCCGCGTCGATATGGCGAGGGTCGCAACGGCCAGTCTTTCCGCAAAAACAGCCGCTATAACGATCGGGATCAGGAGTATAACGATAATCGTCGGGATGATCGTTCGGGTCGTTCTCGTCGGAATCCCCGCGAAGAGTATGCCTATTATGCCGATCGTGACCAAGAGGGTCGTGAAGGCGGCAGAGGTTACAACGGTCGGGAGACCGATCGCGGGTATGATCGCAACCGCAAAGGGGCGCATCGTCAAGAGCGTTATGATCGTGGCGAGGAGCGTTCGTATGGAGAGAATCGTCGGGGACGTTATGGGGAGCGTCGCAACAATTACGGCGATCGTCGTGAGGGCGGCCGTTATGGAGATCGTAAAAAGAACTACCCCAATTATGATGCTACGAATTATCCCCGCTTCGATGCTCCGAAACAGACCGGTGCCATCCGTTTGAACCGTTTTATTGCCAATTCGGGAATCTGCTCTCGCCGTGAGGCCGACGATCTGATCACGGCCGGCGTGGTGAGCGTAAACGGCAAGATCGTCTCGGAGTTGGGAACGAAGGTCAATCCGGGCGATGAGGTGCGCTTTAACGGAGAGATCATTCGGGGTGAGAAGCTGGTCTATATTTTGATGAATAAACCTAAAGGGTATGTCACCTCGTTGGAGGATCCCCACGCCGATAAAACGGTGATGGATCTGATCAAGGATGCCTGCACCGAACGGGTCTATCCGGTCGGACGTCTCGATAAAAACAGTGTTGGCGTACTGTTGATCACCAACGATGGCGAGTTGACCCGTCAGTTGACCCATCCCAGCTACAAGAAGAGCAAGATCTATCAGGTCTCTTTAGACAAAGCCCTTACGGAGGAGGATATGCAACGTATTGTTGACGGCATTGAATTGGAGGACGGTATGATCTATGCCGATGAGGTCAGCTATGTGAACGGCTCGCGTAAAGAGATCGGCATCGAGATCCACTCCGGTCGCAACCGTATTGTCCGTCGTATTTTCGAGTCGTTGGGCTATTCGGTGCAGAAGCTGGATCGTGTCTATTTCGCGGGACTTACCAAACGGGGGTTGAAACGTGGCGCATGGCGCTTCCTGACCCCTAAGGAGGTGGCTATGCTCAAAAGCGGAGAGTACGAATAGCGAATATTTTCATAAATATTTTTGCATAAAAAGGATTTTCCCTTTATCTTTGCATCCACAAACCCGTAATATGGTTCTCTAGCTCAGTTGGTAGAGCACGACACTCTTAATGTTGGGGTCGTGGGTTCGAGCCCCACGGGGACCACATAAACCCGGTAATCAGACGATTACCGGGTTTATTGTTTTTACTGGGTTAGCTTCTGGAGCCTGTGGGGATTTTCTATCTTGACCTGATCCTTCCGATTCTATTGTGGTCCTGCTCCAAAGGGGAATGATTGCTGGGGCCCACCGAGGACAGAGAGAAACTATCCTATTCTTTAATGTCGGGTTCAATCCATCCTCCCATGCATTGTGCATTGAGGTAAGGCGGCCTTTTGTTATGAGGAAGCGTCTGCACGCGTTGCCCCTTTTTTTATTTAATTGTAGGGGTTGAGATTCGGCTTGGATTGTACGGGCAAGGCTGAGAGGTAGGAGCCGTGCAGTCGGATTCAACTGGGAGGCGCCAATGACCTGTGCGATCATTGCATGCAGGATTATTTTGGGCTGATTAGCTCTTGGGGCGGTCTATTGAATACCAACGAGCAGCGAACTAAGGTTGGCCATCCGGAATCGGTAACAGCTTGTATTGTACCGTGAAGAGTTGGACCGGACCGAGCAATCCGGAGGTCTGCAGCGGCTCAAACGGACGATGGGAGTTGATCCGGCACCAGGTGCCACGTTGGGCTGCCGGCAGACGACTATCCCCGATCAGCCGGTTTGTCCAGGTGTTGACCACCTCGATGCAGAGTTCATTGCGTCCCTGCTGCACCCAATCGGTAATATCAAGACGGTAGGGAGGCGTCCAGACACCCCCTACATAATGGTCATTGATGTAAACTTTAGCCATGGCAGAGAGTGATCCCAGATCGAGTAAGATACGCTTCCCTTCGGGACGTTGCATGACGCTAAAACCCGTGTGGTAGGAAGCGGTTCCGGAGTAGAAGCGGATCGAATCATTCGCCATGCGGTTCCAGGCCTCTAAACGTGCCAAGGTGATTGGCTGTTCGGGTCCGCGCATCGCAGGATCGAAGGTGACGTTCCATGGCCCGCTCACCACACTCAGCAGTTGTGGTTTCGGATAGTTTTGGGCCATGGCTGAAACCTCTTTTTTCGAGGTGGGTGCCTTGTCCGCTTTGGTGGGTTTGGCCGGATCGGCAAAAACGATGAATACACTTTCGTCCCGATCCAATTTGAGTGGAACAGTGGTGGTCTCGTTGGTGCTGGTAAAAGCGGGGAGCAGACGAATCTCTCCGCTGGCGGGAGACCATAATTCAGGTTGTTTGCCACTGACCCGGAATGTTGGCGAACATTGAATCGGACCGTCACCCTGATTGGTCAGAAAATAGATATCAAACGCGCCGGAGTGGCGATGGGCATAGCGTATCGGAGTTTTGTCCGGCAATTGGCAGTCAGGTGGGCAGTCAATCAGTTCAAAAGCCTCAGCCAGTGTCATGCCGTTCAGGATCATGCCGGCGCCAAATTGAGCGGAACGTACGGTGACTCCATCGACATCTTGCCAGAGCTCCGCAGCCAGCTCGGTGACCGTAGCATCAGCCGTCGGTTGGCCCTGCAGACTGGGTGAATGGGTCGGCGGAGGGCCCAATACCACCCCACCCGCAGCAACCAGATCCCGAATCTTACGTAGTAACTCGGGGCGCATTGTCTCGAGTTGAGGCAGCACCAGAATACGGTATTGCGTGCCATTGGAGAGCGTCAGCAGACCGTTTTCGACCCGCAAGTCCCGTTCAATTACTTCGGCATTGATGAAGTCGAACTGGTAACCTTCGGGCAGCGGTGGATCGGTCGGTCCGGTCATCTTGGGCGTTCCTTCGCCAATGTAGTAAGCCACATCCGCTACGTTGTGTCCCTGCTGCAGCATAAAGTTGCAGCGGCGCAGGTAGGTGGTGAACAGATCGAGCTGAGAAAACCAGGTATTTCCCCGATTGAATTCGGTGCCAAACCAGGCGTTGTTACCCGGTTTGGTCTCATTGGGTTGCGAAATGTAAACATGCAGGATGTTGTCGTTGACCCCTTCAGCCGCAAAGCGGTCGGCCCGTTGTTTGAGTTGGGCGGGGTAGCGTTCGAATTCCCTTCCCGACGAGGTAAACGATTCGGCTGAGATGCGATTTTTCCCATAGATATGGCCGCATGACGATGCAGCACGCACCTCCATACTTCCTAAATCTCCTTCGGCCCAAAATTCGCCACTGACCCGATCTGCCAGTCCTCCGTATTGTAGAAATTCGCCGGGGAAGCCCCAATGACCGTAATTCTCCATCCATAACTCCAACCCATATCGGTGACACCGATCCCGCAATGCTCCAATATAGTTCTGTGCCAGGCAGTCGGCAACCAGACGTCTCACGTCCCACAGAAAACGGTCCGAAACTTTGGCCGCCCCGACCACGTAGCCAAAATAGGCGGGCAGATAGGGAACCGGGTCATATCCGTATTGCTTGCGGAACATGGCGATGAAGTTATCGGTAAAGTTGGTGCTGCCGGCTTCGTAGCTGTCGATCACCACCGTTTTGAAGGTTCGACGCTCTTTGGCCGGAATCCGTTGAAGAATCTGCCCGATAAAACGGTCGAAATGGGCTTCAGCCAATGAACGATCCATCTTGTCGATCTCCAGGCCGGTGGCTTCTGGGGCCGCGGGGCTGTTGGTGATGCCGGTCGGCAACATTCCTAACCGTAAAATCACCCACTTCCCGTCGGGGACATTCCAGGTCAACGTTCCGTCCGGGGTCATGTATTGGGAGATGTCTTCAACACAGTAGGGCGAAATCACCAGACTCGTATCGCCGGGTACAGGCGAGGGATCCCAACGGTAGGTATCCCAGGTTGCCAGTGGTGCCGGATACATCTTGGCCAAGGTTTTGGTATCGTAGCTGTCGATGCGTGGAGAGGCCGATAGCTCGATCTTGGTTAATGCGCTCGTTTGCCCCTTGTTTTGCAGAATGAGTCGAAAGGTTTGAGCAGTACACTCTGGAAATGTTTTTACTAAAGGTGCAGCTCGGTCGAAGCCGACTTGTATGGATTGGGCTCTGCGGCGATCAATATTGAATTCGCTGATCGTACGATAACTTCCCCCTTCGCGCACCTGTAGTTGGCATTTTGCCTCGAGAGGTATGGTGTCTGGACGCAAAACCAGCGAGCGTGCAGTAAAAGGTTGACCGGCAGTTAGATCGAAGGTGTAGGTTTGACCGGCTGCCAGTGTAAAACGGGTGGATGAATCCCCATCTGTCAGGTGCTTGGTGTCGGGACTCTCGGGTTGTGAGGTGATTTGGGCAGCCATGGTCACATCGTAATCAACCGGCATCGGATAGGCGATGACTCGCACATCCTGAAAGTTTTTTCCCGGCAAAGGGAGACGTTCCGTTATACGTTGCGGCCCCGTGACATGGATCTCGGACATGGCTAAATAGCGCATCGACTCTTTGGGCCGGACCCAAGGCCCTCCTGATTGACTCCATCCGGGAGCGTTAAAGATGCCGATCTCGATATCCAGTTCACCGGCTCGTTTTAGGGCGGCTCGCAGAATTTCCCACCACTCGTCTGAGCCGAAATGTACCATGCTGTCCGAGGTATAACCCTCCCAGATGTTGCCGATGTAGGCCCGACCAATACCGGCCGCCTTCATCGCTTCGAGATCCTTGATCACCCCTTCGCGGCTCAGATGGTTCGGCATCCAATACCAGTAGGTGCCTACGCGTATCGAGTCGGGGGGATTGACAAATCCGGCTTCGAGGCTTTGATGGGTCAGCGGCTCTTGTTCTGATTGACTACCGCAGGCGAAGAGCAGCGTTCCCGTCAACAAAAATGCCGATATGCGAAGTAGTCGTGTGAACATCTGCAAAAATTAATTATTTATGGTTTGGGGTGGCCGCAGTGACATGGGGTTGCTCCGTTGGACGGTGCTTCTCGGGGCAAACGGCTGCTCCATTGCCATATTGCAAACGACTGTAATGCAGTGAGGGCGATTCGATAAAGGGGCCGAGTCCGTACTCTTCCCAGCGTCCATCAATGCGGGCAATCGTCTCTGGAGACGAGGCCACCACATTGGGCCAGCGCCGTGCAAAACCATTGATCCCGTCAGCTTTGCAGCGGCAATCGAAGAGGGCAATTCCCTCCTGGATCGTCACATCACGCGACGGATCACAGTCCGAAGAGGCGATCCAGAGCATCTCCTCCGGTTTTAACGCTTGGGTCTCCTCATCCAGAAGCAGGACATATTTTACCCCCTCAACGCCATTCGCCTGTAAGAAGGCAAATACGTCCGGTGTAGATCCGCGTTGTGCAAACAGCACAAGCGCTCGCCAGCTATCGAAGAGCGAACACTCCACGCCGGTAATGTCGTTGCTCAATTCGAACGGGTACGGCAGTTGAGCCGATTCGAGAGGGGCGGAGAGGTCTACACTCGTTGTATCGAACAGCAGTTTGCCGCCAAGTCCCATTTCAGGGGCGGCGTGATCCAGGACGTCGAGCGGCCCGCGTGAGAACATTAATGCGCTGGGAATGTGAATTCGTTTCAGCAGATCGGCCAACAGTTTCGGATCCCGAACCGAACGCTCGGTCGATGTGATGACCATGAATTTATTAAACATCATCTGTCCGGCTCCCCAGAGCGAGTTGGCCACCTTGAGTGCCTGACCGGCGTAGTCAGTATGGATATTGACCACTGCAATGTTGTGAGCGACACCGGCGGTCGGCATCCACAGGTCGCGGACCTCCGGCAGCATGGCAGCGCGAATCGGAGCCAAAAAGATCTTTTCGGTCGCTTTGGCAATGTAGGCATCCTCCTGAGGCGGAACTCCGACAATGGTGGCGGGATAGACGGCGTCGTGACGGTGGGTAATGGCTGTTACATGGAACAGTGGATAGCGATCCTCCAACGAGTAGAAGCCGGTATGGTCGCCGAAGGGCCCCTCGATCACCTTCTCATCCGAAGGGTCGACGTAACCTTCGATAACAAAATCGCAATCGGCCGGAACCCGCAGATCGTTGGTCAGACATTTGACCAGCTCAACAGGGCGTCCCCGTAAGAAACCGGCCAACAGATATTCATCCACGTTGTCGGGCATCGGTGCCGTGGCGGCGTAGGTATAGACCGGGTCTCCACCCAAACAGACGGTGACGGGCATGCGCTGCCCTAACCGTTTGTAGGCACGATAGTGGCGTTCACCGGTTTTGTGCAGGTGCCAGTGCATGCCGGTGGTATGCGAGGAGAAGACCTGCATGCGGTACATGCCGGTATTGCGTAGTCCTGTCTCCGGGTCAATCGTGTGCACCAAAGGCAGGGTGATGAAACGTCCGCCATCCTGAGGCCAGCATTTGAGTATGGGCAGTTGTCCGAGATCTGCGGCCTCTCCTTGTAAGACTACCTGTTGACAGGCTCCCCGTCCCTTGACTTCGCGTGGCAGCCAACGGGCCATCTGCCCCAAAAGCGGCAGCATGCGCAATTTGTCGATAAAATTGGGTTTTGGAGCGGTCAGGCCGGCAAACAACTCTTCGATTCGAGAGGTGAGGCTATCCAGCGACTCCACGCCTAAAGCCATCGCCATGCGACGATCCGAACCCATCATATTGGTCAGCACCGGAAAGGGAGTGCCGCTCTGCTCGAACAGCAGGGCACGTCCTCCGCCGGGACGTTTGGATTCTCGATCGGTCAATTCGCAAATCTCGAACTGACTGTCGACAGGAGCTGCAATGCGAACTAACTCTCCCGCCTGTTCCAGGGCGGTGATGTATTCTCTTAGACTTTTGTACATAGTAGGTTCCGAAACAATTCGAGGCAACCGATGTGGCTCTATTGTGCGGTTGCTGTGTCCATGCCGGAGACGCGTTCAGGGTCGGTGGCGACGGGGGCTGTGGTGACGGTGTCGGCCCGTTTGCTCATAAAGGATTCGACCATCTTTTTGTTATCCGCGATCGCGCTCAGTCCAAACATATGTTTCCCGTATTTGTATCCTGCGGCATCGTACAATCGAGCCAGAACGTGCATGCGGCGACTGAAGTCGGGATAATCCTTCGCGCCATAACTCCAACCTACCTCGGCAATGGCAGCCAAACGCGGCAGGGTCATATATTCCAGGTGGTCGAGCCCCCAGATGTACTCGGTCCACAGGTTGGCCTGAACACCGAGGATGTATTGCTGTTCTTCGGCGTTTAATCCGGCGTAGGGATTGAGTTTATATGCGCTGTCTATGGTGAGTACGTTGCCGAAAGCCATCGGTTCGCCAACGGTATCCTGAGTCTGGTAGTAGTCGAGGTAACAGTAGGTGTAGGGCGACATCACCACATGGTTCCCATGTTTGGCTGCTTCGATACCGCCTGTCGTACCCCGCCAGGACATGACAGCCGCATTTTTCGAAAGATCGCCGCCTTCAAGAATCTCGTCCCATCCGAGTACCCGACGCCCTTTTGAACTCAGGAACTTGTCGATCCGGTGGACAAAGTAGCTTTGCAATTCGGTTTCGTTTTTCAGGTGCTCGTCGCGCATCCTTTGTTGGCAGTGCGGGCACTCCTTCCAACGATCCTTCAGACATTCGTCTCCACCGATGTGGATATATTCCGACGGAAAGAGCTCCATCACCTCGGTCAATACATCCTCCAAGAAAACGAAGGTACTGTCCTTGCCGGCGCAGAAGGCGTCTGGTTGAATGCCGTACAGCGTTGCCACTTTGTAATCTTTGCCGATGCAGCCTAGATAGGGATAGGCTGCCAGGGCTGCCGTGGCATGGCCGGGCATCTCGATTTCAGGAATAACCGTAATGAAACGCTCGGCAGCATATTGCACAATATCGCGAATCTGATCCTGGGTGTAGTAACCGCCGTAGGGGTGTTCGTCATATTTACGTTCCGGATCGAAATAGACATGCGAAAGCAGATCCTTCTCACGAACCGAACCGATTCGGGTCAATTCGGGATATTTTTTGATCTCGATGCGCCATCCCTGATCATCAGTCAAATGCCAGTGGAACTGGTTGATCTTGTGCATGGCTAACAGATCAATGTATGCTTTGACCTCATCCACCGTGAAAAAGTGGCGGCAGACATCGAGCATCGCTCCGCGGTAGGCAAAGTGGGGTTGATCGACGATCTCAATTGCAGGCAGCTCGATGGTCCGGGCTCGTTGGCCTTGCAATGCATCTAGTGGCAGCAGCTGCCGTAAGCTCTGAAAAGCATAAAAAACTCCTGCTGGTGATCCTCCGATAATGTCGATCGCCTCGGGCTGAATCGTTAACCGATAGCCTTCGGCAGGAAGCGAGTCTTCGATCCAGACATTGATGGCGTGTGGCCGTTTGACGGTGGCCGGGACCGTTTTCAGCGATTTGCCCAAAGAGGCCCTCACCGCATCGACGAAAGGAGCTGCAGAGTGTGTCAGCATCGAATCCTCCGACAGCAACCGAATTTCGGTGCCTCTGTTCAGATCGAATGTGCCGTCGAGCAGCTGTTCGCTGAGAGGTTTGGGTACAATGCCAATCATATCGGTTTTGACAATGCGCTTGCCGCAGGAGCTGCACAGCAGCGCTGCAAAACACCAGAGTAGTACACTTTTTTTCATGTTTTCATGAAGTTTTGTTATGCTTAATCGATTTCGGTCGAAAGTTGTTCATAATTGCAGATCAAAAGAGCAGTAACATTCCGGTCGGTAAACCGGGTGTAACCTTACCTAGACAGCATTGATTCCTTGCTGTTGCATGCGATCCGGCCTGTCGTATCGTGTTGTTCAGCGTGAATCAATCTGTTAGCATGAAGACAACTCTCCTCGACAAAAATACATTTTTATTCGAATAAACCGTTAAAAGAGAGCACTCCACGCAAAATAAAAACGGCCTATTAGCCATTTGTTAATAAAAAAACAGTAACTTTGAGGGCCTGTAATCATCAGACTACTCGATAACTTTTCAAATAATTCGTTTTTATTATGGCAAATAATAAGGAAGAAAAGCTGTTCGATCAGTTTCCTCCCGTGACCACCGAGCAGTGGGAGGCAGCGATCGCAGCTGACCTGAAAGGAGCCGATTACGAGCGTAAACTCGTATGGAGAACGGCCGAGGGCTTCAATGTACGCCCCTATTACCGTGCCGAAAACCTGAAGGATATCGCTTTCTTGGGCAGTAAGTGCGGAGAGTTCCCGTACGTTCGCGGTATCAAAAAGGACAACAACTGGCAGATCCTCCAGACCATTACGGTGGAGAATCCCAAAGAGGCTAATGCCGAAGCAACTAAAGTCCTGACCAAAGGCGCTGAATCGATCGGATTCCGCATCTCTAACAAAGAGTTTACGGCTGCCGATCTGGATACCCTCTTGCAGGGCATCTCACTGAAGACCACCGAACTGACCTTCAGCGGTTGCGGCACCATGACCGTGGCAGAGCTCTTTACCGATAAGCTCGCCGCTTCGAATCTCGATCCCGAAGAGGTTAAAGTTAACTTCGTGCTCGATCCGATCATCAACAAATTGACCCTCAAAGGTAAATTGGGTTGCAAAGAGGGCGCTCCAAAAGCCTTCTCGAAGATCGCCGAGCTGATCAAAAAAGTTCCTCAGTACAAACGTGTCCGTTTCATCGGTGTAGATGGTCAGCAGTTCAACAACTGCGGTTCAACCATTGTTCAGGAGCTGGCCTTTACCTTGGCAGTAGGTCACGAATATGTGGTTAAATTGATGGAGCAGGGTCTGACAATCGATCAGGTAGCTCCTTCGATCCGTTTCACGATGTCCATTACGGCCAATTACTTCATGGAAATTGCCAAATTCCGTGCAGCACGCATGTTGTGGGCAAACATCATGGCAGCTTACAACCCCACCCGTGGTTGCGCCAGCAAGATGAAGGTTCACGCCGTAACCTCGAAATGGAACATGACCGTTTACGATCCGTATGTCAACATGCTGCGTGGTACGACCGAGGCCATGAGTGCAGCCATCGCCGGTGTACACTCGATCGAGGTGCGTCCGTTCGATGAGGCTTACGAAAAACCGACCGAATTCTCAACCCGTATCGCACGTAACGTTCAGTTGCTGCTGAAAGAGGAGTCACACTTCAATCAGGTTTGCGATGCAGCCGGCGGATCTTACTATATCGAAAATCTGACCGCTTCAATCGCTGAGCAGGCTTGGAAACTGTTCAAAGAGGTTGAAGACAAGGGCGGTTATATCGCAGCGTTCGAGGCCGGATTCATTCAGGATCAGGTTGAGGCTTCTGCCGCCAACAAAGACAAAAACATCGCAACTCGTCGTGAGTCGTTGCTGGGTACCAACCAGTTCCCGAACTTCCTCGAGGTGGCAGGCCCGGAGATCACCGAGGCAACCGTAACCCCGTGCGACAAAGCAGTCTGCTGCCGTACCGGCAAACCGGTTGAAGGCGGTGTACGTCCGTTGCGCCCCTACCGTGGAGCTATGGCTTTCGAGCAGATGCGTCTGAGCGTCGATCGCAGCGGCAAACAACCTAAAGCCTTTATGCTGACTTGCGGTACACTGGCCTTTGCCCGTGCCCGTGCACAGTTCTCATGCAACTTCTTCGCCTGCGCCGGCATCCGCGTACAGGACAATACCTACTTCAAGAGCCTCGAAGAGGGCGTTAAAGCCGCTCTCGATTCGAAAGCCGAAATCGTGGTACTCTGCGCATCGGATGACGATTACGCAACCCTGGCTCCCGAAGCCTACAAGATGATCGGCGACAAAGCGATCTTCGTTGTAGCTGGTGCTCCGGCTTGCATGGCCGATCTCGAGGCACAGGGAATCAAGAACTTCATCCACGTTAAATCGAACGTGCTGGAGACACTGAAGTATTACCTTAAAGAACTGGGTATCTAATCCCGAAGAGAATTATGAGAGCAAAATTTTCAGATTTGACATACGAAGGCACTCCGGCTAAGAGCTGCTGCAGTGCCAAAGCAGGGGAAGCTCAGCCGTGGGAGACTCCTGAACATATCACCGTCAAAGGCACCTATACGGCCGAAGACCTCGAAGGGATGGAACACCTGAATTATGCAGCAGGTATCGCCCCCTTCTTGCGTGGCCCCTACAGCACGATGTACGTAATGCGTCCCTGGACCATTCGTCAGTATGCCGGTTTCTCGACCGCTGCCGAATCCAACGCATTCTATCGTCGTAACCTCGCTTCCGGTCAGAAAGGTCTGTCCGTTGCATTCGACCTGGCTACACACCGTGGTTACGATGCTGACCATCCACGTGTAGTGGGTGATGTCGGTAAAGCCGGTGTTTCCATCTGCTCGGTTGAGGATATGAAGGTCCTCTTCGATGGTATTCCATTGAACAAAATGTCGGTATCCATGACCATGAACGGTGCAGTGCTGCCGATTATGGCCTTCTATATCGTTGCCGGTTTGGAGCAGGGTTGCACCCTCGAACAGCTGAGCGGTACGATCCAGAACGATATCCTCAAAGAGTTCATGGTGCGTAACACCTACATCTATCCGCCCGAATTCTCGATGCGTATCATCGCCGATATCTTCGAATACACCTCGAAGAATATGCCTAAATTCAACTCGATCTCTATCTCGGGTTACCACATGCAGGAGGCTGGTGCTACCGCAGACATCGAATTGGCCTACACCCTGGCTGACGGTCTGGAGTATCTCCGTACCGGTGTCAATGCCGGCTTGAATGTCGATGCTTTTGCACCGCGTCTCTCCTTCTTCTGGGCAATCGGTATGAACCACTTCATGGAGATCGCCAAGATGCGTGCAGCTCGTCTGCTGTGGGCTAAGATCGTTAAACAGTTCGATCCGAAGAACCCCAAATCTCTGGCTCTGCGTACCCACTCACAAACTTCGGGATGGTCACTTACCGAGCAGGATCCGTTCAACAATGTCGCTCGTACCGCCATCGAGGCTATGGGTGCTGCTCTGGGTCACACCCAGTCCCTGCACACCAACGCTCTGGACGAGGCAATCGCTCTGCCGACCGACTTCTCGGCTCGTATTGCACGTAATACGCAGATCTACATCCAAGAGGAGACCAATATTTGTCGTTCAGTCGATCCATGGGCCGGTTCATACTACGTAGAGAGCCTTACCAACGAGATCGTTCACAGAGCATGGTCGTTGATTCAGGAGGTAGAGAAGCTGGGCGGTATGGCAAAAGCCATCGAGACCGGTATTCCGAAGATGCGTATCGAAGAGGCTGCTGCCCGCAAACAGGCTCGTATCGACTCGGGTATCGACACCATTGTCGGTATCAACCGTTACCGTCTGGACAAAGAGGATCCGATCGATATCCTGGCTGTGGACAACACCGCTGTTCGCGAGTCACAGATCAAACGACTCAAAGAGTTGCGTGCTAACCGCGATGAGGCTAAGGTTAAAGCAGCTCTGGATGCCATTACCGAATGCGTTCGCACCAAGAAGGGCAACCTGTTGGAGCTGGCCGTAGAGGCTGCGAAGGTTCGCGCTACGCTGGGTGAGATCTCAGACGCATGCGAAAAGGTAGTGGGCCGTTACAATGCAGTTATTCGTTCCATCTCAGGTGTATATTCAGCAGAAGTGAAAGACGACGCTAAATTTGCCGAAGCCAAGGCTTTGGCCGAGAAATTTGCTAAGAAAGAGGGTCGTCAGCCTCGTATCATGATTGCCAAACTGGGTCAGGATGGTCACGACCGTGGCGCTAAAGTGGTTGCTACCGGTTATGCCGATATCGGATTCGATGTGGATATGGGTCCGTTGTTCCAGACTCCGGCCGAGGCTGCTAAACAGGCTGTCGAAAATGACGTTCACGTAGTGGGTGTATCGTCGTTGGCTGCCGGCCACAAGACCCTTGTACCACAGATCATCGAGGAGCTCAAGAAATTGGGCCGCGAAGATATTGTGGTTATCGTCGGCGGTGTCATCCCTCACCAGGATTACGACGATTTGTACAAAGCCGGTGCTGCCGCAATCTTCGGCCCCGGTACGCCGATCGCTACCGCTGCCATCAAGATCCTCGAGATCCTGTTGGGCGAGTAATTCGAACTCTATCGACTCCAGGTGGGTCGTCAAAGGGAGCGTCAATGACGCTCCCTTTTTTATTGGTTAGCTTGCGGATAAATGTAGCGACGGCGTGACAAGAGTGCCTTTGTTGTGTGTTTAACGGAGAGCTAACCTTTTCTTCATTTGCTGAGTTTGGATCGGTTATGTGCCGAGATATTGAGCTGCCCGAACAGTTAAGCATAGTGTCTGTGGGCAGGGCTATTGCTGTGGCGAGCAAATTAAATCGTTTGTTGCATGTAATATGTCGCGATAAGCCGGTAGTGTGTGGTGACGCCTGTCTATATATAAAATAGGGTACTATGGAGCCGATTGTGGAATTGTTTTGACAGAACGATTGAACCATCCCTCTCTCACGTGTATTGAATTTTCTCGGCTGGCAGTGACGATCCAAAGCAGTTGTCTAGTAGTAACGACGAGGCTTTTGCGTGGTATTTGCTCGGCTGGAGGAGAGGTTCCAGTAAGAAGTGGGTATAGTTTTCTTGAATGACGCTTGCAGATAATGAATTAATGTGTATCTTTGTAGCCGCAACGGTAAAGTCGTTTTGCCCGGATGGCGGAATTGGTAGACGCGTTGGTCTCAAACACCAATGGAGCGATCCGTGCCGGTTCGATCCCGGCTCCGGGTACCAGAAAAATCGCTTAATTTGTTGATATAGACGAATTAAGCGATTTTATTTTTCCGGATTTTCCCCACATTTTCCCCACACGTGCTGTGAATGATGTTTTAATCCACCTCTTTTACCCAATCATGCGCATGTTTTGTTATGATCTTT
>UQYM01000030.1 GCA_900545315.1 uncultured Alistipes sp.
TGACCTCCCTACGACGGGCCGCCGGCCGAAACATCAAAGGGCTGATCGGATCGGACGTCCTCTCCGAATACCACATCAGCATCGATTTCAAAAACTACGAACTCAAAATTTAACCATTTATTAGGGGCCATAATGTCAAATATTAAAAAACAAGACAAGGCGGCGCTCGATATGATGCTAAAGAATGGGGAACACAAATTTTTTTTATGACTGCCAACGAACTTTATCAGTTTTTTAAATCAGTAACAAAAAAATTGATCAAGCCAACTAAATCATAAACTCTTTGCAGAATTGGAAATATTAATATCTTTGTAATGGATTCACAATGTTATTACTAATATTTTGTATATTAGCAATATAGATAAATAGATTTTGGTTACTGCTTAATTACAAACAACCATAATATTTAATATCATGGACAATACTGAAATCAGATGTCCCAAATGCAAGTCTACAAATCTACATGTATCACAAAAGGGATTTAGCGGAGGTAAAGCATTGGCTGGAGCTTTAACAGTTGGTGCACTCGGATTGCTCGCAGGAACAATAGGTAGTAAAAATATTGAAATCACCTGCTTGAATTGTGGACATAAATTCAATCCAGTAAAAGAAGCAAAACGCGAGCAACAAAATAAGGCCATGCAAGAAATGGCAGAAAATAATCCTATAGGATTAGTCATACTTTTGCTTTGTGTAGGACTTGCAGTAGTACTATTATTTATCTCCGGGGTGTCGATCTGGTGGTCAATAGCTCTATTTGTGGCTGCCATTATAATACCTTTGTTTACAGGTAAAAAATAGTTTATTACAAAGAATAAGGCCTAGATTTATTTCTAGGCCTTATTCTTTGTAATATTCCTCAACATATTTGCTCGTCTTTGAATTTCCCCTTATCCTACTTCTATTATCTCAGTTGATTTAAATTATATTTACGCCTTCAAAAATTGATAAAGGTATTTCAGACCTATCAAAGTAGTGCTGCGTTCCCGTATCGATAGCAAGCAGGACCGCATCCGGCACGATGGGGCAGGCTTATTTTTGTTTGGCAAACATGGTCCCAAGGGCCCCAATAAAGGCAAAAATAAATATCAAAATTCCTAACATCTTGTTAATGGTATCTGGTTGGTGGTAATGCTGGTGGATAGGGCCTCGACCCCTATATGGGTTAGGCAAAGCTGCGGTTATGGGTCTATAGCGTGTGTCTCCGAGCTACCATAAGTACTACGCTGAAAGTAACGCTCAACAAGCCCAATGGGGCGGTTTGATAGGGTGACGTGACGCTTCGTCAAACGCATCCTTGGCGGCCTGTTCCCGATGGGTCGGGCGGCGAAAGAGGATAATGTTCCTTTTCGTAGGCGATGACCACCTCCGAAAAGATGGTTAACTCTATGGCGGATGGATCTGTCGCAGGGGTTGTTTCCTGCACTAACGGCAAAAGCTCTTCGATCTTTTGGAGCGCGTATTCGTATTGCAGTTGGCTGATATGCATCCTGTGGCTGAACTATTATTGGTTGAACAATCTCTGATTTTAAATCGTGGTGCAGCTCCAGCTCCCTCTTGTGCTGGAACCAATCGTCCGCGTATCAAAGCCCAAGTTTTGAGCCCAGGTAATCGAAAAAGGTGATCGAATCATCCTTTCTGTGCTCCTGTTCTACTTGGGTGATGCGTTTTTCGATCAAGCGTAAAGTTTTGTATGGGGCTTGGCAGTCGCGGGCAACCTCTATATAACGCTGTAAGACTGCAAGGCTGGTCTCCCGTTCCAGATAATCGATGATGCGATCGCGCGAAGCCGTTACCGGATTGGGAAAGGAGATGGTGATCTCCAAGTCGTTCTCAGGGTTGACCTGGGTAATCTCCAAGTCATACTCCGAAGAGGTTCGGGCGGCCTGTGCCCGCTGACGAGCCATCTTTCGCCGCCGTCGCTCGTCGCTACGTCTCGCACTCAGAAAACCCACGATGAACCATAGAATCGTCAGAATGATGCCGCAAGTAACTATAAACCAAAAATCATACATAACCAAGAATTTGTCGGATGTAACGAATAACTGGCCCAAAAAAAAAGGCTGGGGGCACTCCGCAGTCTCTTATCTTCATTCAAGAGCGCAACGGATGTATATAGTGGGTGTGACGTAGAGGATATAGACTAAAAAAAGAGTTACGATTCGCGCTGTCGTAACTCTTTTGTACGGGTGGGCCCAGAGGGGCATGATCCCACGACCTTCGGATTATGAGTCCGCTGCTCTGACCAACTGAGCTATGGGCCCTTACGTATGTAGAAGCAATCTGATCCCAGGATATTGTGACCCTGGTAGCGCTCCATTGCTCGAGCACAAAAATAGTGCATTTTTACCAATCTACAAATAGGGGAGTTTGTATAGACCTCTCTAACATCATGTAGTTTTTTATTGAGGTTTTATTGAGACCCGCGGAAAATTCAGCAATCTGCATTTGTATGTGGCTTTCAATGCTGACCATTGCATGACAGTCCGTCCTGTGAGCGATTTTGGGCTATCGTTTCGCAATCTCGATATGCGCATGCGACGGTTCGGACCATCGTTTTGGCTGTTGTTGAGGCGGAGGGGAGGTTGCGGCCAGCTGAGCTGAGCGCCGAATAGTGAGGTGTGTAGTTGCGTTCGAATTTTTATTGATGCATGGCACGCAGGACAACCCCTGGAGTAACATGTATTGTTTACTCTGTGGCCCTACCTACTTGTCGGGCAGGCAACGGATGAGGACTGTTTTATTTTTCCGCGTGGAAGCGTTCGACTCCGGTTTGCAAGAACTGGACAAACTGATCGATGTCGAGGTTGTATCCGCGGCCGGGAACCAACTGATTGCCAGCCGTGTCAAGAATCATGTAGTAGGGTTGCGAATTGATCCCAAACTGCTTGTGTGCAAAGTGGGCGTTGATCTTTCCTAACCCCTTGAGCACCTTTCCCGTTTCGGTAGTGACCCAATCCTCCTGCGGCAACTCCTTTTTGTCGTCGGAGTAGAGTGCTACGATGACGAAATTATTCCGCAACCGGTTCAATACCTGCGGGTCGGACCAGACGCGCGCCTCCATCTCCCGACAGTTGACGCAGCCATGTCCAGTATAGTCGACAAAGAGCGGTTTGTTGACTTTGCGTGCATACTCCAACGCCTCCTGATAGTCGAAGAAGCCTTGCAGCCCGTGGGGCAGGCTGAGAAAATCACTGTATTTCGGCGCGGGCGTGCCATCCGTAACGGTGGATGGGGCGGTTGAGGTCGAGGGGGCTTCGGAACCCAGTACAAAATCCTGCGTATGAAGCGGTGGCAGGTAACCCGACAGCCCTTTTAGCGGAGCGCCCCACATGCCTGGCAACATATAGATCACAAACGCAAAGGTGATGATGGCCAGCAGCAGTCGGGTGACTCCGATCTTTTGTGTATCGCTGTCGTGTGCAAATCGGATCTTGCCCAAGAGGTAGAGTCCCAGCAGCGAGAAGATGGCGATCCAAAGGGCCAAATATATCTCACGATCGAGAATGCCCCAATGGTAGGTCTGGTCTGCCACGCTGAGGAATTTGAGGCCGAGAGCCAACTCCAGGAATCCGAGCACCACTTTGACTGAATTCAGCCAACCTCCACTCTTTGGCAGATTTTTCAACAGTGATGGGAAGAGTGCAAAAAGGGTGAAGGGCAGTGCAAAGGCTGCGGAGAAGGCCAGCATGGTGATGACCGGTGCCCACACCTCCCCGGAGGTTGATTTGATCAATACCGAGCCGACGATGGGACCGGTGCAGGAGAAGGAGACCAGCACAAGCGTCAGGGCCATGAAGAAGACACCGATCAGTCCGCCTTTGTCCGCTTTGCTGTCGCTCTTGTTGATGAGCCAGCTGGGCATGGTGATCTCAAAGGCCCCGAAGAAGGAGGCGGCAAAGATCATGAAGACCAGGAAGAAGATGATGTTTGGAATCCAGTGGGTTGCCAGCCAGTTGAAGATGTCGGCTGTAACCGCTTCGCCACCAATGAGCTGCGTGATCAGAATGATGACAGCGATCGGTACGGTATAAAGCAGGATGATGCAGAGTCCATACAGGGCCGCCATGGTACGTCCGCGGGTCTTGTTCTCACTGCTTTTGAGGAAGAAGGAGACGGTCATCGGCACCATCGGGAAGACGCACGGCGTCAGCAGTGCGGCAAAACCCCACAAGATGGCCTCGATAATGGCACTCCAGAGTGATCCCCCCTGAGTGGCTGTTGAATCTGCCGCCTCGACAGTAGATTGGACATTGTCGGATGCGGTTGTCGCTCCGAGCCTCGTTACATCGGTAGTCGCGAGGGTATCCCCGTTGGCAGCGGTGCCGTTGAGTTGATCAACTGAACCCGCTGTTGTGGAGGGATTGTTTGAGGCAGATCCCGCAGATTGACCTGCAGCTGCCGACTGGCGAGTTGCATCAGTGCCGTTTGCCGAGGCTGTCGAAGTCTGTCCATTAGGGTCTCCCACCGTGATCAGGAAATCTTGATCAGCAGGGGGAAGGCAACTGCTTTCATCGCAGGCCATCCACTCCACCGTGGCGGCGATTTTGGTGCCTGCAACCGAAGGAGCCAACTTGACCTGTTGTACAAAGGTGGCTCGTCCGGTAAAGGTCCCGATCTCCATTTCGAAGAGCGGATCATACTTCTTGTGAGGAGTACTCTGCTGCTTCACCGAGCCAACCAGCGTGTAGCTTTTGTTTGGCTTGAAGGTGATCGTCGTGGCGTTGGGTCCCCCCTCGTAGGGGCCCATATCGTACATGTGCCACGGAGCCTCTATCCGAGCCGTGAATCGAATGGTATAGATTCCATTCGATCCCTTTTCGATCGATGTGTTCCAGTGTACCGGATTCTCCTGAGCGCGTAGCATCCCCACGCTGGCCAGGACAACCAGCAGGAACAGCCCAATTTTTTTGAAAGGTGCCATCTCGTTGAGCTTTTATGGATCGAGCGGGCTGGTACCTGGCCTCATCCCTGGAGGACCGTCCGGTCGTGCAGAGAATCAGGACGTCAGGAGCAGAATCAATAGGCCCGTTCGTTACGGTTTTCGTAGAAGTTGATGAATGCTTTATTGGCCACTACATTACCACCGGGGGTGGGGTAGTTGCCCGTAAAGTACCAGTCGCCGTTGTGGATGGGAATAGCTCGGTGCAGATTCTCCACACTTTGGTAAATCACCTCCACTTTGGCGTGGATGTCGGGAGCGGTGACGATTTGGGCCACTTTGTCCGAAATCTCCTGGTCGGTGAATGGTTCGTAAATCTTTTTTACGCAGTTGACCACCTCGCTCCGATCCAGCCCCATCTGGATTTTCGCTTTGTGATACACCTCGTCGATCACGTAATCCATACCCCGTTCTTTGAGTAGGGCTATGGCCGCTTTGAAGGCGACGAAATCACCCAAACGTGACATGTCAATGCCGTAGCAGTCCGGGTAGCGGATTTGTGGTGCAGAAGAGCAGATAATGATCTTCTTGGGTTTGAGTCGGTCGAGAATGCGGATGATGCTGCGACGCAGGGTAGTGCCACGTACGATCGAGTCGTCGATCACCACCAGGTTGTCTTGACCGGGACGTACGGTGCCGTAGGTGATGTCGTAAACGTGAGTAACCAGGTCATCGCGTTCGTCATCCTGCGTGATGAAGGTACGCATCTTGACATCCTTGATGGCCACCTTCTCGATCCGTGGACGATAGTGCAGAATCTCGTGCAGACGCTCTTCGGTCAAGTGGTCTTTTTCGGCCATGATTCTCTTGACACGGGTCTCTGCGCAGGTGGCGTCCAACCCTTCGGACAACCCGAAGAAGGCACTTTCGGCCGTGTTGGGGATGTATGAAAAGACGGTATGTTCAATATCGTCATCGATGCTTTTCAGAATTTGAGGAATCAGCAGTCGGCCTAAAGCTTTGCGTTCCCGATAGATATCCTGGTCACTGCCGCGTGAGAAGTAGATGCGTTCAAACGAGCAGGGGTGTACCTCCTGTGGCGCAATAAAACGCTCAACCGAGTAGTTGCCATCTCGACGAACCATCAGGGCATGTCCTGGGGCCAGCTCCTGTACGCTTTCGTAGCTAACGTTAAATGTGGTTTGGATAACGGCACGTTCCGATGCGGCGACAATCACCTCGTCGTCAGCATAATAGTGGGCCGGACGAATGCCGCAAGGATCCCGCATGATGAAGGCGTCGCCGTGGCCGATCATACCGCCAATGACGTATCCGCCGTCCCAGCGACGAGCCGAAAGTGACAGAATCTCTTTGAGGTCGATATGGCGGGCCAACAGATCGGTGATCTCCCGTTTCGAGTAGCCCTTCTCTTTGAAGTAACGGTATTTATCTTCGTTTTCGCGGTCGAGGAAGTGGCCGATACGTTCCAGAATGGTGACGGTATCGGTTTTTGCAGAGGGGTATTGTCCCAGATCAACCAAACGACTATACAGTTCGTCGATGTTGGTGAGGTTGAAGTTGCCGGCAATAACCAGACTCCGAGTCATCCAGTTGTTTTCGCGAGAGACCGGATGGACGTTTTCAATGTTGTTTTTGCCGAACGTTCCGTAGCGCAGGTGCCCCAAAAAGACCTCACCGGTGAACTCCAAATGCTCCTTAAGCCAGGTAGGGTTCTTTAAAATAGATGGATCGGCAGCAACCGCTGCTTCAACCTTCTGGTGGATGCGTTGGAAAATGTCTTTAATAGGGGTTGCATCGTTCGAACGGATGCGATTGATATAGACGTGCCCCGGTTTTGGGTATAGTTTGATATTGGCCAATCCGGCACCGTCCTGTCCGCGGTTGTGCTGCTTCTCCATAAGGATCTGCATCTTGTTGAGCCCGTAAAACGGGGTGCCGTACTTCTTAAGATAGAAATCCAACGGCTTGAGCAGCCGGACGAAAGCTATGCCGCATTCGTGTTTGATCGTATCGCTCATAGTGGTCTCAAATATGGCCAAAGATACGGCTTTTTCATGGGATCTGTCAAAGGTGGGGCCGTTTTTTTTACAGCCATGGTTTTGCACGGATTTTGTTCGGTGCAATTTGGTTGTAGCGCAGTGTCGGGTCGCGTATAGGATCGGCTTATCGCTCTATCAAAATTATCGATCGGAAATATTTGGAAATGGAGGACGAATCGGTTTCCTTTGCAATACAGAGAAAGAAAACAGTTATCCAACCATTTAATACATTACAATTATGGGAAGAGTGTTAAAGGAACCAAGACCGAACAGAATCTGTTGAAAGCATTCGCCGGAGAGTCTCAGGCCCGTTCACGTTACACTTTCTTTGCCAGTGTGGCCAAGAAAGAGGGATACGAACAGATTTCAGGCGTATTCATGGAGACAGCCGAGCAGGAGAAGGAGCATGCAAAACGTTTCTTCAAGTTCCTCGAGGGCGGCATGGTAGAGATTACCGCCAGCTATCCGGCAGGCAAGATTGGCACCACGATGGAGAATTTGGCAGCAGCTGCAGCAGGCGAGAACGAAGAGTGGGCAGAGATGTATCCCGAGTTTGCCGCTATTGCTGACGAAGAGGGCTTCCCGGCTATTGCTGCGGTCTTCCGTAATGTCGCTACCGTTGAGGAGCAGCATGAAGTTCGCTATCGTAAACTGTTGGCCCATGTCGAGGCTGGAGACGTCTTCTCACGCGAGGAGGAGATCTATTGGCAGTGCCGCAACTGCGGGTATGTTCACAAGGGAAAGAATGCTCCCGAAAGCTGCCCGGCTTGCGCACATCCGCAGGCATACTTCGAGCCGATGAAACAGAACTACTAATCGTTCGTTACTGTTGCACAGCAACGAATGATTCAGCCATACAAAAGGGCTGGCCAATGGCCAGCCCTTTTGTTATTGGTAGAACGACATATGTTGCAAAAACGTTTGCTCAAGATATGTGTGGAAGCTATCTCTTATTGCGAACAATAAAAGCATCTCCCGACTTGCAAGGTACTTTGATCAAACAGTGTCAAGTGGGAAATTTAGTCGTCGTAGCTGCTGCCGTCGAAACAGTGCGTGCAGATGCACTCTTTAGGCAGTCCGATCGCTTTTACTAACGTCTCGACTGGATTGAACTTCAGGGAATTGACATTCATCTGTTGGCGAATGCTCTCAACCAGGTCGCAATACTGCTTCGAGCCGGTCGTAGCATATAACGGCAGATTTTTGTTGGCGTCTCCCTCCAGTTTGAGAATCATGCGGCGGGTGATCAACTCCATCTCCGATTTCGATGCACTGAAGTTGAGGAATTTGCACGGATAGATCAACGGGGGGCAGCTGATGCGGATATGGATCTCTTTGACCCCATAGTCGTACAATTCGGCCACATGGTCACGCAGCTGAGTGCCTCGCACGATCGAATCGTCACAGAATACAACCCGTTGTCCACGAAGCATCTTTTTGTTGGGAATCAGCTTCATTTTGGCCACCAACTCCCGCATCTGCTGATTCGAAGGGGTGAAGCTGCGGGGCCAGGTCGGCGTATATTTGACAAACCCGCGTTTATAGGGGATTCCTTTTCCGGCGGCGTATCCGAGTGCCATACCGATGCCCGAATCGGGAATACCGGATACAAAATCGGCTTCGATTTCGTCGTTTTTACCCATCTCAACGCCGCAATCGTAACGCATCTGATCAACATTTTGGCCCTCGTATTCACAAACCGGATAGCCGTAGTAAACCCACAAGAAGGAGCAGATCTGCATCTTTTTGCCCGGTTTGCGCAGTTGGGTATAGCCGTCGGCCGTCACTTGCAAAATTTCTCCCGGGCCGATAAAGTAATCGATATTGTATCCGAGATTATCGAATGCGCAACTCTCTGACGAAAGTGCGTATCCGTCCGTTCCTTTACCAAGAATGATCGGGGTGCGGCCATATTTGTCACGGGCAGCGATGATGCCGTTTTCGGTCAACAGCAGCATCGAGCAGGAACCTTTGATTTTGCGATATACGTTTTCGATCCCTTCGGTAAAGGTCTTTCCTTCGGAAATCAACATGGCAACCAGTTCGGTCTGGTTGGTGATACCGTTGCTGTGTTCGCTGAAGTGGTTGCCTTTGTCCAGCAGCTCCTGCTCTAAAGTGGCGAGATTCGTGATCATGGCCACCGTGACAATGGCAAATTTGCCCAAGTGGCAGTTCACAATGATCGGTTGGGCATCGGTATCACTGATGACTCCGATACCTGAATTTCCAGAGAAGGTGGGTAATTCCGATTCGAATTTCGTACGGAAATAGGAGTTGGAGATGTTGTGGATGGCACGCGAAAAATTGCCGTTGTCGAAGGTGGCCATACCGGCGCGTTTGGTGCCCATGTGTGAGTTGTAGTCTACCCCATAGAAGAGGTCGGTCACGCAGGAGCTCTTTTTGATCGTTCCAAAAAATCCGCCCATGTTTTATCTACTTTCTTGATAGGTTTGATGTTGTAAGGAATTACAAAGGTAATATTTTCTTGCTTTAGGCAAAATTACGCTGTTCTCTCTCCGGTTGTGAAGTGGGAGTGTTAAGCCGTAAAAAAAAAGTCGTCAAGCAGGGCGAAAATGGTCGTTGTGTTTTCGGTTTCGGCCGACACGTAACAAGGCTTTGTACGTAAAATGGGTTTGTAGAGAGTTGGAGACCCAGCTCCAGTGCAAGTGATACAGTTTCATATCGGTAATCTTCCATGCAACCATTAGGGATGGTAACGGCGAGAAGGCTGGGTATTTGTGCGATGCTGTGTGTGGTAGGTAAATTGTTGTGACGTAAAGGGAGGAGAGATCAGGATGATATTTTGGCAGTCAAAGTATGTGGTGATCCGAATTTTTTGTATCTTGTCCATTGGGACTGTGTAATTTGATGCTCCTTGCGTTGTATTATTGGGACGAATTACCTGAGTCGTTTTGACCCATGTGCAGAGTTTGTTCTTAAATATACGGATCGCGGCAAATAAAGTGGCTGGGTAGGTCGGCTGGAGTCAATGATACGATCGGGTTGAGACGGCCTGGATGGGTTTGGGGTGCTCTTCCCCCGGAATGGAGCCACCAGGGAAACGGTTGGAATGTGTCCTGTCGATGGGGAGCACACTCGCCGAATAAAGAAAGATTGTAGCCCATGGCCAGGAGGCCTGAAGAACAGGAGACCTGAAGAAAGAGAGCAGAGGATGATCGTATGGCCGAGTATGCCGGAAGTTGCTAACGCTATTTGCAGTGTTGCAAGTGGCAAGTCTGTCGCAAACTACATGGGGCAAAGGGTCGGCGCAGGAGGTCTCGCTGTTGAAAATCGGAGTGAGGATTGATGGCAGGACCCCGTTGCGCGGGCAAGGTTGATCGATCTTCTATTTGAGAACTCAAAAAATATAGGGTGAATGTCATAATTTAGAGGCGTGGGTTGCAAATAAAGTCCTATATTTGTTAAACCAGTGCGGCTCGAAATGCCTTTGAAATGGGTTTTGTAGCTGAAAGTGAGGAATGACGATGCACTGTTGTTTCGTTGAAAAATCACAATCAAAATTCAAAGGATGTTTGTCGTATTGGTGGATAAATTGAACAATAATTTCTGCGCAATGGCTTGCCGGAGCGCGGAAATATAAACCTAATTGAACCGATGGAACAAATTTCGTTTTTGGCTTTCGACCTGGGAGCTACCAGTGGCCGTTCGATTTTGGGTACACTGCGCGACGGTAAGTTGCAGATGAAAGAGCTGACCCGTTTTCCTAACCAGATTCTGGAGTTGGGCGGACACTACTATTGGAATATCTTTTCGTTGTATGAGCACCTCAAGGCCGGCATGGTGGCCTGTGTGAAAGAGGGGGTGAAAATTACGTCGATCGGTATCGATACCTGGGGTGTCGATTTTGCCTTGATCGGTGAGGATGGCCAGATTCTCGGCATGCCGCTCGCATATCGTGATCTGCATACTACGGGAGCCCCGGAGGAGTATTTCAAAAACGTAATGCCCCGCAAGGAGGTGTATGAGCTGACCGGTATTCAGGTGATGAATTTCAACAGCCTCTACCAGCTCTATGCCATGAAACGTGACAACTCCTCTCCGCTGAAGGCTGCGGTTCGTGCCCTGTTTATCCCCGATGCGTTGAGTTATATGTTGACCGGTAAGATGGTTACCGAATACACAATTGCTTCGACCTCTCAGATTCTGAATCCCCGTACCAAAAAGATGGAGGCTCAGCTGCTCGAAAAGATGGGTGTGAAAGGCTCGCTGTTTGGTGAGGTGGTGCCTACCGGAACGGTGATCGGTCCGTTGACCGATGCGTTGGCTGCTGAAACAGGCCTGGGTAAAGTTCCTGTCGTGGCCGTAGCTGGACATGATACCGCATCGGCTGTGGCAGCTGTGCCGGCCGCTGATGAGAAGTTCGCTTACCTCAGTTCGGGTACCTGGTCGTTGATGGGTGTCGAGGTGAAAGAGCCTGTGATTACCGAAGAGACTGCAGCCCTGAACATCACCAATGAAGGCGGTGTCGAGGGTACCACCCGTCTGTTGAAGAATATCACCGGCATGTGGATCCTCGAGCAGTGCATCAAGGAGTGGAAGAAGGAGGGCGTTACCTACAGCTATCCGGAGATTGTCAAGATGGCTGAAGGGGCAACACCGTTCCAGTCGTTTATCGATCCGGACGATCCCTCATTTGCCAACCCGCCCAGCATGGCTGAGGCAATCCGTGAGTTCTGTGCGAAGAGCGGTCAGCCCGTTCCGCAGACCCATCCTGAATTAATCCGTTGCATTTTCGAGTCGTTGGCCCTCAAGTATAAAGATGTACTCGAGAAGTTCCGCGATCTGGCTCCATTCCCGATTGAAAAGCTGCATGTGATCGGTGGCGGTTCGAAAAACAAGTTGCTCGATCAATTTACAGCCAATGCTATCGGTATTCCGGTTGTGGCAGGTCCTTCGGAGGCCACGGCTATCGGTAACATTATGTTGCAGGCATGGGCGGCCGGCTGTGTCAACTCCTTGCAACAGATGCGCGACATGATTGCCAAGGTGGTTGAGACCGAAACCTTCATGCCTCAGGATACCGCCTCCTGGAATGAGGCCTACGCTAAAATTAAACATTTATTGAAATAGGCGTCTCTTTTGGGGTAAACGTCGGATGGGGTATGTGTAATCTTGATTCTTCCAAAGAGAACTGTTTGAGGTATGAGCAGGTAGGCTGCAGCGCAGCGGTGTTTTGATCTTGCAGGGAAGAAGGGAGGAAGAATGGAGAGAGCCTTTCCGTTCACCCATAAACATAAACATGTAATATAACAGTTAGTAAAACATAAACAACCATAAACTGACTATGAAAGAAGCACAAATCATTAAGGCCTATGAGGCCGCCAAAGAGCGTTATGCACAGATCGGTGTTGATACCGACGAGGCATTGAAAAAATTGCAGAATATTTCGTTGTCGCTGCACTGCTGGCAGACCGATGACGTAACCGGTTTCGAGAATCCGGACGGACAGCTCTCCGGCGGTATTCAGGCTACGGGTAACTATCCGGGCAAGGCTCGTAACATCGACGAGGTACGTCAGGATATCGAGAAGGTAAAGACCTTGATCCCTGGATCACATCGTTTGAGCCTGCATGCCATCTATGGCGACTTCAAGGGTGAAAAGGTTGATCGTAACCAGATCGAGCCTCGTCACTTCCAGAGCTGGATCGATTGGGCGAAGGCCAACAACATGAAGCTCGACTTCAACAGCACCAGCTTCTCGCATCCGTTGAGCGGTGACCTGTCATTGGCGAATCCGGATAAGGCAATTCGCGATTTCTGGATCGAACACACCATCCGCAGCCGTAAGATCGCTGAGGAGATGGGTCGTCAGTTGGGCGACAAAGCTTGCCACAACCTGTGGATTCATGACGGTTCGAAAGACCTGACTGTTAATCGCTACTACTATCGTTCTCTGCTGAAGGATTCATTGGATCAGATCTTCGCAGTGAAATGCCCGAACGTGAAAGATGCCGTTGAGAGCAAAGTGTTCGGTGTAGGTCTGGAGAGCTATACGGTAGGTTCGCATGAGTTCTACATGGGTTATGCCGTTAAGAATGGTATTATGGCTACCCTTGATATGGGACACTTCCACCCGACTGAGGAGACCTATGACAAGATCTCTTCACTGCTGCTCTTTACTCCGGAGATTCTGCTGCATGTAAGCCGTCCTGTACGTTGGGACAGTGACCATGTGGTTATCCTGAACGATAGCGTAGCTATGCTGGCTCAGGAGATCGTTTGGGCCGACGCCTTGAATAAGGTCAATATCGGTTTGGACTACTTCGATGCTTCGATCAACCGTATCGGTGCATATGTAATCGGTAGCCGTGCCACGCAGAAGGCCTTCTTGCAGGCACTGCTCTCTCCGATCAAACAGCTGCGTGACTACGAGTCATCGGGTCGTTTCTTCCAGCGTTTGGCTATGCTTGAAGAGGCGAAGAGTCTGCCATGGTCGGCTGTTTACGACTACTTCTGCATGAAGAACAACACTCCGGTTGCCGAAGATTATATCGCGGAGATCGAGAAGTATGAGAAAGAGGTGACCTCGAAACGTTAATTCTCAGCTTTTGCTAACCGTTTGAACTGTCCGTACATGGAGAGCATGTTTTTGAGCTCCATGTGCGGATGGCTCATATAAATACTACTGATCTTATGGAAATCGTGTTAGGATTGTTGATCATCGCCATAGGCAGTTTCGGTCAATCGAGCTGCTATGTGCCAATCAACAAAATCAAAAACTGGAGCTGGGAATCCTATTGGATTGTACAGGGGGTATTTGCATGGCTGGTGCTGCCCTTCTTGGGGGCTCTGCTGGCTGTGCCGTCAGGTCACAGCCTGTTTGAACTGTTTACTTCCGCCAACGCCTTCAATATCTGGATGACCATCTTCTTTGGTGTATTGTGGGGAGTAGGCGGTCTGACCTTCGGCCTCTCGATGCGTTATCTCGGGGTCGCTTTGGGACAGAGCATCGCTTTGGGTACCTGTGCCGGTCTCGGTACAATCATGGCTCCGGTGTTGCTCAATCTCTTCTTTCCTGAACTGGATGCCCTCTCCAAATTGACGGCATCGGTTATCGTGGGCGTGATCATCACGTTAATCGGTATTGCCGTGATTGGTATTGCCGGATCGATGAAATCGGCTTCCCTCTCTGAAGAGGAGAAAAAGGCTGCCGTCAAAGATTTCAATTTCCCCAAAGGGATTATCATTGCCCTGTTGGCCGGCTTTATGAGCGGCTGCTTCAATGTCGGTCTCGAATTTGGTAAGAGTGTCTCTTTTGCAGAGACAAGTGAGATTTTCCGGACTCTGCCTGCAACTTTCCTGGTTACATTGGGTGGCTTTGTTACCAATGCAATCTACTGCTTCTACCAAAACCAGAAAAATAAAACCTGGGGCGATTACAAAAAGACAGACGTCTGGGCCAATAATGCGCTGTTCTGTCTGTTGGCCGGTGCTTTGTGGTACAGCCAATTTTTCGGACTGTCAATCGGTAAAGGCTTCCTGACCTCTTCGGAATCGTTAATGACGCTCTCGTTCTGCATCCTGATGGCTCTGAATGTGGTATTCAGCAACGTTTGGGGTATTATCCTCAAGGAGTGGAAAGGCTGCAATGCAAAGACCATCGGTGTGTTGGTAGTTGGTTTGGCAATCCTGATTTTTGCCTCGTTTGCTGAACCGCTGCTGCGAATGGTTTTCGGAAATTAATTTGTAACAACCTGAACGTTTCCGGAGCGTTTTGCCCCGGAACATTATTAACCAATAAAACTTCATTCAAAATGATGAGATGCGCTTTTAAGATGAAGCTGAAACCCGGTTTTGAGGCCGAGTACCAGAAGCGTCATAGCGAAATTTGGCCGGAATTGGTCAAAATGTTGAAAGATTCGGGTGTGTATGATTACTCGATTTTCTGGGACAAAGAGACAAATATTCTGTTTGCCGTGCAGAAGATCAAAGGTGATCAGACTTCACAGGACCTGGGTCCAACCCCGATTGTACAGAAGTGGTGGGATTACATGGCCGATATCATGGAGACCAATCCGGATAACTCACCGGTATCAATTCCGCTGCCTGAACTCTTTTATTTGGAGTAAGGGTTAGACGCGTTCACTCCAACGTTCATCACTTTTTGGTTTGGTTGTTTGCCGGAGTCTCTTCTTGCAAACAGGTGTGAGTGATCGATTGAGTCGAATGCATCATGGAAATAATGGATAAGAAAGAGGGAAGACCTATTAGGGCCTTCCCTCTTCTTAATATCGTGAAATGTTTTAAGAAATTCTTTCTTGAGCTCGCAGAAGAAATGGAATTTTGTTCGTAACAAGAGCTTACAGCAAGAGAGTAGCTTGTATCGTATCTTATATAGGGTTACTTTCTACGGATGATCTCCAATGCCAAGATGTAGGGGGCAGCGGTAAATCCTAAAATCGGATTGCTGTAATATTCGTTATCATTGATATCGCCGTCGTGCGTGAACTTTTCCCATAAACATCCGTAGGGTCGTTTGACCATGGTGTGGGTCTTGTGCGGAATGTATTGGTCGGGGTAGGGATCGACATAGTTTTTAGTCACCATGTTGAGGTATTTTAGCGCCACACGTTTGGCGTCCGTACGAAATCCCGCTTGGATCAGACCTTTCATGGCCTGAAATTGCATCGAGCCCCAAATTGCCGTACGCCCGAATTGGTACGGGATATCCTCCTGCGATTCCGAGCAGACCGTCAATCCACTTTTGACCTCCAACTCCCGCAATAGGTTGTTTTTCATCTCTTCGGCCTGCGCTCCTTCGATGATGTGCCACATCAGCGCTGTAAAGCTGGTAATGCAGGAGATTGCGGTATGTTTCCCATGCACGTAATCGTAGTCCAACATTAGCCCTCGTAAGGGGGACCACAGATACTTTTTCATCAGGGCTGCCCGTTTTTTTGCAGCTTTGTCCCAATTGACTTTGCCTTTAATTCCCAACTCTCGCTCGAAATAGGCAAAATTGCGTTCGTACTGGTAGAGGTTTGCATTCAGATCAACCGGAATAAAATCCATACAGCGTCCGTAATACCGTGGAGTAAAATCCATTGATTCGCATTCAGCCAAACGTTGTGCAGCGATTCTTAATTTGGTCGAGTCGGGAACATCCCGTGAAACGTGAAACCGATAAAATAGTACCCGATCATAAAATTCGAGCAGTTCGGCCGTGTCGGCATGTTGACCGAAGCGCTGCAATCCCGGAATCGAGGTGCTGTGATCTTCGATCTGATTACCGTTGCGATTGGTCCAGAAATCATACTCTTTCAGCACGGCCGGATAGGCCTTTTTGAGCCACTCTTTGTCACCGGTTTTTTCGTAATAGTCGCGGACCATCATCGAAAAGAAGGGCAACTGGCTGCGGCTTTCTCCCCAACCGTAAGCATTCGGAATAAATGACAGCGAGTCGGCGACATAAATGAAGCAGTCAAGGTTATTACGGGCCTGTTCAATAAAACCCTGTTTGAGGAGCGCATCATTAATGAAATAGAGATCATAATAGTATAGCGTTCCCGGATTCAAGGCATAAGAGTAGGGCTTCGGAAGACGAGGATTACTCTCGACAAAATTCATCCAGTTGTCTCGTATGTAGCGCTCCACCTCGGCCCACTTTTCAGGATACAGAGGTTCCGGCATAAGGGTTGTTTGGGCTTGAGGCTCGATCGCCGTTTGATGCTGAGTTTGGAGCAGAGCTTGCGGGGAAATTTTTGTTTGAATGGGGCCCTGCGCTTGGGTGTTAAGCTGTGTTTGGATTGGAGCCTGCTTCTGGTCTTGCGTCTGTGGTTGAGCTTTGATGTGGGAATATCCTAACCCGGCAGACAATAAAGCTATGATGGCGACAAGGGGTGAGATTTTCATATGAAACCGGTTGCCTTGAAAAGTGGCGAAAATGATTTTTGGGGGTTGTATGTAAGAAGAAATGGGGCGAGTTGGGGTGACTAATGAGTAATTTTTATAAGGGGACGAATGATGTTCAGAGTGTAGGTGTGGGTGGTTTAGGTGCGTAAACTGTCATAGTAAATGCACCGGAAAAGAGGAATCTTCCCCTGAGGGAAATGCTCTTCTCCGGTGCGTATAGGTTGTTTAAAAGGTCATTAATGAGCTACTCTTTACTCTCGAGGCGGATAAATTTGTAGGTAATCGGATGGTTGAACTCTATGGCCATCCGATCGACGTACTGATTGAACTCCTCTTTGTTGGTCAGTTTGGTTCCTTCGCTCCAGGCCGTGCAAACCATATATTCGTAACTGTTGTCCTGATCTGGAGTGACCCGGAAAACATGATTGCCCGTATAGGCCGGAATATATTGATATTCGGGTTTATATTTCTCTTTGACAATGATCGCCCCACCGATAAAATCAACGACAATATTTTCTCGTTGATCGATCTTTTCAGGATCGCGCACCTCTTCAGGCCCGGAGGAGATCAGATAACCGTTTTTTTGAATAAAGTTATCCTCCTGAGGCTTCTTTTTCATGCCGCAACCCATCAGAACACCCGATCCGTTCGGTTGAAAAGTGGTGTAGTGCACCTTGGAGACACAATAGTTCTGATAAGCGTATGCCGTATAATATTGTTCATACTCATAGTAACCGTTGCCTGTATCCCAATTCATCCCTTTGATCCGGATCATGGAACGCAGCGGTCCATTGACAATCACATCGTAGGCATAACGGGTGTCGGAAATCTGTCCGGCATTCCACAGTGATTCGGGATGCAAACGCGCTTTGGTCGGGGTCTTGCGGGGCATCGAGATCGAGTCGGGATGATCCGGAAACTCAAACAGACAGATGGCACTCGCTCCGAACGAAGGGGCGACCTCCTGGATGTCGGAACCGTAATCGTGATTCAGGTTGGCAATCCCGTAGCCATCGATGTTTTGGGTGTAGAGGATGGGCGAAACCAACGTGGGTTTTCGTTTTCCGTAGGCATCGACACTGTTGGCGAACCAGATCTTCCAACCCACCTCTTCGGTCTCCCAAAAAGGCATGATGTGGCGGCAGTAACTGCCGATATTGGCATGGGTGTGGTGGCGGTTCCACCCCCGGATATTTTCGCCTAAATAGATGTAAATGGTACGGGTTTCGTTGGGTTTCATGTCGAGCTGGAAAAAAAGCTCGTCCCAAATTCCATCCTTGTCCAAATCATCCAACTGATGGAAGACCATGCGTCCGTTGTGCTCTTCGCGGAGCTGGTGGCCTCCCTGAATGTTGAGCACCGAATCGGTCGGAGCAGGTCGGGGATCGCCGGTCGGATCGACAATGGTGATCATCATTTCGTGCAGGTCTGCCAGGGGAAAGTTCTCCCGTTTGATGATAACAGGAGTGTTAGGACGTTCCAGATCGGTCGGGTTCGTGATCTCAAATTCGAGCCGTTGGGCTGGGGCAAAATCGCCTTGAGTGTACCACGGGTAGTCGGAGCTTTGGGCAGGTAGAGTCAGCAAACAAGCTCCCAGAATGGTGAACAGGTAACGTGATTGCATGAGTGAAATGGAGTTTAGGTTTTGGTTAACGTTCTGTTTATAGGTTAAATAAAGATACAAATTTTTTTACTATACCCATAGCCACTGGCCCAGTTTTGTAATCAAAACGAGTGTCGGCCCTTGTAGAGGCTTGCATTCCTGACAGATTGTAAGAATTGTTCAGTAAGGACGAGATCTCTGCAAAAGAACTGTCCCTGGTTACAACTTTATGTAGTTGGTCGATGGAATATGCTGTGCCCCGGTGTGTCTGCTGGTGGAAGTAGGGAAAGCGTCCTGTCTCGACCTGATTGGACAGAACGCTTTGTAGGATGAGCGCTCGAACACCTTTGTTAGCCTGTTTTAGGCACTACAAAAATGGGTTGAGCGTGCCTGCACTTAGTCTATACCAACTTTGGGCGGGTTACAGTGCTTTTACTTCGTTAGGGGCAAATTCCCATGCGTACGTTTGACCCTCTAAGTTGTATCGAACTACCGGATAGGTGCCGCTTTCATCCAAGGTGAAGTCTTGTGCGGTCGCTTTTTTCGCGGAAGGATAAAAGACAGTAGCTACAACGGTCTCCTTACCGGGAGCTTGCAGGGAGGTGAAAATACAGGGGACAATCTGCATCGGGTCGTTCTTGACCACTCGTACAACATACTGCTTTTGCAGACTGACCTTGTACGGGGCGTTGATTATGGGCTGCATCTCCATAGCTGAACGCTCTCCTTGCAGAGAGGCACTGCTCCCATCGTTAATCGTTACCTCTACGCGAGGATGAAACAGCAGATCGATTTTGGCCCCTTTGTTACAGGTTATGCGATCCAATACGATTACGGCGTCGGTCCGCTTGTCCAGAACCATGGCTCGCTTCCAACCCTTCATCTCCTGTTTGGGGTAGGCGTTGGTCGGATCCATCAACGTGTAATCGAAGGCTGGAGAGGTGTAGAATTTGTCAATCTTTCCCCCCAAGCCGTCAATCCAGGGCTGGTCTTTGTGTTTACAAGGGATCTGCTCCTCCCCGTTGACATGGACCACATTGTGCGACAGGCTCCGAACGTGCAGGTATTTCCATCGGTCTTCGGTGAAGAAGAATTGATCATAGACCTTCTGATCCATCTCCCCGACCAGAATGTCACCTTGCCAACTCAGAATAAAGGAGCCGGCATCCATATGGCCGTGGTGCGGATCGTTCATCGGGGCGCATTTGATGGCAACCTGGAGGTTCTCCTCTCCGAAATCTTTGCGCATGAAGGCCCAATCAATGCTCGGAAAGTATTTGGATGCGACGGCGGGTTTTTCTGCATCGATCGTAGGACGAGGCCAGATCAGCTCCCAAAAGTTCATCGACCGGCGGTCTCCACTGAAATATTTCTCAAGATAGTACATGGCAGCCGGATCGGGATTCTCAGCAATGAATTTGTTGTAGAAATAGGAGTACCCGATGGGGCCCGGTGAAAAGCCGTCATTAAAGGTTCCGGTCATGCCGTACAGCCCGAAATCGGCCGGATGTTGCCACCCCTCGACCTGAAAGAGGTTTACCTCTCCATCTGTCAACCGTTTGATAGCATCGATGAAAGCGATGGACTCCCGGAGCCCGTATATGGAGTAGTGGCGTCCTTCGGCCCAACCGTTGTCGGCACCGTACTGTTCCAAATTCTTTTCCATCCCTTCGCAGCTTCGGGCGACGACATCGATCAGTTTGGGGTCTTCGGTCAGTAGGGCCAGGGCTGCGATACCCAACCCTCCGTAACAACTTGCCGACCAGTTGCAGCGATAGGCTCCGCTCCACCAGAAGTAGTCGTAGTTGCCGCGAACGCGCAGAATGGCATTCTCAAGCAGCCCGCTGCGGATACGATTTCGCTGCTCCTTGTCCATGGCCGGATAGATCCAGTCATAGACCAACCCTAAGGCCAATGCGATCTCACTGGTGTGCAGGTCAAAGGTGAAGACCACCTGGTCGTCCCCGGCACCCCAGGGCCATACCCGTTTGTGAATCACCTTATAACGATGAAGCCCCAAGACCCAATAGGTCATTTCGCAGAGGCGGTCAGCGTAGTGAAATGCTTTTTGTGCGTAGGCTTCGTCTCCGGTCATTTGGTAGAGAAAGGCCAATAATTTAGCGCCTTCCCGATAGTAGCCTACAAAATTTTCGAAATCGAAAGTTTCGTTATATACATTGGCGTCATTATCCAAGAATGGCTCGGGCTCGACGGTGGTCAACAGCAGTCGTCGCCCCTGTTGTTGCAGCAGATCGAAAATTTGGGCCTCCGCAGGATCGGCTGCAATGCGATCGAGCATCTCTTGTTTGCTTTGATTGTCGAACACCAAGTAGGGGTGTTCCAATTTGCGTTCGAGAATGCCTTGACTGATGGATGTGTAGTCGCGGGCGGCAAAAGAGGGCGAACCTAAACAAATCAAGAGTACGCCGAAAAGTATTTTCAGTTTCATAGGTATTGTGGTTAGTTGTTTCAGGTTTTGTTTCGAAGTATGTCTGGTAGTTTAGTAGGGACGTTCAACCTCTGATCGAATATGGGTAGGGCTGAGATGGAAGTTTAGTTTATCACGGTATCGAAAGTGCTATTTTGGTTTTGTCGTTTGTCTATGTCAAGGGTTGTTGGGCCGTCTGCATACTGTTTTTTCGTGTGACATTGTCAGGAGGACCCTCCAACGCTCCCGTGCGTAATTAAACAAAAAAATGCCTTTCGAAAACCGTCAGGTAATCGAAAGGCGAATTTAAAAAAAAACGTTAATTTTCAAAGAAAAACTGTGCGAATCTTAATCAGATGTTGCCATGTGTCGGGGAGGATGATTTGCCGCGCAAAGCAGACAATTCCATTGATAAGATTCGATATGCAGTGTGGGTGTTAGCAGCTAAATTCCCGTCTGTCTTTGCCCCCCTGGCTGGGCGTATCTTGGTTTGCGGACTTGTCAGAGTTGTTTGGTGTGTGCCGCTCATTGGCATGGCGGTCAGCCTTCATGATGTCCCTTTTCAGATTTCGCTGTTGTATTTTTGAGCGAGCGTCAAGATCCGTTCACACTCTTCGGGGGTGAGGGTAGCGTAGGCCGTCAGATGATAATAGTTGAGCAGCAGAGAACCCAGTTGGTGTAGAAACTGTTCCGTGGTGTCATCGTTTCCGAGCAGATCGCTTAGGTTGACCACCGGACTGGGAACTGAGGCTACCCCTTTCCCGCGGACCGTGCGATCCCCGCGTAACGCCCGATGCAGCACCTCCAGATCACTCCGATGCAGCAGCGTGCCGTGGAACAGTTGGCGGTTGCGGGTGACGTGTGACGCTGTGCCGGAGATCTTTCGACCATCCACCAACAGCTCTTTGCGGTGTCCGGCCGTTGCTTCGATACCCATCCGATGCAGCACCGTAACAATCGGCGTCAGAAAATCTCGATCCAAGACCGGCGAAGCCTCTTTGTTGGCGATAAACGAGTAGTTGATATTTCCGTAGTCGTGGTAAACGGCTCCTCCTCCCGATAACCGGCGGACCACCTCGATCCGATGTGCACGACAAAACTCCCCGTCAATCTCTGCCGCAACAGTTTGGTTGCGACCGATGATGACCGACGGGTGGTTCCTATACAATAACAGAACGTCGTCTGGACGTTCTGTTATCATGTATTCTTCCAATGCGCAATTCTGCGCCGGAGAGTCCCAAGGACTGATGAATATTTTCATCTCAAAAGTTCTCTTTGGACCTTAGCTTATCTTTTTTTGACTCTTTCTCTTTTAGTCTAACTTTCCATCCTTTCATTGGGGGCGTTGTCTTATGGTGCAGATTCATTAGACGGTTTTTCACGCCCCTCGAATTAGACTACCGTTTTTTTTACCCTTCCCCCAACGAAAGAGCGGACTACTGACCTACGTGGAAAGCGACGCGGAGCTCTTCGATCTCCTTGTCGTTGATCGGCTGGAGCGTTCCAATCGGAGCAGCCATGATCAGCGATTTTGCACTGAACTCAGCAACTTCGAGGTGGTCGAACGTGTCGATCAACTTTTTGCCGGTGATCAGAACGGAGTCGTTGGCCAACAGCAGGCAAGGATGAGTCTTGGTCATCTCTGCGATGGCGTTCGGATCCTCGTATTGGAGGTTGAACGGTACCAAAGGTACATCCTGCAACTGAATCCAGCTCTCCGGAATCGTGCGGACATCGAATTTGACACCTGAGGTGCAGAAGCCCATCAAATAAGGCGACTGGGTCAGAATGATGGAATCGATGTTCGGGTTGCTCTGGTAAATGGCCTGGTGCATGGCAACCGAACGGCTCGGAATCTTGCCTGCCTCGACCATACCGTTTTTCACCTGAACGATGTTTTCCGGCTCAATGTCCCAACGGGGTACACCCGGAGGAGTGATCAGGAAGTCGTTTCCACGCCAGCGAACTGATACGGTACCATAAGTACTGATCATCAAACCCTGGTCGCAAGAACGACGTACGATACGGCAAATATCGGTGCGGATTGCACGCTCGTCCGAAGGATAACTTACGCCCATGAAGTGTGGGTAATCTGTCGGAAGAGATGCATCGTGGCGGCCGATCTGCTCGTCTGTCAAATAGGTCGGATCGCCCAGAACTTTGGCATTCAGTTCGGTACGTGCACACAATTCCAGAGTTTCGAAACGCTGATATGCATCCATCAAATCCTCTCCGCAGAGCACAACACCGTGGTTCTCCATGATGACGGCTTTGTAGTCGGGGTGGTTGCGGAATTCGGTAGCGATTTTCTTACCCAACTCCTGGCTGCCGGGGCATGCGTAGGGAGCAAAACCAATCTTTCCACAAATACGACGAGCCTGCGGAATGATGTTGGTATTGGGGATCTTGTGTACAATACTGAACGATACCAATGCGGGTGGATGTGCGTGAATCACGGCGCGCATGCCGGGACGCATCTGATAAATCGCCTTGTGGAAGGGATACTCCGACGAGGGTTTGTGCGGACCGATAATTGTTCCGTCCGCCTTCACACAGATGATGTCCTTCTCGGTCAGCGAACCTTTGTCGATCGCACTCGGGGTAATCCACATGTCGCCATTGTCGTCCATGATCGAGACATTACCGCCAGAAGTGGTCGTCATGCCGCTGCGATAGATACGGCCGATGATCACCGTAATCTGCTCGGCAGGATGCATCAACTTGGTGTCTAACTGTTTCATAACCTAACCTAAAATTGTTTTGTATTTGTCCGGCTCATGCCGGTCGTTATTGTTTTTTCAACTCTTGGGTTTGCTATTGTCGTGGCCCATACGCTGGAAGTGACGACACTGCGGGGTAGAGGCCTTTTCTTCTCCTCCTTTTTTCTTTTTTTCCCCATCCCCTAGCTTTTCGCTCTTCGCTGTCTCTTGTCGGCTCCCGTGGTATGGCGGGGTGTCAGGCCTGTCGTTGCATCGCAGCCGTTGTGAAACTCTATGCGAGTTTGTCGGCATTAGCCAGAAGATACTCTTCGGCCTCGATGTTCCACAAACCTTTGTGGCGTGCACAGATCTTGGCTAACTCCGCGTACACCGGTTGGGTCTCACCCAGCTTTTCGAAATCCGCAATCGGCGTCAGCGGCATATCGATGTGGGTATAGATCAACTTCTTTCCACCCGGAATCGAGGGCAGATTGAGCGTCGTATCAATCACGGCGTTCAGACCTCCCACGTGGGTTACCAACCCTGCCGGGTCGAGACCTTCGCTCATCATCTTCAGCGCTTCGATCATGTCGGCGGTGTTGCCTCCACTGGTTCCCACAACGTGCGTGTAGGCATAGTGTACGTTGTAGAAATTGAACGGAGCTTTGAAGTCGGTCTTGGCCGGCCCTGCAAAAAAGTTCAGGCAGCCATCGAACGCCAGGATAGCATCTGCCTGCTCTACTACCGGTACCACCGGTGCAAAGACAAAGACATCGTTGTAACCTTTCCCGTTCGTGAGTGCTTTCAACTCTGCGGTGGGGTCAGCCATGGCTCCCGTGTTGACATATTTCAGTTCGATACCGTTTTTGGCCGCCTCCTCCGGAGAGTAGAGTGATGCAGCACGATCCAAACGGCTCTGGTCGATATCGGTCACAACCAACAGGCGAGGCTTGCGGTCTTTGCGATGGATGGCGTAATTGATGGCAGCCAGTCCCATCGGACCTACACCAGCCAAAATGGCCATGCATCCGCCGTCGGCAATCTCCATCTGATGGATATACGAACCGGGGGTAATATGGTAATTGGCATGCATGGCACCGATGACGCAGGAGAGCGGTTCGGCCAATGCTGCCGGGTAGAACCCTTTACCCGTATAGTTGAGCAGACATCCCAACTCCATCACCTCATTGGGAATCACTACGTAGGTGGCATCCCCTCCGATATCGTGATAGGAGTAACCCGGAGCACTCAACACTCCGACAGGCCCTTTCTCGTAGTTCAGGGCCGGTTGGATGGAGAACTTTTCACCAGGAGTGAACTGGGTTTTCCATTTGGCGCCCACTTCGATAATCTCACCGGCAAATTCGTGTCCGATGATGATCGGATTTTCGGCGATATTGCGAGGGACGCGTTTATGGATGTCGGCCTCGTGCGAGGCTTTGTACGACGACATGCAGATGCTGTCGCACATAACTTTGGCAAGGATTTGATCCTCACCGATTTGCGGCAGCTCAAACTCCTCCAGCCGGAGGTCGTTCTTGCCGTATAGTCTTACTGCTTTCGTTTTCATGATCGCTCGTTTTAACGATACTTGCCGCTTTTGGCTGCAAATATACGCATTAATAAAAATATGTCCCGCAAAAAACTCGTTAAAAATATCGAACTTCCTGCGGGACCTTTTCTTGTTGATAGTTCGCAGGTTAGCTCAGCATAACCTGACCCCCTGTGACGGGCAGAGCTTGTCCTGTCTCACAGGTTTGTTCGATCAGATAGAGAACGGCTTTGGTGACATCTTCCGGTCCCGTTCCCTTGCGCATCGGTACCTGAGCCATGTAGTAGGCGCGGACATCTTCAACGGTCTTAGCACCAGGAACTTTACCGGCGTGCAAGTATTGCAGGAAGAGTCCGTTTTCGGGATTGCTCCACAGCGGTCCTTCATAATAGTTGCCAGGGCAGACGGCATTCACCTTAATCCGGAACGGAGCCAGCTCCAAAGCAAAGGATTGGGTGAGACCCACACCTCCGAACTTGCTGCCGGCATAGGCAAAGTTGGCTTTCGAACCGCGCAGACCCGATTTGGAGTTGATCTGGATAATGTCGCCGTAGTTCTCTTCGCAATATCTGTTTTGCAGTTTCATAACACGCGAAGCGGCTTGGGCACAGTAGAAGAAGGCGTTGTAGTTGATTTTGGTGACAAACTCGAAATTCTCGGGCGTCATCTCCTCCAATCCTCCGGCCCGAACAACCCCGGCGTTGCTGATAAAGACATCCAGACCACCGAATGCACAAACCGTTTTGTGAACCAGTTCACGCAGGCTGGCTGTATCGGCCACATTGGTCTTCACAAAAATTGCCCGATTGCTTTTGGCGATGCTGTTGAGATTTTCGACCGTCTTGGCACCGGTTACTTCGTTGAGGTCTGCCACTACGATATTGGCTCCCTGCTGGATCAGGCAACGGGCAATCCCCTCACCAAAACCTTGAGCAGCACCGGTGACGATAATGGTTTTATTCTCGACCCGTCCAGCAGTGGTTCCAGCGCTCACTTTGCGACGATAGTTCTCCACCTCCCAGTTGTCGATAAAGTCGATCTGGGCCTGTGTCATCGGGTGTTCGCCTCCAAACGATTGGGCAAGGTAGGCGATCTTCATCATATCCTGGTAAACCTCCGCGATAATATCGCAACCAGCAGCGTTATCTCCTACAGCCACCAATCCAATCCCTTTGATCAGGATCACCTTCGGCGCATAGCCGTATTTGGCTTTGTAGGCCTCGATCTCTTGTTGGGCTGTCGCCAAGATGGCCTCTGTCCCCTCGCTGTCAATATAGATGTAATTCGATTTGCAATAGACAATGATATCGGGTGAGAAGGGTTTCGAAATTTTGGCAAAGTGCTCTTTTGATTCGATGAAGTAAGAGATCAGGGCCGTGTTGACCACCTTCACGGTTTTGAGATTTCCCTTGTCGCTGACCATCATGCGGATGGCTGGGATGATCTCCTGTGCGCAATCGCATACATCGGCCTCTCCACGCAAAGGACTTATCGTCAATGCCTTTTCAATTTTACCCAATACCTCATCGTAGATGGCCTGAATCTTTTCGGTTGATTCGGCTCCGACGAAAATACCGTGGTTCTGCAGCAGAATAATCGAAGGCTCGTGGCCGTGCTGTTTGGTGTATTCGCGAATGCGACGCTCCACCTCCTTGAAAAGAATGTATCCCGGATCGATATACGGAATATACAACGCTTCGTCTCCGAACAGTTTTTTTGTCATCTCTTCGGCCTGTTGCGAGCACATCAATCCGTTGACAAAGGTCGGATGCAGATGCACGATAAAGCTGGCACTAAGTGCATTGTGCAGCGAGGTCTCAACACTGGGACGACGATCTTTCGTGATGCAGGCTGCGGCCAGATCATTCTTAACCTCCTCTTCCCGTGCGGCCGTGTCGGTCGGATACTGTTTCTCCGAGATGACATTCAGCTTTTTGCGATCCAAAACAGCAAATCCATCTTCGGTGATGGTCGCCAGGGCATGGCCGCTGGCCTTTACCCACAGCGTATCTGCATTTTTGTAGGAGGTGTTGCCTCCTCCGGCGATTACGTAGCGGCTGTCTGAGCCGTAAAACTGCGATATTTTTACAAGTTGTTTCAGTTCGTTCATGGTTTTACATTTGTCGATGTGGATCAATTTTTATTGTCTGTTTTTCTCTGGCTCAGATGCTTTTTTTCTGAAATTTTCCTTAATCAGGGCAGGCAGCGTGAACAGACAATGTAAATTTATCCGATCACTGCTTTGATTGCCTGATCTCCAAAGGCAATGTAGTCATCCCGTTTGCCAACATCGGGTCGGCCCGTGCTGTCCACATAGCCCTGTTTGCCACTCTTGACCAGCTCTTGGTGTGCGGCTACGACACATGCCCCTTCGTAGTTGATTTGACGCAGTTTGGCTGAAAGCGGTACACCACCACGTGCCGACAACTCGATAGGTTCCATGGCGGGCGTGTTGTGCTCGCTGCCGAACGTCACGACAAATCCGCTGTCGTGCAGGTAACCGGCGTACTCTTCCAAAACCTCGAGGCTGTTGCGCGTAGGGATAAACTCGACAGAGAAAAATCCTCTCCGTTTGAGTTCTGCCGCTGTCTTCCGTACGTCAGCTTCAAACTGAGTAAAATTACCTTTAGCATCATCGGCCAAGAAGGGGTAGGTAGGAATACCTCCAGCTGCCAGAATAATCTGACGGACATCCTCAACAGGCAGGAATGCAGCCGGTGTCTCGGCAACGAATGCTGCACCACCCGCTTTCAACAGGTTGCCACGAATCTCGTTTTCCAGGCCGGCCAAATCTTTTAGATTCGATTTGAGCGGTTTGCCTTCGAACAGTTCGGCAAAGAATGCTGTCAGCTCCTCTTCGGCATCACCATACTTTTCCTGTGCCTTGATGCGCAGCGCTTTGGCCAGATGACGCTCACGAATGGAGCCATTGGTCAAATTCTGCTTGATCCATTCGAAATCGAGGACGATGTCTTTGCCTTTGCGGGCTAACAGTTCGTTGAGCTTTTCGCACATCTGTTTGACCTGCTCGTGTGTCGCAGTGCAAACACCGGCCAGTTGTGAAGCATAGGGCTCTGGTAATGAGGCCGGGCAGGCAAGGCCTTTCCCACTGAGGTAAGTACGCCCCGGATTGTTCGGGTCATTGACTCTGACCCCTGCCTCCTGATCGGCTTTGTGCAGACTGATGAATTCGATGTTAAAGAGCGGATAAAGGTGGCGTTTGCGGCACTCTTCGTCCCACTGGCTGTATCCAGCCGTGGTGTAGAAGTCGTTAATGCCCACCACCTTCACATTCTCGGTGACAGCTCTCTCCAACGAGTCTGTCAGCGTATCGAATGCGCTGAAGGAGTATGGTGTATGGAGGTGAGCATTGACACTCACCTCCTGCACCTTGGGTTTTGAAGTCGATTGACAGAGTTCACACATGGTTAGGTAGGTTAGGTTAGCGATGAACTCTGGTTAGATTCCGGCTTTCGCGCGACGAATCTGTTCTGCCTCGGTGAAGTTACGAGTAGGAACGTGGCCTTTGAGCGGAACGATCTTCTCATGAATAGCATCTATGAAGCTATCCACCTGTGGGAAGAAGGCGTACTCCAATTCATAGGCCGGGGTGATCCAGTCACGTGAGCCGAGAACTACTGGAGGTGCATCCAACTCGTCGAAGGCCAACTCGGTGATGTTGCGGGCCAAGTCGTTGAGGAACGATCCGCGGCTGGTGGCGTCGCCTGCGATGATGATGCGTCCAGTCTTTTTAACCGAAGCCAACACCTTTTCGTAGTTGAACGGAACCAGGCTGCGGGCATCGATCACCTCTGCGCTCATGCCATATTTTTCTTCGAGCACTTTGGCTGCCTCCAGCGCACGGTACAACGTAGCTCCGATGGTGAGAATCGTAATGTCTTTGCCTTCGCGTTTGATATCGGGTTCGCCCAGCGGAATTTCGTAGTAACCTTCCGGTACGCCTCCTTCGTGGAATTGCTCTCCGACGTCGTAGATGCGCTGGCTTTCGAAGAAGATAACCGGGTCGGTTCCCTGCAGTGCCGCATTCATCAGACCTTTGGCATCGTATGGAGTTACCGGGAAGACAACTTTCAGACCCGGAATGTGGGCTGCCAGTGAGGTCCAATCCTGTGAGTGCTGAGCACCATATTTCGAACCAACCGATACACGAACCACTACCGGCATTTTAAGGATGTTGCCGCTCATGGCCTGCCATTTGGGCAGCTGGTTGAACACCTCGTCACCGCAGCAGCCGAGGAAATCGCAATACATGATTTCGGGGATTACACGGCCACCGCACATGGCATAACCGATGGCGCTACCGATAATGGCAGCTTCAGCGATCGGCGCATTGAACAGACGGTGGTAGGGCAGAGCCTCCGTAAGACCACGGTAAACGGCGAATGCACCACCCCAGTCACGGTTCTCTTCACCGTAAGCGATCAGCGAAGCATCTTTGTAGAAGCGGTCGATGATCGCCTCGAAGATACCGTCACGCAACTGGAACTGCTTCATCTTCGAGAAGGGCTTGCCATCCTTGTCGAATGCGAAACGCTCCTTCTTGGCGATCTGCTGTACCCGTGGGTTTTCGTTCATCGGGTGGTTGACCTCCGGTTTGGCGTCTGAGAGCGAGTCGACGCTTTGATTCGAGAACATCATTGTGCCGAGCAGTTCGGGATCCTTGTGCAGATCCATGCGCGGTGAGAGCTCATCGTCGATAGCCAGTTTGAAGGTATCGAACATGATCTCTTTGATCTCTTTGGTGACGGCATCCAGATCGGCCTGCGACGCAACATCGGCATCGATTAACTGTTTGCCGAACGCTACGATGCAGTCCTCTGCTTCCCAAGCCTCGATCTCCTCTTTGGTACGGTATGATGAAGCGTCCGAGGGCGAGTGACCGCTGTAACGGTAGGTTAGTACATCAATCAGCACCGGACCGTCCTTCTCTTCCTCGAGAATCTTCTTCTTGCGGCGGTAGGCGTCGATGACAGCCAACGGGTTGTAACCGTCGACACGTTCTGCGTGCATCTGGGCGGGGTTGACACCGGCTCCGATGCGGGCTGCAAAGTCGTAACCCATGGTCTCGCCACGTGTTTGACCACCCATACCGTACTGGTTGTCCATGATGTTGATGATCACCGGAAGACCTCCCTTCATGTCGCCTTCCCAAAGCTGTTTGAACTGGTCCATGGCAGCGAAGGTCATGCCCTCCCATACCGGACCGCGTGCCATGGCGGCGTCACCGAGATTGGCAACCACAACGCCCGGTTTGCGGTTTACCTTTTTGTAGAGGGCAGCACCCACAGCGATACTGCCGCTACCGCCTACGATGGCGTTGTTCGGGTAGATGCCGAACGGTGTGAAGAAGGTGTGCATACTGCCACCCAAACCTTTGTTGAAACCGGTGGTGCGGGCAAAGATTTCGGCCAGTGCACCATACAGCAGGAAGCGCACTCCCAGATCCTTTACTGAGCCGCCTTTAAAGGCTTTCTTGGCCACATTGACGGTAGCCCCATCCCAAAAGTCGTTCATGATCTTCTCGAGGGTCTGGTCGTCGAGCAGTTCGATGGCACGTAACCCTTTGGCGAGAATTTCACCGTGGCTGCGGTGAGACCCGAAGATGAAGTCGTTAATGTTCAGCATATAGGCCATGCCGACAGCGGCAGCCTCCTGGCCCATAGAGAGGTGGGCTGGGCCGGGATTGTTGTATTCGACACCGTTGTAGCCACCGGTGGTTTTCACCAGTTGCAGCATTGTCTCAAATTCGCGGATCACGACCATGTCGCGATAGATGCGTTTCAGATCCTCTTTGGTGAAGTTCTTGCTTTCGAGCTCCTCTTTGACCGTCTTGTTGTATTGATTGACAGGAATCGGCGTAAAGGTGATCTCGCCAGCTTTGCGCATCTCCTTGGGGTCGATGTATTGTGATTTAGGCATAATTAGGTTTGTTTTAGATTTTATTAGTCGTTTAGTTTAGTCTTAGATTGGTTCGGTGTTTGGGAAGAGACTACTCGTCGAAGGCAAATACCGTCTCTTTGAAGATTTCCGAAACGGTCGGGTGGGGGAATACCACCTCTTGCATCTCTTTGAGTGTCATCTCCTGCTCGATGGCCATGCAGGCTCCGTAGATCATCTCACTGCACGGGTTGCCCAACATGTGTACGCCCAGGATTTCGCCATATTTCTCTCCGACGATCACTTTGCACAGACCGTTTCCGCCCTCATTCTCGGCAACGAAACGTCCGGCATAGGCCATCGGCAATTTGGCAATGCGATAGGCGATACCCTCTTTCTTGGCGACCTCTTCGGTCAAACCCACGCCGGCTACCTCCGGGTTGGTGTAAACGACGCCCGGAATAGCGTTGTAACGCATCGTGTCGGGACGTCCAGTCAGGTTGTTGACCACCACCTCGCCTTCACGGCTGGCCGTATGTGCCAACATGGAGAAGCCGGTAATGTCACCGGCAGCGAATACGTTGGGAACGTTTGTGCGCATCTTGTTGTCCACCTTAACAGCTCCGCGATTCAGCTCCACACCGAGATTCTCCAATCCCAAGCCTGCAGTGACGGCACGACGGCCGACGCTGACCAGAATCTTGTCTCCTTGAGCCGAAGCGGTGTTGCCTTGCGGATCGACAAAGATCACCTCGTTGCCCTTCACTTCCGTTACGCGGCATGAAAGGTTGAATTTGATTCCCTTTTTAGCGTAGATGTCACGCAACATGGCACTGATCTCGCCGTCCAGACCACCTAAAATCTCAGGCAACATCTCTACCACCGTAACCTCGGTGCCCAGACTGTTGAAGAAGCTGGCGAACTCCATGCCGATCACTCCGCCACCGATAATGACCAGCTTCTTGGGCTGCTCTTTCATGGCAAGAATCTCGCGGTTGGTCAGAATGACGTCACCCGCCTCTTTGAGCCCCGGAATGGGCGGAATGAAGGCTTCGGATCCGGTGCAGAGCAGCAGATTGACCGCATAATAGGTCTCGCCGTTGCATTCGATCTCGATACCGTTCTGGGAACGCCCTTTAATTTTAGCCTCCCCTTTGACTACGTTAACCTTGTTGGCTTTCATCTTGGCTCCGACACCTCCGACCAGCCGACGAACCACACGATTCTTGCGGTCGATGATTTTACCGTAATCATATGAAGCATCGGTCGTATAGACACCATACTTGTCGCCATGTTTGGCGTAGTCATATATCTTCGCGCTGTACAGCAGGGTTTTGGTCGGAATGCACCCTTCATTGAGGCAGACGCCGCCCAGTTCGCGTTTTTCAAACAGTACGACATTCAGCCCTTTTGCTCCGGCGCGCTCGGCAGCTACATAGCCGCCCGGACCCCCGCCAATAATTGCCAAATCGATCATTTGTCTTGAATTTGAGTTTTTCAGTTTGTTTTTATGTGGTCAGGCGACCAGGAACCACTGTTTGGTCCTTCTGCCGCCCCTCTGTTCATTACAGGTCGAAGTCGAGTGCCTCGATTTCGTTGGCGATCTCTTTCACGAATCGTGTTGCCTCGCCGCCGTCCAGTGCACGGTGATCGTAGGTAAGGCTCAATCCGATGTGCGGCACAAAGGCGTACACACCGCCACCAATATCTTTCGGGCGCGGTACGATTGTGTTGACACCCAAAATAGCCACCTGCGGCAGATTGATGACCGGTGTAAAGATCTCTACGCCGTAGTTGCCGAGATTCGATACGGTGAACGATGCAGCCTCCGAAGAGAGCAGGTCGGGATCGATCGAGCCCTTTTTGCAGGCATTGGCCACCTCTTTGAGTTGGTTGGCCAACCCCTGAATCGAGAGATCGTCGGCATTTTTAACCACCGGCACCATCAGACCCCGTTCGGTATCCACAGCCAAGCCGAGGTGTACCTTCGAGAAGAGGCGTACGCTGTCTCCGAGGAAGTGGGCATTGACTTGCGGGAATTTCTTGAGGGCGCGGATAACTGCCATGCAGACCATATCGTTAAGGGTGATGTTGGTCGGATAGCCGTTTTCAACCGCCTTCTTAACCTTTTTACGCAGCGCAAGAATACCACGTGCATCGGCACTCAGGTGGTGCGTCAATTGAGCTGAATTTTGCAGCGAAGCGTACATCGCTTTGGCAATCAGTTTGCGCATGTTGCTCAACGGCTTAATCTCGCTGTCTGAAGCGTAAACGCTGTTCTTGAGTGCGCCCATGTCGGCTCCCTTGACCATGCCGGCCAGTCCGCTGCCGGTCTCCGGGGCAGCAGCTCCGGTCTCTTTGGCAATGGCTTTGGCCAGCGGAGTCAGCTTAGGTGTAGCGGCCATGGCAGCCCGCACATCGCGTTCGATGACACGGCCGTGAGGTCCTGAACCCTGCAAAGCAGATGCGTCGATCGCCTCTTTGGCGGCCAGCACACGGGCACGAGGTGATACCGGTGAGGTCCCTCCTGCGGTAGCAGGTTTCGCTGCGGCAACAGTGGGCTCTGCGGTGGCGGCTGGTGCGGCGGTTGGCGTTGCTGCTGCCGCAGACGTTGT
>UQYM01000031.1 GCA_900545315.1 uncultured Alistipes sp.
CCGGAGCCGCAGCCCCGCTATCTGCTCCCGGACGGAACTCTTCGGTGCTTTCACCTTCATTGCCAATGACCATCACATTGGTCAACACAGGGATCTCGTCACCATCATCGAAAAAAACGTCCAGCACGGTGCCGGCTACCTTAGCCTCCTCTTCGAACGACGCCTTATCCGTTTCGTACGAGAAGAGAATATCGCCTACGGCGACCGTGTCGCCCTTTTTCTTTTTCATTTCGGTCAGAATGCAACTCTCTACCGACTGCCCCTGTTTGGGCATGATGATTACTGTTGCCATATGGTTCTAAGTTATGTAGAATTTAGTTTTCGGTTAGTCTCTCTTTGTTGAGGTCTTTGCAAAGATACAACAATAACTTATATTTACAAGTAAATTTTTATTAATTTTCTAAGCGCTGATAATTAACTTATTATAAAAACACCATGTTTTTACAAGTTGATAACTTGTATGTACAAATTTTGCTGGAAAAATTTGGCAGCTCCGATTTCTTTCCCTATATTTGACTTCAGAGAGTCCGCCGTGCACCGGGGTTGGAGCAGGGTTGTGACTCCGCTTGACGATTATGGGAGAGCTGCCCCGATATAAACAAGTTTACGAAACCTTGCGTCGACATATCGCCGACGGCGTGTATGCGGCCGGTGACCTGTTGCCCTCGGAGCATGAATTGAGTGTCGTACACCACGTGGCACGTCCGACGGTTCGCCGTGCATTGGATCAGCTGGTGGCGGACGGTTTTATCCTGAAACATCAGGGAAAGGGAAGTATTGTTAAAGGCGTGCCTAAAGGGATCGGGATCCTGTCACTGTCCGGAACCACCTCGGCAGTAGGCCGCGAGAATTTCCTGACGCATATTTTGGTCAAACCGGAGGTGAGACCGTGGACCGAAGCCTTTTCGTTTCCGGTCTCGACCCAGGAGCAGGAGGTGGGGTGTATCTATTTCGAACGTCTCCGTCTGCTCAATAATGAGCCGGTCTTTCTGGATATTACCATGCTACCCAATATCAACCTGCCCCGCTTTACCTCCTACAATCTGGAGAATACCTCTCTGTTTGATTTTCTGAGAACAAAATATCAGATCGTGGTGACGGGTGGTGTGCAGCAGTTCTATGCCATTCGCGCCGACAAACGGATGCAGGAGTACCTGAAGGTGAAAGCCGGCCATCCAATCTTGCAACTCGACCGTAAAATCGAGACCTCACGGCCGGGATTCCATATTTACAGTCAGGTGTTTTGTGCGACCAGTGGTTACGGTCTGCGTGGAACGTTTTGAGAATTTTTCTATTTTTGTTGACGCGTAGGTCGCAATTTTCGTAAAAATGGGGCCTGCTCCTTAAAATTTGTAAGTAATAAATTGAGACGATATGAATCCGATTCGACAGAGTGCTATCGACACCATTAATGCGGAGGCCGCAGCTGTGAAGCATCTTACGGAGCAGTTGACCGATGATTTTGAGAAGTCTGTCAAAGCTATTCTGGCCTGCAAGGGCAAAGTGATCGTGACCGGTATGGGCAAATCCGGCCTGATCGGGAAAAAGATCGCTGCCACATTGGCCAGTACAGGAACTCCGGCCTTCTTTATGCATCCCGGTGAGGCCTATCATGGTGATCTCGGCATGATTGAGTCGAAGGATATTGTGATCGCCATTGCCAATTCGGGACAGACCGACGAGGTGTTGAAGCTGATTCCCTTCTTGCAATACAATAAAAATGTGGTGATTGCGATGACCGGAAATCCCGAATCGACCCTGGCCAAACATGCCCATTACCACCTCAATATCGGGGTGGAGCGCGAGGCCTGTCCGCTCGATTTGGCACCCACCTCTTCGACGACGGCGACGCTGGTCATGGGGGATGCATTGGCCATTGCCCTGATCAAGGAGCGTCACTTCAAGGCGGAAGATTATGCGGTGTTCCATCCGGGCGGAAGCCTTGGACGTCGTCTATTGACCAAGGTGCAGGATGTGATGCGTAAGGATAATTTGCCGTGTGTGCCCAAGGAGATGACGCTCGGTAACGTGATTATTGCCATTAGCGATGCCCGGTTGGGAATTGCGGCAATTGTCGAGGATGGTAAACTGATCGGGGTGATCACCGACGGGGACGTACGTCGGGCCATGACCAAATACAAGGAGAACTTCTTCAATATCCAGGCTCAGGAGATTATGACCCGTACGCCGAAAACCATTTTGCCCTCTGAACGGATTGTGGTGGCGGAGGAGATGATGCGCAAGAACAAGATTCACTCGATTATTGTGGTCGATGAGGAGAATCATGTGGTGGGCATTGTCGAGTTCTTCAATGTCTCGCTGATGGGATAATCTTCGCCCCCCTATTGTGAGATTATACGCCTTATGTCGGAGTTTTTTATTGTTATTTGTGTGGGGAGAGAGGAGGCGCGTAGTGCTGCCTTTGGACAGTTGTAGAAAAATTGTTGCCTTGCGGGCAGTAGAATAGCAGTAGAATAAAAGGTTGGCGGACAACTTGGTGGTGAAAGCTGGGTGGTCCGCCAATTTTTTTAGCGTGCTGTGGGCAGTGGGCAATGCATGATGGGGCGTGCGGGGAAGAGGCGATAGATTAGATGCGAGGTCTAACTCAAGTCAGGTATCAGGTGTCAGGTGTGCGGCAGATAACAGTGAGCTTCGCACGGTGATCAAAACGCCATCTTCTCACAAAATACATCCAAAAATGCTGGGCTCGATTCGAGTGAAAAGTGGCCCGTGTTAGGAAGCAGCTGATTGATGGCCGTATCTTCTTCGAACAGGAACATTTTGGCGCCAATCAACGCGCTGTTGCTCAGTTTGACGATCCGCTGCGGGTCAAACTCCAATAGCCCGATGCCAACCGCATGTCCCAAATTGATGTAATTGCCAAATCCGCCGGCAATAAATACCTTCTCCACCTCCCGGCGGTCGATCTTCTGCTCGCGGAGCAGTAGCTCTACGCCAGTGGCAATCGCTGCTTTGGCCAACTGAAACTCCCGGATATCCTTTTGGGTTAGTTGAACCCGATCCGTTAACGGCAACGCTGCCGAGACGTTTTTGATAACGCCGTCTGGGGAGATTTTTCCCTGTTGGACGCCCGTATAGATCGCATCGATCAATCCGCTGCCACAAATGCCGACGGCCTCGACCTGACCGATCACGTGCAGTTGAGGTTGCCCTTCGTTGAGAGAGATCGATGAGATGGCCCCGGTGGAGGCCCGCATGCCACACGAAATGTTGCACCCTTCAAAAGCTGGCCCAGCAGCAGTGGAGGCGCAGAGGATGCCGTTGCGGTTCCCGACAACAATCTCACCGTTGGTGCCCAGGTCGATCAGAATGCGGGGCTTTTCGGAAGAGAACATCCCTGCGGCATAGATCCCCGCCAAAATATCACTGCCGACAAAACTGCCAATGTTGGGCAAGAAGGTAATTCGGGTGTGGCTCAGTTTTGGGGAGTCTCCCCAGCCCAACTCTGTGGCCGAAAAATGGTGCATGCGATTGTCGGGGGACTCGAAGGGATAGGTGGCCAACGGGGTGACATCCAATCCACAAAACAGATGGTGCATTACGGTGTTGCCGACTATGCGGATCGCAGTGATTTCACCGGATGCCTGCGCACTTAATCGTGCGATGTGGGTGCCGATGGTCTCTCGAACCAACTCGGTGAGCGTCTGGGCCGCTTCGGGGGATTGCATCGCATAACTGATCCGTGACATGATGTCGGCACCGTAACGGGTTTGAGGATTGAGGTCGGTTTGTACCGCCTCCACATGACCGGTGGAGAGGTTGAGCAGTTGAGAGACAATGGTCGTTGAACCTAAGTCGACTGCAATGCCCCAACCCGAGCGGGGCGTAAATTGAAATGGTGTCTCATCGGCCAATACAATATTGTTGAATTGGGCCACCTCGATCGTAATATCCTGTTCAACGCGACTCAAGCAGGCCAAACGCCATTGCGGTAAAAGCCCTTTACGGCTCAACACTGCGCGATGCGCTGGCGTCATCTCGATCTCCCCGTCCAGCAATTTTACTTTGCAGTTTCCACAAATACCCTTTCCTCCACAGGGAAATTCGACACCCAAATCGTGTATGGCATCACTCAGCAAGGAGCCTTTTGCCACCTCGAGTTTACGGCCGAGCGGAATCAATGTTACCGTACAAGACTGTTTCATAACCTGTATTGTAAAAGGTGTCGTTGTGAAATGGCGAAGTAGAAGTATAAGACCTGCTCAAAATAAAATATCCTTATATAGGCAAGGGATCGTTTTTATCAACAGCATTTCTGTTTTCAAAGGTAAACACGGCAGTGGAGATCTCCAAATCGCCGTTTGCAGGAACCATTTAACTCGGTTTTTGTTTTTATGTTTTATTCTTCATTCCGTAGTGTAAAATGTCTTAAACTTCCACCATGGTTGCAATTGCTCAATAGTGGCATAAAAGAGTAATTATTTTATAATATATTGATTATTAGAATATTAAATTATATACTGAGGTTCCATTGACCGGTTTGTAATAATTTTGAATCGATAGTTGTCTTCGTGCATAATTTTAAATTCAATAAAATTGATCGTATATTCGCTGCCCAAAAGGTCTGTTTTGGAACTTTTTGCTTATTTTTAGCACTTTGCGAGCTTATGTTTTGGTCATTTCGGGCACAATTCGACCGAATGAGTGAAACTGTAAATTGTATTTCAGACTGACCGAGTCGATTCAATTTTGAATGATCCGTGAAATGATGCGGTGCCTGGATGAAAAGACTTTTTTGGACGCAATTTTGTAAGGATCTTGTTGTGAGAGTAAAAGATTTTCCCGCAATCAGGTTGTACACAAGAAACAGTTGATAGAGGTCGGAACATAAGACTTAAAAATGATGAAAATTCGGGTGTGCCAAGAATATTTTTTGTGTACGTCCGTTTGTCTTGACAGAGATAACGTGTAATACACCACAGAAACGCAAGGATGACCGCTTGAAAGAGAAGTTATTGCTTCCGACTCTGTCCTCTGTACAAAGAGACACTAACTGATAATAACCTGGTATCTTTTTTTGTAAAATAAGGTACTGATCAATGAGATAGATTTACATGGTTAAGCCTCAAAACAGGAAACAGAAAAAATGCTCATTCCCGATATGGTGTTTGGGTTTGATCTTGGTGAGTGCGTGCTCGGTTGTCGCTCATCCGGTCGACAACACATGTGCGTTTTTTAAGTGTGATTCTCCGTCGGAGGTTGCGCGGACGGGACAAAAGGCGGAAGACAATTCCGTTTCGAAGTTTACGGAGAGAGCGGCTGCACATTGCCGGCTCGCATCTGCTGTCTCTGCTGGACCCCAAGAGCCCTCGGTCGTAGATACGAGTAAACGGGTAGTCCCTTCAACAGCATCGAAAAAAGAGGGTGGAGAGCGGGTTCAATCCAGTGCTGATAAGTCCTCAAACACAGAAAATGCCACCTCAATTTCTCGTCCTGAAACAAAGAAAAAAGAGCCTCAAGACGCATCAACAAAGATTGTCGGGAATGAGATGCAAACCCAACGTTCCGCACAAATAGGTGACGGAGAACAATTTATTGAAGCACCTGTTGACAGTGAGTCGTCGATTGTAGCTGCTGAATCGGAAGTCGTTCTTTCTCCGCAGGATACGATTAGAAAGAAAAAAGCAAGACGTGGTGTGACTACAATTGATACGAAGGCTCCCGTTACGGTGCAGCAGAATGGTATAACACTTCGTCCTTTGCGTGATACATTGAGTAGAGAGACGGAGAGCACTGCATCCATGCCGGATACGCTAACTGTAGATACGACAGTCAAAAAGGGTTTTTTTCATAAATTTTACAACTATTTCAAGTCGGCCAATGTGGATAAAACGTTGACCAAAAAGTTTGATTTCAGTGTGATCGGTGGCCCTCACTATTCGAGTGATGTCAAATTGGGTTTGGGTATTGTGGCGGCAGGTCTGTATCGTGTGGACCGTAAAGATCTGACGATCCCTCCTTCGAATGTATCGTTGTTCGGCGATATTACTACCACCGGATTCTGGATGTTGGGTATTCGAGGCAATACATTCTTCAATAGCGGAAAGTTACGGCTTGATTATACGACCTATTTTTTCTCTTTCCCCAGTGCCTATTGGGGAATCGGGTACGATAACGGCATGTATGCCACGGCCGGATCCTACAAACGTTTGCAGAGCCAGGTGAAAATCAATTTGTTGTTTCAACTCAAGCCGAAACTCTATCTCGGTCCTGGCTTCAATTTTAACTATACGCGCGGAGAAAAATTCTCGAATATCGAGATGCTGAACGGCGAGAATCAACAGTATATCAGTACCGGTGTCGGTGTAATTCTGATGTATGATTCCCGGGATATTATCTATAATGCTTCGCGTGGAATTTATGCCCGTTTCGAACAGTTTGTCTATCCGACCTTTTTTGGCAACAGTAAGATCTTTACCCAAACCGAATTGACATTTGATGCCTACCACAAATTGTGGAAAGGTGCCACTATGGCCTATGATGTTTATGCGCAGTTCAGTGGCGGGCAGACCCCTTGGACCATGTTGCCCCGTTTGGGAGGTTCACTTCGTATGAGGGGATATTACGAAGGCCGTTATCGGGACAGACAGATGGTCGAAGTTCAGGCCGAATTGCGCCAACATATCTATAACCGACACGGCGTAGCCGTATGGGTTGGAGCCGGTAATGTTTTCCCGGATTTCAATAAATTCAATCCGGCGCACACCCTGCCCAACTGGGGTATCGGTTATCGATGGGAGTTCAAAAATAAGGTGAACGTACGTTTCGATTACGGTTTCGGAAAGGGCGAAAGTAGCTTCTTGTTCAGTATCAACGAGGCGTTTTAGCCTTGACTATGATTTTGCGAGAGGAAGAAACCCCTATGGTGGTAGATTATTCCACGATGGGTATCTGAGGATAAATACAAATGGGGAACGGTTTGATGGGGGAACGACTATATGTCGTCTTTAGATGCCATACGGACCTTTAAGTTAGCGAAAATGATGTTTTTGGGAAAAAATAATACGATGAGTGACAAGAAGAGTTTATCGAAAATCAAGGAGTCGAAAGGAGTCCGGATTTTCGGAAGATTGTTCGGACGTCAAGAGAGTATCGCTACGCTGTATGTCGTAGTGATGATGATTCCCAACCTGTTGTTGCTGATCACGGAGCGTTATCCGTTCAGTGTCGCGATGGTGGCGCTGCTGATCCCGGCTGCTTTTTATGTTCTGTGGGTAGTCCTGTTACGTAAACCGGGGATTCCAATGTTGGTCTCCCTGCCGTTTATGATACTGGGGGCATTTCAGATTGTATTGCTCTATCTGTTCGGAGGCTCAATCATTGCCGTGGATATGTTCACAAACCTCTTCACGACAAATGCCTCGGAGGCCGGTGAACTGCTGATCAACCTCTGGCCGGCTATTTTGGTGGTTTGTGTACTGTATCTTCCATTGTTGGTCCTGGCTGTACGTTCCCTCTGTATCAAAGAGTATATGAGCGGACTGTTTCGTCGGAAATTCTTGCGGTCTGGACTGACTCTGTTGATTGTAGGTATGCTGTTTGCCACATACGGCTGGATCAAAAATCCCGATTTCGGATTCCGATACCAGGTGTTTCCGGTCAATGTTTGCTACAACATCAAACTGACCCTCGATCGATGGAAACAGAGCGAGCGTTATCACGAGACCTCGAAAGATTTTACCTTTCATGCCGAAAAGAGCCAGCATGCACCGGAACGGGAGATCTATATACTGGTCATCGGTGAGGCCTCCCGTGCCGAGTCGTGGAGCCTGTACGGAAACTATTCACGAGAGACCACTCCGCGACTGGAGAAACGTGAAGGAGTCGTACCGTTCTATAACGTGTTGACACAAAGCAATGCTACCCATAAAAGTGTACCGGTGATTCTCTCTCCGGTATCGGCAACCAATTATGACTCCATTTACAATTGCAAAAGTTTGATCACCGCCTTTAAAGAGGCCGGATTCCATACCTGGTTCCTGTCGAATCAGGTGCCGAACCGTTCGTTGATTGACTTCTTCTCGGCAGAGGCAGATTGCCGTATCGATATCTCGCCGCGTGAAGGGGAACTATACACCGATAATCGTCCCGATGGAGAGATGTTACCCCACATTCGGCAAATTATCAATGAGAGTGACAGCGACCTGCTGATCGTGTTGCATACTTATGGATCCCACTACGACTATCGTAAACGTTATCCGCAGGAGTTTGCCCAATATAAGCCCGATTTGATCTCAGCAATTAACACCAGCAACCGATCGACCATGGTCAATGCCTATGACAATAGCGTCTATTATACCGATTATGTGCTCGATCAGCTTATTCAACTTCTGGAGCAGAGCAATGCTTGTACGGCGTTGCTGTACTGCTCTGACCATGGAGAGGATATGATGGATGATTCGCGCAAGCGGTTTTTGCACGCTTCGCCGACGCCGACCTACTACCAGTTGCATGTGGCATCGTTTGGTTGGTTCTCGCCCCGTTATCGCGAACTTTATCCGGAAAAATATGCAGCTGCCGTTGCGCATGAAAAAGCTCCTGCCACTACGGCTCAGGTATTTCATACCTTGACCGATATGGCCTCTTTGCAAAGCCCCTATATCGTACCCCGTTACTCATTGGTCAATGAGGGATATAATCCTGGGGAGCGTTACTATCTGAATGACCACAACAAAGCGGCCGATTATCGAGAAGCAGGTTTGCGTAGAGTTGATTTCGAGATGTTGCATAAACGTGGTCTGGATTGTGACTCAGCGGTGCGGCAAGCCCTGCACGATCCTAAAGTGAGATAGATGCTTGTCGCAAATCGAATTACAGATACCCCAACGAATTCATCCCAGATTCGATGGGGTATTTTGTTTCATATCGATGATTCAAGTGTTCGGGAGCGAGGGGAGAATGGTGTGCGATGGCAAATGGGTGAGCAATTGCTGCGGTACATATTCCCGACCATCCGATCCAAACATTGCTGCCACTTTCTCTGGATATTTTGTTGTGAAATAGAGAACCATTCAGTCAACCTCCTTTTTGTATGGGAAGTTGGTGGAGAAGGAGCGCCTTACCAGCGGGTGGAGTAGGCTTTGAGTTGACGGCGTAACGTCCGATCCTGGCCACCGGTCAGCCGATCCAACAGTTGGTGAAAACGTGGACCGTGATTTTTGTGGATCGTGTGGCACAACTCGTGAATGATCACATAATCGATCAACGCATCCGGCAGTTTCATCAGGTGCAGGCTGAGCGAGATGTCATTGCGAACCGAACAGCTTCCCCAGCGAGAACGACTGTTGCGAATCGTCACCGTGCCATATTTCAACCCCAGTTGCTGGGCAATTTGATGAATACGGGTCGGTAGATAGCTTTGGGCCTCGATGCGCCACGCCTCTTCGATCCCTTTGTGTATGGCCGATTGTACCTCTATTGAGTCAGATTGAAATAGCGATGGGTAATAGACCGCAATGATCCCTTGTTCAATGCGTATCCGTATTTTGGCGTAGTTACCCGGATAGAGTTGAAGTGTATGTTGGCGCGTATGGAATGGCGGTTCGATTGGACGTTGCGGGTGACGTTGCAACTGACGGGAACGGGCCCGTTCAATCCAGTCGCATTTTTCATCGAGAAACCGTAAGGCCTTGTTGAGGTTTTGGCCGGGTGGAATGGTCAAGCGGACCGAACCGTCAGGACGCACCCCGATGGAGAGGCGGCTGGCTCGCGCCGAATAGTTCAGCGTGATCTCTCCCAAACGCGGATGTTGGTAGCGCTCTTGTCGGGAGACGACGGTGGATGTGGAACGGAATAGTCGTTTGAACATGCAATCGGACTCAACTAAAACGGAGACAAATTTAGAATTTTATTGATTAGGGAGTGTTTCCTAAACTGCTTTTTGTCCGAAAGAGTGCAGCTCTTAGGATGTAGCATAACAGCCCAAGCGTGCTCCGTAAACAGAGCAATGAAAATACAATAGGCCGACGGAACATCCGCCGGCCTATTTCGTTGTTGTATTATTGTCCTCACGCGCGGTAAAGAACCCACATTTTTGAGGAATTATTCCGTCAATTCGAAGGCCACTTTGCTACGGATATCTCCGGATGAGGCTCCGATCAAGGCTTCAAACGTGCCCGGTTCAGCGACCCAAGCCTGTTTGCGATCATCATAATAGCTTAGTGCTTGCGAGTCAATGGTAAAAGAGACGGTCTGCTCTTCACCCGGCTCCAGCCGGATCTTACGGAATCCCTTTAACTCCTTAACCGGTCGGGGTAACGAGGATTTTTTGTCGCTGATGTACAATTGGACCGTCTCAGCTCCTGCCCGAGAGCCGGTGTTGCGTACCGAAATGCTGACCGTTACGGAATCTTGCGCATTCATCTGTTTGCGGTCGATGGTAGCCTTGCCGTATTCGAAGGTGGTGTAGCTCAGACCATGGCCGAAGCAGAAGAGTGGAGCGATTTGACGGCTGTCGTGCCAACGATAACCGACGAAAATGCCCTCTTTGTACTCAACATCTTTGCCGTCACCGGGATAGGCATTCAGCGCAATAGCTGCGTTATCTTGGAGTTGGACAGGGAAGGTGAAAGGTAATTTACCCGATGGATTCACCTCTCCGGAGAGGATGGAGGCGATGGCGTTTCCCGCTTCCGAACCTCCGTACCATGCCTGTACAATGGCTGGAACTTTGGTGACCCAAGGCATCGCTACCGCGTTGCCACTGATCAGGACCACCACCAAATTGGGGTTTGCCTCGGCCAGTTCGGTAATCAGTTGATCCTGTTCGTACGGCAGATTGTAGCTGCGACGATCCGAAGCCTCGCAATCTTGATTGTCTTTTTTGTTTAGTCCACCAACATAGATCACGACATCAGCTTTGGATGCCTCTTCAACAGCCTGCTTGCGCAGTCCATGACGGTTCACAGCAGGATTGTTGCTATATCCTTGTGCATAGGAAATCTGTGCATTCGTGCCAAAGTAGTTTTCAATCCCCTGCCATGGCAACACCTCTTTTTTGACCTTCAGCTCCGAGCTGCCGCCACCAGTGGTCATCATCTGTTTCGCATTCTCTCCTACAACCAAAATTTTATGGGGTTGTGCGGGGTTCAAAGGCAGCAGGTTCCCCTGATTTTTCAACAAAACCATACCTTCTTGTGCGATGCGGCGTGCCGTGAGAGCATGCTCCTCAGTGGCAAAAGAGCCGTATGGACGATCGGGATTCATTGTGGTACGGAACGTGAGACGCAGAATTCGGCGTACCTTTTCATCCAAAACCTTTTCGTCAATCTCTTTGTTCTGGAGTTTTGTCAAAAATGGTTTGGCCAGGAAATATTTGTCGTAAGCGTTGCTCCAGCTCCAAGCCAATCCATCGGTCCAGGTTCCCATCTCCATGTCGAGGCCATTGTATGCAGCCTGATCGGTGTCATGGGTTCCGCCCCAGTCAGATACGACAACACCGTCGAAACCCCAGTCTCTTTTCAGAATATCATTGAGCAGATACTGGTTGTGGCAGCAGAATTGATTTTTGTATTTGTTATATGCCCCCATGATCGACCATGTACCACCTTTCTGTACGGCAGCCTTGAATGCGGGCAGATAGATTTCATGCAGTGCACGGTCATCGACAATTACATTGACATACTCGCGATCGATCTCCTGATTGTTCAGGGCGAAATGTTTGACACATGCCGCTACGCCATTGCGTTGCACTCCGTGGATATAAGGAACCACCATAATGGAGGCGAGATATGGGTCTTCTCCCATATACTCAAAGTTACGGCCATTGAGCGGTGTGCGGTAGATGTTGACACCCGGGCCGAGCAGAATGGCTTTGTTGCGGTAGCGGGCCTCCTCGCCGATGGCCTGGCCATAGGCTTCTGCCATATCGGGATTCCAGGTGGCGGCCAGACAGGTCAGTGCCGGAAAGGCGGTGCAGGAGTCGTTGGTCCATTTGGCATCGTACCACTCGTCCCACAACTTTTCCATGCGGACTCCATGCGGACCATCGGTCATCCAAATTTCGGGAATACCGAGACGCGGTACGCCGGCCGAACTGAATTTCGATTGTGCATGGCACATGGCTACCTTCTCTTCAAGCGTCATGCGGGATAGGGCATCTTTGACACGCTCTTCGATCGAACGACTTGCATCTAAATAGGCAGGTTTCTCTTGTGGGATCGCAGCAGGGACGGTTTTCGCTCCACACAGCAGACCCAGACTCAACAGGGCGGTGAGAAATGTCGTGTGTTTCATTGGTTAAGTTATTGGTTTATTATCTAAAGCGTAATTCTCTATACGGAGAATTGGGGTTAGTTCGTTACAGGTTACTCAACAGAATTCACATTATGATGGCAGATCTCTTCTCTGGCCCGAGTCCTTCTCTGCTGGGAGGTACTCGAGCCAAGAGATCGTGCGAGTGTGCGCTATTTCACCAGATCGGCCTCTGCCTGTTCAACCCGTTCGAAATGGAACTGTTCGAGTTGTGCGTCCATCAGTTTGGCGATCTGGTCGTTGCACAAGTTGCCGATGCTGCCTTCGTGTGTGTGATGAACAGTGTGCGGAGCCTTGAAGTTTCCCGCTTCGATGTCAAGTCCCACCTTTTTGTACGCTTCGCGGAAAGGCATTCCATTCAATACCAGGTTGTTCACCACTTCGACACTGAAGAGATAATCGTATTTCGGATCGTTCAGAATATCGGTCCGAACCGAGATGTTCTCCAACATGTAGTGGGCCATCTGCAGGCAGCTGCGCAGATCGGCAATGGCGGGGAAAAGTACCTCCTTCAGCAGTTGCAGATCGCGGTTGTAGCCGAGCGGCAGGTTGGTGGTCATCATGGCGATCTGGTTGGGCAGACCCTGGATCAGGTTGCATTTGCCCCGGATCAGCTCCCATACGTCGGGATTCTTCTTGTGCGGCATGATGCTCGAACCGGTGGTGAGCTCTGCCGGATAGGAGATGAAGTTGAAATTTTGGTTTAGGAACATCGTGTTGTCCATGGCTAATCGAGCCAGGGTAGCGGCAACCGAAGACATGGCCTGAGCCAAAATACGTTCCGTTTTTCCACGTCCCATCTGGGCATAGATCACATTAAAGCTCAAGGTGTCGAATCCCAACAGATGGGTGGTCATTGTGCGATTGAGTGGGAATGAGGAGCCATATCCGGCTGCCGATCCGAGAGGGTTTTTGTTGCAGATGCGGTATGCTGCGTGCAGCATCTCGGTGTCGTCCACCAACGATTCGGCATAGGCTCCGAACCACAATCCGAACGACGAGGGCATGGCGATTTGCCAGTGAGTGTAACCCGGCATCAGCACCTCCTTGTATTTTTCCGACAGGGTCTGCAGCAGGCGGAACAGCAGGTCGACATCCTCGACAATCTCCCAAATCTGACGGCGTAAGAAGATACGCAAATCAACCAATACCTGGTCGTTACGCGAACGTCCGCTGTGAATTTTTTTACCTGCATCACCGATTCGTTCGGTAAGCATGAACTCGACCTGCGAGTGGACATCCTCGACGCCATCCTCGATTTTGAAGCGGCCTGCCACAATGTCTGCATGAATCTTTTTCAGCTCCCGTTGTACGGCCTCCAAATCTTTGTCGTTGAGCAGCCCGATCGAGTTGAGCATGCGGGTGTGGGCCAACGATCCGAGTACATCGGCTTCGGCCAGATAGATATCCATCTCACGATCACGTCCGACCGTGAATTTATCGACTGCCTGGTTGGCATCGGTATTTTTTTGCCACAGTTTCATCTGTCGATTCTTATTTTTATGTATGGTTTATTGATCAATTGAAATCCTTAAATCCAAAGGTGATTTAAAGAGCTGTTGGGTTCAGGTCTGTTTGGCGCGAACCCAGCACCTTATAAAATTGCAGCTAACATTTGGATGTAGAGCTCGATGCCTTCACGAATTTCGCTCAGGTGAACAAATTCATCGGCACTGTGTGAACGGGCACTGTCCCCAACTCCCAATTTCAGCGAGGGAATATCCAGCAGTGCCTGATCGGATGTGGTGGGTGAGCCGTAGGTGGTGCGTCCCAAGGCCAAACCTGCCTGCACGATCGGATGGGTCGGAGCGATGCTTGAGGGTTTGAGCCGTGTTGAACGCGGCTTGACTTCGCATGCGACATGCTGACGGATTGTTTCCAATACCTCTTCGTTAGTATAACGGTCGGTCACCCGAATATCTACCGTAAAGTGGCACTCTGCCGGTACGACGTTGTGTTGTGAGCCAGCCGATATAATGGTGACGGTCATCTTGACAGCCCCGAACAGATCCGACTCCTTGGGGAAACGGTAGGTCTGGAACCATTCGATATCCGGCAGGGCCTTGTAGATGGCGTTGTCTCCCTCTTCCCGGGCGGCGTGTCCCGCTTTGCCGTGGGCTGTGCAGTCGATAACCATCAAACCTCGTTCGGCAATGGCCAGCTGCATCAGGGTCGGCTCGCCGACAATGGCGAACTCCAGCGGCCCCAAATCGGGAATAATGCTCTCCAGACCGCCTGAACCGCTGTTCTCCTCTTCCGCCGTGATCGCTACGCAGAGGTTGTATTTCAGATCGGGACGGTCGTAATAGTGTAAGAATGTCGCCAGCAGCGAAACTCCGCTGGCCCCTGCATCGTTACTGCCCAGGCCGTAGAGCTTGTCCCCTTCGATGTCGGGTGAGAAGGGATCACGTGTATAGGCCGGGTTGGGTTTTACGGTATCATGGTGCGAATTGAGCAGAATGGTCGGTTTGGCCGCATCGTAATATTTGTTGTAGGCCCACACGTTGTTGCCTTTACGGTGTACCTCGACGCCTCGTTGTTGCAGAAAGTCCGCGAGCAGTTGAGCAGTCTGAACCTCTTCCTTGCTGAAAGAGGGGGTGCGGATCAAATTTTGCAACAGGCTTACCGCATCCTGATATAGTTTTTCATCATAGATCATCTTTTCCATGATTGTAGCGTCTAATGTCGTTATATGGTCAATTTATGTATTGAGTGCAGGCCCTAAACGTATATTGTCGGTTAGGTTGCGTCCAGATCAGCACCAAAATTTACGAGGACTTTGTTGATCCTTTGGTCTGTGCTATCATTTGGTGGGAAATAGCGTGTGTGCATCGCGTATATCGTGTCGGTTTTATTGTTTTGCCAGAGGGCCTACAAACAACGTTGCCGTACCGCCTCGAACAACATGACAGCCGCTGCTGCACTTACATTAAGTGATTCGATCGTGCCTTTGAGCGGAATGGCCAACTGTACATCGCACATCTTGAGCACCTCTTTGGAGATACCAGTATCCTCACTACCTAGAACCAGTGCAGTGGGGCGGGTCAAGTCGGCCCGATAGAGGGGCAGGGCACTCTTTTCCGAAGCGGCCACAATTTGCAGTCCGGCATTTTGCAGAATGCGGATCGTATTACGGAGACTTCCTACCCGGCTGACAGGGATAATACTCAAAGCCCCGGCCGAGGTCTTCATCGAGTCGGCATTTACCGGAGCCGAGTTTTTGATGGGTAGAATCAAACCATGTGCACCGGCACATTCGGCACTGCGGGCGATTGCTCCGAAATTGCGGACATCAGTTACCCCGTCAAATACAACGATCAATGGAGTTTCACCTTCAGGAATGTTGTCCAACATTTCGTGTACATCGACATAATCGATAGCCGAGGTTACACCAACAGCTCCCTGATGATTGCTTCGGGTGAGGTGGTTGAGTTTCTCGACCGGCACCCATTGAACGCGGATATGGCGAGCTTTGCAAAGAGCTGCCAATTCGTTCAGCAGGACTCCGTCTGCCCCTTTTTTGAGGTAAATTTTTTCAAATTCGTGACCTGCCTCAATAGCTTCAATGATCGGGCGTAGTCCGAACAATATGTTCTTTTTCTCCATTGGATCTATCTTGTTATCGTGCGGTGTAGTTATGACCAGATTCTGATATTGCGAAGATATAAGAATTTGGCCGTTTCTATGTGGGTGCTTACTGTTTAGTCGAGTCGTGGTCGTGTAGAGAACACGACTCGATTGTGACCTTTTGCGGTTTTGATCGATTATTGGTACTCTTTGGCCATCTCTTTGGCGTTCTCCAATACAATCGAGAGCTCCTCCCAACGGTAGGTGAGCTTGTTGAGCTTATCTTTCATCTCGTTATATTGCTTATATAGAACCCCATCGCTCAGATCAATCCTATATGCTGCCGGATCGGCCATCTGTTTGTCCATCTCGCCAATCTGCTTTTCGAGCGCCATGATCTCCTCCTCGGCCTGCTCTACATCGCGTTCAGCCTTGCGCAACTGCTTGTCCGCCTCACGCTTGAGCGTATATAGCTCTTTGCCGGAAAGAGCCGGTTTGCCAGATGCTGACTTGTCGGCGTTTCCGGAGGGCTTGTTTGTTGTGCCGGCGGTGGCTTTGGCTGTCCCAGCAGCGGTTTTGGCCGAAGCATCGCTCCGTTCGAGCTCGCGCATCGACTCCAACTTCCGATCGCGCAGGAAGTCGTAGATACCTCCCAAGTGCTCTTTGACCTGACCGTCACGGAACTCATACACCTTATCCACCAGACCGTCGAGAAATTCACGGTCGTGCGATACGACGATCACCGTGCCGTTGTATTTTTGCAAAGCATTCTTGAGAATGTCTTTTGAGCGCATATCCATGTGGTTGGTCGGCTCATCCAGAACCAGTAGGTTATAAGGCTCGAGCATCAGACGGGCCATCGCCAGACGTGCTCGTTCACCACCCGAAAGCACCTTAACTTTTTTGTCGATATCCTCTCCGCGGAAGAGAAAGGCGCCCAAAATATCGCGCAGTTTGGTGCGCACTTCACCCACTGCGACACGATCCAACGTGTCAAAGACGGTGAAGTCTCCATTCATCAGGTCATCCTGATTCTGGGCGTAGTAGCCGATATGAACGTTGTGTCCGATGCGTACCAGTCCCGCCGTGGGTTCCAACTCTCCGATGACCAAACGGGCAAAGGTGGTTTTACCTTCGCCGTTGCGGCCTACAAAGGCCACCTTCTCGCCCCGCTCGATGGTGAATGTTGCCCCGGAGAAGATATTTTTGTCTCCGAAACTTTTGGCCGCATCTTTGGCCTCGACAACAACCTGCCCTGAACGAGGTGCCGGCGGAAACTTGATGTTCAGCGTGGCCGGATCCTCCTCCTCGACTTCGATACGTTCGATCTTCTCAAGCTGTTTGATGCGGGATTGAACCTGATTCGATTTGGTCGGTTTGTACCGGAAGCGTTCGATAAACTCTTCAGTCTGCTCGATCATCTTCTGTTGGTTGAGGTAGGCCGCCATCTGCTGCTCGCGACGCTCGCGACGCAACTCGACAAAACGGCTGTAAGGTACTTTATAATCATAGGCCTTACCCAACGAAATTTCGATCGTGCGGTTGGTGACGTTGTCCAGAAAAGCACGGTCGTGTGAAATCAGTACGACTGCTCCGTTGTACTCTTTGAGATAACCCTCCAGCCATTCGATACTCTCGATGTCGAGGTGGTTGGTGGGCTCGTCCAGCAGGAACAGAGAGGGCCGACGCAGCAGCAGTTTGGCCAGCTCGATGCGCATGCGCCAGCCACCGCTGAATTCGCTGGTAGCCCGGGTAAAGTCGCTGCGCTTGAAGCCCAAACCCAACAACGTTTTCTCAATCTCCGCTTCGCGGTTCAGGCCTCCCAAAATCTGGAAACGGTCGTTGCAGTCGTTGAGCCGGTGCAGCAGATTTTCATACTCTTTGCTTTCGTAGTCGGTCCGTACCGTGATCTGCTCGGTCAGGTCGGCGATCTCCTTTTCAAGATCGATCACCTCCCCAAATGCCGATTCCGTCTCGGCAAACAGGGTAGTTGTATCGGCCACCTTCATCTGCTGGGGCAGGTAGCCGATGGTGCAGTCTCCGTTACGGGAAACGCAGCCCGAGGTGGGTTGTTGCAAACCGACCAGCACCTTCAGCATGGTCGATTTTCCGGCTCCGTTTTTGCCGACCAGACCAATGCGGTCTTTCGGGTTGATCAGAAAGGAGATATCTTTGAACAGGTCCCATCCGCCAAAACTGACGGTGAGGTTGTCAACTGAAATCATGGATGTGTGTTACGCGTTTTTCTGTTAGCAATGCGTGTCTAAAGGGGGGCGAGGGTCAGACATGAAGCAGTTCGTGAATGGTGCGGACCGGGTCTTCTGAACCGAAGATCGTATTTCCGGCCACCAGGATGTCGCACCCGGCAGCGAATTGTGCCCCGGCATTGGCCAAAGTGATGCCACCGTCGATCTCGATAACGGCTTGTGAACCGCAACGATCTATCTCCCGGCGCAACTCTGCCACCTTCTCCGTCGAACCTTCAATAAAAGATTGTCCACCAAATCCCGGCTCCACACTCATGATCAGCACCAAATCGAGATCATTGAGGTAGGGGACGATGGCCGATACGGGAGTTTTCGGTTTGATCGATACGCCGGCTTTTACTCCGCATGCTTTGATCTGACGGATGGCGGCGCTGAGATCTTCCGTCGCTTCGATGTGGATGGTGATCAGATCGGCTCCGGCTTTGGCGAAACGTTCAATGTAACGTTCCGGCTCGACGATCATCAGATGGGTGTCGAGCACTTTGGTAGTAATTTTGCGAATGGCCGAGAGCACCGGGAATCCGAACGAAATGTTGGGAACAAAACGTCCGTCCATCACGTCAATATGGATCCATTCCGCTTCGCTGCGGTTGAGCATTTCAATGTCGCGTCCCAGATGGTTAAAGTCCGCTGAGAGGACCGAGGGAGATATGATTCTTGGCATAACGGATTTTCATTGTGTCGCCGTTGCGGCGAGTTTCACCAGTTCCGACAAAGGTACATAAAATCGGCAAAAAACACTATTTTTGTAATAAGGTATAGAGCGTTTCTTTGCCGATAGTGAGATTGGAGTATGACACTTTTTTTGATGATTGTGGCGGGATTGGTTTTGGGCGTTGCCGGAACGGTGTTGGCGTATCGTCCTCTGTTGCGCCGTTACCACCTGGAACACCAAAATATGCAACAGTACGCTGAGCAGTTGCAGTCCAAAATTGGGACCCTGCGGGATCAGATGGCCGCTCAGTCGGAGCAGTTGACGCAGGCTGCGGTGCGGCAGGCTCAACTGACGACGCAACTTGAGGCTAAGGCGAGTGAAATTGCCCGTCAAAAGGAGGAGATGCAGGCTTTGCAGGAGCGTCAGCGGGTGGAATTCAAGAATTTGGCGACCGAGATTTTGGAGGAGAAGAGTTCTCAATTCAAACAGACCAACCGAGAATCTTTGGAGATTTTATTGAAACCGTTCAGGGATAATATCGAGGGGTTCCGCAAGAAGGTCGAAGAGGTGTACGAGAAGGAGGCTCAGCAACGCTTCTCACTCAAAGAGGAGATCAAACGTCTCAATGAGATGAATGTCCGGATGAGCCAGGAGGCCAATAACCTGACTGCCGCTTTGAAGGGAAACTCGAAGGTGCAGGGTGATTGGGGTGAGATGATTCTTGAGACGATTCTCGACAATTCGGAGCTGGTCAAAGGGGTGCATTATCAGACGCAGGAGAATATCAAGGATCAGGAGACCGGAGCCAATTTGCGCCCCGATGTCATTTTGAATCTGCCGGAGGGGAAACAGATTGTCATCGATTCAAAGGTATCGTTGACCGCTTACGTGAACTATTGCGAAAGTGAGGATCCCAATGTGCGCCAGCAGGCATTGCGTGAACACCTGCGTTCGGTGCGTAACCATATCAATGAGTTGGCGGGTAAATCCTACCAGTCGCAGTTGAACGGACAGAGCCGGAATGTCTCTCCCGATTTTGTGATCATGTTTATTCCCAATGAACCGGCCTTTCTGTTGGCCATGCAGGAGGATAGCTCGTTGTGGGGTGAGGCTTACAAACGCAAGGTGGTAATCAGCAGTCCGACCAATCTCTTTGCGCTGTTGAAGATTGTCGATGACCTTTGGAAACGGGACGGACAGAGCAAATCGGCGGCGGCGATTGCTGCCGAAGGCGGAAAACTGTACGATAAATTTGTCGGTTTCAGTGAGACGATGCTTGACTTGGGGCGTAGCATTCAGACTGCTTCGGATAAGTATGCTACGGCGTTCAACCAGCTGAAGAGCGGTCGGGGCAATTTGATCAGTCGAGCCGAGAAGTTGCGCAAATTGCACGTCCCGACCTCCAAAAAGTTGCCGCAGCCATTTCAGGAGTATGATGAGCCCGATGCACTGGGGGCTGGAGACGATAACGAAGAGAGTTGAAAATAAAAAATTTTATTTTTTTGGCTTAGACGGTTTGTTTTTGTCCATTTTTCCGTACATTTGCCAAGTCACAAACACGATGAATTAACGATGGGCCAGTATTCGCCATTTTTTGGTTATTATTTTTACTTCTACTTTACCAAAAGTGGACTGGGATTGCATTGTTAATTACGAACGAAAATTTGATTGTTACTATATGATCCCGGTCCTTTACAAGACCGGGATTTTTTTTGATATATCTCGGTCGGCGTTGCCGGTTCGAAAATGAAATTGAAACGCACAATGAACGAAAAATTGAAAGTGGCCATACAGGGTTATGAAGGCAGTTTCCACCATATCGTTGCGGATCGCTGCTTCGGTTCGGATATCGAAATCCACCCTTGTGCAACCTTTCGTAAGGTGGCTCGCCAGGTCGAAAGCGGTGAGGCCGATTACGGTGTGATGGCGGTCGAGAATTCAATTGCCGGAACCATCCTGCCCAACTTGGGAATTTTGCACAATTCACACGTGCAGATTGTCGGAGAGTATTATCTGCGAATCCGTCAGAATCTGATGGCCCTTCCCGATGTCGAACTGGACGATATCGAAGAGGTGCAGTCACACCCGATCGCACTGTTGCAGTGTGTCGATTTTCTGGATGCACACCACTGGAAATTGATCGAAACCGAAGATACCGCCCTGAGCGCCCGTTATATTGCCGAACATAAATTGCGCCATGCGGCAGCCATCGCAGGTGATCTGGCTGCTAAGCTTTTCGGGTTAAAAATTATTGCGCCGGATATCCATTCGATCAAAAACAATTATACCCGCTTCTTGCTGTTGCGTCCTGCGGGCCAGCCTATTCCCGAGGGGGCGAACAAGGCCTCGCTCTGCTTCAAGACCAATCACGAACACGGCTCGTTGATCAAGGTGCTGCGTGCCATTGAAAACAGCTCGATCAACATGTCCAAGTTGCAGTCGTCCCCGATCCCCAGCGAACCGTGGCACTACATGTTCCATGTGGATATGGAGTTCGATAACATGGAGGAGTACGAAGAGGTGATCGCCAACATGAAACTCGTTTCGCAGGAGTTGCATGTGTATGGCGTGTATAAACGGGGTCTTTCGACCGAAGCATAGGAGTGCTTTTGTGGAGGCAGGGCCGCGGAGTTATTTGTTATAGCTGAGGTGGATGAGCACATCCGCAGGGCCGGTCCCGAGGAGAACGATACCTGACAGCGCATCGTGATGTTCGCAGCAACAGACGGTGTGATTCAGGGTGAAAAGGGGAGAGGGAAGTAGAATAAAATTCCTGCCCTTCGAAGCAAATAGAATAATAAAAATAAAAGATAATGATCATGGAAAACAGTCCGATGAAAATGCAGGTAGCCGATCGTCTTTCTGGCGTGGGGGAGTACTATTTTTCAAAGAAGTTGCGCGAAATTGACCAGATGCGTGCAGCCGGTAAGGATATTATCAGTCTGGGTGTGGGTGGCCCGGATCAGCCGCCCCATCCGAAGGTGATTGCCCGTCTGGCGGCTGAGGCAGCCAAACCCAATACGCACGCCTATCAGCCCTATAAGGGAACTGCCATTTTGCGTAACGCTTTTGCCCGGTGGTACAAGCGTTTTTATGGCGTGACACTCGATCCGGAGAGCGAAATTCTGCCGTTGATTGGCTCCAAAGAGGGAATCATGCACGTCTGCATGACCTACCTCAATCCTGGAGACAAGGTGTTGATTCCCAATCCGGGATATCCTACCTATCGGTCTGCAGCCACCATTGCCGGTGGGGTTTGCGTTGATTATCTGTTGCGCGAGAAGAACGGCTGGATGCCCGATTTCGATGAAATTGAACGTCAGGGGCTGGACGGCGTGAAGATGATGATTGTCAACTTCCCGCACATGCCGACCGGTGCCGCTCCACGTGAAGGTCTGTTCCGTGATTTAGTTGCATTCGCCCGTCGGAACGGAATTTTGTTGCTGCACGACAATCCATACAGCTTTATTCGTAACGAGCATCCGGAGAGCTTGCTGGCTACAGAGGGGGCCAAGGAGGTGGCGCTCGAACTCAACTCGTTGAGCAAAAGTCACAGTATGGCCGGTTGGCGTATCGGTATGTTGGCGGGAGCCAAAGAGCGCATTGATGAGGTGATCCGCTTCAAGAGCAATATGGATTCGGGTATGTTCTATCCGATGCAGGCTGCAGCGGCCGAAGCTCTTGACCTGGATGAGGAGTGGTATCGCGATTTGAATCGCATCTATCGTGAACGTGAGGTGGTCGGCTTTGAGCTGCTCGATCTGATGGGATGCAGCTATGCCAAACCCCAATCTGGCCTCTTTGTTTGGGGACGCCTCCCTGAAGGAGCGGGAGATTGCTTCGAATTTTCGGACAAGTTGCTCTATGGCTGCGGGGTGTTCGTTACCCCGGGCGGTATCTTCGGTTCGGAGGGCAACAATTATATCCGAATCAGCCTCTGTTCACCGGTGGAGGTGTTGCAGCAGGCAAAAGAACGCATTGCAGCCTTATTGAATAAGTAAACGTTATAGGAAGGGGAGTCTTTGCTCCCGTAAAATCATGGAACAGGATAAAAAGATCAAAAGAGTTGCCATCGTCGGTGTGGGGTTGATTGGAGGATCTTTCGCATTGACCCTGAAAGAGAAAGGGATTGCCGAAGAGGTGATCGGCGTGGATAACTCGGACAACAATCGCAATAAGGCACTCGAGCTGAAACTGGTGGATCGTTTCGAAGAGCTGCACCAGGCGGTCAAAGATGCCGATCTGATTGTGTTGGCGACACCGGTCGATTCAATCCCGATGCTGGCCGTCAAGGCCCTTAATTTGGTTAACGAGAAACAGGTGGTGATCGATATGGGTTCCACCAAACAGGAGTTGAGCGAGATCATTTCGCAACATCCTCGTCGGGGCCGTTTTGTGGCGACTCACCCGATGTGGGGTACCGAATACAGCGGACCGGAGGCGGCTAAACATGGCGCTTTCACAGGTCGTACTGTTGTGATTTGCGACCACGAGTTGAGTGATCCCGATGCGTTGGCACTGGTCGAGTGGATCTACAACACGATCGGCATGCCGATCAAATACATGAGTTCCGAAGAGCAGGATACCCACACCGCCTATGTGAGCCACATCTCGCACATTACGTCATTTGCTTTGGCCCTGACGGTTCTGGAGAAGGAGCGCGAAGAGGAGCATATTTTCGATCTGGCCGGCGGTGGTTTCGAGAGTACGGTACGTCTGGCAAAGAGTTCGCCCGACACCTGGATCCCGATCTTCAAACAGAACAAATACAATATTTTGGATGTGTTGCGTGAACATATCCACCAGTTGCAGATTTTCCGTCGCATGATCGAACGGGATGATACCGAAGGGTTGCGTAGCATGATGTTGCGGGCCAATTCGATCAAACGTATATTGAAATAATCGGCTGTGTTGGGTTCGGCCGTTGCGGCCGACAAGATTGCGGCCACAGGTTGGAACAACAAAAACAGAACAATAAAATGAACACCATTGACTTGAAAGCGAAACGGCCCTTGATTATTGCAGGGCCGTGCAGCGCAGAGACAGAAGAGCAGACGATTGAAACCTGCAAACAGATTGCAGCTACCGGCCTGGTAGATGTGCTTCGGGCAGGCATTTGGAAACCGCGTACCAAACCCGGTTCATTCGAAGGAGTTGGATTGAAGGGGTTGGTATGGATGAGCGAGGCCCGCAAGGAGACCGGACTTCCGTTCGGTTTGGAGGTGGCCAATGCACGCCACGTTGAGGCTGCGCTGGAATTTGGTGCCGACATGTTGTGGATCGGGGCTCGCAGTACAGGAAACCCGTTCAGCGTACAGGAGATTGCCGATGCTCTGAAGGGTACCGATATTACCGTACTGGTTAAAAACCCGATGACGCCCGATCTGGATCTGTGGGCAGGAGCCGTTACCCGTATTCGCAATGCCGGAATTAAACATGTTGGTTTGATTCATCGTGGTTTCTCAGCTTACGGCACATCGCTCTATCGCAATAACCCGATGTGGCACCTGGCCATTGAGATGCGTTCTCGTATGCCGGAACTGCCGATGATCTGCGATCCGTCACATATTTGCGGAAACCGTCAGTATCTGCAGGAGGTGGCGCAGAAGAGTGCCGACCTCTATTTCGATGGTCTGATTGTTGAGAGCCATATCTGCCCTTCCAAGGCGTGGAGTGATGCGTCGCAGCAGGTTACGCCGTCCGATCTGGAAAAATTGTTGCGTTGCATCGTATGGCGTCGTTCAACAGCCGATACCCCTGAATATAACGATGCGTTGTCGAAGTTGCGTCGTCAAATCGACCAGATCGACTCCGAGTTGTTCGAATTGCTCAGTAAACGTATGCGGGTGGCCGAAGAGATCGGCCGCGTGAAGAAGGCAAACAATGTAGCAATTCTGCAGGGGGGACGTTGGAACAGCATTGTAGACCGTGTGATTGCTCAGGCTCCGAAATTGAACTTGAGCGAAGAGTTCCTGAAAACGGTACTCGAAGCGATCCACCTCGAAAGTATCAACCTGCAGAACAAGATTATGAACGAGTAGCTCGACACGTGAGGAGCAACTCTCGTAGAGACGATTCCAGCTGTGGTCAGCTTTGGCAGTTGGAATATTTGGGCTATTCAGCTATCTTTATGGAGCGTCCGTTGGGGCGCTCCATTTGTTTTGGAACGAATGAGTAAATTTGAGAGGAGTTTGTACGGTTCGTGTTTTCCATGTGATTCTCAGCGGCGTTCAGTGCGTATGTGAGTGTATATGTGGACGCTGGCTTCATGGAAGGCCTCCGGTTGCAGAGGCTGGACGCGAAAAGGAGTGATGAGCCAGTGGGTGCGGTTTCAGCATTGTCCTTTTTATCGTATTATCGCATGCGGCTTGATGGGTGTTTTCCCTGTCGAAGCAAATTGCTCCGTTTGTTCCGTAGAATTAATGTTTTGAGGCTGTTGTTGTGCGTTATCCGACTATTGGACAATATATCGAGAGCCTTGCCAATCCGCAAGGCTTGTTCCGAACCCTGCGTGGGGTTGTTCCTGTACGCAATCCGTATGGGGAGCTGCAGCTCTGCGCCGGTAACTTTGCAGTCGTTTTTCAGATTGTCTGTTTGGACCTGGAGCTTCCCGCAGCTGTCTTGCCTGCAACCAATCCAATGGATGGTTCATTATGCTCATCTGCGTCTTTTGGTGCGTCACAAACATCCGATCGGGGCGGCAATCGTACCGAAGTAGAAAGCGATACGGTTAATCAACGAGAGTCGAACTCAGGAGTCGACAGCCTGTCGTACATCCTGTCCGAAATGCAGAAAGGGATGGCAGATCGAGACGGCCAATGTGACCCGAAATTGACCGCTGTGAGGATAGATTCTAAGCGACCCAGCCATGCAGATCGGTTCGAAGCGTCGGATCTATGTGGCAAGTTGTATGATAGATCTGCAGATGTTGCGAAAAAGTATCGACGACGGTATGCGCTGAAATGTTATATCCGGCCTTGTGGACGAATTCAGCCGATCTGTGAGGCGGTGGCGCAGATTGAGAACCCTTATCTGGTGAAAGGGCGTTACTTGTCTCAGGAGCTGTATGTATATGACGAATATGAGCGGGGCAATTACTTTTCGGTTGTCTTGTCGGAGTGGATCGATGGCGAGACGCTCGGTCATCGCGTGGGGCGATGCTGTGCTGCAGCAGATCGTGAAGCCTTGACCGAACTGGCCCGGAAGTTTGACCAGCTTGCCTTATGGCTGTTGCAGCAACCGTTCGCCCACGGAGATATCAAACCCGACAATATTTTGATCAACGCCTCCGGGGAGCTCCGTTTGATCGATTTTGACGGGATGTTCCTGCCGCAGTTTGCCGGTGAGAACAGCTCACAACTTGGCTCTCCGGCCTGGCAGCACCCGGCTCGCAACGAAAAATATTTTAACCTCTCGATCGATGATTATCCGTTGGCCCTGATGTCGCTCAGTCTGCATGCTTTGGCGCTCGATCCGACTTTGTATGCCCGCTATAACGACCGTGACAACCTGATCCTGAATGCCCCGGAAGTGGCTGCCGGACAATCCGAACTGTTCAACGTGTTGGGCCGCCAGTTTGTGGCGGAGGGTGATGGAGTGTTGTTCGGTCTGTGGCGTGCTCTGCAGACGAGTGAACCTCGAATAGAGGGGTTGGAGAATCTGTTTGCGGCATTGACCGGCGAACGAACATTGGACTTGCTGCCGGGGTGTGCCATCGTCGAAGAGGATGGATCGCACCGGTCGTTGATCCGTTACCAGGGGCGTTATGGCTTCGCGGATGCCGAGACCCATTGTTGGATTGTCTATCCGCTGTGGCAAGAGGCCTACTCCTATACCGAGGGTTTGGCCATGGTTTGTGGTGAGGCAGGATGGTGCGCGATCGATGAATCGGGGCGGATTGTGGTCCGTTTCCCGGATTACAGTGAGGTGTCGCCACTGCGGGAGGGGTTGGCACGGGTCTGTCGAAATGGGCACTACGGTTATGTCAATGCAGCCGGTGAAGAGGTGATCGAACCGATCTATGAGCGGGCCTCGCTGTTTCGTGGCGGGTATGCCACGGTCACCTGTCACGGAGTGCGTTTTCGGATCGATCGACACGGTAATCGTGCCTAAAAATGGAGTAAACGCCCAAAAATCCAGGAAAACATGGCTCTAAAGCCTGAATTTTGGACCAAATAGCGCATTTTCTCGTCCAAAATTTGTAACTTCCCTTTCGATGTCGCATTCTGCCGCATCATCTTGTAAAATTCCTGCCTATGTACTCCGCCCGTATCAGCAGAAAGACTCCTGCTCTGTTCGTTATTCTGATCGATCAATCCGGTTCGATGGAGGAGCCGACCACCCTATATGGGAATCCGGTCTCCAAGGCCGAGGCTGTCGCCACAACAGTCAATATGTTGCTCGGAGAACTGTTGCGCAGAAGCCGTCGGGAAGAGGGCTATCGGGACTATTTCGATGTGGCGGTGTTAGGGTATCATGACGACGAGGTGGAACCGCTCTTGAGTAAAGGGAAACGTCTGTTCGTAAAACCGTCCGAACTCTACGAACGGGATACTCCACGGTTGCAGATTCAGCGGGAGAGACGTTTGCCCGATGGCCGGACGCTCTTTTCGGTGGTCGAGCAGCGGGAGTGGATCACTCCGTTTGCACAGGGGCAGACTCCGATGTATGCCGCATTTTTGAAGGCATACGAGTTGGTTCGGGATTGGTGTGCAGTCAGAGCTCACGGAGCCTGTTATCCGCCGGTGGTTTTCAATATTACGGATGGCGAGGCCTCCGATTGTGATGAGGCGGGACTCGAAGAGATGGCTGCCCGGATTCGGCAGGTGGGGACCTCGGATGGAAATACCCTGTTGATGAATATCCATATCTCGTCAGATTTGTCGAAAACGCCCGTCGTGTTTGCAGCGGATGAAAAGGAGCTTCCAGATCAACGTTATGCCCGTTTGTTGTATCGGATTTCGAGCTAAATGCCTCCACTCTACCGGGAGAGCATTGCCGCTTTGCGCGGATGTCCGTCCGGAACGTTTCGCGGCATGAGTTACAACGCCTCGATGACCGATCTGATCGGGATGATGAATATAGGTTCTGTCTCTGTATCGCTAATGGATTGAAAATGATGCTTTCGATAGATCAATTGCTCGAAACGCTCAGTAACCCTGAGGGAAGATTCAAAACGTTGTCGGGAATCCATCTCGAAAATGAAAACGGTGAGCCCGGTTATCTCTTGCGCAGCGGTGGGGCTGTAGCGATCTTTCGGGTTTGGCTCGAGGAGCGCTCCTGCGAATTGTCCTGCGCGTTGAAAAATCGGGAACAGCGCAGTGTGTCGGCCTGCCTGCGTGTCAATTTTCTGCAACGAATCACGGCTCCCTATTTGGTCGATTACGAGTTTCACGGACAGGAGATGCTGCTTTTCGATACAATGGGAAATTCGTTCGATATCGATGTAGTGTTGACTGAACGGCCCCAAGGGGTAGGGTTGGACAAAGCGTTGTCCGAACTGTGCGATCGAGGAGAGCGGGGCCCTCTGTTCGCTCTGCGCAAAACGTTTTGCGAAATGGCCAGTTGGTTGTTGCGCTCTCCGATTGTGCACGGTGCCCTCAAACCTGTCAACGTGATTGTGGCACCCGACGGAACGTGTCGGTTGATTCGGTACGAAGCGATGCGGGTCCCCGGCATGGAGGAGTTGAGCGAACATTGGGGCGATGATACCGTTGCCGCCGCCAATTTGGCGATCGGTCTGTCGTTGCTCTGTGCTGCCCCAGCGCTTTACCGAATCTGCAATGGCGACAGTCTGTTCCATACCCCGTTACTCCGTTCGTCACTGTTGCCGTTGGTGTCGGACATGGCTCGCGAATCCTCCTGTGAGCCGCTGTTGCAACTTGTGGAGATGTTGTCACGAGGAGGGTTTGCGCTGGATCGGGAACAGTTGGCGGATGTGCTGGAGGTCCTGGCTTGCGATAAAACGGACATGACACTCCCTGTTGACCGTCTCAATCGACTTCGGACAGAGATCACGACCCCTTCACCTTCCCCGAAGCCGGTTACTCCACCTGCAACAACCGTGCGTGCAGACCTGTCGCTGTACGATTGGGTCGGTCCGATGTGTGAGGCACTGATCTGTGTCCAGCGGGGCTCGAAATGGGGCTATCTGAACAGCGACGGAACGGTAGCGATCCCGTTGCGTTATGACTGGGCGGATGACTTTCTCGAAGGGCGTGCGGTCATACGGATCGGGGATCAGTTCGGTCTAATCGACAAGGAGGGCAATGAGGTGTTGGCTCCCGTTTACGAATCGGTCGATTGGGATTGTCGGCACGGCGTGGCTTGTGTCTCGTATGAAGGCAAAATCGGACTTTACGACCGCACCGGCAAAGAGCGTGTTGCTCCGCAGTACGATTGGATGGGCGATATTCGAGAATCGGATCTGTTGTTGGTGCGCAAAGAGGGCAAATGCGGTTACATCCGTCATACGGGTGAGGTGGTTATCCCGCTCCAGTATGATGACGCATTCGATTTCGGCAGTGCCGATCGCGCTCAGGTTACCCTGCATGGACGCACATTTATGATCGATCGCGAAGGCCACGAATTGCCTCACAGCTAATTCTTTTTTTTGGGGGGCATTGATGCGGCAAGGCGATACCGATGCCGGATTAGCTGAATTTAATGCTCTGTTCGTTTTCGGCCAATATGGCACGAAACAGCAGCGAACAATAGCCCTTTCCCTCCCTTCCTTCGAAGGTGGCATGCGTCTACCCTAATTGCATCCAAGTACGAGTTCGCTAATGTGCCGATTTTGGTGGGGTCAACAAACAAGATGGTGCGCTTGCAAGCGTAGATACCCTGCACAATAATCTTCGGGAAACAGCAAACAGTGGCCGGGTTAACCTGAGATCGGTTGGTAGTTCGTGGTTCGGCGGGTCGTTCGATATGTGGCGACCCTCTATGCCTTAGCGAAGTAAGGGAGTGGAGAGTAAAACGGAAGTGCCCAACAATAAAATTTCGTGGCAGGTATCACCTCATCCGGATAAACAAAAAAAGAGGAGAGATCCCTTGCGGATCTCTCCTCTTTTTGAGTATCTATTGTCAGAGAATTATTTCACCTCTTCAAACATAATACACTATGAATATCAGTCGTTTATAATCCTATGGTACAAATATTAATTATTTTAGTAGCCATACATTGAAAAGCAAGAGTAAAAAGAGATATTTCCACGGCAAAAGAAAGATTTATGATTATTTAACTACTTATTTTTTGTTTGCAGATGTTTTCATTTGACACAGGATATTTGCACTTGTTTTGCTCTTCTTTTCACAAACAGCATAAAACGAACTCATTGCATCTTTTTCGCTTATTTTTGACTTTCGTTTTTTATGGAAATACGTTATACTTTTGCAAAGTAATCCTAGATAAAAATAGTTATGAAGCAAAAGCAACATATATTCCAATCCTGGGCGATAGAAGTAGTAACGGTGCTTCTGGCGTCCACTATATCATTCCCTGTGAGTGATGCTTTGGGAATGCAGTTAAGCACTCTCCCTTTTATCATGGTAGCTTGTTATGTTGCTCTAAAACTCATTTACCATTTATGCCTCTCTCTGTCGGCACATATAATATCTCTTGCTTCTTTATTCTTCCATAAGCCTGCGAAATCTAACCGACAAACTAAAAATGATAGCACTTTAGCAACTGCTATATCTATGGTTGGCAATGACGATATTCAGATGAAACGGATAGAGTTATTCCATTATGAGTACCTGCATGAGGAACGACAATATCTTCAGCAAAAAGAAAGGGAAGAAGACGAAAAACTACAAGCCGTATTGCAATACACCCGAAACACATTCAGGCAATTTGATTTTAGCGAAGAAGAAATCTTCCAAATCTGCGAATGCGTCCGATACTTTGTCACTAATCGGCAAGCTCTTTGCGTAAACATCCACATCAAACGACGTACTGCCGTTACTCAAATCTCACTAAAGAACTTCGCTTGGAATATTGCCTTTCAATATAACATCTGTCGGGATGTCACAGCACAATTTGTTATGCAGACATTCCACGAATGGTTTGCCAATTCAACTCTTGACACAATCAGGAAGAATCTGCACACAACAACGGGAAATCATAAAATCAAAATAGATGAAAAGATCATTTCTTTTATTCCAATAAAGCAGCAAACAGATAAATCAGAAAGACTTATATGAAAAAATTTATTATATCATAATTTATATTTTGTTAGTTCTAATCCATATGGATATGCATTATGCCGTACGTTATATTTGCAAATTGGTAGAAACTATTTTTGCAATTTCTTCGTCAGTAGTTGTTGATTCTTGCTTAATTTTTAATGCTTCAGAAGCCATATTTACAGCTTCCCTAGACGTATATGGAACAATACCTGAATAAACAATGCTTTCAATCTGTTCTAAGTTTGTACGCATTTCCGATATTTGTTCTTTTGTATACAAACCAGCTTTTATGTCAGATAAGAATCCTGCATATCTATTACGCAAATCATGCATTATAGCTGCAAATCTTTCGTTATCTGCAGCTTTTTTCTCTAAGTTTTCAGCTTTGTATTTGGTTGTAAAGTATGTTAATGCTAATGAAAAAAAGGCTATTAATGGAACGATAACGACTTCTGGCAACCATTTGAATATATTAGTAATAGCTGAAGCTGACACAAATACCGATAACCAAGAAAGGATTATATTTTGCTTTTTCTTTTTGGTCAAGTAAATATCAGCTTGACACAGATGTATTTTATGCGTCCAAATTATTTTGTCGAAACGTTCAAGAATTTCTCGATACAGAATTATAACTTGCTCATCCATACGCTATTCTTCCGACATATATTTCAAAACTTTATTTAAGACATCTACACAACCCAAAGTGTCAACTTTCATACCACTTCCTGGTGCCGTAAGATTAAAAGACCAGTATGGGCATGAATCATAAAGTTTTTTCTCATAAGTCCCTATTGGCTGATTTGAGCTTTGTTCTCCATTTCTTAACCAATGCCAATCAGCAATATAATGATAAACAAAACTATCAATTACAATTCCGGGAAGATGATAACTTTTAAAATGGTTATCTCGGATTCCTCTCATATGCTTGCATGTGTCAAACAGCAATCCATTACTTGCGATATTTCGTTCTTTCATTGCTTGTTGTTCGACTTGAGGTGCTGTGGTTAACCAATTTCCACCCATATTTGAGTCAGGATAATCGTATTTTCCATTCCAATTACCCCACCAATCTATTTGACGAAAAGCAGGTAGAACTTCAAATCTAATGCCATCAGTAAAATCTATTACCACGACTTGGCCATCTCCACGAATGTTACTCCTTGGATATGTTTGCATAATAGCATTTTTCAAGGCTTGCAATAACCTAGATTGGCCATTACCTTTCAATGCATCATATCTATTATACTCCTCTCTCGGTAACTCAACAAGTATGTCTATGTCACTTGTATCAACAGCTGTACCTCTTCCATAAGATCCAACATACAGACTATGAGCTGTTTCACTTGTACTATCCCAAAATTCAGAATTAACTGCCCGAGTTATCCGTCTATATCTCTGAGATACTAATGACCGCTGTTCTGCGCTAATGATTTCTCCTCGCTTTTTTACTGTATCCATCTTAATACTTAATCTTGCAGCTACAAAAGTACAAAATAATTCTGATTATCAAATATAATTCACTATATTTGCAAAATAAAATCGCATCTAAAAATGAAACTAAATA
>UQYM01000032.1 GCA_900545315.1 uncultured Alistipes sp.
AACAGCCGACAAGCCACAATCCAAAGACACAGAGTCCAAACACCAGGCTCTTGTGGGTGATATGTCGTTTTAGGGTCTTCATTGCGGCAGCGGTTCGGAGGATTGAACGGTGGGGGTATTGCGATTAGAGGATGATCCCTCTGTTTGTGGCCTGTTTGAAACGGATCTTTGTGGTTGCGGGTTGTTGTCAGAAGACTTCCGAGTGGGATCGCCAGTCGATGTAGGCTCCGTTTTAATTGTAGCTTGCTCTTCCGGTTTTAATGCCGAACTATTTTCATAGGTACCGGTTTGCGTGACCGTCTCATCGGATGTCTGTATGTCCAATTCCGTACTACCCTCTTCCAATCTGGTCAGCGAATCTGCCTCAAGAGAGCCTTTCAGAACGGAGTCTCGATTCTCAGTCGAGGGTTGATTGTCAGCCTTGTTCTTCATAAATCGGAACAGGTCTGAGAGTTTCAGTAATTTTTTACGGATCACAAAGCCGACTCCGGTCTCAATTACCTCTCCCTCCAGAATACTTTCATAGTCCGTATGCCGGAACAATTTAATAAAAATGTTGTCACGCTTGGTCAGCATGTATTCTAACGAAATGTCGTCGATCAGATTTTCTTTGAGGTTTTCGGTTGGATCGGAATCAGTACTGAATTTCCCGCCAATCACTGCACGAACCCGATTGTTGAACAGACTTTTGGACATGGTGTAGGAGTAGTCGGTGTACTGCTTCCCTCCGTTGGCCGTCTCATCGTAACTGTTGATACCGAAACTCAGGTCAACCCCTTTTAGACTGTTTTGAGCCCATTGGTTCAGCTCTTTGGCAATCAACGTATTCAATGGGTTCGACGAATTGACTTTGGCCGTTGTGCCAGGACCGGTGTAGGTGTTGTATATCAGCAGACTCATGGCTTGGCTCGAACGCTGCTCCGCAGTTAGGGAGGCCAACTGATTCTGCATCGTCAGATTCTCCGGGGCCGAAAGATCAAAGGTGACCGCCATGTCGGAGAGTGTGTTGCGAATGTTGATGCTGACGTTGAACGTAACGGCCTGACTGGTCCCGCTGCCATCGGTCGTTACATTGGTCCGTATCTTGTCAATGGCGGTTAGGTTGAATGCAGGATCCATCATATCTCCGGTCCATTCGACATAACTACCTGACACGATGTCAAATTTCTTTTCGGAAATTACTGGCGGTTTGTAACGGACAAACCCGCCGGAAACAATGTATTTTCCGGAAAAACGGCTATCACCTAACGGATTTAACGTGTAGGTCAGTGCTCCTCCTCCTTGCAACTGAACCCGATTTTCGCCATCGTCCGACAGATCGACGCCCAATTTGACCTGATTGTTGACATTGACGTTCATCAGAATGTCCATCCCATTCACGCACATCGGTTGAACGGTATCGGTTGTCGTTTGGGCGGTGGTGTCTTTGAAGGAGACGAACGTAACGATATTCTGATTCTGTTGTTTTACGTCTAATGGGGCATCTTGCATGATGTAGCTGACATCGGTCCCTCCCAACAAACCGACAGATCCTCGGATATACAGATTGTCCAACGGACCTTTGACCCGTGTATTCAGGTCCATGTAGGCCTGCCCATAGACCATTGTACGACGACTTTTGGCTACGTTGACCAATTGGAAGTCAGAGGCTGTTAGCGTTAAATCGGTGACAATGTTGGTCAAATCTTGCAGCGTTACGCTCCCGTTGATGTTCAGCGGTTGTTTGTTCGGGGCCAGGAGCTGAAAATTGTTAAAGTGTGCGCTGTTATTGTCGATGAGAATCGGGGTTGGAGAGAGCGAGAATGTTGTCCCGATCATGCCGACGTGAACGGTCGTCTGGTCAAATAACAAATTGCCGTTTAGGACAAGATGCTGTTTGTCTCCGGTAAAGTCCATTCCTCCCTTCAAGGAGCCATCAAGTCGGGCAACATCGGCCGACATGAAGCTATTGATCAGTTTCAGAGGCAATCCAGGTAGGTCGATTTTGGCTTCGAAAGGTCTGTTTTCAACCGAATCCACGATACCGCCTTTGGCGGCCAATATACGTGTGCTGTCAAGGGTCAAATCGGTTTGAAATTGTTGACTGATTCCCTGCTGCATGGAATAGTCAAACCCCAAATTGATGGTACCGATACGTGAATTCTCATAAACCAGATTGGATAGGTTAAGCGAACCGTTTACATCCAAAGCGTGGTCACTGAAATTTTGTTCCTGCAAGGTGATCCTGGTGGAGAGGATTCCTTCCAGTGAGGTAGATGGCAGGAACAGTGCCAAAGTCTTGCCAATGTCGATACCCTGAATGTCCAATGTGAGTGGACCGGATTCGGTCCGATTGTCCGTACTCAGCGATACATGTTGTGTATTGTGTGTAAGTCTGAAGTCTGCATGCAGATCGTGCCCCCAATGGTAGGCGATGTAATTATTGGGGTTAACCTGCCACGGTTCGGCACCGAAAATCGGCTTCTCAGGGAACATGCGAATGGTCAATGTGCTGTCCTCCATTGTGCTTTTCAATCCGAAATGAAATCCGATTCGACCCGTACGGCCCTCTTGCAGACAATTCAAAATAGCTTCATTACCTTCGATGTGACCATACAGGGCAATCATGCCCAAACTATCGAGATTACCCGGATGGTTGGCCACCCGCAACAGATAGTTAAGGCGCTGTTGCTTCTGTCGTAAACCAAATGTTAATGTATCGAGCTGTATTTTACCGGCATCCAGTTGATTAATTACCATATTTACTTTGAATGGCAAGGAGTCCTGCAGAGATGCGTCCAGATCAAGATTTTTGAATTCGATTCCTTTGAGTTTGAGGAAATTGTTCAGGATATTCTGATCTCCAGCTTGAGCTCGTAGCAAAAAGGACGGTAACTGTTGACTGATGCTGTCCATATAGAAGTTTTCGCTGCGCAGCATGGTAGCCATTGAGGCTGCTCCACGCGAAAAGCGTTTTCCTAAAGAGTCGATACCAGTCGGTGAGTCGAAGTTGAGCGTTAGATCTCCAGACTTTAGGCCGACACGAGTATGAATGGGCGATGTAGTAAAACTTAAATTGAGCGGACGAATAGCATTCTTTTCCCAGCCATTCCAAAGAGTAATGCTGTCTACTTGAAGCATGGCGGCGTAAGCGCTGTCGGCATCGGCTGAAGCGGATAGATTCAGGCAAAGCGTTCCTCCAATCGGTTCCTTGACCAAGTGCATCCGATCCAGATAACAACTGTCGATCTTGCCTTGAACCGATAGAGTTTGATGTGTTTTGGTCAATTTGCCATTCAGTTGCAAAGCCAATTGCAATACCTCATTATGGCTGTCCAATAGCCCGTTGAGAAGTTGATTTTGAAGGGATAGTTGAACTCCCAGACCGTGGTAGGTAAACCCTCGATAGTCGAAACGGTCTATATCGAGTCCAAAGTCAGTCGTTGTCTTTACGGAAAATGGGTCAAAGCCCTTCCCTTGCGCATGCAGGTTGAGGGTCAGGCGGCCTAAGGAATCCTGCGGTAGAAAATCTTTGATTGGGAAGTCTTGCGCGATGAGAGACAGCTTATATTGTTCAGATTTGGAATTCAGTCGGCCGTTGAGCCGTAAGGTTCCCGAATCGACAGCCACTGCAATGCGGGGAGCGTAGGTCCCTTGATGCAGGTCGATCGCTCCGCGTAGCCCAATGTGCTTGGGGATAACCAGTCTTTGGGGTGTAGTGCCATCCGACTGGAAAAGTCGGGTGAGAAAATCGGCATTGCTAAGTACCCCTTTCAGATCTATGTGGCCACTCAGGGCCTCAAAATTGGTGATCGATCTGAGTCGGCTGGTCACGGTAAAATGGCAGTGATACGGAATGTTTAAGCCCGTTTCTGAGATCAGCTCTCCTAATGTGCCGGATGTCTGATCATTAAAAACAATGGTCTTGTTGGCAAACGTATGGCGTAATGACGGTGAATTGATGGCAAACCACGGCAATATCTCGTTGGGGGTGATCTGGGCATGCAAGGTTAAGTCAATCGGACTTGCTGGATCCATCTGTAAGGCAGTGGTACCGGCTTGCAGATCGACTTGGATGGCAGATTTGGGTGTTTGGAGATCAAAGTTTTGCAAATAGATAGCGCTGCTATCCATACCGAATCTGCCGCTGAGGTGTGCGATATGGATACCGCTGCGTTCGATCAGGGAGAGTAGATTCACCCGACCGCGTATGGTGCTACCACGGTTATACAGTGAATCCATTTGCAAATTAAGATCCGTCAAGGCGATGTATGCCGGATCGAAACCGGCTTGTGGTGTCGTGCCCTTTTGTCCGTAGGTTGCTGCATTCCCTTGCAATGCGATGTGATTCACCTCAATGGTCCAGGGAGGCGTCACGGTGTCATTGGTATGGTTGGTCTCTGCGAGTTCGGTTGAATCTCCCGCTGAACGGGTTGCGTGTGGAGCATTTAGTGCTTTTGTTGATGAGGTATCTGAGGAGGTTGTTGTGTTTGGCGACGTACCTGCAGAGGTGGATGATGTCGCATCGGAGCTATCGGTTAAATAACTGTATTGTCCTTGTTGCAGTTCGATTGCTGCTACCTCAACTTGCTGTTTCCCTAAATCCACGCTGGCATGGTCAACGGTTCCCAATAAGAGTCGCACATCGAGAAATGTGGGATCAGGTGCAGTCTCCATGCTGTAGTGAATGTTGTTGAGGCGGAGCTGTTCGGCCAAAATGGTCCAGGGCATGGAGGTGGTAGTGTCCGATGGAACTGTTGTGCTGGGACCGATCGAAAGATGTACTGTGCCATCGGTTAGTTCAACGGTACGGAGGTCGGCTACATGCTGTTTCAAGTCGATACCATTGGTACGTAACCTCAGCATGCCGATACGGGCTAGCAGCGTTAAATTGGAGGTGGTATCCGTATAATGAACAACCGTGTGATCAAGTGCAAAGTTGCGGATATGAACCTGCTGGTTAATTAAAGGCCACAATGCAATGTTGAGCCGCAGTTGATCGCAATAGAGTAAGGTGTCTGCTTCTTGCTCTACAAACACGCGATCGATAGCCAAATTTAACGGGAAAGCCAACCGGATGTAGCCGATAGACAGTTTCATGTCGGTGTGTGTCGAAACATAATTTTCGACTTTGTCCCGAATGAAATTTTGTACAAAAGGAATGTACAGTAGAGTCGGTACTAAGATCAGCACGATCAAGAGGTAGAGAAAACCTCTTAATAGATATTTGAAGATCTTTTTTACCATCTGTTTCGGGGTTTCGGTCGAGGAAAGTGTACCGCTAATTTTACGCCAAAGTGAAAATATCGGTCACTTTTTAATCAGAAATCGTGATTCGTGGTCACTGTGCCGACGAAAGAAGCCGTATGAACAGTTATTATGTTCCCTTATTTCATGAAAGACTTCTTGGATCTATTCTGATTGTCTCTTCTTTTTTTGTGGTGTGGACCTGTTGGAGCCCTTTGCTACCTTTTGCTTTCTTCTACATAGTTTCCACTCCTACCCTATTTCAATAAAAAAACTTCCGGCCCCGAACTGAGAGGACCGGAAGTCTTATCGGGGAAGTAGGTTTATAAAGAATCAATAGAGGTGCTCTTCGCTTTTGATCTCTTGACGGGAGATCGGTTTGCGGTTCATGGCACGCCAAGCATACCAAATATAGGCCACCACAAAAGGTATCAACAACGAAACAATACTCATTGCCTTAAGCGTGAACAGGCTTGATGAGCTGTTGTAAATGGTCAGTGAACTCTGCATGTCGGCTAAGGATGGATAGTAAGCCGTATTGTTATATCCAGCCAATAACAGCAGGGAGAGTACGGTTACGACGGTTCCGATGCCGCTGAACCAGATGCTGTGGCGAGAACCTTTGAAGATGGCTGTGCCCATCCCCCACAATACGGCGACAATGCCGAGCAATAGCAAAACCATAATTACGGGCATGTCAAGCAGGTTGTGCAGGTATTTGAGTGGTTCGATCGAAATCACTCCGGTAGCCGGATCGACTGCCCAACCGTTTGCCCCGAGCAAGCTGATCAGGAAGGTCAGGAAGCAGATCAGGAAGGGTCCCGCATTGTACACCAAATGTTTGCGGGAGCGCATGGCAATCGTTTCGTCGTCGATGTTGTTCAAAAAGTATTGCAGTCCTAAAATGCGGGAGAGAAACAGTACGGCGAGTCCGAGTGCCCAGTTGCGATAATCGGTCAGAGCCTCCAGTCCGCGCCAAGGTGTAGTCCATTGCGAGATGGTATTCACTCCGGAGATGTTACCCAGATTCATACGATCTACAGTGAAGTTCGCTCCGGTAAACAGGGTCCCGACCGCTGCTCCCAGCAAGAAGGTGCCGGCAATACCGTTGATTACCAAAAAAGCATTGTAGCTCTTTTCTCCGAGAAAATTATTGGGTTTGCGACGAAATTCGTAGGCAACGGCTTGAATGACAAATACCAGCAGGATCAACATCCATACATAGAATGCGCCGCCAAAACTGGTGCTGTAAAATAGTGGAAATGAGGCGAAAAATGCGCCGCCGAATGTAACCAATGTGGTGAAAGTGAACTCCCATTTGCGGCCCAGAGAGTTGACAATCATATTGCGTTCCTCTTCGGTTTTGCCGATGGTGTAGAGCAGCCCTTGACCGCCTTGCACAAAGAGTAGAAAAACCAACAATGCTCCCAGCAGACTGATCAGAAACCACCAATAGTGTTGCAAAAATACGTAGGTATCCATAGTGATAGATTATTCTTCCGGTTTGACAGATTATGCTTTGTTTGTCGAATCCTCAACGAGCGTTGGTTCATCTTTGGGTCCCAGTTTGATCTGCTTGAACATGATCATCAGCTCAGCGATCAGTAAGGTGGTAAAGAGAGCTACAAAGATGAAGAAGGTTACCATGACGGACGAGGCGTCGATCCGGGATACGGCAGCCACGGTGGGCAGCAGATCTTGAATGGTCCACGGCTGACGTCCCATCTCAGCCACAATCCAACCCGACACAGAGGCAATATATGCCAACGGGATCATCCAGACCATGGCGTGTTGCATCCAGCGATGTTTGGTGAGCGTATTCCGATACACCATCACCAGCGCTACAATAAAGAGCAGCAGGAACAGGCAGCCCAGTCCGACCATCACCCGGAAAGAGTAAAATACGAGAGGTACATTAGGAATAGTATCGGTCGGTGAACTCAGATAACCGTATCCGAAATATTTGAAGTGGTCCGCCAAAAAGGCTTTCCCCTGCGGTGTGTCGGGGTTAAATAGAGCGCTGACGCGTGCAATTTCTGCAGAGTCGTTCGCTTTGAGTGCCTGGTGGTAACACTCCAGTTCCGCAATGGCTACCCTGCCCCGATCCATTTTCTCCTGGGTGGAGAGGATACCCTCCTGTTCATTGCCGTTAATCAGATCGTTGATGCCCGCTACATAGGCTTCACTGTCGTGGAAACCGATGATGGATAATAGCTTGGGTATGTCAACTTTGAAATAGAAGGCATCCTCGTTGGACGTACGCTCGGCTTCGGGCTTCAACACTCCGATAACGGTCAGGTCAGCTCCTTTGCTGCCATCGTAAAGAGCCTCCATGGCGGCCAGTTTCATTGGTTGGGTTTTGGCAATTTGTACTCCGGAACCGTCTCCTGAATAGAGGAGAGCCAATGAGCAGACTAATCCGAAGATGCTGGCCACTTTGATGCTTTTCATGGCCATCTGCTCCTCGCGTTTGCGTAGCAGATACCAGGCACTGATGCCCACTACAACAATTGCTGCGAGAACGTAACCTGACGTTACCGTGTGGAAGAATTTGTTCAGGGCCACGGGCGACAGCAGTACATCCCAGAATGAGGTCATCTCGTTGCGGGCTGTTTCGATGTTGAAGGTCATGCCGACCGGATATTGCATCCAGGCATTGGCCACCAGAATCCATAGAGCGGAGAGATTGGCTCCAATAGCGGTCAACCAAGTCGATGCCAAGTGAAATCCTTTCGACACCTTGTTCCATCCGAAAAACATGATCGCGATGAAGGTACTCTCCATAAAGAAGGCCATAATACCCTCAATGGCCAGTGGGGCGCCAAAAATATCACCGACAAAGTGTGAATAGTTGGACCAGTTGGTGCCGAATTCGAATTCGAGGATGATGCCTGTGGCGACGCCGATTGCGAAGTTGATTCCGAAGATCCGCATCCAAAACTTGACGGTGCGTTTCCAAAATTCGTTGCCGGTGCGGTAGTAGATGGTCTCCATGATGGCGCAGATGAAGCCCAGACCCAAGGTCAAAGGCACAAACAGCCAGTGATAGATGGCTGTCATGGCGAACTGCGCACGCGACCAATCGACCACATGCATCCAATCGGTAGCTGATAGTATCATAACAAAACTGTTTTAATGTGCATTTGGAGTTATTTGCGTTTGCGAGTAATCAAAATAGTATTTTCCGGTTTTGAATTGGGATGGATCGTGAAGTTCCTTTAGGGCTTTATCTCAATAAAATTGCTGCGAACATATTCGCCCTTTTCCCGATTGCTATCCATGTGGCTGAACGGATTGGGGAAAAAGATCAGCCTCAAGATGACAAACATGATAAAGATCTTGATCAAGATAATGGCCCATAGGGTTTTACCCAAGGTCATATTACGAAATCCATCCGCATAGAAACGGTATACGTTATATAATCCTTTTGGGAGTGTCATGGTTAATGTGAGTAGATTCCTAACACTCAAAGATAGAAACTTCGGGGTGATTTCCAAACAAATCGTCGTCGAATGCTTATCTTTGATCATTCAAAAGGCATAGATTATGGCAACTTATATTCGGAATATTGTTTTTGACATGGGCGGAGTGCTGGTCGACTACGATCTGCAACGCTGTTTGGAGTCGTTTCGCAAACTGGGCTTTACGCAGATTGACCGTTATGTGGATCCCTATACCCAACGAGGCTTTTTTGCCCAACTCGAACGCGGAACGATCGAACCGGAACAGTGGCATGCCATGATCGATCAAGAAGTGGGCCATCATATCGATCCACATCAGCTGGATGAGGCATTGTGCAGCTTTCTGATCGACATTCCCGACTACAAACTCGATATGTTACGTCGTTTGCGCCAGCAGGGCTATCGGGTCTATATGCTCAGTAACACGAATGCTATCATGTTTGAGTGGATGAAACATCATGTGTTTAACAAACAGGGGTTGACCGTCAATGATTACTTCGATCGGGTGTTCCTCTCCCACGAAATGAAAATGGTCAAACCCAACCAGGATATCTTTTGCAAGATGCTCGCTGATGGAGGAATGATCCCTGGCGAAACTTTATTGATCGATGACGGCGAGGCCAATGTAGCTACCGCCTCCAGTTTGGGCATTCATACCTATCTGGCCCATCGTTCGGAGGATTTTCGTCCTGTATTACAGCAATACCCCCTGTTGACCACTCAGATGCAGCAATAAACCTGCTATCAGTGCTTGATTCCGAATAGTGGGTAGGTGTTCCGGGGGGGGGAGATTGCGATCGGGAAACGCAACAGATGACGCAAAAGACCGATTACATGACAGCTGGCGTTTTTCCTACGAGGAGAGTCTCTTTTTTTGTTTGTAAATCCAAAAAAATAGTTTTACATTTGCGTCGTCTTTGAGAAACTGATAGACGGGGTGTAGCGCAGTCCGGTTAGCGCACCTGCTTTGGGAGCAGGGGGTCCCAGGTTCGAATCCTGGTACCCCGACTAAAATCTCTTGACATCCAAAATTGTTCGGGGTGTAGCGCAGTCCGGTTAGCGCGCCAGCTTCGGGAGTTGGAGGTCCCGGGTTCGAATCCCGGTACCCCGACAAGTTGAATAAAGCCTTGCTCGTCGAGCAAGGCTTTTCTTTTTGTACTTTATGCCTCTATCTTGGTGTATGGCACCTTATTTCACGGTTGCTGTTTATCGAAACGTGTCAGATAGACAACGGTTGACACTCCTACCCTTCTGATACATCTGCCGTATGCGGGGCATCGGTGTCGATTTGTGGTGAAGAATTAGCATCTGTTTCGGATTTGGGCGTATTGTTGTCGAGGTATTTGCTTTTGAACAGGTTGACGCAAAGCATGAAGATCGATAACAGCAAGGGGCCGAAAATAACCCCCATAAATCCGAACAGCGACAAACCCATGACTACCCCAAAAATGGTGATCAGTGGATGGATATTGGCCATCTTTTTCTGTAAAACAAGCCGGATCAGATTATCGGATTGAGCGACGACGATGGCAGCATAAATGGTCAGGCCGATGGCATGGCCCCAACTGCCGCTTAGTGCCAGATAGATGACGATAGGGACCCAGACAATCATGGTGCCAACAATCGGAATGATGGTGGCAAAGCTGGTCAACAGCCCGAACAGGAGCAGATTGGGGACGCCGAAGATCCAGTAACCGATGGTGGCAATACCGCCTTGAATCAATGCCAGCAGCGGAATTCCTATTGCGTTGGATTGAACGATCAGTTTGATTTTATGCAGAATCTCGCCTCCGTCCTGTTGGTTGAAGGGTAACAGCCCATACAGATAGTGTTCCATCTTGCGTCCACCGGTCAGCATGAAATAGAGTACGATGATCAGCACAAAAATGTTGACGGTAAAACTACCGATCCACTCCATGAATACCTGCCCCACCTTAGGTAACCAACTGGCCAATTTAACCAAATTGTCCGTGACAAGCAGATTGTATCCAGTGCGTGCTTCGATCAATCGGGCAAACTGTTTGGCTGGCTCAATGATGGAGTTTGGGTCTAAGTTGACGCCTTGCAATTTGTTGACGATCATCCATACGATAGCTGAGATCGGGATCAGAAAGCATGCGATCGCTTCGATCAAGATTAGTGCAGCGGCCCATCCTTTCCGGAAACGGTGTCTTTCGGTCAGAATGAACATTTGATTGCGGAGCAGAATATACAACGTAAATGCACCGAGCAGGCCGCCTACATAAGGCAATGCTTTGATGAAAATGGTGACGCCAAGCCCCAGGATAATGGTAATCAGGGCATAACGCCAATATTGTTCTTGAACGCTCATGATGGTAAGGTGTTCATTGGTAATGTGGTGTAAAGATATGGGATAAAATATGAATAGAGTGCATTAAGATCAAATCTTCAAAAATGTAAAATATCGATTTCCGGCAGGTAAATTTGGGCCGGATCGTCTTCGATTCATCAACAAATGGGGCAACTTCAGACTCCCCGCCTCACCGGAGATGATCAGTGCCGAAAGCGAGACGACAAAAAAGCCTGAATCGGTACCAATATGCAGGACCTGGAGGGCTGAGAATTGAACGAATTGGACAAAGAAGAAAGAGCCGACCTTTTACGACGGCTCTTCCCGGTTTGTTCCATGTCCCGATACGGCCAATTTGCGCAGGTTGAGTACAATACTTTTGCCTGCAACTATATGCGTTTGCTCGAGATCTGCCGGTGGAAACGGATTACTGTCCCGAGTCCAATAAAGGTTATCGAAGGCAACAGCTACCGATGCAACTTGAGTCCATAACGGGAGTGCGTGATCGTCCGGTCAATCGGTGTCGTCGGTGTTGTTTGCCTCGGTATCATCACTGTTGGCTTGGGGCTTCGTGGCCCGATATTTGGTCATCAGGACACGTATTGATGCGTAAATGTTCTTGGCCCATTCCAGGATTGAATAGAATCTCCCGATGCTGTTTGCAATCCGTTCGAGCAGAAAATTCATGCTGAACATTGCATCGATGCGACGATAATCCTCTTCCAAACGCATCTCTACTTGAGCGAGTTCGCGAGCAATACGCAAACGTTGAGCCTGTACATCGGCCAATGTGCGGAGGTGTTTGTAATCAACTCTCTTTTTCATAATCCGGATGTTTTTGGCTCATGTTGTCAATCATACGGCTGAGTAGCCGAACCGATTGATTGATGATCAGTTTACCTCGTACCAAATAGACGATGACAGCTAACAGCAGAAACAGACACCCCATCAACACAATGGCCAGCAGAACCGACCCCAAAGCGATGCCCAACAGCCAGGTTAGAGTAATGGCAAAGAAGATGATGGCGATCCCTATCAATACGCTCAGAACGAAAATCCCGAACAGCGAATTGAACAGTGTGGCAAGGTTCTCAATCAGACTTAGCCGGAAACTTTCGACCCGTAAAGCAGCGTACTCTTTGAGGTCGCGAAAGCTCTGCTCTACCCGGCCCATAGACGAATCATTGACCATAGACCACAAGGTTACGCTTTATCGTATGATTCTGGATGGGTCGATAATTTGACCTCCCGAATCTTCTCCTCGACCATCTCCTGCAATTCTTGCATCTTTTTTTTGCCGTGTTTGATCTTGCCGGAGATTTTGTTACGGGTATTTGCTCCTGAATCAGGCGCCAATAAAAGAGCGGCAATTGCACCGATTGCCAGGCCGCCGATGAACGAAAGAAAGTTTTGATTTTTCATAGTTACTGGTATTAAATGGATTCTTTATGACAGTGCTTTTCATAGCCTTAATCGTTGGAAAGTATTGCAAAAAATAAACCATACTTTTCTCTAAGCATAAATTTCAAGGAGATGTTGGGTTAAACATGGCGGACGCATAAATTTTTGTATCTTTGCTTGACCTATAACCCGAATGAACAAAACGTTATGAGAAAAATTGGTAGCCTTTGCATGGTTTTGGCGGTATCGGCTGTCGGAGCTATGGCTCAATCGCACGTACACCCCGAAGCCTATCAGATCGACAAAAAAGATGTTAAACGAGCCCAAACATTGATTGATACTCCCTTGACTGCTCCACCGGTTGTCCCGAATCCGGCACCTGGAGCACAGTGGTTTCCAGAGGCCAGTTTGGGCCTTTTCATGCATTGGGGTATTCACAGTGTGGTCGGAGCGCAACCTTCATGGGATATGATCACCGGCTATCGCTATGGGGGACGTGTAGCTCCCCCGGAACGCTATTACGCTTTGGCTGAACGTTTCAATCCGCAACAGTACGATCCGAACAAATTTCTGAAAGCAGCCAAAGAGGCCGGGTTTACTTATGCGGTGTTGACAACGCGGCATCATGACGGGTATGCCTTGTGGCCATCGAAATATGGCATCGGCACCAAACAGTATATGAACGGTCGTGATCTGCTGAAAGATTATGTGGAGGCTTGTCGGGCCAATGGCTTGAAGGTTGGCTTTTACTATTCTCCGCGCGACTGGCACTATCCCGGACTCATGCATCCCAGAGAGTTTGATGTAGCTACTCGCGATTCGTTGCCTCCGATTACCGACTCGATAGCCAACCGTAAAGCGTTCGAGCAATTCCTGGGCTATGTGATGGCTCAACTCGAAGAGTTGTTGACCGACTATGGCAAAATCGATCTGTTATGGTTTGACGGTATGAGTTGGCGTGGAGAGTCGGAGATGTACACCGAGCAGATCTACGCATGGGTCCGTTCCCTGCAACCTGATATTGTGATTAATGATCGGTGGTCCAATATCATCAACCCGGAACATCAGGGTGGATCCGGCATCAGTTTCGGAGACTTCAATACCCAGTTTGAATGTACGTTACCGACGCATATCCCGTCACAATGGTGGGACCATTGCGATATATGGACCGATGGCGAAACATCGGGTTGGGGGTATGATCCCAAGGGTAGATTCCGTCCGGTCTCCTGGTTTTTGCGTCATTTGGCCACGACACGGTCGATGGGAGGTAATTTCCTGATCAATGCAGGGCCCAATCCCGAGGGAGATATGCATCCCAACTTCTATACGACGGTTGATTCGATCGCTCGGTGGATGCAACATAGCCGCGAATCGGTGATCGGAGCCGGACCGACCCCAGGAGCGCAGTTGAGCAATGCAATTATTACTACACGTGACAATATCTGGTATCTGCACATCCTGCCTGAATTGACCCGCAAAGTGTCGGTAAAGACCGATAAACGTCCAACGCAGGTGATCCTGCTCCGCACCGGAGAGCAGATTCCGTATGACTACTATAAAGGTTTTGTAACATTCCAGCTGGATCCTGCACAGCGTACCAATACGGATGATGTGGTTAAAGTGACCTTATAAGCCCCCCTGAGGGTGTGTCAACTTATCAAAACAGATCGAGCCTGCAAAGTTGCAGGCTCGATCTGTTTTGATGCTATTGGAATGCCCTTGTTAGCCAAAAAGCGTAACTTGAATACTGATTATTTGTCGGAAGAGTCGATGGTAGCGGTGGTTTCGATTTCGACCAATGCGCCCATGGGGAGTTTAGCTACTTGATAGCAGACGCGGGCTGGCATCTGTTCCGTATAAAAACGGGCATAGACAGCGTTCATCGCTGCAAAATCATTCATGTCAGCCAGCAGAACGGTTGATTTGACCACATCTTTGAATGAGCATCCGGCAGCTGCGAGGATAGCTCCGGTATTTTTGAGGGATTGTTCGGTCTGTGCTTCGATTCCTTCAGGTATTTTGCCGTCTGCGGGGTTAATGGGAAGTTGCCCTGAAACATAAAGGGTCCCATTGGCTTCAATGGCCTGGCTGTAGGGTCCGACAGCCTTTGGCGCATTATTTGTTGCAATTACTTTTCGCATAACTAATCGATTTATATGGACACAAATGTAATAATGTTCCCGAAATATTGTTTATACTTGCGTCCGGAAACAATAATTGATAACAGCATATGAAAACGTTGAAATTTATTCTGTTGATTGCTATGGCAGTTGTTATGGCATCATGTTGCGCATGCCGCAAAGGCAAAAAAGTGGTGGATAAACCGCTGACCGCAACCAAATGGGAGTTGGTCGAAATGAACGGCCAGCAGGTGAAAACCAACGACAATTATTACCTTGTTCTGAATGCAGACGATACCAATTTTAATGGTCGTGGCGACTGCAACTCCATGATGGGTAACTACACGTTGGATAGCAAGACCGGTAAACTGGCTCTGAATGCCATTGGTTCGACTCGTGCATTTTGCCCGGATCAGGCCGGCGAAGATAGATTCTTCCAAGCTTTGAGCCAGGTCAACAATTACGATGTGGATGGCGATCTGCTGCTGCTGTTTAATAAAAACAGCGAACTGATCCTGGTGCTGCAGGCTAAATAGTTCGTTGTTTGCTTGATATGCGGATTAGTCATTGAGACTAATCCTATTTGAAAGCGAGGCCCGCATGAATACGGACCTCGCTTATTTTATGCAAGTGGCAGTTGTGTGAAGGTACTGTCGTTGGATGAAGATGGTGTGCAGATCTGAATCCGCCTGTTTATTCAGAATTTAATGTAACGAGCACACAGTGAGTGGCAATGGTTTTGTACGCTTATGAAAATGGTTTATGTCGCGGAGGCTGGCATACTGTCAGAAGATTCAGCGGGGGAATGCACTTGAGGGACCTCTTCCCTATTCTAACGGGCGGCGGTTGTGGAGGGCATGGGCGATGGTTAACTCGTCGGCATAGTCCAGTTCATCTCCAAAGCCGATTCCACGGGCAATCGAGGTCAATTTGATGCCGGGACAATTCTGCAGTCGGCGTGAAAGATAGAAGGAGGTGGTCTCCCCTTCGACCGAGGTACTCAGGGCCAGAATCACCTCTTTGATTTCGCCGCGAGCAATGTTGTCGAGTAATAGATCGATCCTTAAATCAGAAGGGCCGATTCCCTGCATTGGTGAAATAATGCCTCCTAAAACGTGATAGAGTCCGTTGTACTGACGAGTATTCTCAATCGAAATGACATCTTTGACCTGTTCGACCACACAGACAGTTGTCCGATCTCGGCTCTCATCGGCACAGATCTCACAAATATCGCTATCCGAGAGATTATTGCATCGGGAACAATGGTGAATCTCTTTACGGAAACGGGCTATGGAACCGGCCAACAGCTCGACATCCTGAACCTCCATCCGCAAAATGTGCATGGCTAACCGCAGAGCGGTCCGACGCCCTACTCCGGGCAGTCGTGAGAGCTCTCCCACCACATCATCGAGTAATTTGGACATAGCGCAAAAACTAATCGATCATTTCAATCGCTTTGGCTTCGATCCACCCTTTGTTGCCGTCTGAGATCTCGATCTCGCGGAAGTCTCCCAGCGAATCTTTTACAGCAACTTTTGTCCCCTCGTGCAGTACGAAGAGATCTTTACTCGAAGGATCGGGCGAACTTTTTACCGGTGCAGCACTGCTCATGACAATGGCTTTATCCGGATTGAGCAGAATTTTGCGTTGCGATCCGGCAAACCAGGCACTGATGACAAACAGTACCAGCAGACTCAAGGCCCCATAAAATCCTATCTTACGCCATTTCAGGGTGCTGGTCAGCAGGTAAACCAATCCGGCGATCAACATCGCGGTGAAGAAGACCAGGCTCAATCCCGCCCATGCGTTGCTGGTCATACTCGATCGCAATTCATTCATCCAACGGTGTAAGAAGAAGGTGGGCATGACGTCAATCTTATCTTGAACGTATTTGTTGGCAATCGTAATGTTGTACAACACGTCCTCATCGGACGGAGAAAACCGCAATGCGCGATTGTAGTTGAGCAGCGCTTTGCCGATCATGCCCCGCTTGAAATAGGCGTTGCCAAGATTCAGATACAGATCATCGCTCTCATGACCGAGAGCCCGAATGGTTTCGTAATCCTGAACAGCTTTTTGATAATTTTCGTCAAAATAGGCCTTATTACCCGACTCCCACAACTCTTTGGTCGTTTGAGCCTGAGCACAGATTGTGGTCGTCAGCAAAAGTGCAACGGCGATATGAAGAAACCTTTTCATCGGTTTATTTTTTAATCAACGATTCAAATTTGGACAATATCTTGACCGCACCGTTATAGATCTCGGTCATTTGACCCGATGCTGAAGGCGAGTATTGAGCATATTCGCATTCCGAAATGATCTCAATGAAACGGTTGATATATTCACTTTCGATCGAACGTTTGAGCAACTCTTCGCGCATGTTGTCCTTCGTTAGGTTCGATACAGGGATATTCAACTTATCGCTCATATATCCCCACAGCGCTTTGAGCATCTCTTCATAGAAGGAGCGCTCATCACCAGCCGTCATATAGTTGAGTGCAGCGTGCAGGCGTTGCAGTGCCACCTTATTGGCTCGACGATTGCGGATAAGAGTGGTATTCTGCAAATCACGCAGCCGTTTGCGTAGTACGACATAGGTCCCGGCAGCAGCAGCGGTCAGCACTACAATGGCCAACCAATAGGCCCAACTGCCGAAATAGAGATGTCCTCGACGATGCAGATGTGGATTACCAGTGCGGATAAATCGGATATCTTTATCCAAAATTTTCAGATCCTCTTTCATTCTCAGGGTATTACCTCCTGAGATGCCCCCTGTGGAGTCTGCGTTAACCTCAATGTTGACCTGTGGAGCTGAAAGAGTCACATATTGAGCCTTATTTGGATCAAAATAGGAGAACTCGATCGGACCAACTGTATAAGAACCTTCTGCACGAGGAATGAACGGGAAATCGAACTGCCGATAACCGGTGATGCCATTGCTGTTGTGGGAAAGACTCTCGGTTGTCTTCATGTTGTACTGCTCAAACGAGGAGGGCATTGTTACTTTCGGTGCCTGAATTAACGGCAGGTTACCGTTACCGGAGATCTTCAGTTGATATGTACCTGAGGAGTTGGCTGCCATCACATCGTGGTCGAGCTGCCCCTGCATTTGGAACTGCCCCACAGCCCCATTAAACGACGCTGGAGCACCTGACGGAAAGTTTTTGACCGTAATCTGAATCGGGGCGGCCGTAATGTTTTTGCGCACCTCCTCAACGTTCTGCCCGGAACCAAAGAAGTTATCAAATAGTGAACCCGTTTGAGGTGCTTCAGTGATGATTTGCGCAACTATCGTCATGGAACTCTGCTCAATATAGAGCTTGCCATACTGTTGCGGATAGAGCAAGGTCTCTTTGATGATTCGGGTATCGTATACTTTACCCTTGTAGGTTTCTCGTTCCCACTTTTGACCATCCACATTGAGCTCCTGAGCCCAAAAACCGTTAAAGGCAGGGAAATTGGCCTTTTCGATGCCGCTAATCGGTACGCGTGTATAGAGCTTAAAGGTCGCTTTGACCGGTTGGCCTTTATAGACCTGATTGCGGTTGACATATACGCGTATGAGAATATCGTCAGCGGCAATTCCTCTGCCGTTGCGAATCGCACTCCGAGAAGATGGAGAGGACGAGGTACCGTTACCCCGTTGCTGGGACATCCCCTCGGCCTCAACTACTTCAATGGTCTGTGATTTGGTTGTGTAGGTTTTTCCATCTACGCGTGCAACTGCACCAGGAATGGTAAATTTACCGATTTTGTTGCCTTGCAGAACATACGTGTAGGTGATAGAGACCGATTGGGTGACTTTGCCGTTGATAATCTGAACAGAACGGCCTTCAGCTGTGCTGGGACCAGCCAAAATATCAAAACCTCCGAATGAGGCAGGTGGGTTGAAAAGGTCGGGTTTGGTGTTCAGGGTAAATTCGATACGAAACGGTTCGCCTTCCCCCACGATGGTCGGAGTATGTGCTTCGAACGAAACCTCCTCAGCGAAAACAGGCAAGCACAAACAGAACGAAAAAACGAGAGCAAATATTAATCTCAAACGATGCAACATGGTTCTTCGATTCTAATTACCCGCAAAATTAACGGTTTTTCCACAATCTAATACATTTGGCCGTGATTTTGTGACCCTTTATATTCAACGTTGAAAAGGTTAGTTTTAGTATGTCTGACAATGTCTTGTTGTAGCTTTTATTATCTGTATTAATATTGTTTGTAATGTTTAGATAATCAAGTGCTTAAAGTTTTAAATAGACAATTTTATGAGTAAACAACGTTACTATTACGGATCTGTAGGTGAAGATTACGTTAACGAACATGTAGAAATAGTAGTTTTTAAAATTTTTTATATTTACTTTGGCCCAGCTAAGGAAATGATTTTCTCCAACAATAATCGTGAACAACTATGCATAATTTAAATGTCCCTCATACCGATGCAAAACGCGTCGTCATTGTCGGTGGTGGTTTTGCCGGATTAAATTTGGCAAAAAAGCTCCGGAAATGCTCTCGATACCAGGTCGTATTGGTCGATCAGAATAATTATCACCTGTTCAAGCCTCTGCTTTATCAGGTTGCCAGCGCCGGATTGGACCCGAGTGATGTGTCATTCCCGTTCCGGCGAGTGTTTCGGGCCAAGAAAAATATCTTTTTCCGGATGGGCCGGATGGTGGCCGTCCATCCGGAGCAAAACCGCCTGGAGACTTCGAGCGGATCGATTCTATATGATTATTTGGTAATTGCGACTGGTTGCGTTCCCAATTTCTTCGGTATCAAAGATATCGAAAAGTTTTCCTGGCCGATGGCCGATGTGCGTGACTCGCTGCGCATCCGGAATACGATGTTTAACAATTTGGAACGGGCCATGATTGCTCCAACAGATGCCGATCGGCAGACCTTGTTAAATATTGTGATTGTAGGAGGCGGCGCCTCTGGAGTAGAGATCGCCGGTGCGATGGCGGAAATGCGTCGGTATATTGTTCCGAAAGATTATCCGGGTATCGATATTGCAATGATGCATATCTATTTGATCGAAGGTCGTGATCGTTTGCTTGCCAGTATGACTCCCAGAACCTCCAAAGGATGTCTGCAAGTGCTTGAAGAGAAGGGTGTCGAGGTGTTACTGGGAATTACCGTTACTGATTATCGTGACAATCGTGTCTATTGCAGCGACGGACGTGTGATTCGAAGTGCCAATTTGATCTGGACCAGCGGAGTGAAGAGCGAAATGATCGAAGGTATCGAACAGAGCCAAAAGGAACATCGCGGTCGTATATTAACGGATAGTTATAATCGAGTTAAGGGATTCGACAATATTTTTGCTATTGGCGATGTCGCTTTTGTCGATGATCCGCTCTACCCTGCCGGATATCCGCAATTGGCACGTGTGGCCATTTCGCAAGGACAGCGTTTGGCCTCCAATTTAATTGCACAAGCTGATAATCGTCCGATGAAACCGTACCGTTACACGCCTATTGGCGTATTGGCAACGGTCGGACGTAATCGGGCTTTCGTCGAATGGGGTAAATTGTATCTTGAAGGTTTTTGGGCCTGGATGGTGTGGAGTGTGATTCATATTCTGTTCCTGCTCGGGGTGCAGAGTAAAATCAAGGTCTTCACGGGGTGGATCTGGAACTATTTCGGCAAAGATCTGCCTGTCCGTTTGATTATTGGGGATACCCCGCCACATCATCTCGATAAAACAAAAGAGACAGATCCGAATAACGCATCTGCCTCTCATTGATATATTTGATAACCTCTTTTAGTAAGAAGCCGGATCATTCCTCCTCATCATCGGAATCTTCGGTTTCTTTCATATTGTGGAAGACGTTGGTTACATCATCGTCCTCTTCGAGCCGTTCAACCAATTTGTCAATTGATTCCCGTTGTTCATCGGTAACCTCTTTGGTGTCCAACGGAATGCGTACGAACTCTCCGCTGATCAATTCGAAGCCGTTGTCCTCGATATATTTCTGGATTTTACCGTAAGCCTCGAATGCTCCGTAAATGGTGATTTCGTTCTCATCGGCATAAACCTCATCGACCCCGAAATCAATCAGTTCCAGCTCCAGTTCATCCAGGTCAACACCCTCTTTGGGGGCCACTTTGAAAACACATTTGTGTTCGAACAGGAAGTCCACCGAACCGGTAGTTCCCAACGTACCGCCACATTTGTTGAAGCAGTTACGCACATTGGCCACCGTACGGGTCGTATTGTCGGTTGCAGTCTCGACAATGATGGCGATGCCATACGGACCGTAACCTTCATAAACCATCTCTTTGTAATCGGCCGTATCTTTTGAAATAGCCCGTTTAATAGCCCTTTCGACATTCTCTTTGGGCATATTGGCCGCTTTGGCATTCTGAATCAATACACGCAAACGGACGTTGCCACCTGGGTCTGGACCTCCTGCCTTAACGGCGATTTCGATCTCTTTGCCCAGTTTGGTAAAGGTACGGGCCATGTTACCCCAACGTTTCAATTTACGCGCTTTGCGGTATTCGAATGCTCTTCCCATATGGTTTGTAATTTAAAATTTTCGGTTGGCAAAATTAAATAAAAAAAACTGGAAAGAGAAATCTAACCGCCTTTGCTTTACAAATCTTTGTGTTGATGGACCCACTTTTTGAAGCTGCAATTTATCTCTGAACAATAAACCTCCTCGTGCAATCCCGTTAGTCCATGCGGATATTTTGCCTGCGAAATTTTTTCATATCATTTTGTATTGCGTTCATGCTGCATCTTTTAGCGACGAGGAACGAAATAGGCCGGCAACAGTCGTATTAATGTGCTAAAATGGAGGTTATCTGAACTTGGGCCGGTCTCAGACTCTTGTGACCGATCCTTAATTAAGATACCTTAGTTTATGGAGAAGCTGGGGCCGGTTTGATGACACCAACAAAAACACTATTTTTGTCTGGAACAAAAAAGATGAGTTATGACATTGGATGAACAGGTCAATCAGGCTTTGGAGGTGCTGCGGCAGGGCGGTATTATCCTATACCCGACCGATACGGTATGGGGCATTGGATGTGATGCGACCAATGCAGAAGCTGTGGAAAAAATTTATGCCCTTAAGGAGAGTGTCAACAAGAAGAGCATGTTGGTGTTGCTCGATAAAACAGAAAAAGTTTCCCTGTATATTCATAAAGTGCCCGACATTGCCTGGCAACTGTATGATGTAGCGGATAAACCGTTGACTTTGATTTTGCCAGGAGCTTGTGGAGTCGCTCCCAATCTGGTCCCGGAGGAGGGAACGCTCGGTATCCGGATTGCGGATCATGAATTTTGCAAAAAGTTGATTTACAAATTACGCAAACCGCTGGTATCTACGTCGGCCAATATTTCGGGAGAACCCACCCCAACCTCTTTCGATCAAATTTCACAAAAAATCATCGATGGTGTCGATTTGGTTGTGGATCCAATTTTTGATGAGCACCCTACGCACAAGGCTTCATCCATTCTGATGGTGGGTGTCGATGGTGAAATTAAAATTATTCGAGCCTGAGATGATAACGGTTACTCCTATTCAGAAACGTTTTGCGGATGTAGACATGCTGGGGCATGTCAACAATGTGAATCAGCAGCATTACTTTGATTTGGGCAAAAGCGACTATTTTACACAGGTCATCAACGGACCTACCTCGTGGACAAAGGAGGGGCTGATCGCTGTAGCAACCAATACGAACTATATGGCTCAGATTTGGTATAATGAACCGATCGTTGTGCGGACACGTCTGGAGAAGATCGGTAACAAAAGTTTGACGCTGTTCCAACAGATTGTCAATACCCAAACCGAAGAGATTAAATCCGAAAGCAGATCCGTACTGGTCGCCTTTGATTTTGTCGCACAACGTTCCATCCCTATTCCGCCGGATTGGCGAGAAAAATTCGCAGTTCAACTTTAATGGTTGTCAAGACAACCCAGAGTGCGCAAGGTTGTGTACGGAGTAGAGTCCAATATAGTTTAAACATAAAAAAGAGGGTCAATCGGACCCTCTTTTTTTAAGTTTTAATAGTAAATTTAGTATTTGTTTGGAATACGAAATTATTCTATTACGGTTACATTCACAGCCTGCTCGCCCTTTTTGCCTTCGCCAATTTCGAACTCAACATGCTGACCTTCGTCCAGGCCCCGAAATCCCTCTTTGTTGATACCTGTGTAATGAACAAAGATGTCGTTGCCCGCTTCGGTTTTGATAAAGCCATAGCCTTTGGCTGAATCAAACCATTTTACAGTACCTTTCATAAAAATAAATATTAAATGATATCCACCTACAAAGAAAACAAAAAACTTTTTGAAAACAACACCATGGCGTAGTGTTTTTTTGCCCTATGAGTAGATTTTGATTATATAAGCGCTTACTTGAACGTTTTTTGAATGTTTTTGAAACAAAATGCGCTGCTCTTTCACGGAGCAGCGCATATAACGTATCGAATAAATTCCTTGATCAGGTATTCATACCACCACATACATGGATCGTCTGACCGCTCACATAGCTTGACAGGTCAGATGCGAGGAAGAGTGCCACATTAGCCACATCCTGCGGAGTACCGCCACGACGCAACGGAATTTTTTTCGCCCAATCGTCACGAACCTCCTGAGACAACTGTGCGGTCATATCGGTAATAATGAAGCCCGGAGCGATGGCATTTGCACGGATTCCACGCGAACCCAACTCTTTAGCGATTGATTTGGCCAAACCGATCAATCCGGCTTTAGAAGCCGAATAGTTAGCCTGTCCTGCATTACCCGATACACCGACAACCGATGCCATATTGATAATGCTGCCGCTCTTCTGACGCATCATAATCGGAGTAACGGCATGGATAAAGTTGAATGCAGATTTCAGGTTGACATTAATCACCATGTCCCACTGCTGCTCACTCATACGCATCATCAGACCGTCGCGCGTAATACCGGCGTTGTTAACCAATACATCGATACGACCGAAATCCTTAACGATTTCGGCAACCACCTTAGCGGTATCTTCGAAATCGGCAGCATTCGACGTATAGCCTTTCGCTTTAACACCCAACGCCTGCAACTCCTTTTCGGTATTTTGGAAATTTTCATCCGCTTTCAGATCGGTAAAGGCAACGGCAGCCCCCTCTTCGGCGAATTTCATCGCAATCGCCTTACCGATACCGCGAGCGGCACCTGTAATCACGGCGACTTTTCCTTCAAGTAGTTTCATCCGTTTATCTTTAAAATGATTAAAAATATTCGTGTACTCCCATTCGGGATGATCAAAGATATACAATTATTTGCAATTATGAAATTTTACGCCATCACTTCACCACCCAATCGGATAAGACATAAGATACAGAATAGGAACAACAGGCATTATTTTGCCTGCTCTTGTAATATATAATAGGATATCAACGATCTCACTCCTGCAACGATCATTCAAATCTGGACCTACAGTTACCCTCCCGTCCAGTAAGATTGCGATGAATATTCGGATTGTCCATTTTTTTGCTACCTTTGGAGCATATTCCTAAGTAAATGATATAATCCTCACCGAAATGACTCAAGACACCAAACTTTTCGACCTGATTGCGCAAGAAAAGCAGCGTCAAATGCAGGGCATCGAACTGATCGCTTCGGAAAATTTCGTCAGCGACCAAGTCATGCAGGCCATGGGCTCCGTACTGACCAATAAATATGCCGAGGGATATCCCGGTGCCCGTTACTACGGCGGCTGCCAGATTGTAGACCAGGTTGAACAACTGGCTATCGATCGGCTCTGCAAACTGTTTGGCGCCGAATATGCCAATGTGCAGCCCCACTCGGGCGCACAGGCCAACATGGCGGTATTCTTCACAGTGCTCAAACCAGGAGACACTTTTATGGGACTCGATCTCGCCCATGGAGGTCACCTGTCACACGGTTCGCCAGTGAACACTTCAGGGATTTTGTACCATGCAATCGGCTACAAACTCGACGAAGAGACCGGCATGATTGATTATGACGAAATGGAGCGTCTTGCTCTGGAGCATAAGCCCCAAATGATCATTGGTGGGGCTTCTGCATACAGCCGGGAATGGGATTACAAACGCATGCGTGAAATCGCAGACAAAGTGGGTGCAATTCTGATGGTCGATATGGCTCATACGGCAGGTTTGATTGCTGCTGGACTGCTGGACAATCCGGTTAAATATGCTCATATCGTTACATCGACAACCCACAAAACATTGCGTGGACCACGTGGTGGTGTAATTCTGATGGGTAAAGATTTTGATAACCCATGGGGCGTCAAAACTCCGAAAGGGGAGATCAAAAAGATGTCGGCCATGCTCAATTCTGCCGTGTTCCCAGGCATCCAGGGAGGTCCACTGGAACATGTAATTGCAGCGAAAGCCGTAGCGTTTGGTGAAGCTCTCGAACCTTCTTACAAAGAGTACCAGATGCAGGTTAAGAAAAATGCGGCGGCTATGGCTGTTGCTTTTGCAAAACGGGGCTACAAGATCGTATCCGGCGGCACAGACAACCACCTGCTGTTGATCGATCTGCGCACCAAATTCCCGGAACTGACCGGAAAGATGGCCGAGAAGGTGTTGGTGAAAGCTGACATTACCACCAATAAAAATATGGTTCCTTTTGATTCTCGTTCACCGTTCCAGACTTCGGGTATCCGTGTCGGAGCGCCGGCTATCACAACTCGCGGTTTGAAGGAGGCTCAAATGGATCAAATCGTTGATTTCATTGACCGCGTATTGAGTGATCCTGAAAATGAGGAGAACATTGCCCAGGTTCGCAAAGAGGTGAATGCTTTGATGAAAAACTATCCGCTGTTCGCTTGGTAGAACACAAACAGCCATTAATACAAAAAACGCTTCGGCTCAAGAAACGAGCCGAAGCGTTTTTTGTATGGACACGTGCTCCTAATTGCAGGAAAGATGGTCTGTATAAAGCGTTTTGTTGGAAAGACAGTAACTGACACACGTCTAAAATCCGTTGAGTGTATAGGGTAAGTACGACAGCAAAGAGCTTGTATTGCCCATTCAATTAGATAATATTGTTCTCTGATCATGAACCATCTACAGTATACTCCGTACAAAGCCAGAACTCGGCATATACAGGGCCGGTCCTATCTGAGTCCCATTGTTGACCTAAGTATACAGCCTCCGAAAATAGATAGGTGGAATTGTTGGATTGTGTTGCTGTCTTGCAAGTCTTTGAAGCACGAGATTCGGAAGTTGGGGTGCCGATTGGGAAAGCTGTTCGTTTTCAGACATGTGACAGTAACCGGTTGGACAACCTTGAAACGGAATGTTTTTAATTAAATGCCGATTGAACAGCCTGCGGATAAACGAAGAACTGCGCTAATGTAAGCGCAGTTCTTCGTTTATATCATCTTCCTTGAGGGTTATTTCTTTGCCGGAGTTGTGGCGGGAGCAGATGCGTTTTGTAAATCACTTGCACACTGCTGCATCATGCCGATCAGGACGTTGGGCATGGTGGGGTCAACACACAATGCCTCTGCAAAATCGGCCGGCTGCGGATAGGAAGCTTTGATTTTTGCAGTGAGATTGCTGTAAAAAGCTGTGAGCTGATCTGCCGTCAGATCTGCAGGCAAAATGCCAACAAATTGCAGTTGTGGATACAGGAAGATCAACGGCAGATTCTCATAACTGCTACCGAGCATGTCGGCTGTACAGTCGACCATGACAGCAACCAAGGTGTCGGTCTTGCCGGTGAGTTGATCATACTTGTTGTAATCAGGGTAGGTCCCTTCGATTGTCGTTACTACGCAATTCTCCAAATTGGCAAAATCGTTTTTCTCCATGTGTTTAAGCATGGTCTTCTCTTTGTGTGCGCGTACGATTTCACGGAGTTCAGTACGTTCCTTGTCGGTCCATTTTTTTGCCTGGGTGCAGGCTGAGAATGAAACCAGAATTAACAGTGCTGGTAAAGCCAAGAAAAGTTTTTTCATAGCAGTTTAATTATTAAATGTTTGTTTGAAAATGGATTGTTCATCAGGCCTTGCTACGGTGATGCACTGAAGTGTGGCAAATTTGGTGCCGAAGCATACTGCGCTTAGCTGTTACATGGAAATTGCTCCCATTTTTGTGTCGTGCGATGACCTATTTATAGGCTTTTTCCATTAAATTTGTTACGGGTTCGTCAATGAACAGATGAACAGAATTAATGGCCTGTTTATCTGAGTATTGTTGCTGTTGAGACGTGTGGTCATGGATATTTTGGAACTACGTGAGTATTGCCTCTCTTTGCCTCTTGCCGAAGAGACCCTGCCATTCGATGAGTGGTCATTGGTCTATAAAGTCGAGGGTAAAATGTTTTTATTGACCGATATGCAGGATTTTCATTGGATCAACATCAAATGCGATCCTGATCGGGCAATCGAGCTTCGGGAACGCTACCCAGAGGTGAAACCTGGATATCATATGAACAAAAGGCATTGGAATACCATTGAAATGTGTGGAGATCTACCTGATAAATTAATCAAAGCGTGGATCTTCGATTCCTACCGTCTGGTTATAGACAAGCTACCCCGGAGTAAGCGAGAACCGTTGTTGAGCATTCTGGCTGCCGGTTCTCAAAAACCGTAAGTTTCAAGCCCAGCTAGGACACTGCTGTGAATATGGACGAAATACGATATACCAAACAGGTTTTGTCATTACCGGATGATTACGAAGGCCCGGTGATCGCAACGTTGATTAGATGTGTCGGTCAGCAACGTGCTTCACGCGCTATACTCTACCTGCACGGTTATGTCGATTATTTTTTCCAGACCCATATGGCTGAAAGTTTTGTGCGGGAGGGGTGGAATTTCTATGCGCTCGATCTACGTAAATACGGCCGCTCTCTCCTGCCCCACCAGCATGCCTACTATTGTCGAAACCTAAGCGAGTATTTCCCCGAAATCGATCAGGCCATCGAGCAAATCGTAGCCGACGGAAACCAGGATATAACACTCTTAGGCCATTCCACCGGTGGTTTGATCGCTTCACTGTATGCAGCTTCGGGCAAAAGACGGCAGGCCGTTGATCGGTTGGTCTTGAATAGCCCGTTTTTTGCATTCAATACCGGGTGGTTCAAACGTACAGTGGCTATGCCGGTAGTAGCTTGGTTGAGCCGTCTGTGGCCCTACGGCTCCATGCGCAATGAGCTTTCACCGCTTTATTGGGATAGTGTACACCGTTCCGCAAAGGGAGAATGGGATTTCGATCCCCAACTGAAACCTCAAACCGGTGTGCCGCTCTATTTTGCGTGGCTGGGGGCGATCAGACGGGGACATCGCCGCCTGCATCGTGGACTGCATCTGTCGATCCCGGTATTGGTTATGCATTCCGATCGTTCGACCTACGCCCGGCAATGGGGTGAGGAGTTTACCTGCAGCGATGCCGTCCTCAATGTCGAAGATATTGCCCGATATGCTTGGTGTCTGGGCAATCGAGTTACCGACGTTACGATTGAGGGGGGATTGCACGATTTGGTCCTTTCCCGCAGAGAGGTGCGCGAAAAGGTCTTTAAGGTGATGTTTGAATGGATTACTGAACAAGAGTTGTTAAAGATAAATCATCAATCTGATTATGATGGAATCGATAAAACAGATATACCGAATTGGTAATGGCCCATCGAGCAGCCACACGATGGGGCCTAAACGCGCCGCTGAGATTTTCTTGTCGCGTAACCCATTTGTGGCCAGCTTTCGTGTAACATTATATGGTAGCCTGGCAGCTACTGGACATGGACACATGACGGATGTGGCTATTAAATCTGTGTTGGAACCGATAGCCCCTCTGGAAATTGTATGGAAACCGGATGTTTTTCTCGATTTTCACCCCAATGGCATGCTGTTCGAATCGTTACGGGCCGATGGATCTGTGCTCCAGTCCTGGACCGTATTTAGCGTCGGAGGCGGGGCCCTGGCCAGTGACGATTTAAACACCCCTAAACCGGAGGAAATTTATGGAATGTCCACGATTTCGGAGATCCAGCAGTGGTGCGATAAAGAGGGTGGCAGTTACTGGGAGTATGTACAACAATGCGAAGGCATGGAGATCTGGGATTATCTCGATGAAGTTTGGCATGTGATGGTCGATGCGATTCATCATGGGCTGGATAATGAAGGGGTAATTCCCGGTGGGCTGGGCTTACGCCGAAAAGCAGGCAGTTATCTGATTCGGGCCAACAGCTATTCAGGAAGCATGAAAAGCCGTGGTCAGGTTTATGCTTATGCATTGGCCGTTTCGGAAGAGAATGCAACTGGCGGTAAAATTGTAACGGCGCCTACTTGCGGTTCGTGCGGTGTATTGCCTGCCGTCCTTTACCATATTAAAGAGTCGAAGAATTTTACCGACAAACGTATCTTGCGAGCTTTGGCTACTGCAGGCCTGTTTGGAAATGTGGTTCGTACCAATGCCTCTATTTCGGGGGCTGAGGTGGGGTGTCAAGGCGAGGTCGGTGTAGCTTGCGCTATGGCTGGCGCTGCTGCCTGTCAACTCTTCGGGGGCTCACCTTCGCAAATCGAATATGCAGCAGAGATGGGGCTTGAGCATCATTTGGGGTTGACATGTGACCCAGTATGCGGCTTGGTTCAGATTCCTTGCATCGAACGAAATGCGTTTGCTGCTGCCCGCGCTATGGATGCGAATGGATATGCTACCTTCTCCGATGGTAAGCATCGGGTTAGTTTTGACAAAGTGGTCGAAGTGATGAAGCAGACGGGCCATGATTTGCCGAGTTTGTACAAAGAGACGGCTGCCGGAGGTTTGGCTAAATACATGCAGCAGTCAAATGACGGTTCCTTCAAAACATTTTGATTTGTCAGGAGGGATTAATCTTTACCTGTAAGGTATTTAAAGAATAGGGGACAAACTAACGTTTGTCCCCTATTCTATTGGTGATTTGAGATAAGTTTATCGACGTTGTTGTTTTGCACGAGCGGCAGCTTGTTGCTGCTGTAACTTAACCATCTCCTCGTAACGCTGTTGCCATTTCGACTTTTTCTGAGGTTTCTTGGCATTCTCTTTCATGCGTTGATGCAACTTCTCTTCGTTGACAATGTATCGGAAACCGTAAGTCTGTCCGATGGTGATGATGTTGCTCAACAGATAGTAGTAGTTCAAACCACTGGAGAAGTTATTTAAGAATACCAGCATCATGATCGGCATCAGGTAGAGCATCATGAATTTCATACCTGCCATTTGCGGTGCAGATCCGGCGGTCTGATTGTAATTGATACGCGAATAGATGAACATGGAGGTGGCCATCAACAGCGCAAACAGACTGACGTGGTTGCCATAGAACGGAATGTTGAACGGCAGATTCAAAATGCTATCGTACGATGAGAGGTCGTCGGCCCACAAGAAGTGTTCGCCACGCAACTCGATTGACGCCGGGAAGAAACGGAACATGGCATACAGAATCGGCAACTGAATCAGCAAGGGAAGGCATCCTCCCATCGGATTGGCTCCGGCACTCTTGTAGAGGGCCATCATCGCCTGTTGCTTCTTCATGGCATCTTCCGGCTTCGGATATTTCTCATTCAGTTTGTCCACTTCGGGTTTCAACAACCGCATTTTGGCAGAGGACAGATACGATTTGTAGGTCAGCGGTGAAATCAGAATCTTGACGATCAGGGTCAGAATCAAGATAATGATACCGTAATTGGCGATGTGAGCTCCCAATGTATCAAAGGTCGGGATGACCAGCCAGCGGTTGATCCAACCTACGATCCAACCTCCCAGCGGAATCAGACGCTCAAAGTGCAGATCGTCATACTTTTTCAGTACGGAGAATTTGTTCGGACCAAAATAGAAATTGAAATTGTACTCCGATACCTGCGGATTGAAGGGTACCGAAACCTTTGCACGGAAAGTCTTGATCTTTCCCTCTCCGGGTTGGAATGTGCTATATTCCAACGTGCCGTTTTGGAAATCGTTTTGTGCTACGAAAATCGATGAGAAGAACTGCTGCTTGAAGGCGATCCATTTAACTTTGCTGTTGATGGTTTCGCTTTTGCCCTCCTTCGAGGTACGAAGCTGTTCTACCGATTCATCGCTCGGATATTTGTAAGCGATGGTCGTGTAGTTGTTCTCGTTCTCGAATCCCTTTTCGTTCTGCAAACCGATATTTTGCCAAGCAAACTCCAGATCTGTCTGATTCTGGGACAACAAGTTGTCCATGCCCACAAACCGTACATCGAAGTCGATCATGTAGTTGTCTTTGTAAATGGTATAGACAAAATCAACATGTGCCGACGAGTCGATGTCAAGCCGGAAGGTCAGATCCTTCGAGGCTTCGTTGGCTGCAAATACCGGGGTAAACGATGAATCTGCTACAAAATAGTAGTCACCGGTGTTGATCTGAACGTTATTAAACTGCTGTTTGATGAAGAACGACATGTCGAATACCGACGCCGAATCAGGAAACAGCACCAGCGGAGTGCCTTTATAGGTCTTGTAATCTTTCAATACAACCGATGATACCCGACCTCCTTTGTTCGAGAAGATCACCTTCATCAGGTCATTCTCGACTTCGATCTTCTTTTCGGTGCCTGTGGTGGCTTTGAACAGTGAAGAGCCCAGATGGCGCTCGAGCTGTGCCGTCGCCTGCAAGGTGTCTTGCTGACGGGTCTCAGCAGTGAGTGTATCTGCAGATTCAATCTCCTCGGTCGAGGTCAGAGCCTGTTGCTCCTGCTGCTCTTTTGCAAACTTTTGTTGAATCGAGGCGTTATACCAGGTGAACCCAAAAAGAATGGCACCAATGACAATGAGTCCGATCAGTGTCTTTTTATCCATGGATCAGAATCGTTATTTACTTGTTGTTATGAGTTTTACTATATTCCGTAGCCGCTTTGACAAAGGATACGAACAACGGATGAGGATTCTGAACCGTACTCTTGTATTCAGGGTGATATTGTACACCAATGAACCACGGATGGTTTTGCAGTTCAACGACCTCTACCAAATCGGTCTCGGGATTGACTCCGACCGGTTTCAAGCCCGCCTCGCGGAACTCTTCAATGTAATCGTTGTTGAATTCGTAACGATGACGGTGACGCTCTACAATCTGTGTCTTGCCATAGGCTTTGGCCACTTTCGAATTTTTGGTCAGCGTGCAGGGGTAACCTCCCAAACGCATCGTACCTCCCTTTTCGGTAATGCCCTTCTGCTCCTCCATCAGGTCGATCACCGGATGCGGCGTATTTTCAACCATCTCGGTTGAGTTGGCATCTTCATAACCCAGTACGTCACGCGCAAATTCAATCACAGCACACTGCATACCCAAGCAGATTCCAAAGAATGGGATCAGATTTTCACGGGCATATTTTACGGCAATAATTTTACCCTCGATGCCGCGGTGACCGAAGCCCGGAGCCACCAAAATGCCACACATGCCCTTGAGCTGTGTAGCAATGTTTTCTTCGGTGATCTTCTCGGAATTGACATAGTGCAGTTTTACTTTGGTATGGTTGGCTGCACCGGCATGTACAAACGACTCTACGATCGATTTATATGCATCGGGAAGCTCCGTGTATTTACCCACCAAGGCGATATGTACCGTATCTTGAGGATGTTTGACCTTCTCGACAAATTCGATCCAATGTGCCAAATCGGGTTCGCCGTCATGTGGCAGGTGTAGTTTGTCCAACACTACGGTGTCCAGTTTCTGATGCAACATCATCAAAGGTACTTCATAGATGGTCGGGACATCGATCGATTCTACGACAGCGCTCGGATCGACATTGCAGAATAGTGCCACTTTGCGACGAATGGCCGTATTGAGGTGTTTTTCGGTACGCAGTACCAGCACATCGGGTTGCAAACCGTTTTCGAGCATCTGTTTGACTGAGTGCTGTGTCGGTTTGGTTTTCAACTCGCCCGCAGCGGCCATGTAGGG
>UQYM01000033.1 GCA_900545315.1 uncultured Alistipes sp.
ACGTTCTGATAGATGCGCCCGGTTGTTACGTTGTTGGCCTGTGAGGTCTGGATATTGGTGAAACGTTCGTAGTGACCCAAATCGAGGTCAGTCTCGGCACCGTCTTCGGTGACATAGCATTCACCGTGCTCGTATGGGTTCAGCGTACCCGGATCGACGTTGATATACGGATCGAGTTTCTGAATGGCTACCCGATAGCCCCGTGCCTGAAGCAGGCGGGCCAACGACGCGGAGATAATACCTTTACCCAATGACGAGGCTACACCCCCGGTCACAAAGATGTACTTGGTCTTTTTCGTGTTGCTTACAGCCATGATATATCTACTTCTTTCTGTATGTTTATTCTGCTTGATTGTTTTGCTTGTCGATCATGTCGATCTTCTCGACCAAAGTAGCCATCTCCTCTTTGGCTTTGGCGATCTTGTTGTTTACCTCGCGAATCATCGCTTCGGCATTTTTGCTCTTGGAGAAGAAGCCAATGTTGTTTTCCAACAGAGCGATATCCGATTCGAGTTGTTTCATCTTATTGTAGAGTCGGTCGCGTTCGAAACGCAGACGGCGACGATCTCCCCCTTCGGCAATCGAGGAAATCTTCCCTTTGAAACGCTCCAGACGATTCTCTTTGTCGCTGCTACGCAATTTGGCAAAGATGGCATCCACCGCTTTACGATACTCTTTCTGGATGGTCTCTTTCTGCTTGATGGGTACAAACCCGATCTCAGCCCAACGATGTTGCAACTCTTTGAGCGCTTCGAACCCATGCTCTTTGTTCTCCACAACAAACGACTTCAACTCTTCAAGCAGCTCCTTCTTCTTGGCCAGGTTCTCTTCATACTGCTGGTCGAGCGACGCGAAGAAGGCCGCTTTGCGTTCGAAGAACTTATCGCAAGCGCTGCGGAAACGTTTCCAAATCGCATCCGAATAGCGGCGTGATACCGGGCCGATCTCCTTCCAACGCTTTTGCAAAGCGATCAGCTCATCGGTCGCCTTTTTCCACTCTTCACTCTCCTGCAAAGCTTCGGCCGCTGCACAAATGTCATTTTTCAGATGGAGATTGTTCTCCATCTCCGCTTTGATCTGCAGATAGAAGTTGCGTTTGTTCTCAAAGAATTTATCGCAAGCGTTGCGGAAACGTTCGTAGATTTTGGTGTTATCTTTTTTCGGAGCAAAACCGATCGTCTTCCACACTTTCTGGATATCGATCAACTGTTCCGAAGCCTTGTTCCACTCTTTGCGTGTCGACAATGGGGCCGCTGACAACTCCTCGGTCTTGACACACAACTCGGTCTTCAACTCCAGATTGTGCTTCTGCTCCTCTTTGATACCGTTGAAGTACTCCTGATGGCGCTTGTTAATCTTGGTGCTGGCTTCGCGGAAACGCTCCCACAGCTGCTCCTTGAATTCATTGGCCACAGGACCTGTCTCTCTCCACTGTTCGTGCAATTTCTGCAGTTTGTGGAAAGCATTCACCGGTGAAGGATCGAGCACTAAGGCCTCAGCCTCTTCGCACAACTGCAATTTGGTCTCGTAGTTCTTTTTCAGATCAAGATCACGCAACTCCTTGTTGATCTTGATAAAGTTGTAGAAATTCTCGACATGCAGGTTATAGGTCTCCCACAGATCCTTGACATGGGCCTGAGGAACCGGACCGGTCTCTTTCCAACGCTGTTGCAGCTCCCGGAAGGTGTTAAAGGTCTGATTCAACGTTTCGTTGCTGTTGATCAACTCCTTCAGCTCCTCAATGATCTGCAGCTTGATCTTATAATTGTTTTCCTTCTCTTCCTCAAGTTTGGCAATGAATTCATTGCGTTTGGTGCGGTATTCGGCAAACAGCTCCTTGAGTCGCTGTTCAGCATCGTCCGGCGTCGGAACAAACTCTTCGAGCTTTCCGCCAGCCTCGACAAATGCACGACGTGCACGCTCAACCTCCGCACGGTAGGTCTTATAAAAAGCGATCTTGATTGCCTCAACATCCCGACGAATGGTCTGGACCGGCTTGTTGGCCAACAGATCGGCCAAAATATCCAACAACTCTGTTTTGGATTTGCCGTTGTAGTCGGTCGGCGCCGCACTCTCTTTTGGCGTCTCATCAATGGCGGCGGATTCATCCTCGCCCTCCAGCTCGAATTCCGGCGCATTGGCTGCCAGTTCAGCCTCCTCGTCAGAAAAATCAACCGAAGAGGTCACAGCTTCAGGATCGTTTTCAACAACAGCAGCATTCGACTCTGCTGGAGATGGTGCCGGCTCTGTGGCAGCCGGAGTAGTCGCTTGCGCATCCGCGGGGTTCGATACAACCCCGGATTGTTCCTCAGGAACAGGGATCTTGTCAGTTTCAGTACTCATCGTGCACGATTTATTTGCCTGCATTTTACAGGATTTTATCAACAAATGTAGGTGTTTTTTGATAAAATATCACAGCTTACTGCTAAAAAGTTCCCCAATAACCTTATATGTAGGAATATTTTGCCTGCTTAACCTTAAATTAATATAATTTGATGTATTTTGTGGGCACAATTTAAACCGCATAATGAGATATGAAGCAACGGATTCTGCTGGTCGACGATGAAGCGGATATTTTGGAGTTCATCAGCTATAACCTGATCAAAGAGGGGTACGAAGTGTACACCGCAACCAACGGCGTACAGGCTTTGGAGAAGGCCCGGGAGGTTCATCCGCATCTGATTCTGCTCGATGTGATGATGCCGGAGATGGATGGAATCGAAACCTGTCAGGAGATCCGCAAAATCGATGACCTGAAAAATACGCTGATCGCCTTTCTGACGGCTCGAGGAGAGGACTATTCGCAAATCGCCGGATTTGAGGCGGGGGCTGACGACTATATCGCCAAGCCAATTCGGGTCAAAGTGTTGGTGAGCCGCATCAAAGCTCTCCTCAAACGGTTTGAATCCCGCCCAATCGAGGCTCCGGTGCAGGAGCGTTCAATTGTGATCGACCGGGAACGTTATCTCGTGCTCAAAGAGGGCAAAGAGATCGTCCTGCCTCGCAAAGAGTTTGAACTGCTGGCCCTACTCTACTCCAAACCCCAAAAGGTCTTTTCACGCGAAGTAATCTTTGCTAATGTTTGGGGAAATGATGTCATTGTCGGAGACCGTACCATCGACGTCCATATCCGAAAATTGCGTGAAAAACTCGGCGATCACCATATCGTTACGGTCAAAGGGGTCGGATACAAATATGAAGACTAAAAAATCATTCGATTTCCCTTCCCATTTCAATGTCGTTTTCCTACCTTTGTGTGGCTTGTGGATCGCCGCCACGAGACGTGATGGACGACTCCCCAGAGTTGTAAAAAGTTGTAACCTGATGCTGACGGAGATGTCCTCAGAGCGTTTTGTTAGCCCTTGCTGTCTGGCGTGACACGAAATCCGTGTTCGAAAGGGACGGGTGGGCTACTGCGATCGTCAACAACCGATCATCGTGTTGTTGATAGAGCCTGTATGTGCACTTGAAGTATAATATATAAATTGTCAAAGTCATGGAATTCGTTGAAAGAATCAAGGCGAAAGCCGCACAAGACATCAAGACGATCGTATTACCTGAGGCAGCTGAAGAACGAAACATCAAAGCTGCCAACCAAATCCTCAAAGAGGGATTTGCTAAATTGGTGCTGATCGGTGACCCCGATAAGATTCATCATCTGGCATCTGAATATTACCTCGACCAGATCGATAAAGCTGTGATTGTCGATCCGCTGAACAACCCCAAAAAAGAGGAGTATGTCGAACTGATGCTGAAACTTCGTGCCAGCAAAGGGCTGACCCGTGAGCAGGCCGAAAAGCTGATCGTCGATCCGCTCTATTTGGGTGCCCTGATGGTCAAAAATGGGGACGTCGATGGCGAAGTTGCCGGTGCCAATAACGCTACGGGTGATGTATTGCGTCCAGCCTTCCAATATGTGAAAACCATGCCGGGTATCAGTGTGGTTTCGGGTGCATTTATCATGATCATTCCCGATACCATGTTCGGCGAACACGGTATGATGGTCTTTGCTGACTGCGCCGTACATCCCAACCCTACGGCTGAAGAGTTGGCTCAGATCGCTGTGATGACGGGTCGTACTACCCGTGTGATTGCCGGTTTCGAGCCTCGTATCGCCATGTTGAGCTTCTCGACCAAAGGCTCTGCTAAAAACGAAATCGTTGACAAGGTGATTGCTGCTACTCATCTGGCTCAGCAGATGGATCCGACGCTGATGATCGATGGCGAATTGCAGGCTGATGCGGCAATTATCCCGGGTATCGGTGCGAAGAAAGCTCCCGGAAGCAAAATCGCTGGTAAAGCCAACGTATTGGTATTCCCCTCATTGGAGGTTGGTAATATCGCCTACAAATTGGTACAGCGCATGGCCCATGCCGAGGCGATTGGCCCGATTCTGCAGGGCATGGCCGCTCCGATCAACGACCTTTCACGCGGTTGTTCGGTGGATGATATCGTCAATCTGGTGGCCATCACTGCTTGCCAGGCCGGCGGTATGAAATAAACGGAAGCTGAAAATCTTATCAACCTCATTGTAACAATGACTATTCTTGTTTTGAATTGCGGAAGTTCCTCGATCAAATATCAGGTGATCGAGATGAACAGCATGAACGAAAATACCCTGTTGGTAAAAGGACAGGTTGAACGTATCGGCTTGTCGGACGGTTTGTTGGTACACAAACCCGTTGGCAAACCTCAATTTGAACTGACCAAAAGCATTCCCGATCACACCGTGGGAATCAATTTGATCCTGGAAGCTCTGGTAGATCCCGAACACGGCGTGCTGCACAGTATTAGCGAATTGTCGGCTGTCGGCCATCGGGTTGCTCATGGCGGAGAGTATTTTGAAGACAGTGCCATCGTGGACAAGTCGGTGAAACAGAAGATCGAAGCCTGCTTCGAATTGGCTCCATTACATAATCCGGCCAACCTGAAAGGTATTCTCTCGATGGAAAACCTCTTGCCTAACACGCCTCAGGTAGCGGTCTTTGATACCTCCTTCCACCAGACGATTCCTGCAGCCAACTTTATGTATGCCCTCCCCTATAAATATTATGAGGAGTATCGTGTACGTCGCTATGGCTTCCACGGGACCAGCCACAAATATGTCGCCCAGGTGGGTTGTAAATTGACTGGCGTTGATTTTGATCATTCGCGCATCATTACCTGCCATATTGGTAACGGTGCGTCGATCACAGCAATCCTCAACGGTAAGTCTTATGACACCTCGATGGGATTCACTCCGGTTGACGGTTTGGTCATGGGTACCCGTTGCGGTAGCGTCGATCCCAGTGCCTTGATCTATATCGCAGAGAAAGAGGGTCTCAACCTCGATCGCATGTCGAATATGATCAACAAACAGTCTGGTCTGCTCGGTATTACTGGTATTTCGTCCGATATGCGTGATATTCATGCAGCGGCCGAGAAGGGCGACAAGAAGGCACAGTTGGCCCTTGATATGTTCGTACTGCGTATCAAAAAATTCATCGGTCAGTACGCTGCACTGATGGGTGGAGCCGACCTGATTGTCTTTACGGGCGGTGTCGGTGAAAATGATTTCATCGTACGGGAACGTGTTTGCGAAAATATGGAGTATATGGGTGTGCTGTTTGACAAGCAGGCCAACGATGGTGTCCGCGGACAGGACGTGATCATCTCCAAACCTGAATCGAAAGTGAAGGTCGCAGCCGTGGCTACCAACGAAGAGCTGGTGATCGCTTCGGATACGTTCCGTCTGCTGAAAAAACGTTCGGAATAATCTTTGTAATTCGATTGATAGGGAAAGTTCTCTCGTGCCATACGGGAGAACTTTTTTATTCCTATTTTTATCGCCAAAATCAGAGACACTATGATTACAAAACTCGAAGAGCTGGTGTCCGTCGTTCAGGGACGCCCGAAGAAAAAAATGGCTGTTGCTTACGCCCAGGATGAACATACGATTGAGGCTGTTAATGCAGCAGTAGATATGGGAATTGTCGATGCCGTGTTAGTGGGTGATACGGATGAAATCCAACGGATATGCATGGCTCTGGAAATCAATCCATCTAAATTTACCATTGTTCAGGCTGACAACGATGTGGCAAGCGCAAACCGGGCGGTCCAAATGGTCAATGAAGGTGAGGCCGATCTGTTGATGAAGGGTCTCGTTTCAACCGATAAATATATGCGTGCAATCTTGAACAAGGAGTATGGGCTGTTGCCTCCCAAAGGGGTGTTGAGCCATGTCGCTGTTTTTGAGATTCCGACCTATCACAAATTGTTGCTGGTTTCGGATGTGGCCGTGATCCCCTACCCAGACCTGAAACAAAAAATGGCTATTGTACGCTATCTGATCTCTGCAGCCCATGCCATGGGCATAGAACGTCCGAAAATTGCGGCGATTGCGCCGAGTGAACAGATGTTACCAGGCGTAGAGTCCTCCATCGAAGCGGCTGTCCTGGCCAAAATGGCCGATCGGGGACAGTTCGGTGATGTGATTATGGACGGTCCTTTGGCTCTCGATGTGGCGCTCTTCTCGGAGGTTGCACGCACCAAACACCTCTCCAGCCCGGTAGCAGGGGATGCTGATTGTTTGTTGATGCCAAATTTGGATGCCGGGAATGTTTTTTACAAAGCAGCCAACCACCTTTGCAATGCTCCGCTGGCTGCAATGGTCGTTGGAACAAAAGCGCCCTGCGTGCTGACTTCACGCGGTGATTCGGCAGCCTCAAAACTTTATTCGATCGCTTTGGCTGCCCTCAATGCTTAACTTACCAAATTTGCACATGGAGAAAACCTATCGAATCTTGGCGATTAATCCGGGATCAACCTCAACCAAAATCTCGGTCTTCGAAAATCTGCAAGAGGTTTATGCCGAAACGTTGCGCCATTCCAGTGACGAGTTGCAACCTTTCCAGTGTGTAGCGGATCAGTTCGCGTTTCGCAAAGCATTGATCGTCGAGGCGCTCGAAAAGGCAGGAATTGATTTGCAAACCATCTCTGCGGTGATTGGCCGTGGAGGGCTGGTCAAGCCGATCCCGTCGGGAGTCTACGAAATGAACGATGCGTTGAAACACGATCTGCTCCACTCTCAACTTGGGGACCATGCCTCAAATCTGGGAGGCTTGCTCGCTGCCGATATCGCTGCCATGATTCCTGGAGTTAAAGCCTATATTGCCGATCCTGTTGTGGTGGATGAGATGGAAGATGTCGCTCGTCTGACCGGTCATCCGCAGATCCGTCGTGTATCTATATTTCATGCACTAAACCAAAAAGCAGTAGCGCGAGCTTATGCCCGAACGCTTGGGAAACGTTATGAAGAGCTGAATCTGGTCATTGCCCATATCGGTGGCGGTTTTTCGATAGGGGCTCATCGGCATGGTCGCGTGATTGACGCCACCAATGCCATGGACGGTGAAAGCGCTTTCACACCTGAACGTTCTGGTGCTCTGCCTGCCAGACAGGTGATTGATCTTTGCTTCAGTGGTAAATATACGCATCGTGAAGTTCGTCGTATGATTAGCGGCGCTGGCGGCCTCGTCGCTTTAACCGGTTCCAGCCATGTCGGAGAGCTGATTGAACGCGGTAAAAATGGAGATCATAAGATTTTGCAGATCATTGATGCCATGTCATACAATATTGGTAAGACGATCGGTAGTATGGCAGCCGTGTTGCATGGTGAGGTCGATGCCATCTTGATTACCGGAGGGGTGGCTTATAACACCTATGTGTGCGACTATGTCAAAGAGATGGTGAAGTTTATTGCTCCGGTTGTGGTGATGGCTGGTGAGGACGAAATGCGGGCTCTGGCAGAAAACGCTCTGTCCGTGTTGCAGGGCAGACGACAACCTTCCGTCTATGCTTGACCTCGCAGAGTGATTTATTAATGATCCTTCGAAACAGGCGATGTGGCCGAGCTGTTTGACCATAGTAGCTTATCCAGTTTCATGGACGGTTGGTCAGGGATTTGTACTGGACAAGCCGTGTTGGATGGGTGTTTCGGATCAGGATAATTAAGCAAGCGACTTGATGTTGCACGGTTTGATAGTGCGCGTTGCTTGCAAATTAGGAATGTGCAACATTGTGGCTTTGTCTGTTACTTTTGAAGGATGCAGGCTGACTAAAAAAAGAGGAGCGGTTATAACCACTCCTCTTTTTTATGATTTCGTCCAATCAGAATTAACGAATCATTTCCTTGCATTTTGCTGCCACCTATCGGGTCGAATAGGTCAGGGCTTTGTGCTCGAGATTGAGTACATTGCCAATCTCCATGAAGGAGGCCCCTTTGGCGGCTCCAAAGCTACCACCCAACACAACAATCAAATCCTCTTTCGAAAGCCATTTTTTCTCTTCCAGGTAGTAGAGAATACTCAACAAAAAGCCTTCATGGTTGATCGAAGGTTCGCGGTAGATGGCGTGGATTCCGTACGAAATGGCCAAATGGCGCATTACGCTCTTTCGATAACAAACGGCAAACACCGGCTTCTGGCTACGGAAAGCAGCCAAATAACGTCCTGTACGACCCGACAGCGTGTCGATCACAATCGCTTTGACCGGTAAATTTAACGTGGCACGTACCGCCGAACGGCACAACTGAGCAGTGATTTCGTTGTTGATACGAACCAGATTCATCTCGATATTAGGGTTGCTGTGGTCCTTTTCGACCTCGGCCGCTACACGTGCCATCGTTTCGACAGCCTCGACCGGATATTCACCATTGGCGGTCTCCCCGCTCAACATCACGGCATCGACACGTTGATAGATCGCATTGGCCACGTCACTGATCTCAGCACGCGTCGGACGAGGATTGCTGATCATCGTATGCAGCATCTGCGTAGCGATGATAACCGGTGTTTTGCTTTCAATACATTTGTTGACCAGAAAACGTTGCGTCCCAGGAATCTTCTCGGCAGGAATCTCAACGCCGAGGTCTCCACGAGCCACCATAATACCGTAAGTTTCGTCCAGAATCTCGTCAATGTTGTTGACACCCTCCTGGTTCTCAATCTTCGAGATGATCTTGATGGTACTGTTGCGCTCTTTGATGATTTTCTTTACAGCCAACACATCCTCCTTTTTACGAACGAAGGAGTGCGCAATGAAATCCACATCCATATCGATGGCCCAGTTGATGAACTTGTAGTCGCGCTCGGTCACCGATGGCAGGTTGATCGGAACATTCGGAATGTTGACGCTCTTACGAGGTTTAATGACACCATGATTCTTGACGGTGCAGATCAACTCGTTGTCCTTCTTGTCCATCACATCCAGCTCCAATTCGCCGTCATCAATCAGAATGGCTGCCCCAACTGGAACATCGTTGTAGATGGAAAAATCATTTACATAAACACACTCTTTAGACGAGGGTTCATCGGTTTGAGTTCCCTTAATGCAGATCGTATCTCCCTCAACAACCTTAATACCCTCTTCATATCCCGGAGCCATGCCGGTAACCCGAATCTCGGGGCCTTTCGTATCGATAATAATAGCAATACTGTCCGAAACCTTGCGAACATTCTCCACTACTCGTGCCGCACTCTCCGTCGTTACGTGAGCAGAATTGATACGTACGGCATTCATTCCCGCTTCGTACAGCGATCGAATAAACTCTACGTCGCACCGTCGGTCGGAAATCGTCGCAATGATTTTAGTTCTTTTCTTCATGTTGTTCTCCTTTCAGAGGAGGTCCGTATAACCTCCCTTTCTATCTTTCTTATATCAGTTCTTAATCTCTCTATTGGAGCAAATTTGCACAGCAGTGCACAAGACTGCTCTGCCCAGCTATAAAAAGCTCAAAATGGCCAAACGGTACGAATCGAGTCCAAAACCCATAATCGACCCCTTGCAATTGGGAGCAATCAGCGAAATGTGACGGAACTCTTCGCGTGCCAGGATACACGAAATGTGTACCTCTACAACCGGTAATTGAGCTTTAACCCCGCCGATCGCATCGGCCAAGGCAACCGAAGTGTGCGTATATCCCCCTGCATTCAGAACTATGCCGTCATAAACGCCACGTGCTTCATGAATGCGATTGATCAACTCACCCTCGACATTTGATTGATAATAATCCAGTTCGATATCGGGAAATTTCCGTTTCAGCTCCTCAAAATAGGACTCAAACGATTGCTCTCCGTAGATATTTTTTTCACGAATGCCCAACAAATTCAGGTTAGGCCCATTCATAATCAATAATTTCATGGCGGTTGTCAATTTGCAGATTTGCTCAAATTCGCCACAAAAATACACCACCGAATTGAATATTTCGCATATTTTTGCAGTAAAATTTGGATAAGAATTTTAAGTGTTTGTTAAATATTGGCGATAGTCATGAAGTTGAGTGGTTTGGGAGAGTTCGGCTTGATTGGATGGATTCGCGAACAGTTCGCATCGATCCCAACTCACGGTTGTGAAGGAATTGGGGACGATTGTGCCGTCGTGCCACTTAACGGACAGGAGTCGATAGTGGTCACCACCGATCTATTGGTCGAAGATGTCCATTTTCTACGGACCAAAACACCTCCCAAAGATTTGGGTTACAAATCACTTGCCGTAAATCTGAGTGATGTGGCTGCCATGGGAGCAACCCCTTTTGCCTCCTTTTTATCGATCGCTTTGCCGCAGAACTGTTCGGCAGAGTGGATCGAAACCTTTATGGAGGGCTATCGAGAACTCTCAGCGCAGTTTGGGGTGCCGCTCTTGGGAGGTGATACCACGTCGTCGAAAGATCGCATTACGATCAGCGTAACCGCAATGGGCAAAGTCCCAAACTCCTGCATCAAACACCGAGGCGATGCTCGTGTGGGGGATGTGATTTTTGTTACCGGCGAATTGGGTGCGTCGGCACAAGGCTTACAAGATCTGCTGTCGAATCGGCTCGATAGCTCGTTTATCGCTTCACATAACCGTCCAAAACCTTTTATTAACGAGGGGATTTGGCTGGGAGAACAGAGCACTGTTCATGCGATGATGGATGTATCGGACGGGATCGCTTCCGATCTGGGGCATATTCTTCATGCTTCCGGTTGTGGAGCTGAAGTTTTAGTAGACATGATGCCAACTAATACTACTGTGGAATTGGCTGTTACCGGTGGGGAAGATTATTGTCTGTTATTCACGGCTGATGCAGCTGAAGCCTCAGTGTTACAAGCAAATTATCAGCAAACTTTCGGAACTCCGCTCTATCCGATAGGGAAAACCATTGCCGGAGATCGGATCGTTTGGATGGAGAACGGAGCAGTCATTCACCCTCAGTGGAAGGGATTTACCCACTTTTAATTGAAGAAACGATGAAACAATATAAACGTGTCTTAACTATTGCCGGATCGGATAGTTGTGGCGGTGCTGGCATTCAGGCCGACATCAAAACCATTTCGGCATGTGGCTGTTATGCCATGAGTGCCATTACGGCCATCACTGCCCAAAACACTGCAGAGGTGCGTGCAATCCATAATGTCCCAGCTGACATGGTAGCTGCACAGGTTGCTGCAGTGCTGGAGGATGTGGGCGCGGATGCTGTTAAATTGGGTATGCTGCCTACGGCTGAATGTGTGCAGGTTGTCGCTGAACTGTTGCAGCAATTTCAAATCCCCAACGTAGTGCTGGATCCGGTGGTTGTATCGACATCTGGATGCCGTTTGATCGATGAATCGGCGTTGGAGGCTATTCGTCGCTATCTATTCCCGCTCGCAACGGTCATTACCCCCAATATCCCCGAAACGACCTGTCTGACGGGAGTTGAGATCCATACTGAAAAGGATTTTGAGCAGGCTGCTGCGGCAATCCATCGTCAACAAGTTAAGGCTGTGCTCTTCAAGGCGGGACATCTCGATGCAGCATTGCTGACGGATTATCTATATGATGGCAAGGATTTTATTGATCGTTATCAATATCATCGCATCAACACCCTAAACACTCACGGAACCGGGTGTACCCTATCCTCGGCGATCGCATCCTACCTGGCGTTGGGTTATCCGTTAAAAGAGGCGGTCCGTCAAGCTGAAGAGTATCTGCATGGGGCCATTGTTGCTGGCCAGGATATACAAACTGGACACGGGCACGGTCCGGTTCACCATTTTTATCGATGGTGGCAGTGCGAGTAGGCAGTTCGCGGGATAAATCGTATATTTGTCAAAACAATTTTTAGTCGTGAGACTCTCCGTAAATAAATTCCTGAAAGATCGTAGGCTGTGGATTATCTCGATCGTTATTTTCGTGCTGTTGATAGCGGTGTTCGATAAGAATAATTTGATCGAGGTATGGAAGCTAAACCAACAACTCAAGGAGTTGGAGTCTCAACGGGACTACTATCAGCAAAAAATTACGCAGGACAGCACCATTCTGGAAAATCTCAAAAATGATGACTCTCTGGAACGTTATGCGCGCGAGCACTACCTGATGAAACGCGAAGGAGAAACAATTTATATCATCAAAGAGTAGAGGTAAACCTATGGAATACGCATATACTTATGCGTTTGCACAGAGATATTCCACTTTGGATTAGCCTTTACATACTCCACAATACGCCCAATCATCTCATCGAAGCGGCTCCATTCGGGTTGCAGATAGAGTCGGCACTTTTCACTGACCTTTGCCGCATTCTCTTCGGCCCAGGCAAAGTCCTGTTCTGTCTCGACAATCACCTTCAACTCATCGGCACGGGGAAAGATCGAAGCAACGGGCGGGTGTTGTTTTTTCGGAGAGAGGCAGATCCAGTCAAACTGTCCGGTCAATTCATGTGCGCCGGATGTTTCGAGGAAAATTTGCAATCCACGCGCGGCTAAGGCTTGGGTCAGGTACTCGAGCGGATAAGAGGAGGGCTCTCCCCCGGTAATTACAATGGCTTGAGCCGGATAGCTACAAGCCCTCTCGACAATGTCATTCACCTCGACTGGCGGAAAATGTTTGGGATTCCAGGTCATTTTTGCGTCGCACCAGCGGCAACCCACGTCACATCCGCCCAACCGGATAAAATAGGCAGGTTTACCCGTGTGAAAACCTTCGCCCTGAATCGTATAAAAATCTTCAACCAGAGGCAGACGACGTCCACCATCAAGCAAATCGAAATTATTCTGTTGCAAGCTCATAGATGTCTTTCAAATTTCGGCCCAATTGATTGTAATCCAAACCAAATCCAACGATAAATTTATCGGGAATCTCCAGAGCCGGATAGTCGATTTTGTAAGTTTTGTTATAGCTACTTGGTTTGAACAGTAAAGTTGCTACGGCAATCGAGGCCGGATGATGTACCGTTAATAGCTGATACAGGTGGTCAATGCTCCCTCCCGTATCCACGATATCTTCGACAATGATGACGTGACGCCCCTTAATGCTTTTGCTCAAACCGATCAACTCCTGAACCTTGCCGGTAGTTGCGGTTCCACTATAAGAGGCCAGTTTGACAAACGACACTTCGCAGTTCAGGTCGATATGTTGCAATAGCTCGCCCATGAACATGAAAGCTCCATTCAGAACCCCCAGGAACAGTGGACACTCTTTATGGGCGTAGTCATGGGTGATTTGGCGCCCTACCCGACTGATGGCTTCGATCAACTGTTCGTGCGAAATGGATCGTCGGAAAGTTTTGTCAAATAAAGTAACCGTTGCAGACATGGGTACTGGTGCTATGTTAGAAAGGTCGGACGATCACCGTGAAGTAATCGATTGGGCCTGTGTTGTCTGCAAAGATAGCATTTTTACAGGTAATCCGGTTGGCTATTCGATTGATCAGTTCGATGCGATCGTTCAGGGTGCTGCGTGATATGTGAAATTCAGCGTTAGCAGCCCGCGGTGGAAGAATGCACGGCTATCGATTGACTCTGCGGCACGGGTAAACCTTACGGGGATGTGTAAACTTATCTTTTCCCTATTTATGGAAAGGATTAAATCTTTACCAATACAGATGGAATGTGGCAATTGCCTATATTTTCATTACCTTTGTTTCACGATCAATTAAACCTGTTAAAAACAGCAATTATGACTCCCAAAGTAAGTATCATCATGGGCAGTACGTCAGATCTCAAGATCATGGAGTCGGCAGCCCAGTTCTTCGATGAGATGGAAATTCCATATGAAATCAATGCCCTTTCGGCACACCGTGTACCGGAACTGGTAATGGATTTCGCCAAAAACGCCCACAAACGTGGCATCAAAGTGATTATTGCAGGTGCCGGTGGTGCAGCTCATCTGCCCGGTGTCATCGCGGCACTTACTCCCCTGCCTGTTATCGGTATTCCGATCAAATCTTCCAATTCAATCGATGGCTGGGACAGTATTTTGTCCATTTTGCAGATGCCTTCAGGGATTCCAGTTGCAACCATGGCGTTGGACGGTGCCCGCAATGGTGCGATTTTAGCGGCACAGATTATGGCTACCGGCGACGAGGCCCTGATGCAGAAGGTGCAGAAATTCAAAGCTGATTTGGCCAAAAAGATCGAGAAGGCTAATGCCGATTTGGCTCAGATCAAGATGAAATTCAAGACTAACTAATTATGGACGAACAGCCCGTAAAAGCCGATAAACGAACAGTCAGGATGATGATCATTCTCATCATCCTGCTATTGATCGGCATTGCTACCCGTTGGACCTATATCAAAAGGGATATTGTCGAGGCTACTCGTAGTTTGTTCAGTACAGAGGCTCCAGCGGCTGATTCATCTGCTTCTCAACGCCCGTCTGATAAGTAACGTATCCCTCCTTTAGAAGTCGGTTGCGCCAATTGACCCGGTCTTGCCTGTCCGTATCCGCGGTTCGGTGCGAGCGTTTGGCTTACTCCTTTTCACTGTAACCCACAGAAACTTTCTGTAACCAATCTCTTTACAACCGATAGGAACGTTTCATTGTGATAATGGTCAGTAGTGTATGCTATCTGCCTGAGAAGTACTGGCGGTTCCCGTAGACACGTTGCCGTTTTGAGGCGATACTCGTCCTTTGCCGTATATTAATAAAAATCGATTGGTTCGGCTTTGACCGGTCGGTAACGGATGGGTTCATTTCTACGCCGGTTGGAGATGTCGAACCAACGGGAATCCATGAAACCATTCTTATTCAGAGCAATCCCCAGCTGAATATTTATCGTATTGAAGATTAAACTCTCATTTTTGATTCTGAAGCCGATCCCCAACGTTGTAAAAAAATCATTCTTAAAAATATTTCCGAAGTTGCCCAGCAGACCAAAATCGGCAAAAAAGAAACCGGCAATTTTAAACTGAGCAACTTGCCACGGTGTAAATATGACAGTTTCAGTGTTGAGCACCAATCGATTAATTCCATATATGTGCTCTTGCAATGTGCGCAGGTCAGCGTTGGCGTTGAATTCAAGTGTCTCCCGGAAACCATCTAACCGATTCCATCCTCGCGTGGCATTCAAGACCACAAATTGACGAATCGGATAACGCCCTTGTCCCAACAGTGGCGTAAAGTAGGTTAGTTTGGCTTGCAGTGTGGTGCGATAGAATTGTCCGCTGTAACTGTTCAGGTAACTACCCAGTCCAGCCTCGGTCCCAATATACCCGATCGGCGTGAAATAGCCGGCACTGAAGCGCCCTCCCAGATACCAACGATTGCCAAACTCTCCCCAAGAGTAACCCGCCAGGAACGAGGTGTGGTAGCCATAAGCAACATCCTCCGGAACACCATATCCGTAAATGCGGTTGGTCAGCCGAAAGCGCTCCTTGAAAAAACCAATGCTGCCCAACAGCATGGTATTGTTGTGAAAGTAGGGGTTTAGCATGTCGGATACCTCCGGCCGGTCCTTGTAATTAAGATCGAAAAAACGCGCTGTGAAATATAAACTGTTGCGCAGCGCCGGAAGCTCAACGGCATATCCACCCCATAGATCCAACATCTTCCACCGGGTGTGTAACATCGTGTCAGGAGGATAGTAGTTCAATAACTCCCGTTCGTACATATACGATGCTCCGGCCATATAGTCGGTCGGGTGGATAAATTCACGTGTAAATTCAGCCCCATAGTTGGCGTTGTCAAAACCCTCTCCCGCTACTACATAGGCATCCCAAAAGCTGCCGGCAATGTTGCGTTGTGTGTATTCAACCAAATTGCCGCCATAGGTGAATCCATGCCTCCAATCGACATAGGTGCTGACACTAAGCCGACTACCCCACCCCAGCAGGTTGTCATCATAGGCCATCACCCGAGTTTTGCCGTCACTCTTGAGCTCCAAATCGGCACTGATGGTCCATTTATCTCGAGTCAAAACATACATATCTACAATGGTCGTATCTTCAGCTCGTGGCACAAGAAGGATATTGACATCCGAAAAGTAGGGCCGAGATCGTAATAAACGCCGGTTGTTGGCAATCTCATATGGATTAACTGTGTCTCCGCTCTTGAAAAAGAGGTCGTTGCGAATAACCTCCTCGCGCGTGAGTCGATGCAGTGAGTTTAATGTTCTGTCCACCCATTTTTTACTCTCCTCGAAGACATTGTTTTGATAGATATAAATCTCCCCGATGGTGCGTCCTGTATAGTTGGCGATATAGCTGTTCTCCCGTTCGAGCAGCCGTTGCTCTTCGGCCGGATTACGGGGCGTAATGCGAATGGTGTTGTAGATAAAACGGGTGATCTTACCCAACTCTTTCTTCGACGTTTTGGTAGAGTCTGTGGAGAGTTGCTTTTTGCGTATGACATCCATCTCTACAGTATCTCTTCCTGACGGAAACGATGCCACTGCAGTATCGATTCCACGAAGAAACGATACCAACAGACACAATACTATGTAGCCACGAATGCGCATGATGGACAACTGCTACCGAAAATGCTCTTTGGGTAACGAATATAATAACGCATTTTAAAGATAACTATTATTTTTCTTCTGCCCTCCATGCTCTGGTAAACAAAACAAGCGGAACGAATCCTCTCGTTCCGCTTGTACGGTATCTCTATGTTATGTTGTAGTGTTATCTACGTGAGGCTGTATTAACGCACTAACCCCGAGAATCCCATGAAAGCCATTGCCAGAATACCTGCCGTGATCAGCGCAATGGGCACCCCCTTCATGGCTTTGGGGACATTCTCCAGTTCGAGTCGTTCACGCAGACCTGCAAACAGTACCAAGGCCAGGGTAAATCCGATGGCAACCGATACGGCATACACCACAGCTTCGCCGAGGTTATACTCTTTCTGAACCAACAGAATGGCGACACCCAAAACGGCGCAGTTGGTCGTAATGAGTGGCAAAAAGATTCCTAGCGCCTGATAGAGTGCAGGACTCACCTTTTTAAGCATGATCTCAACCATCTGCACCAGGGCTGCAATCACCAGGATGAAGACAATGGTCTGCATGTAGGTGATGTCGAGCGGAACCAGGATGTAGTACTGAATCAGGTAGGCCACAATCGACGCGATGGCCAGCACAAAGGTCACTGCGGCACCCATACCCAACGATGTAGAGACTTTGTTCGATACGCCGAGGAACGGGCAGATTCCCAAAAACTGGGACAGTACGATATTGTTGACAAAGATCGAGCTGATAATGATAACGAAATACTCCATCTTTATTTGATTTTAGCGGTTAACTTATTGAAGAGGACCAGCAAATAACCCAACACGATGAAGGCGCCCGGAGCCAGAATAAACATCAGCATGCCGTCACCTTCGATGAACTTCATGCCGAAAATCGATCCGCTGCCGAGAATTTCACGAACGCCTCCGATGACGGTCAAAGCCAATGTAAAGCCCAGTCCGATCCCCAGTCCATCCAAAGCGGAATCAAAAACATTATTCTTGGAGGCGAAGGCTTCGGCACGTCCCAAAATAATGCAATTGACCACAATCAATGGAATATAGACGCCCAGCGTGTTGTATAGGTCGGTGGCATAGGCCTCCATGCAGAGTTGCACAACCGTTACGAATGCAGCGATTACCACAATAAAGGCCGGAATACGCACCTGATCCGGAATCAGATTTTTAATCAGGGAAATAACAACGTTGGAGAGGGCCAGCACAAATAGTGTGGCCAGCCCCATACCCATTCCATTGAAGGCGGAGGTGGTGGTTCCCAAGGTGGGACACATTCCCAACATCAAAACAAAGGTCGGATTTTCACGAATAATCCCCTTCGTCAACAGTTGCAGTTTACTCATAGCTACTCTCCTCTCCTGTTTCTGTGTTTTGACCCGTAATTTGGCAGAAGACCTTGTAGGCGCGTGCTACCGCATCGGTATAGGCCCGGGATGAAATGGTTGCCGCGGTAATGGCATCGACATCCCCGCCATCTTTGCTGACGGCTAAATGAAATTCTGCAGGATTTTTCCCGTCAAACTGTGTGGCAAAATCCGATTTGCTGCGTTCCATTTTGTCGCCGAGCCCCGGGGTTTCGTGTTGCGATAAAACCTCTGTACGGTAGATGGTGCCATCGGGGTTGAAGCCGACAATCAAACGAATCTCCCCACCAAAACCATTGTTCGAGAAGGTCTCGATCGCATAGCCAACCGGTTGCCCGTTTTTGGTGCCGGTATATACTTTAACCTCACCGCCATCCACACTTAAGGCCTGCACCGAATCCCCAGGTGTGTTGTCAAACGGTGGTAGAACTTGAGCAATGGCCTTGGTCAACTTGGCTGTCTTGGCATCCGCAATCGGCCCTGCCGTTACCCGATAGATCACGCCTACAGCCAATGACGCCACCAGTGTAATCCCTAACAGGGACAGCACCATATTTTTCAGCGTACTCTTCATCTTCAAACTATTTTGAGGTCGCAGGTGCAGGTTTTGCCCCGAACCGTTTGGGTTTGACATATTTGTTGATGAGCGGCACCGTCGCATTCATGATCAGAATGGCAAACGACATGCCTTCCGGATAGGATCCCCAGGTGCGGATCAGCATGGTAATCACTCCGATTCCAATGCCGTATATGGCCATACCCCGCGGTGTCATCGGGGAGGTGACGTAATCGGTCGCCATAAAGATGGCGCCGAGCAGCGCTCCTCCTGTCAACAGATGGAACAGCGGATTCATGTAGTGCAACGGATCGATCGCCCAAAGAATAGCACTAAACAGCGCCATCGAACCCAATACAAAAACAGGAATGTGCCAAGTAATGACCTTCCTGAACAGGAGGTAGGCGAATCCCAACAACAGCGCCAGTGCTGCGATTTCACCCAGCGATCCGGCTTTGAAACCAAGCATCATGTCGCCGTACGAAATTTGTGCAGCAATATCGGCTGTGGTCTCTCCACCGCTTAATGCATTTTTAACAAATCCCAACAGTGTTGGTCCCGATACGGCATCGATACCTGCTTCCCCCTCTGCCGCCATCTCACCGGCCATCGAAGAGGCTCCCGAAAGGGAATCTACCCCTTCCGGAGTGACAAAAGTGGTCATCTGCACGGGGAAAGAGATCAATAAAAATACACGTCCGACCAGTGCAGGGTTAAACGGATTGCATCCCAGTCCGCCGAACGTCATCTTCCCGACGCCAATGGCAACCAACGCACCTACGGCAATCATCCAAATTGGCAAGGTTGTGGGGAGGTTGAAACCGAGCAAAACACCCGTGACAATAGCCGAACAATCACCGATTGTGGGTTTGCCTTTTAATAAGAAACGTTGAATCAGATATTCGAAAAGTACACAGCAGGCAACCGAAACGGCCGTTACGATTAGCGCTGGCATACCGTATACAATGACCGAAACAACCAACGCCGGAAAGAGTGCGATCAGCACATCTGCCATCAAGCGGGTGGTCGAAACCGGCGCATGAATGTGTGGCGAAGGCGATACGATTAATTTTTTATTCATTGGGTTAATATGCAGATTTCATTCAGATTATCACACGTAATCTCTGAATTTGATTTAACAATTCTTACGGGCTCGGATGCGTTTCATCGTTTCGGCTTTGCCCACCCGGATATAATCCAACAACGGAATGGATGCCGGGCAGGTGTAGGCACAAGAGCCACATTCGATACAATCGGTGATGCGCAATGGTTCCAGGTCATCGAAACGTTTGAGCCGCGTTAACTTATTGAGCAGGTAGGGCTCGAGTCCCATCGGGCAAACCCCGACACATTTCGCACATTTGATGCAGCTGCTGGCAGGTGTACGCAACGATTCACGGTTACGCATGATCACAATGCCCGATGTTCCTTTGGTAACCGGAGCGTCGATATTGGCCAGAGCACGTCCCATCATCGGGCCTCCATTGATCACCTTAAGTGCATCTTGAGGCATTCCTCCACAAAGATCAATCAATGAACTGATTGGAGTGCCGATTCGTACCATGAAATTGGATGGATCACGCAACGTTTTGCCCGTTACGGTTACCACCCGCTCAATCAGAGGTTTGTTTTTTTGAACAGCTTCGTAAACGGCCAGAGCGGTTCCGATATTTTGAACCACCACGCCGACATGGATCGGCAGCCCCCCGGAAGGGACAGCTTTGCCGGTAATGGCCTGAATTAGCTGTTTCTCGCCCCCTTGCGGATATTTGGTGCGCAACGGGACAATCTCAATGTGCGGATATCCGGCAGCCAAGGTGGTCAGATGAGAGATCGCTTCCGGTTTGTTATCTTCGATACCGATGTAGGCTTTGTTGACATCCAGTGCCTTGCAAAGAATCTGAACGCCAACCAACACTTCGGATCCCCGCTCCAGCATGGTCCGATAATCCGAGGTCAAGTAGGGTTCGCATTCAACCCCATTGATGATCAGGCATTCTGCCTTTTGTCCGGCTGGAATGCTCAATTTGACATGGGCCGGGAAGGTCGCACCTCCCATGCCGACAAGACCGGCAGCTGCAATCTTGTCGATAATTTCTTTGGGGGTCAGATGGCAGGATTGAATCAGGGCATCGCTGCGATCGATGGTTTCGAGCCACTCATCCCCTTCGCGTTCAATAACAATGGCCGGTTTGCGCAGACCCGCACCGTCGGGTAGCGAATCGACGGCAGTGACAACTCCCGAAATGGGGCTGTGCACATTGGCCGATACAAACCCTGAGCTCTGTCCAATTAATTGTCCCACTTTAACGTGATCGCCCTTAGCCACGCAAGGAGTAGCCGGAGCTCCGATGTGTTGCGAGAGTGGTACTATCACCCGATCCGGCAGCGGAGCAACCGTAATCGGGGAATTTTTACTGATTTTATTGCCGGGAGGATGAATGCCTCCTATTTTGAAGCTTCTCAACATAGCATATTAAAAAAGAGTCTGATCAGCCGAACGGTCTGTTTTGCCGGAAACAGGTGCCGCTGAGCGTGTCGAGAATGATTGTTCTGTTTGTTCAGGTTGACCCTGCATCACAGGTTCTTTTACGGCTTTGGAAGCGGCTGGTTCGGTTGGTTTATCCGGTGTCGTTTTAGGCTGGCCGGCCGGTTTGGCTTGCGGACGAGGTGGAAAATTTACCTCAACAATGGCTCCCGTAGGACACTCTGCAACACATTTGCGGCAGAGACGGCACTTGGCAGGGTCAATGTAGGCCAAATGGTTATCCAACGTAATAGCGTCAAACGGGCATATTTTTACACATTTGCCACATCCGATACAAGCAGCGATGCAGGCTTTGCGTGCGATGGCCCCTTTGTCCTTGTTGGAGCAGCAGACATAGATGCGGCGATTTTTGATCCCCTTCTTGCGTAACTCGATAATCCCTTTGGGGCACGCCTTAACGCAGGCACCGCAGGCCGTACACTTCTCTTCATCGACCTCCGGCATGCCCGTTATGGGATTCAGCGTCATGGCTCCGAACGTGCAGACATCGACGCAATCTCCTTGTCCCAGACATCCGTACACGCAGGCCGTTTCGCCACCGTATAACGACGCTTCAACAGCACAAGATGATGCACCGTTGTAAATATTGTTGCGAATGCGGTTTTCACAGCGACCGGCACAGCGAATCACCGCAACCTGAGGCTCCTGTTCAGCAACAGCTTTGCCCAAATAGGTGGCGATCTTATTCATCGCCTCAGCACCTCCGGCAGGACAGTACAGTGCAGAGATGTCGTCATTATTGACCAGTGCACTGGCCATTCCTTTACAACCGGGGAACCCACAACCGCCACAATTAGCTCCGGGAAGCATCCCTTCGACCACACCGAGCCGTGGATCCTCCTCAACGTGGAACTTGCGTGCAACAAAATAGAGTATAACCGCCGAAAGTACCCCTAACACGCATAGTACAATCACGGTAAAAAGTAAAGTCTCGTTCATTCGATGCTTTAATCTTATTCGTTTGTCTCTTTGGGAGCGATTTTGCTAATGGCGAATTGAATCTCCTTTTCAATCCGATCCCGCAGGCAATACAACACCCAATAATAGATAGCCAGTACCGCCAACCCCGACAGTCCGGCAATCAATTCGTTCACCCCGATCTGCAATAGAACCAATAACAGGATGAAGACCAATAAAAAAGGATAGGCATAGGCAATCATTACTGCTTTGATTCCCATGCCTTGTGATATGGATACATTGACAATCTCACCGGCTTGGTAACGATCGGCATCGATTGTTACCACAGAAAGAATGCGCTCTTCCCCCTCCTCCATGCCGCAAATCTTACGCGCATGACAGGAGCCGCATGCACTTTGAGGTTTTAGTAGCACCTCGACACAACCCTCACCGCTCTGTATGACCTCCGCTGTATGTGTTACGCTGTTTTTCACGGTTCGAGCAATCTTAGTATCCGTAATGACTGGTCAAAGGCATGATGCGGTTTTTGCCCAGCACACAACTCGACAGCCGTAAAACCGGACAGGATTGGTAGCGTTTGTGCTCATTGCGAATCAGCAAGCCATAGACGCGATAGACATCCTCCTCGTCGAACCCGGCATTGATAATCTCTTCACGGCTTTGGCCCTCTTCCAACATGCGGTACAAAATGGCGTCCAGAATATCATATGCCGGTAGCAAATTGGCTTCGGGTTGGTTGGGATGTAATTCCGAAGTCGGGGCCTTTGATAATGTATTGCGAGGAATAATTTCGCCGTTACGATTAATATAGCGGGCTAAATCATATACCTCCGATTTGTACAAGTCACCAATAACACTCAGAATCCCGACACTGTCACCGTAAAGCGTGCTGTTCCCTACAGCATATTCGCTTTTATTGGAGGTGTTTAACAATGCATAACCAAATTTGTTAGCCAAAGCCAATAACATGGTTCCCCGCAAACGGGACTGAATGTTGTCTTCAGCTAAATCAAACGGCAATTCACCGAAAATGGGACTTAACGTTTGGGTGACAAGCGCAAAGATCTGCGTGATCGGAACAATCTGGTAATCGATACCCAAGTTTTCGGCCAATGCCTTCGCATCTTCTACCGAATGGTCCGAAGAGAATTGCGAGGGCATCAACAGAGTGTGAACATTCTCTTTCTCTAAAACCTCCGTGGTTAAAGCGGCTACCACCGCCGAATCCACGCCACCGGTCAACCCAACACACGCCCCCGATAGGTTGTTTTTGGTAAAGAAATCTCGTAGTCCGAGTTTGATGGCCCGGTAAACATTAACGGTTTTATTCTGTTCCGGGATCTTGCAGGGAGGAATGTTCGCATCGAGATCGACAACTTGAAAATCCTCCTCAAAACTTTTTAGTAAGGCGATGCACTCCCCTCGATTATTGAAAGCAGCCGACGAACCATCGTAAATCACATCGGTCTGAGCCCCGATGTTGTTGACACATATGACAGGTTTGGCTTTTGTGTAAGAGAGTCTGCGGTAAAAGTCGTAACGTTTCTCAATGCAGCCTCGCATATAATGGCTATTGCACAGGTTGACGATAATGTCGGCGTAATCTCCATATTGCTGTTCGGTCTTAATGTCACTGCCGACAACTACAGCCACCTTCTTGCCGCGAATCTTAATGTATTCACACCCCTCAGACGGCGAAAGATGGAACAACTCATCGCGGGAATCAATGGTCTTTTTCCCAATGTAGCGTTTGATTCTGCGATCCTCAATCAATGCTGCCACACTGATCGTCTTGTTATCCTTGTTTTGGCATGGCAGACCCACCAATACCGAAATGTTGTCGCAACATGAGGCAATTTCGACCAAAGACTCTTCGCAGAGATCCAAAAAAGAGACCTTATTGAGTAGATCATATGCAGGGGTGCCGCTGATGGCCTGCTCACTGAATACCACCAAATCTACTTCCTGCATCTTTGCCTGTTGAATACAGTCGATGATCTTTATTTTATTGGCCTCAAAGTCACCGACCGTGTAGTTCATCTGTGCTAAAGCTATCTTCATAACTGCTGAAGTTACCTGTGTCGTTTAGATCAGTTGAATTATGTTTAGTAGTTCCTGCAAATATACGATTTTTGTGTTATCGCGATACTTTTTCACATCTTCAAAACTGCAATAAAATGAACTTCACCACTCTACAATTGAAATAACAATAAATCTCAAAGAAATGTTTGGATAGCTATTGTAGAATCAAATTTTATCTCTATATTTGCACCGTCAAACGAAAAACATGGTGCCATAGCTCAGATGGTAGAGCAAAGGACTGAAAATCCTTGTGTCCCTGGTTCGATTCCCGGTGGCACCACTCAAAGAGACGCTAACGAATCCTTTAGAATTTGTTAGCGTCTCTTTTGTTTGTGTTTGTGCGTGGTTGATGTCTGTGTAATATTCGTCGTTGCTTCCTTCTTTGCGCTTCCCAGCTGGTTAATATATTGTGCCGCCAGTGCGAGTACATATCATTGGCATACAAAGTGGTAGTACTCTGTGATTTCCTTTACTCAACTCAGACTACAAGAGCAGATTACTTCTAACTACACCGTCACAATACAAGAATCTGCTTTATTCTACAGATTGTTTCGATAATCTATTGATCAATTTAAGACGACAAAAAGTTCTTCTCATGCATGTCCGGATCCGTGTGATAACTCACCTCTTCCCGGTGAGACATATAGAAAACAGCGCCTATAAAGAAAGAATGTCGTTCATCTAATAAATAAAACAAGCAGGGACCTGAAGTCTCTGCTTGTTTTTCCATGAACGGATTCTCTCGAGGCTATTCCAACCGCACTATGTCGATCGCTATGAAGGCGGCGGAGCCTATGCTTCTCCCGGATGATTCTTTAAGCGAACGTCAGTTCCTGTCCCGCATGCGGCCATGTTTCATTAAACAGTGGCCCGTTTTTGTATGTGGTTCCATCGCCCTTTTCAGACAACTTATTCGGCATTCTGTTTCAACCACTCCAGCCGTCGCTGATCTGGCAGATGTTTGACTCTGAAATTTTCGAAGGTGACATTGAAACCTTTCCCGTCCGGACAAGCTGCCATTAATCCAACCTTTACCGGGGTGTGGTCTTGCAACCAAGCGTTGCGCATCAAGGTATAGGTTTGGTCATCGAACGAATAAAAGATCTCAACAGCATCCAATCTTCTGACCGCCTTGATCCAAACATACGGAACCGGTTTCTCCAACGTAATCACACTCCAATCGGATGTCTTGTGGGTAACCACCGTGCTCAAATTGAATTTGCCATCCACAAACTCGATACCGGCCTTGATGTAATTTTCATGGTCGACCCGTAACATCAGACCCGCCTGGTCGAAACGCGCCTGGTAATCTCCGGTCACTTTAACTTTGACTTCAAACTCTCCCCCATAAGTGGTGTAGTAAAAGGGAGCGTCATCCACGGTGAACCCATAGTGAGAGATTCTCCAATAGTCGCTTTGTGGCGTCACAAACATCGAAAGCGATTTGTTTTCAATTTTCCACTGTTCCGGTTCATTGAACCATTGCATCTTCTCCAGTGACTGGGCCATGCCCACCTGTATGGAGATCAAGGCTGCTGCTAAATAGAATACTGTTCTCATTTTATTTATATTACGATTGAATTTCAAGCCACTCAAAAAAAAATCTTTAGAGGCAGTCCATGTGTCCAGCTTTGTCCTTTCGTCAACACTTACGGCGTGTAACCCTATTTTCGAGCGTCCTATGACTCGACGCATGGGATACTTTCCAATCACCCCGCCCGAGAGCCATTTTACGCCGTGAGCCACCTGAGACTCGTTGCACGAGGCTTACACGCTTAACGTCGTCTCACGGTCTATGTCGCAGTGGACACGGGGCTTCAGACTAATCAACAGGATCGGAGGGTTACGACTGTGGCGCAGCACATTTCAATAACCATATTTTGTCTCTACCTTTGCAAAGGTAGAACGTTGTTATCTACAATACAATGATTATAAATAACCATTTCTGGTGTGTCCTATGAGTACGGTCGATAAGTTGAATAGAGCGTTTTTTACCCAACAATTTTCCGATGAACTACCCTATGCGGAGCTGTTAAACCGATACAAGGCGATCGCGTGCAATTACGTCCACTTGGAGAATGCCATAGCCGTATTGAGCGATTTGCGTACCAATGTCAGTTATATCTATTACGGACGCTTTGCGAAGGCACTCGGTATAGCCGATCCCCTGACCGACCATCAGGTCGCATCCATCTGGGAAGAGGAGATCTTCAACCTAATTCATCCGGACGACCTCTCTGAAAAACATCTGCAAGAGCTCTGTTTTTTTCATTTTATCAAAAAACAACCCAAAAAAAGTCGGGCCAACTACTACCTGATGAGCCAAATTCGTATGAAAACAGGCAATACGGCAACGTACATGTCTGTGTGGCATCGCATGTTTTATATATCAATTCCGGCACAAGATACCATGTGGTTGGCGTTATGTCTTTATAGTCCCTTACCCTTTGACTTACCGGCCCAATGTTTGATTGTAAACTCCGTCAATGGTCATACGTCCGAATTGAAACCACACAACAACTCCCAAATCCTCTCAGCGAGGGAGAGACAGATCCTGAATCTGGTGGACAAAGGGATGATGAGTAAAGAGATTGCCCAACTGCTTTCGATCAGCAAACACACGGTCAGTCGTCACAGACAAGATATTCTAAGTAAGTTGCAGGTAAAAAACTCCATTGAAGCTTGTCGAATCGCCAAAGATTTAGGAATTATTTAATTCTTATGGCGATACTCTGGTGGGTAGGATCGGCTGAGACGGTTTGTCGATGCTTCGGGCTGAGATAGGCCCTCTCAGAAACTGTCGAATCTCAACCTGATTCAAACCTTATACATGTTCATGGGATGATGCCGTTCTGTCGAACTGAGGCGGTGTGTGCGTTGGTCTGGGAACAGAGAACTATTGCAGAATAGAGCCGTACGTAATAGCGGATGGCCCAGAGGCGATTGATTCGATTGGGATCCACAATGGTAGTTCGCAAAATACATTGGAAATGTGAAGCTTCAAATTACATCCTGCTGAAACAGCCTCGATCTCACCTGCAGACAACCCTCGCCCCCCCTTGTGTTCAATATGAAATTGAATGTGGAAGAGTGGACAGAGTTGCGAAAAAATCGATAAATTTGACAATGTGCGTTTAATCTTCATTATAAGCAGCGATTGGACCGGCGTTGTGTCAACCTCAACACATCTGCATAATAAAAAATAAATCGGATGTTTGACGCAGGACAATGTCCACGCAATTTTTATTGGATGCTTTGAGTTGAAAAAAACGAGGCTGGAGAGCAAGATATTAAATCTGTCTGAAGGGCCAATATCTATTGGCTCCAAACTGACTAAAAATCAAACGATATGAAAACAATCTTTGTATTTTTAATTACGCACTTCGAGGAGACCGAAGCATTGGGTACGGTTGATGTGTTGCGTCGTGCGGGGTTGAACGTTAAAACGGTTTCGTTGACCGGAGAGTCGGTGGTTGTCGGAAGCCACGGCATCCCTGTAACAGCCGATCTTTTGTTTGAAGAGGTGAAACTGGACGATGCAGAGCTTTTGGTGCTGCCCGGCGGTACCACGGCGTTCAACGATCACGAAGGGGTGAAAAAGTTGTTCCGAGACTTCTACGATACTGGTAATAAAGTGGCCGCAATCTGTGCCTCACCGATGGTACTCGGAGGCTTGGGTATCTTGCAAGGGCGTAAGGCTACTTGTTATCCTGGATTTGAAAAATATTTGACTGGAGCTGAACTGCATGTGGATGAACCGGTTGTAGTAGATGGCAATGTCATAACAGGTCGTGGTCCAGGTCTGACCTTCCAGTTCGCGCTGAAACTGGTCGAACTGATTGCCGGTAAAGAGATAAGCGATGCTGTCGCTCACCAAATGCTGCTAAAATAAGCAGATCCCCCAGGGGTGTCTTTGGAGGTGCCAATTAATATATAATAGACAATATAATAGTTATCAGCATTTTATTTCTGGCTATTTGAAGTAAAATACGAGAAAGTATATCATTGGGTTTGGCGGTGTGATATGCGCCCTTGGGGGCAGGTATTTGACCCTCTACCCCATGAGATCAATCAATAAAAATCCCCGACAAGAGTACCTTGCCGGGGATTTTTATTGAGTTTATTGAAATTGTCTTGAAAAGCCAATCCGCTATAATCAAACGAAAAAAGTGTGTCAGTTTGATCGTAGAGATTAAACCGTTACCATGTTGGTGCCTTTGCCGCAGAAGGATTCGAAATCACGCGTAAAGACATCCACTGCGTGATATACTGCATCGATGGCGACCAAACCTTCAATTACATCCGGAGAGATGGTTGCGGCACCGACACCATGTTTGGTCAACTCCAATGCCTGCTGCGAGTTCTTGAAGCTGGCTGCCAACACCTCGGTTTTCAAACCATTGTTCCGGAAGATGTCATGAATCTCCTTGGCTTCACGAATACCATCTACACCAAGGTTGTCGATACGGTTAACATAAGGAGCCGCATAGTCTGCACCCGCCTTACCTGCCAAAAAGGCCTGCATGTGCGTATAAATAGCAGTTGCCGTTACCGGGAAGTTGTGTTTTTTCAGAATTTTAATCGCTTTCAACCCTTCACGCGTAACAGGAACTTTAATAAAGGTCTTCTCTCCCAAACGTTTCCGGATCATGTGCGCCTCCTCATACATTGTCTCAGCATCACGACCGACTACCTGAACATGCAATTCGGCATCCGGACCGATAAAATCACGAATGGCCATCAAAACTTCGTAGGGGTTCTTGCCCTCTTTGGCCAAAATCGTCGGATTAGTGGTTACGCCATCGATCGGGAAGTATTCATACAACTCCTTGATCGCATCCAAATTGGCGTCATCAATAATCAGTTTCATAATTTAAAACCTCTTTAAAACCTCCAAAAAATCATCATTCAAATTCGGCGCAAATCTACTAAATAAATCCCTATCTTCGTCGCGGAATTTTGTAAAACAATATGTCACGTCATCGAATTGCATATGAAAAACGGGTTATTATTAAGATGATCCGTCTGTATTGCCGTTACAAAGAGGGAAATCGTGAACTTTGTACATCTTGTCGAGAACTGGCAGAATACGCACTGGCCCGTTTGGACCACTGCCCATTCGGAGAACAGAAGGGTGCGTGCCGTACTTGTCCGATCCATTGCTACAAACCGAACATGCAAAAGCGGATGCAACAGGTCATGCGTTATGCTGGATCTCGCATGATCCTCTTCCATCCGCTCGATGCGATCAGGCACCTGATGGGCAAATTGGGCTAAAGCTGAGCCTCCGTATGATTGGCCTGTGCAGAGTATAAATGGACATCCATCTGGGGAAATGGAATATTGATGCCCCGTTCATTGAACACTTTATACACCTTTTCATTCATACCGAAATAGACATTCCAATAATCGGGAGTTGCCACCCAAGCTCGTACCACAATATTGACCGAACTATCCCCCAAACTGTGCAATGCGATGAAATAGGCCGGATCTTTCAGAATGCGCTCATCCGCCTCCAAAAGTTCTCTTAAGGTTGCTTTGGCATAATCGTAGCTGTCTCCATAGCCGATTCCGAAGGTCCAGTCAACTCGACGTCGCTCTTCATGTGAATAGTTGTTGATAATGCCTGTCGAAAGACTGCCATTGGGAACTAAAATCGTCTTGTTATCCGGCGTATTCAGTACGGTATTGAAAAGTTGAATCTCTTTGACCGTGCCGGATTGGCCCTGCGCCTCGATATAGTCCCCCACCCGATACGGTTTGAACAACAGAACCATCACCCCGCCGGCAAAGTTTTGCAATGTACCGCTCAGAGCCATGCCGATGGCCAAACCGGCCGATGCAAACAGGGCAACAAACGATGTCGTGTCAATGCCCAGTACGCCGATAATGACTGTTACTAAAAACAGAATCAACACGATCTTTACCAGATTCTGGACAAAAATGCGCAACGACAAATCGACGTTACGTTTTTCCATAATGCGCCCAATGACCCGGCGAATGTAGCGGATCAACCATCGGCCGATAAAATAGACTGCAATGGCAATGCAGATTTTGATTGCGATGGAGATCAAACCACTGGTGATGTGTTCGACCACCTGGCGAAGAGACATGTCGGATAGCTCTGCCAGTTTTTCAGTGAATTTGAGTTTGTGTACGGTTGTATCTGCAGCTTGCTGTGTAGCCTGCTGGGCAGACACCAATAATGTTGTCAAAAACATAAGTGAAAACACTTTAAGATTGTGGAAGTAGTGGAGCAAGGTACCTTCGCTCCAATATACTTGTTTAGAAATCAATTAATAAGTGGCCAGGCGATCCTCTTGTAATTCAGCCCTCCCCTTTTTGTATGGATCATCCTATCCGATCGGGACATCTATCCATCGGCTCTGATCCAGTTGCCTGACGGTTCGGAATCCTGCCTCTTTTAACCATTGCAGCGCTTCAGGACGTCCACTGTTAATCAACTCGGGTACATGTGCATCAGAGTTGACCACAACCGGAATTCCCAATTGGTGAATCAATCCGAAATGTTCCCGGTTGGGATACAAAAAGCCGTTGCGATGCAAGGTCTTCGTATTGACTTCGATCATAACCTTCTTCTCTGCAATAAACGTAAAATAGTCATGAATCTTGTCTCGATACCATTTTTGTTCCAAAATTCCAGGTTCACACCATTGGGCGTTGTAGGATATTTTGTCAGCATGTCCGACAAAATCAAACCCACCTAATTCGATCATGCACATCAATTTGTCGAAGTATGTTAGAACCACTTGATGCAAATCTCCACCCAAATATCGTTCCACATTCTCCTTAAAAATTTCGGGGCGTGTGTCTATGTCGATGATCTCTCCTTCAGTCGAGTGCAGTAAGTGTACCGATCCAATCCGGTAATCTAACGGCAGATTCTGAAAATATGCATTCGCAGGATTATGCTGCTCATCCATGTAATCGATCTCTAACCCGATATATAGATCAATACGATCCCCGTATAATTTTTTGATGCGGTGGAATTCCTGTATATAGCGTTCGGTCTCCTCTGGATTGTCAATGGTCCAGCGGGTCAAAAATGGCAACGGAGCATGAGACGAAACTCCGTAACTCGTGAAGCCTTCTCGGATAGCCTCCTCAATAAAACTCTCCATGGGAGCTTTCCCATCACAAAACGAGGTGTGACTATGATAATTTGTCAGATTATTCATAATATACAAAATTAATATTTTCCTGTTGTGACGCAAAGAATTTATGATCATTGATACAACCCGATGAGCGTTCCTCACAATGTGTCAATGCAATTTGACCTGAAGAAATTGTGCCTGAAAAATAGCTTTTATTAAGATTGTCTCGTATGGAGTCATCCAGCCCCCTTCAGATGTTCGACATGCTATTTGGAATGGATAAAACTCGTGTGGTCTGGTCTGGGAAACGCCACTTGGAATAGGATTTTAGGAGCAGACTGGAACGCGTTATCGATTAGTTGTTTGTCAACGGCACGGATTGATGGCTGATAGCTGGCGATAAATGGGATTGATTGTTGATCGTCTTCGTCTGTGTAGAGCGAACGTTCGAGGCGCTGGTTCCAGCGTTCCGGCTCAATCTGACACAATGTGTAGACTTTGGTCGACTGACCGGTCGTGGTGATGTGGGCATAGATCAGAGCTTTGCCATTTTTCGTGCCTTCGGTCGTCCTCTGTAAAGCGACGCCACAAGCAGTGCGTCGGCGCTATCACAGCTGGTGCTTAGGGACAACTAAATGCTTTTAGTGCCGAAATTCGGAATCACTATATAGTAAACCTGTAAAATATATTTGATCGTGATCTGCGGCCGGTCTGCGTAAAGGATACGGCGTGACATCTTGGGGTGATGGCAGGCATGAATAAATAAATAAATAAATAAAAAAGCCCTATATATCATCGATATATAAGGCTTGGGTTCTTTGAGTCCTCTTTACTCCGGCCCCCTTTGGAGCGGAAAACGGGATTCGAACCCGCGACCCTCAGCTTGGGAAGCTGATGCTCTACCGACTGAGCTATTTCCGCATTACGGAGTACAAAGTTACTCCGTTTTTTTTATTTGTCAAGTTTTCGGCGGCTGAAAAATGCGCCTACCCCACGATTTTTTTCAGCGACGCGAGGTTTTCGGGGTTTTTCAGGCTACG
>UQYM01000034.1 GCA_900545315.1 uncultured Alistipes sp.
TTCGGGAAACGACTTGGCAGCCGCTGCCAACGAACCATACACAACACCGTTGGGCAGCTGGACCAATTTTTGCTCATCAGCGCAAAAGCCGTTAATAAATGTAATGTGATACATCTCACCCGGCAGTACTTCGGCCGAATGTACTGCTGAGAAAGCGGTCTCCTGTTCGGATGCAGCAAAAAGATAGTGCCACGGCTGATCGAACGTCTCACGTAACGAGGTATAGTGGTAACGGTCCCCATTCCCGGAGCCCTTTTTAGGGATACCCAAACGGTTCATCCGCTCCATCGCTGCGCGACGGGAACGAGTCAACGGAGAGACCTCATCAATGCCAAGCAGTGTTTCGTGTGCCTGGAACAGCTCCGTCAATCTATTTTCAATCGAACGTTCCATGCTGCTACTCATATTGGTTGATCAACCAGTCGTAACCTTTTTCCTCCAGTTTGAGGGCAAGCTCCTTACCCGCCGAATAGATAATACGACCTTTATACAGCACATGCACCACATCGGGCACAATATAATCCAACAGACGCTGATAGTGTGTAATGACAATGGTAGCGTTATCGGGGCGTTTCAGTTTGGTCACCCCAGTGGCCACAATACGGAGCGCGTCAATATCCAAACCGCTATCCGTCTCATCGAGGATGGCCAGTTTCGGTTCGAGCATCGCCATCTGGAAGATCTCGTTCTTCTTCTTCTCGCCACCCGAGAATCCGGCATTGACGGCCCGGTTGGTCAGTTTGCTATCGAGTTCGACGATAGCACTCTTTTCACGCATCAGCCGTAAGAACTCAGCTGCCGACAGCGGTTCGAGCCCCTGATATTTACGCTTCTCATTCACCGCATAACGCAGAAAATTAGCCATGCTTACCCCCGGGATTTCGACCGGATACTGAAATCCGAGAAACAACCCCATGCGGGCACGCTCCTCAATACTCTTGTCTAAAAGATTCTGGCCCTGGAACCATGCCTCACCTTGAGTCACCTCAAAGCGTTCATTACCCGCCAGCACCGAAGCCAGCGTACTTTTACCCGAACCGTTCGGGCCCATGATGGCATGCACCTCACCAGCCTTGACATTCAGATTGATTCCCTTGAGGATCTCCTTGCCATCCACACTGGCATGCAGATCCTTAATCTCCAACATATATTTCTCAGCCATTTTCATTGATTCTTTTTGTTTCGGTTTGTTCTACATGACCTTGAGGGAGCCTCCCTCCCAGTCTAACCTACACTACCCTCCAACGAGATCAAAAGCAACTTTTGCGCCTCAACCGCAAACTCCATCGGCAACTTGTTCAACACCTCTTTGGCATAACCGTTGACAATCAACCCAACGGCATCCTCCGTAGAGATTCCGCGCTGGTTGCAATAGAAGAGCTGATCTTCACCAATCTTGGAGGTGGTTGCCTCATGTTCAACTACCGCCGAACGGTTGTTCGATTCAATATAGGGGAAGGTATGGGCTCCGCACCGATCCCCAATCAGTAGGGAATCGCACTGCGAATAGTTGCGAGCATTCTCCGCCTTGCGAGCCACCTTGACCAAACCGCGATAACTATTCTGGCTACGTCCAGCCGAAATACCTTTGCTGACAATCCGACTGCGGGTATTGCGACCCAAATGGATCATCTTCGTTCCGGTATCAGCCTGCTGGCAATTATTGGTCACAGCCACCGAATAGAACTCTCCGACCGAATTATCTCCGGCCAAAATACAGCTCGGATACTTCCAGGTCAGGGCAGAACCGGTTTCGATCTGTGTCCATGACAACCGAGCATTTTCACCCTTGCAAATACCCCGTTTGGTCACAAAGTTGTAAATACCGCCTCGTCCCTCTTTATCGCCCGGATACCAGTTCTGAACGGTCGAATACTTCACCTCAGCATCCTTCATCACGACAATCTCGACCACCGCAGCATGCAGCTGATTTTCGTCACGCATCGGAGCGGTACACCCCTCCATATAGCTGACATAGGCACCCTCATCGGCCACAATCAACGTCCGCTCGAACTGTCCAGTTCCGGCTGCATTGATTCGGAAATAGGTCGAGAGTTCCATCGGGCAGTGAACCCCTTTGGGAATATAACAGAACGAACCGTCCGAAAAGACCGCTGCATTCAAAGCCGCAAAGAAGTTATCGGTACTGGGGACCACACTGCCCAGATATTTACGGACCAGGTCGGGATAATCACGAATCGCCTCCGACATGGAACAGAAGATGATTCCCTTCTCTGAAAGGGTCTCTTTGAAAGTGGTCTTAACCGAAATGGAGTCCATAACGGCGTCCACTGCCACCCCCGACATCATCATCTGCTCTTCGATGGGTACCCCCAATTTATCGAAGGTCTCTTTCAGTTTGGGATCGATTTCATCCAGGCTATTCAACTTTGGTTTAGCCTTTGGTGCCGCGTAATAGATAATATCGTCGAAATCAATCTCAGGCAAATCCAAGTGGGGCCAGCGCGGCATTGTCATCGTTTTCCAACGACGGTAGGCCTCCAGACGATAAGCCAACATCCACTCCGGCTCCCCTTTCTTCGCGGAGATCATCCTGACGATCTCTTCATTGAGCCCTTTGGGAATGGTATCCGTCTCCACATCGGTCGTAAAACCGTATTTGTATTCGGAACCGGTCAGCTCCGTTAATATTTTATTATCCTGCTCTTCCATAGGTTAGGGTAATGGGACAACTGGAACCCTCCACTATCAAACTTGACAATCAGCGATGCGTTCCTTTTTCATCCAATTCTACAATTCGCAAAAATAATCCATCCCCCGCTATCCTGCAAAATTTTGTCCAAAATAAAAAAGAGCGCCATTTCTGACGCTCTTTTATTAACAATACTCATTAAAACTACTGCTGCATAGACTCCAGCAACTCGTTATAATGTTTGTATTTCTCCATATACTGGGCATTTTCGTCCCGGAAACGGAAGTAGAGGTTTTTCAACAACTCAACTGTCGTCACATCGTCCGGCTGCAACTCGTGAGCTTTCTCAAGCGGCTCCAGTGCTTCTGCATACATTGCGTTCACAGCAGCCTCTTCAGCTTTGAGAGCATCTGAACTTGTAAACATTTTGTCATTCAATGCATTATTGGCTTCATCACCACGTTTAATCAGCATCAAACCAATGTTGTAATTTGTTGCGAAGTCATCCGGTGCCAAACTCAGCGCTTTTTTGAAAGCTTCGATCGATTTATCAGGCTGACCTAACTTATCGTATACGCGACCCAATCCTGCATACAATTCCGGATTGTTCGGATCATTCTGAATGGCTTCCTGAACCAATGGAATGATTTCATTAGGATCTTCACCTGTCGTAGCGTAAACAGACATCAACCCTTCAACCAATTTGGTGTTCATCGGATAGGCTTTAATACCATCCATCAGGGTCTGCTTTGCCTCGGCATTCTTACCATCACCAGCATAGCACAAATTCAGATAATAATAGGTATCACCACCTTTAGCCAAACCATCTTTCAACGCTGCCGAAAGATACTTCTCACCATTGGTGTAATCTTTCAAAATCGCGTAAATCAAACCGGCATTGAATGAACTGGTCGTATCAGCCTTGGTGATCACACCCTTCTGCAACAGATTATACGCACTGGAGAAATTTTTGGCAGCCTCGCCTAAATTCTGTTGTGTAAAATTGTTGTCTGCAATCTGCTTGTACCAATTGTACACATTGGTCAACCCTTCCTGTACTTTTTTCAAAGTAGAAGCATTGTCCTTATCCAATTCATAAGCCTTCATGTAGGCAGCTTCAGCCTTCTCCAATCCATTTGGATTGATTGTCTTCTTCTCTTTCCAGAAAGAGACCATACCATTGGTCAAATATACGTCGACATAATCATACGATGCCTTTGTCACCGGAACGCCGTTGATGGTATCAGCAGACTGCTCATTTTTGCCCATCAAATAAATCATGTCGATCTCACTCAAACCACGATACAACGAGGCAATCGGAGCAATCGCTGCATTATAATTGGCATCACCCAAAGTAATCCAAGTGCCTGCTTTAGTATTTTTTTTGGGATCTTGGGTAGCCGCTTCGGCTTTGCTGACTTTCTGCATCAAATTGGACTCATTCACACCGGACTGGCCGAATGCAGTACCGGCTGCGCCCACCATGGCAATGGAAGCCAATACCAATAATCGTTTCATAATCGTAAGTATTAATCGGTTTAACCTGTTTCTTTTGTTTGAGTTATTTTATTCGTTCGCAAACAAGACTAAATCTCATTGTCTGATGTAGTTGTCGGATCCGTCGTGCCTGCCTCAGTATTTGCAGGAGCTACGTCGTCAGCATTCTGTGCAACAATCGGCTCATCCTCTTCATCACTCTTCGGCACTGGAATTACCGAAGCGATGGAATCGCCCTCACGCAAATTAATGACTCGGACTCCCTGTGTCGCACGTCCCGACACACGGATATCGCTCACCGGAATACGAATGGTCAATCCTGAACGGTTGATAATCATCAGGTCATTATCATCCGTTACCGATTTTATCGCGATCAATTTACCGGTTTTCTCGGTAATCTGCAAAGTCTTGACACCTTTACCACCGCGATTGGTGATGCGGTAATCGTCCAGATCGGTCCGTTTGCCATAACCGTTCTCCGAAACAACCAGGATATCCTCTTTGCTGTCGGGCTCAACGCAAACCATACCGATCACTTCATCACCCTCCTCGATCGTAATACCCTTCACACCGGCTCCGGTACGACCAATCGGACGAACAGCCTGCTCATTGAACCGAATCGCTTTACCCTCCTTGGCAGCGATCAATACCTCACTATTACCCGTGGTCAATTTCGCCTCGATCAGCTGGTCTCCTTCGCGAATCGTAATAGCATTCACACCGTTCTGACGCGGACGAGAGTATGCCTCCAAACGGGTCTTCTTCACAACACCCTCTTTGGTACACATGATAATGTAGTTATTATCGACATACTCCTTGTCGTTCAGACGACGTACATTGATGTAGGCCCGGATCTTATCGTCCGGCTCGATCTGAATCACATTCTGCAGTGCACGACCCTTCGAAGAACGCGATCCTTCAGGAATCGCATAAACCTTGAGCCAATAGCAACGTCCCTTCTCGGTAAAGAAGAGCATCGTATTGTGCATGGTCGTTACATAGATATGCTCAATAAAGTCCTCATCGCGCGTAGCGCTGCCCTTCATGCCGACACCACCGCGGTTCTGGGTCCGATATTCCGTCAGCGGAGTCCGTTTGATGTAGCCCATGTGCGAAATGGTGATCACCATCTCATCATCGGCGTAGAAATCCTCCGGATTGAACTCCTCGGCACTCATCACCAGTTCGGTACGACGCTCATCGCCATACTTGTCACGCAATTCGATCAATTCATCCTTGACAATCTTCATCTGCAAGGCGTAGCTGCCCAAGACCTCTTTGAAATACTCGATCTGTTTGCACAGTTCGTCGTATTCTGCTTTGAGCTTGTCGCGCTCCAGACCGGTCAATACACGCAGACGCATATCAATGATCGCAGAGGCCTGTACTTCAGACAACGAGAAGCGTTCCATCAACCCAGCCTTAGCCTCATCCGGCGTTTTGGCCGAGCGGATAATCCGAATCACCTCATCAATATTATCGACCGCAATGAGCAATCCTTCCAGGATATGTGCCCGTTTTTCGGCCTGCTCCAGATCGTACTTCACACGGCGTACCACCACATCGTGACGGTGCTCTACGAAGTGCTTGATCATATCCTTGAGCGTCAACAGGGTCGGACGGCCATCCACCAAAGCGATATTGTTAACCGGGAAGGAGGCCTGCAGCTGCGTGTATTTAAACAGATTGTTCAACACGACACTGGCCACCGCATCGGTTTTGAGAATGATAACGATACGCATACCGCTGCGGTCACTCTCATCATTGATATAGGCAATCCCTTCAAGTTTTTTATCGTTAATCAGGTCGGCGATCTTTTTGATCATCTCGGCCTTGTTAACCATATACGGGATTTCGGTCACCACGATGCATTCCCGACCGGTCGAGGTATGTTCGATCTCGGTTTTCGAACGCATGATAATACGGCCACGTCCGGTCTCATAGGCTTCGCGAACCCCTTCATAACCGTAAATAATGCCACCTGTCGGGAAATCCGGAGCCTTGACATAGTGCAACAGTTCTGAAATCTCGATGCCGGGATTATCGATATAAGCACAGCAGGCGTTGAGTACCTCGGTCAAGTTGTGGGGCGGCATGTTGGTTGCCATACCGACCGCAATACCGGATGAACCGTTGACCATCAACAGAGGCACCTTGGTCGGCAAGACCACCGGCTCCTTGAGGGTCTCATCGAAGTTCGGACGAAAATCGACCGTATTTTTATCGATATCGGCCATCACCTCGTCAGCAATTTTCATCATGCGGGCCTCGGTATAACGCATGGCCGCCGGAGAATCACCGTCAACTGAACCGAAGTTACCCTGGCCATCAACCAGCGGATAACGGAGGCTCCACTCCTGCGCCATACGGACCATGGCGTCATACACAGACGAGTCACCGTGCGGGTGGAACTTACCGAGCACGTCACCGACAATACGGGCCGATTTACGGTAAGGCTTATCGGAGGTCAGATTCAGTTCGCTGCTCATATCGTACAGGATACGACGGTGAACGGGTTTCAGTCCATCGCGTACATCAGGCAAGGCACGAGCAACGATCACCGACATCGAATAATCGATGTAGGCGGTCTTCATCTCCTCCTCTATGTTAATTTGGATAATTTTTTCTCCTGTCTCTTCAGTCATAGCTTTACATTCATATAACTTTGTAAAGGTACTTCTTTTTTACCGAACCACAAAATATGAGCCTTTAAAATCCGATTTAGAGGCATTTTTTACTTTATGCCTATTTTCAAAAAGAGTCTTTACAAATTTCAAGTCCTAAATCGGGCTAAAAAAGGGCAAAAAATGAATGTTATTTAGGATGATTCGAGTTTACGAGCAAAAAAATCGCTACCTTTATATATAATACAACGTTGACCCCAAGCAAAGGTTACGGTTCGCGATCTGCAAATTTCCACTTTGCATGCTGAAGAATCACACAAACCTTAAGTGAAAGGATTTGGAGACTAGCCCATCCTTTCTGGCTCTAAGATACCCCATAAAAGGAGATGTCACATAAAAACAGATATTGACAATTAAGGAAGTCCTGGCAGCGTAAAACCGAAAAGCGACAAGGCTTCGGCAACACAAAAAAGAAGAAGCAAAACGATAGAGAATAAGGACGAGGACAACAAGACAAGAGGCAAAGATCTCACTTCAAACTATCAAAGAAGAGTGAATACACATCAGGGCAAATGATTGGGCTAACGCCCATAAGGCCTGCTTCTTCTGCACTGCATACTGCAAGGCTCAAGGGCAGAAACCATGCGGCCGACACAACACACTTGGACATATACCTCACCACAACATCTTTTTCGTATCTGCTGTAAATGTGCTCGAGCGGTTCACAATCGGGCGCCGTTTCCAATAACCAATAAAGAGACTCTTATTTTACTTAATCAATACAACCTATTGGTGGCAAGCATGGCTAAGCATCCGACTAAATATTTTCTGGATTCACCTCAACTCTTTCCCATACAGAACACACTACTTGTGACGGCATCCGCTCGACACCCACATCTTGCAGCCATCGTTCGCCTCAGCCCGTCAAGCCGGAGAGCAACCCAATGCATCATTGCACTCCTTTTTACCCTACTCCTTCCATACACCTTGTGGGCCACAACCCCTCTTTCAAATTCAACAAGCGCATCCACCAATAGCGCTATCGAGTTCATACACAACTCCCTAACCGACACCGCAACTCCAAGCAGGTCTGCCTCACCCAAACTAAACCCACCTGACGTCCACCCTCATCTGAATGATGCCTCAACAAATCATCCAACTCTCTGCGATCATAACAACTCCAGTCCTACACTCCAAGAGGGAGAGAAAAACTCAGAGTCACACACTGATTCTCTGCCACTCGAGTCACCCTGTCTCGACAGTACGCTGCTCTCCTTGGACTCATCCAAACCAATGACCGTTTCCGACATCTTATCACTCGCCGACAACCGTACCATAGCCAGGGTATCGGGAAGTCATTCAGATGCGTCCATCACCTTACAACACAAAGAATCTTCAGAAAGAGGCCTCACCACTGCTACACAAACGTCAATTTACTCCGAAGAGCATTCTGCCCACCACCGCGAAACGATCAAAATAGCCTTTTACAATGTCGAAAACCTGTTCGATACAATCCGCAATCCTTTGACATTCGATGCCGAATTCACACCCAAAGGGGCTCGTCGCTGGAATACAGAACGGTATCAGCTCAAAATCGCCCATATTGCCCAAGTGCTCGATGAACTGCAAGCAGACTTAGTCGGTTTAGTCGAAGTGGAAAATGAAGCGGTACTACGAGATCTCTTGCTAACCATGTCTCAGGATTACAATTACATCCATCGTCATACGGCTGACTCCCGCGGTATTGATGTTGCCCTGCTCTATCGGGGAAGCAGCTTTATCCCCGAACGAATCAGCCAGGCAGGAGCCCCGCTGTTACATCGAGATTTTCTGGTTGTCGAAGGCGAACTGAACAACGAGCCACTTTGCATCATCATCTGCCACATGCCAGCCGTCCCCAATGGCACCGCACTGCGCAATCAAGCGGCTCAACTGCTAAATCACATGACCGACTCACTCCTAAACCAACACCCGAACCGCAAATTGATCGTTATGGGCGACTTTAATGCCACTCCCTCCTCTTCTATCGGCAAAACCCTCATCGGACAACATCTCTTTACCCCGTTTATTGAGAGCGAACAACGGGGATTCGGATCTTACTGCTACCGCGATCGTCGCCTGCAGTACGATTTTATTCTCATGAGCCGCACATTATTACCTGATTCGGCCACTTCCCCTACGATAGCACAACCGGGTGGTGATCTGACCTTTTCAGGACGATATGGTATTTTCGTCCGTAAATACATGCTGCAAAACGAAGGACCTAAACGGGGATACCCCTTCCGCACCTTTGACGGCAGCGCATACACCGGCGGGTACAGCGATCACCTGCCCGTATGGGTCGAACTGATTCAATCCATCCCCACCCCAATTACACCAATTTTAAATCGGCTACTAAACTTGAACGACACTACTAATTTTAATTCCATACAACAATCAATCCCAATTTTCCCCCACAAAACTGCTACCCCACCCGAAACAATACATGAAAAACAAGAACGATAATAAGTTACCAAACCATTTTTTTGGTAAATCGGGAGAAAACACTATCTTTGTTCTCCACGATAGAAGTCCAAATTTTAACAAAAGGATTGCCAAGTTATTAAAATATTTTAAAAAGCAGAAAACATCACACAAAACAAGAAAGATATGCCTAACACGAAAAGAGTCTACACTTTCGGTAACAAAAAGGCCGAAGGTAACGGAAAGATGCGAGAGTTGCTCGGTGGTAAAGGAGCCAACCTTGCGGAGATGAACCTGATTGGTATCCCCGTTCCTCCAGGTTTCACCATTACGACTGAAGTGTGCACCGAATATTACACCCATGGCCGTGAAGGAATCATTAACCTGATCAAACCCGATGTAGAGGCGGCGATGAAGGGGGTCGAAGAGATCATGAACATGAAGTTCGGTGACAGTGAAAATCCACTGCTGGTTTCAGTACGTTCAGGTGCACGGGCTTCGATGCCGGGTATGATGGATACGATCCTGAACCTCGGTCTGAATGACGAGGTGGTTGAAGGTCTCTCAAAAAAGACCAACAATCCTCGCTTTGCCTGGGATTCATACCGTCGTTTCGTACAGATGTACGGTGATGTGGTCTTGAACATGAAGCCACAGAGCAAGGAGGATGTCGATCCGTTCGAAGAGATTATCGACGCCGTTAAAGAGGAGAAGGGGGTTAAACTCGACACCGAGCTGACCACCGACGACCTCAAAGAGTTGGTAAAACGTTTCAAAGCAGCTGTGAAAAAGGTAACCGGACAGGACTTCCCGACTGATCCATGGGAGCAGCTTTGGGGTGCTGTTTGCGCCGTATTCAGCAGCTGGATGAACGAACGTGCTATTCTCTATCGTAAACTGAACAACATCCCTGCCGAATGGGGTACTGCGGTTAACGTACAGTCGATGGTATTCGGCAACATGGGTGAGACCTCGGCAACCGGTGTAGCCTTTACCCGTGACGCCGCAACCGGAGAGAACATCTTCAACGGTGAATACCTGGTCAATGCTCAGGGTGAGGATGTGGTTGCCGGTATCCGGACGCCACAGGAGATCACCATCGAGGGGTCACGTCGCTGGGCAGAGCTGCAGGGTATCTCTGAGAGCGAACGCTCAACGAAATATCCTTCACTGGAAGAGGTGATGCCGGCTGCATTCGCCGAATTGAACGAAATTCAGCAGCACCTCGAAGAGTACTTCACCGACATGCAGGATATCGAGTTCACCATCCAGAGTGGTAAGCTGTGGATGCTGCAGACTCGTAGCGGTAAACGTACCGGTGCTGCAATGGTGAAGATCGCTATGGATATGCTCTCAGAGGGCATGATCGACGCCAAGACCGCTGTTCTGCGTGTAGAGCCCGCTAAACTGGACGAATTGCTGCACCCGATTTTTGATGCTGCTGCTTTGAAAAAGGCAATCATCATCACCAAAGGTCTTCCCGCTTCGCCGGGTGCTGCCACGGGTCAGATCGTCTTCTTTGCCGATGACGCAGAGAAATGGGCTGCTGAGGGCAAAAAGACCATCTTGGTTCGTATCGAGACCTCACCGGAAGACCTCAAGGGTATGACCATGTCAGAGGGTATCCTCACCGCACGCGGTGGTATGACCTCGCACGCTGCCGTTGTGGCTCGTGGTATGGGCAAATGCTGCGTATCAGGCGCAGGCGACCTGGTGATCGATTACAAAGCCCGCACAATCACCGTTGGTAACAAAACATACAAAGAGGGTGACTGGATTTCACTGAACGGTTCAACCGGCGTCATTTACGAAGGCCGCGTGGCAACCAAAGATGCTGAGGTAAGTGGTGACTTTGCTAAACTGATGGAGCTGGCCGACGAATTTGCACACCTGAAGGTTCGTGCCAATGCCGATACTCCTCGCGATGCCAAAACCGCTTTCCGTTTCGGTGCACAAGGTATTGGGTTGTGCCGTACCGAACACATGTTCTTCGAAGGCGACCGTATCAAAGCCGTTCGTGAAATGATTCTGGCCGATGATGAGGCAGGTCGTCGCAAGGCCCTTGCTAAATTGCTGCCGATGCAGCGTGGTGACTTCGAGGGATTGTTCGAAGCCATGAACGGACTGCCTGTAACGGTACGTCTGCTCGATCCACCTCTGCACGAGTTCGTTCCTCACTTTGAGAAAGAGCAGCGTGAAATGGCAAAGGAGATGGGTGTTTCTTACGAAGAGATCAAGAATAAGGTTGATGCTCTTGCTGAGGCGAACCCGATGTTGGGTCACCGTGGATGCCGTTTGGGCAACACCTACCCCGAAATCACCGAGATGCAAACCCGTGCAATTATTGAGGCTGCCCTGAATACCAAGAAAAAAGGAATTGATGTACACGTAGAGATCATGGTACCGCTGGTGGGTACACACCGCGAGTTGCGTGCTCAGAAAGCTGTCATCGACGCCGTAGCACAGGAGGTATTCGCAGAACACAATACCATTATCGACTACACCGTAGGTACGATGATCGAGATCCCGCGTGCTGCCGTCACTGCCAACCAGATTGCAGAGGTTGCCGACTTCTTCTCGTTCGGAACCAACGACTTGACGCAGATGACCTTCGGGTACTCTCGCGACGACGTCGCCAAATTCCTGCCGATCTATCTCGAAAAGGGTATCCTTAAATACGACCCGTTCCAGATATTGGATGTTAACGGCGTAGGTCAATTGGTACGTGAGGCCGTCTTCAAAGGTCGTAGTGTGAAACCGCAACTCAAGTGCGGTATTTGCGGCGAACATGGTGGAGAGCCTTCATCAGTTGAGTTCTGCCACTATGCAGGTTTGAACTACGTTTCTTGCTCGCCTTACCGTGTGCCCATCGCACGTTTGGCCGCCGCACATGCAGCCTTGAAACAACAATAGTACACAGAATAAAAGGTACTATATTCTCAAAGGACGGGAGCTTACTATATGGTAAGTTCCCGTTTTTTCACTGAATAATAACAGTAGATCTATTACCTCTCTGCACGCCATTCTGCACTATTCATCCTCTTCTTTGATAACGACACACTCCCTGGTTTCGATCCTTCTCCACGGCAACTCCAACCAGCCCACCCTGAACTAAGCGGTACAGCTGAAATCCGATTGACTGAATCTTGACTCTAACTAACTCTGACTCTTGCCACCACTTCAAAGGTCCCCTTTGCGGCATTATCTGCTCAGCTATTCACTCTCTGCACTGCATATCATCGGCACCTCGTACCTCCCTAGAACGCACGAAAAGACTCAAGGGTGTAACACCCGGCACCTGGATCGGGCAAACACGCTACGTCATATTCAATAAAAAAGCGCACCAGTATTGTACTGGTGCGCTTTGTGTCAAGAGATCGATCGGACCGTGCTGAGTGTTCAACGAGACGCTTTCTCTCACGGAGATTCCGATCAACAGCCAGTCGTTACCGACTAAAATTGCTGCAGTAGGTCTGATACTTTGCGCAGACATTATCTACAAAAGAGAGCGTCTGCGAGCTGTTGAAACGACCATACTTGACAGCGGAATCACTGGCCACTTCGGGATCGGACTTCCGACTCAGATAGGTCGAAACATCCGCCCAGGAATCGGGATTGGCCCCATACTTTCGGGCCAAACTACGTGCATCGAGCACATGGCCGATTCCGGCATTGTAGCAAGCCAACACGATCTGCATACGATCGGTTGACGGGGTTCCCGGCGCGAAATCAAGCGACTTTTCGATCTTAGAAAGCACCTTGATAGCCAACAAAACATTGTTGGCAGGATCGGTCAAATCACCACCGACCCCGAATTGCCGGGCCACACGGGGCATCACCTGCATCAACCCCATCGCCCCTTTCTGGGAAACCACATGGGGGTTGAAACGCGACTCGTTGTAGGCAATTGCCGAAATCAGACGCCAGTCGTATCCCTCTTTCTCACACACATCGCGGAAGAGATCATCATACGGCGAGATTCCACCAGCCTGCGCTGCGGTAAGCCCCTCTCCCATTACGCGTCCAACAATACCTCGTTGGAAATAGAGGTCGTTGAGTACCGCGTACTGCTCGCTGCCACGGAAGTGGTCAAGCCAAGTTGCAAACTCTTCGCGGGCCTCATCGTCGGCAATCACTGCGCTGATTGCGAGCGGTTCACTGAAGGCATAGACCTGTTCTACGCCATGAACCAGAGCCGACCCCAACTGGGCCTCACTCATCTCGCAGATCAGAAAGTCATACTTGCGATCGCGGATCAGCTCCATCATGTCGAAGCTGTTACGGGATGAAACGTAGATATTCGATCCCGAAAGCGAATCGAGCAACGACTCATACAACGAGGTGCCCTGCAACCCTGAAGAGACCAACAGACGGCGTCCTTTGAGGAAAGAGATCAGCTCGAAATTTTTCATTTTACGAGCCTCGTTCGCCTGCTCTTTGTTGGCCAACAGCACGTACGACGACGAGTAAACCGATACAGCCTGTGCATCATCGGCCCTCTTCACATGAGAGGTCAAGGTCGCTACGATGTCGGGCGTCCCGAGATCTTCGATCCGGTCGGGATGCGGCTTTTCGGTCACCACCCGCAATCGTACCCCCAAATAGGAGGCATACGCTTTGAAGAGATCGTACTGGTAACCATAGCTTTCGCCTCCCAGTACGAAGTACCCCGGTATCTCGGCATCCATGGCCACCACCAACTCGCCACGCTGACGTATGGTGGTCTCCGGGGAACGGTTGCAACTAATCAAAAAACTTACAAAAGAACTCATTACGACCCAAAGGGCCGCTTTGCTTACTTTTTTCAGCATACAATAAATTTTGTGGGCTGCTGACCTGCCCACAGTTTAGTCGTAGAAGCTCCAGGAGAAGCCCACCTTGAGGACCCGTTTGTTGAGCGGATAGTGCAAAACGGTGAAGGAATCACGTCCACCGAAAAGCCCCTCATTGAGGTGTTGCAACTTGGCAAAGATTCGCATTCGCTTCCATTTCGCCGCAACGAAAAAGTCCACGAACGGATAGTTTCCCAACTGTTTCTCGCGCTGGTTGTAGAACTGCCCGATGGCAGGATTGTAACCAAACGCATAGTACTTCGTGTTGTAACGGCCATCAAAACCGAGCTGGAGTCTCAAGACCCCTTTGACCACGTTGAACTCGTAGAAATAGCTGAGATAGGCACTCGCCAGTGGCACAGGCACAACCTCCTGGGCACTGCTAAACTGGAGCAATACCCTGTGGTTCAAGTGAAGTCCGCCAATGCGGAAATCCTTTTGAGCATACAGGCCCGTCACACTGACACTACCGTTATGTTGGACGGGAACGGCATCGGGACCATAATAGATTTTATTGGTCGAGATTACCTGGTCCACTCCAACCTCCGCACCGATATGAGGAGCAGAGAGTGTGACAGCAAAACGGGTCTCAGACTCTTTAACAAAAGAGTTCGACCACGCATAGTGGTTAGAGAAGTAGTTAGCCATCCAGTAGTCGGGCGTCCACAACTCATAGCGGGCGCTACCCTGGAGGGTAACGGGGTGTCCCTTGGGAAATACACTCAGTCGGATGTCACCACCGATCGACAGATCCTGACTGCGATAGCCGAAAGGATGATACTGTATATCGGCATTCCAACTGACATACTTGCGTACCTTGCCTTCCACCGAACCATAGACATAGGTACTGTTTTCATTCACACCTTTGTTCTTGTACAGGTACTCCTGCATCGCGAACTGGTAGTAGTGGTGCACATCAAATCCTATACCAGCATTGATCAGACCGATCACGCCGTTTCGGTTCCACGGCTGGATCTGCACGAAGACCTTGTTCGACAACAGACTTTCGAAGGTCGAGTCTCGTGATGAGGTCGGGTTAATGTACCAATGATCATAGAACGATTCACCATTATCACCGGTACTCATCCCGTTACGGGTATCGGTGTAGCGTCTCCAATAACGGCTATATAAAAACGAATGGCCAATAAAGATCGACGAACGGTCCGCAATCGAAAAGACACTATCACTGAGTTGACGCAACGGGAAGCCGTACGACTGAGTCAGATAAAACGTATTATTCTTGTATTCGTTTTTGGCGTCTTTTAGCCAGACATCCAGCAATTCGGGCAGATCAAACACCGTATCGGTCACATCCTGATCACGCAGGATACCACCATTCTCCTTCAGACTGGCCATATTGTAGATGTATCCGGCGTGGATCGAATACTTTTTACCGGTATGCGAAAAGGCCAGCGAAAGGTTCTTGTCCCGGGAGGCCTGGTTAGTATATTGTCCACGCATACCCCGGCTTTTGTAGTCGATATTGATTCCTGTCGAAGGGGAAATCTGCTGAGCATGCGTCACCCAGAGCGACTCCTCCAACTTCTTCTTTTGACCGCCAAAGAAGTAGGACAAATGTGTAAAAGGCTTTTTCGTATTGTAGAAGTTGGCCCGCTCAGGGGTCACAATGTAAGAATCCAACGGCTGTACGAAGCTGAAATCGCGATAGTCAGGTCGCAAAGAGGCATCCAACGGCACAGCAGCACTACCGAGCGTCCCCACATAGGCCGATCCTACTCCGCCACGAACCCGCTGATAGGGATAATCGGTCTGGAAATTGGTGATCATCGTATCGATGGTTGACATCTTCACCTCATTGAATTTGAGGCTCGGGTTCCAGACAAAGATAGATCGCATACGGGTTGAATCGTCAAAGAAGTAGGATTCAAGCGGTTTGCGTGGTTTACGTTTTTTTGTGGTGTCTTTTTTCTGATCGGTCGCATTATTATCCACCGTACCGCCCACGGCGCCATACTGCATCTGGTTCTGGCTATTGTTATAGGCTGTTCCCAACGCATTATTCCGGCCGGAGAAGCCGGCCTGCGCCATGGCCAAGGTCCCCCAAAGTGCAAAAAGCGACACAAAGGCCGCGCGCATAAACAATAACCTGTATCTGAACTTCGGAGACGCCATCCGTTACGAATTCACACAGCTAAACTGGGCAAAGGTACAAAATTATTACGACTTACGGAAATTGACCACCATGAGCACCATCGAGAGCGCCACATAGGCCAGGATAATAAAAGGAATGGCCAGAATTTGCCAGATAACCAAAGCCACTACCGCGCAACCGGCAAAAAGGTACCGCACCTCATTGCCTCGGAAACCGTAATGTTTGAATTTGAGGGCAAACATCGGCACCTTGCACACCAGCAGGTAGCTCAACACAAAAGCCAACAGTACCGCGAACCAGGGATTTACCGCATACATCCCGGTACCGACCAAATAACCCGAAGAGGCCACCATCAAGGCTGCAGCCGGCGTTGGCATGCCGATAAACTGAGTCGATTGGTTTTCGTCGATATTGAATTTGGCCAGACGCAGTGCCGAAAAGGCCGCCAAAACAAAGACCAAATATCCCCAAGGCTCCACACCTCCACTGGCTTCATAGATATTCAACAAAATGGCGGACGGGGCAAAACCGAAGCTGACACAATCGGCCAAAGAATCCAACTCTTTGCCCAACGGCGAGTAGCTCTTGAACAGGCGGGCAGCAAACCCATCCAGAAAATCGAATACAGCAGCCATCACAATAAACAGCAACGGCCACTGCAAATTATCGAAGCGCAAAGCCGCTACAGCTGCAGCTGCACCGCAAAGCAGGTTACAGAGAGTCAATATATTGGGCAGGGTAAATAATTTAATTTTCATAAACCAACGATTAATTGTTCGCACATTGCAAACCAAATTCCTAACTCAACGTAATTACAACGCTCTACAAAATGAATTTAGCATAGGTTCAGCAAATTTAGTAAAAAACAGACAGATGATTCCTCTCTTCCGCCGGATCGCTTGCTTATCCCGGGAAAAAGAGGTATCATTGTAAAGTAAAAAACGTATTTACCTCCACAATATGGACAAAAATCGCTATTGCATCATCATGGCAGGAGGTATCGGCAGTCGTTTCTGGCCGATCAGCCGCCGTACTCAGCCCAAACAGTTTTTGGATGTATTGGGCACGGGGAAGAGTTTTATCCGCCACACCTTTGAACGTTTTGCGCGGATTATTCCGCCCGAAAACTTTCTTGTGGTGACCAACAGCAACTATAAAGCACAAGTGCTCGAACACCTCCCGGAACTTTCAGACAACCAGATACTGTGCGAACCGGTAGGACGCAATACAGCCCCCTGCATTGCCTATGCAGCATGGCGTCTGAAGAGTGTCAACCCGGCTGCCACGATGATCATCACCCCTTCGGACCACCTGATCCTCAACGAAGAGGAGTTCTGTCATGACATTGCCGAAAGTGCCGATTTTGCCGAGGCTCATAACGCGATGATGACCATCGGCATCCATCCGAACCGTCCCGACACCGGCTACGGATACATTCAAATCGAAGCGGGTTCTGCCGACGGATTCGCAGCCATCCACAAGGTTAAAACCTTTACCGAAAAGCCTAACCTGGAGATGGCGAAGCTGTTTGTCGAGAGTGGTGAGTTCTTCTGGAATTCAGGTATTTTCATCTGGAAGGTGGATACCATCATGGAGAATCTCGCAGAGTTTCTGCCAGAGATGCAACAGCTGTTCGCTTCAGCCCAAGGAAAATACAACACCCCCGAAGAGCAACAGGCGATCAACGAAATCTATCCGGAATGCCGAGGAATCTCGATCGATTTCGGGGTCATGGAGAAGGCCCGCAACGTATATGTCCGTTGCAGCAACTTCGGATGGTCCGATATCGGTACATGGGGTTCACTCTACCAGCACTCGGCCAAAGATGCCGAAGGAAATGTCGAAAGCCAGACCTGCATGCTCTATGACACGAAAGGTTGCATTGTGAAGGGGAAAAACGACAAATTGATCGTCATCGAAGGACTTGAAGACTATATTGTGGTCGATACGGATGATGTTTTGATGATCTGTCCCAAACAGAACGAACAGAACATCAAGAAATTTATCGATGACGTGAACTACAAAATCGGCGACAAATTTATTTAGTAACCGTACTACGATCGTCCGACGAGCCTTCGGCAGGACATACACCAGTCCACATGCAACGCTGGGCAGAATTGACAGACGAAGAACGCGATACGGCATCTCGTTCAGAATTTCAAATGAAGGACTATGAGCGAAATCATGGATAGTAAAACGCTGAAAGAACTATACGAGACCTTTCTGCTCCACCCGCATATTTCGACCGATAGCCGCAAAGTCGAGCCAGGGTCGCTATTTTTTGCCTTGCACGGTGAGCATTTCGACGGTAATCAGTTTGCAGCGACGGCTCTTGCCAATGGAGCTCTGCTGGCTGTGGTCGACAATCCGAAAATCATTCCGATCGTCGAACAGGAGCCCTGCGCATGCGGGCACGATCACCACCACAACCATACGCTCTACGACGAAGAGGATGAACAGGAGAGCTGCACCTGCCACGACCACGACACGCACGACGACGATTCAGAAGAGAAGCCCAAACTGGATCCTCGCTACGTACTGGTGCCCGATACGTTGAAAGCGCTTCAGGCCTTGGCAGCCTATCACCGTCATGAACTGGGCGTCATGATCCTGGCCATCACCGGCAGTAACGGCAAAACGACCACCAAAGAGCTGATCGGACGCACCCTCTCGAAAAAATATGCCACAACCGTAACTCAAGGCAATCTGAATAACCACATTGGGGTTCCGCTGACGCTGTTGTCCATGACGGCTGACACCGATTTTGCAGTGGTGGAGATGGGAGCCAGCCACCAGCACGAGATCGAACTGCTTTGCAAAATTGCACAACCCGACTTCGGATTGATCACCAACATCGGCAGAGCGCATCTCGAAGGATTCGGTGGGGTTGAAGGGATTCGCAAAGGGAAAGGCGAGCTGCTCGATTACCTGGCGGCGAACGGTGGAACAGCCTTCTATTTACGGGACGATCAAACCCTGCAGGAGATGGTTGATGAACGACCCGACCTGTTTGCCGTACCGTACAGTGCCAAACAGTTGGAACGTGATGACGACGGTGAATTTATCGGCGTTCGATGGGAGGGCGAGACCATTCACAGCCATCTGGTCGGTGATTACAATCTCAACAACATGGCTGCTGCGTTGGCCATGGCCTCTTACTTTGCCGTGGCACCTGAAGATGCAGCTGAGGCGATCTCCAGTTACATTCCCGATAACAACCGTTCACAAAAACAGGTAACGGCATACAACACCCTGATTAAGGATGCCTACAATGCCAACCCCTCCAGCATGCAGGCTGCTCTTGAGAACTTTGCCTCATCGGCTTCGGATTTGCCCAAGACGGTAATTTTGGGCGACATGGCTGAATTGGGCAGTTACTCGGCCGACGAGCACCAACGAATCCTCTCACTGCTGCAACAATTGGGGATCGAAGAGGCCTATCTGGTTGGCCAACATTTCGGGGATGCATTGACGGCCGATGCTTCACGCGCTGGAAAGTCTGAAACATACAACATTGCTGCAACATCCTCAGAACACAACACAGTTGCCTCACCCCAAAGTTCAGGCGAATTGTCTGGGCAATTTCACCATTTTACAGATGCAGACGCCTTACATGCGCACCTGACATCCCATCCGTTACGCAACCGTTTCATTCTCATCAAAGGGTCTCGCAGCATGCAACTCGAAAAGCTGTTTGACCTGTTGTAAAGGCTAATTTTTAACACATACGTGACGTTCACTACATCAACAGTGCATTCTCTATTGAATGCACTGTTTTTTTGTAAGTCATAGAGGCCTTGGCCATTACTGATGCGCTTTGCCTCTCTGCATGATATGGTCCTGCACCCGCCCAATCATTCGCAGATCATTCCTCCATTCACGTCCAGTTATCCAACATTCTTCAAATCCACCCACTCAACCAGAAGAAAAAGCAGTCCAAGCCCAATAAGCGTACCACTCCCCCTCTATCAACGAGACACGCTTCTTACCGGTTATTGCTGAGTTCACGCAATCCATCCCAGTCCGCACTGCCCATATCTCAATAAAAGAGCGTGGAAAACACCCTTTAAACTAAGGGTCTTCCACGCTCCTGTTGATATAAAAAGCTATGTACTATTTTTTCAGCATCGCTTTCACCTGGTTGTAAACATTTTGTCCAGAGAAGCCGAACTTCTCATCCAGCACACTGGCCGGAGCCGAGTAGCCGAAATGATCCAGGCCATAAACCGTTCCATCACCTCCTACCAGGCCAGCCAACGTAACAGGCAGTCCTGAGGTGAGACCAAATTTAGGTACACCGGCCGGCAGCACGCTCTGCTGGTACTCTTGACTCTGATCCCGGAACAGGCCTTCAGACGGAACCGAAACGACACGTACTTTGACACCATCAGCTTTCAGCAGTTCAGCTCCATCCACCAACGTAGCCACCTCTGAACCACTTGCCAACAGAATCACATCCGGTGTTCCTTCGCAATCCATCACCACGTAGGCGCCCTTCACAGCCTGCATCGCCTCTTCGGCACGATTACCGTGCAGGGCCGGCAGATCCTTGATGTTTTGGCGAGAGAGCACCAAGGCCGTCGGGCGCTGCTCCTCCATCGCGATCTTCCAGGCCGCTACCGTCTCACGGGCATCTGCCGGACGCAACACGACAACCGAACGTTCGCCCCGGTGGTTGCGCAACTGCTCCATCAGGCGCAGCTGTGCTTCATGTTCAACCGGCTGATGGGTCGGGCCATCCTCGCCTACACGGAACGAATCGTGTGTCCAAATAAACTTCACCGGCAAACGCATCAGCGCCGAAAGCCGCAGTACCGGTTTCATGTAATCCGAGAAGACGAAGAAGGTACCGCAAGCTGGAATAATTCCGCCATGCAGGGCAATACCGTTCATAATACAAGCCATCGTAAACTCGCACACACCGGGTTGCAGGAAACGTCCCCCGAAATCATCTTTGGTCAGTGCATGTGTTTTCTTGAGGAAACCGTCGGTCTTATCCGAGTTGCTCAAATCGGCCGAAGCGACAATCATATTTTCGACATTCTCAGCCAACGTTCCCAATACAGCAGCCGACGCCGCACGCGTAGCGACATTCTCACCGCACTTGATATTCAGATAGTCAATTTCCGGCAATTTACCCTGCAGGAAGCCATCGAGAATCTCTGCCAGCTCACTGTTGGCGGCTGTCCAGCTCTTCTGCTCATCTTTACGCAGAGCGACCCATTTGCGCAACTCTGCGGCACGATCTGCATAGAGCTGTTTTACTTCATCAAAAATCACGAACGGATTTTCGGGATCACCACCCAGATGGGCCACCGTCTTGGCAATATCGGCACCGGCAGCAGTCAGGGGCTGACCATGAGTCGAAACTTTATTTTCAAAACTTTCGCCATCTTTTCCGAGTGCACCTTTGCCCATCACGGTATGACCAACGATCAGGGTCGGCTTCTCGGTCTCATTGATCGCACGATTCAACGCCATACGGATCTCACCGGCATCGTTTCCGTCGATGCTGATCACATTCCAGCCCCACGCCTCATATTTGGCCACAATGTCTTCGGTCGAAACCTCATCCACTTTGGTTGAGAGCTGAATGTTGTTCGAATCGTAGAACATAATAAAGTTGTGCAGTCCGAGGTGACCGGCGATACGGCCGACACCCTGAGAAACCTCCTCCTGAATGCCGCCGTCGGAGATGAAAGCAAAGGTTTTGTGAGCCATCCACTCGCCGAAACGAGCCACCATGAAACGCTCCGCAATGGCTGCACCCAACGCCATGGCATGCCCCTGACCCAGCGGTCCGGAGGTGTTTTCGATACCATGTTTCAGATCCAGTTCAGGGTGTCCCGGAGTGGGGCTTCCCCACTGACGAAAATGTTTGAGATCATCCAACGAGAAATATCCAGCCAACGTCAACACCGAATAGAGCATCGGAGACATATGGCCCGGATCGAGGAAGAAACGATCACGGAAAGGATAGGTCGGATCATCGGGATCATATTTCAAAAACTCGGTATAGAGAACGTTAATAAAATCAGCTCCGCCCATGGCTCCGCCCGGGTGTCCCGACTTAGACTTCTCTACCATCGAGGCCGCCAAAATACGGATATTATTCGCGGCCATTGTCGTTACATCTTTCATCTGATTTGGTTTCGATTTAAGTTAGTTTATCTATTGATTTGCATTTTATTGACAATGTCTTGAATGTCTTGCATGGCCCGAAACATCCTCTCCAGGCACACCAAGCCTTCTATATTTCCATCCGACCGGACAAAACTGCCCCATCATTTTCCACACTCACATCCTTTTAGCAATCGTCCATACCACTCTTACGGCCGGGTCCGTGAACATAGACATATTCCCGCCCCTCCAGACTCCAAACCGATTTATGCCGGACTCGAGTTGGACGGATACGAGGCTTTACAAATTTATAAAAAATAGGCAGAGTGCCAAACTGGAAAGCAGACAATTTTCCGATAATTTCAGCCCAGATCAAGCTGGATCGATATCGGCCGTCAGACGCAGCACATTTTCAGTGTTGGAATCGACCCGATACCGTTCATCGACCCGACGGCCAATCACCCAGACGATCTCATCTCCGGAGAGCACGACAAATTGGCGCTGTTTATCGGGCAACGACACTTTGCTATCGATCAACAGATCGCTCACCTTCTTATGGCCCGACATCCCGAACGGAATAAAGGTATCCCCATCGCGCCAACGTCGGACATGCAACGGGTAGTGCAGTTTCTGCTCATCGAGCAACGCCACATTATCCGGCTGTCGCAAAGTCTCCAGGTCATCAATTTCCAGATGCTCAAACCGAATGATATTGCCTCCGCAACAGATGCGATGGGTCTGTTCATTGGCCTCCAATTCACAAACATCGTCCGAAGGAATGGGCATCACGATAATTCTACGACGATCGATATAGGCTGCATAATCACGCGAATAGAATCTTTTTCCGGTACTTTGTTCTCCGGTCTCGAAGCTGTGATACAGTTGATTGATCACATCGGGATTAAAGTGGAATCCCCGCAACAATTCATACACCACAAACTGCACAGGCAACATGGGATCGATCCGATCCACCTCGATAATGTGGTGATCGCCCTCATCGGTGACCACTCGCTGCCGCAACACAGCCATACTGCGGTCAATAAAGCCCTGAGCTGCCGTCAGTCGTTCGACATTGGAGGACATCGTTTCGGTAAACTGCGGGGAGATCTCTTTGATGCGGGGCACAACCCCCAGACGAATTTTGTTGCGCAAATATTTAGTCGAGGAGTTCGAGGAATCCTCCCGAAACGGAATATTGTTATGCAGAGCGTAATCGAGAATCTCCTTGCGGGTCGAAAAGAGCAGCGGCCGAATCAACCGTCCGTTGATCACGCTGATACCGGTCAATCCCCTCAACCCTGTACCACGCAGCAGGTTGATCAAAAAGGTTTCGACCGAATCGTCGCCGTGATGAGCAATGGCAATGCGCTGGTATCCATACTGGTCACAAAGACTGTCGAACCAGGCATAACGCAAACGGCGAGCAGCCATCTGCACCGACTCCCCGGTTTGTTCCATCTCCTTGAGCGTATCGAAACGGATATTGTAGTGTGGAACACCGAGCTTTTCGGCCGTATCGGCGACCAATTGTTCATCCTCCTCGGCTTCGGGGCCCCGTAACTGGAAATTGCAGTGTGCCACCCCGATCTGATAGCCTGCCTCGGCAAAGAGCGACAACATCACCATCGAATCGACCCCACCGCTAACTGCCAACAAGATTTTATCATCATGCGAACAGATGCTGTGTCCGGACACATAATTTTCAAATTTGCTCTGCAACGTCTCCATAACCCCTCCTATCAATTTTCAATACGCACTAATCAAAGCACATTGACCTCCATATCGATCTCGACCCCGAATCGGTCATACACCTCTTGTTGGATACGATGAGCCAACGCCAACACCTCATTCCCGGTGCCGCCGCCATAATTGACCAACACCAACGCCTGATGTTCATGCACGCCAACATTACCTACCCGACGTCCTTTCCACCCAGCCCGATCAATCAACCAACCGGCAGCCAATTTCACGCGATCGCCCCCCACTTCGTAGCTGGGCATATCGGGATACGCTCTTTTGAGCTGTTCGGCCATCTCCCGTGAAACCACCGGATTTTTAAAAAAGCTGCCGGCATTCCCCAACACTTTAGGGTCAGGCAATTTACTACGGCGAATTGCCACCACCGCATCGCGTACCGTATGCAAGGTGGGGCCGCCGGCTTCTGTGACTTTGGCCTTCAGATCTCCGTAACCCAATCTAAACACCGGTACAAGATCCAACGCAAAGGTTACCGAGAGAATAATGGCTCGGCCCCGCAACTCTCGTTTAAAGATGCTGTCCCGGTAACCGAACGCACACGCCTGCGCAGAGAGCACCTCGATCCGATCCTTCTCGGGACTGTAAAATTCCACTTCGCGGATGGTATCTTTCGCCTCAGCGCCGTAGGCCCCGATATTTTGGACCGGAGCGGCACCCACATAACCCGGAATCAACGAGAGATTCTCGACCCCTCCATAACCATGATCGACCGCCCAAGCGACAAAATCGTCCCACTCGACTCCGGCTTCGACCTTTACCAGCGCTTTGCCGTTCTCTTCACCCAGCAATGTAATTCCCTGAGATACCGGATGCAAGATTACGCCGGGGTAATCCTGGGTAAACAATACATTGTTTCCTCCGCTGAGTACATACCACGACTCACCCGAAGTGCGCTGCTCGGCAAAAAAGCCACGCAGGGTCTCCACATCGGCAAATTTGACACATCCGGCTGCAACGGCCTCGACACTGAAGCTGTTCATGGCCTTGAGAGATATGGGAGTTCGGTTAAATTCCATTTGTTTTGATATAAATACGCCTGTTTGTCTAAGACATCTTATCGTGCATTCCTATCGAACCATAAACCATTATGCTTCGATTCCGATCTAATATAATGCAACTCCGTTACGACTTCGATGCTTCTTGGACGGGGGAAGCCTTCTCACGCAGGCAGCGACCAACACTATTCAACGTTGACGTAATTCTCCCCCTCAACTGTGCAAAACAAGTCTATAATAATACAAAAATAACGCATTGCATCAAAATTCACAACAACCATCTCTGTCCACTGCAAATCAGGCCAAGTTCCCCTCCGCAACCCCTCACTTTCAAAGGGGTGAACAGACACCAACCCCTGACCAAATAATTTTCCGACACGGATGCTGCTTATACGCCATTTTTTGAGTACCTTTAGCAGGTTTTAAGGCGCTGGGAAGACAGCACCTTCGCTGAAGACCCAATTCAAACACAATCAAGATGTTTACCGAAAAAGATTTAGCTCAAATCGAAGCTCACGGCCTTACCCTGCAACAGGTTGAGCGCCAAATGAAATATTTCCGTTCCGGATTCCCCTATCTGCACATTGACCGTGCTGCGGTAGCCGGAGACGGCATTCGCACCTTCACCCCCGAAAAGGTGGCCGAATATATCAAACGATACGACGAACTCTCCGCTGATAAACGAATTGTCAAATTTGTTCCTGCCTCGGGAGCGGCCACTCGTATGTTCAAAGCCCTGTTCGAATTTATCGACAGCGGCAAACCCAATGCCGCCTCGGAAGAGGCAGTAGCCAACATCGACAAATTCGCCTTTGCAGACAAGTTACACGAAAAGATCGGATCAACTACCGATCCGCAACAGGTGATCCGCGGCATTATCGGTCCCGAAGGACTCAACTACGGCAACCTGCCCAAAGCATTGATTCTCTTCCACCACTATGCTGACGGAAACCGCACGGCCCTGGAGGAGCACCTCAGCGAAGGGGCACTCTACGCCACAGACCGCAATGGGGTAGCCCGGATCCACTTCACCGTTTCGCCGGAGCACTTGGAGGGATTCAAAGCTCGTATCGAAGAGGTCCTGCCCCGATTCGAACAGAAATTCGGCGTACATTACGAAATCAGCTATTCACAGCAACAGCCGTCAACCGATACCATCGCCGCTACGCCCGAAGGTGAGCCATTCCGCAATGAGGATGGTTCGCTGCTGTTCCGCCCGGCCGGACACGGCGCTCTGCTCGAAAATCTCAACGAAATCGATGCCGATGTGATTTTCATCAAGAATATCGACAACGTTCTGCCCGACTCTCTGAAAGGGGACACCGTAACCTACAAGAAGGTGATCGGGGCGGTACTTCTCTCGTTGCAACAGCGTTGCCACTCCTACCTGCGCACGCTATACAACGGTGTAAAAGACAAAGGTATGATCGCCGAAATTGCCCGTTTTGTCGAAGAGCGTCTCGGCCAGAAACTGCCTAAAGACTTCGCACGATTGAGCCTTTTGCAGCAGGCTGATCGGCTGTACAAGATTCTCGATCGTCCCATCCGGGTTTGCGGCATGGTTCGCAACGAAGGGGAGCCGGGTGGCGGCCCCTTCTGGGTCTCTGCACCTGACGGCAGCCAATCACTGCAGATCGCAGAATCGTCTCAGATCGCTCCGGAGCAACGGGAGTTGATGCAGGCAGCCACCCACTTCAATCCGGTCGATGTGGTCTGCGGCACCAAAAACTACCGCAACGAACGTTTCGATCTGCGTAAATATGTCGATCCGATGACCGGCTTCATCAGCCACAAATCGAAAAATGGACGCGAACTGTTGGCTCAGGAGCTGCCTGGTTTGTGGAACGGCTCGATGGCACACTGGAACACCATTTTTGTCGAGGTACCGATTACCACCTTCTCACCGGTCAAAGTGGTCGGAGATCTCCTGCGTCCCCAACACCAAAGCCGTTAATCGCTCTACTGACAAATCCCATCCATAGCTTATGGCCAAAACCGGCAAACGTACGTTTCGCGACTCCGTTGACATGTATGCGGCACTCTGCAAGCAGATTGCTGCCCGGCAGTTTGCGCCCGTATATCTGTTGATGGGGGAAGAGTCCTACTTCATTGATCTGTTGAGTTCGCTGCTTTCGGAGAGCATTCTCAACGAGACGGAACGTGCATTTGGCCAGATCACCCTATACGGCAAAGAGAGCGAAGTGGGTGCGATTATCAACTTCTGCCGCCAGGTTCCGATGATGGGGGCCTATCAGGTGGTCATCGTCAAAGAGGCGCAACAGCTCCGCGGCCTGGACAAGTTGTCGCTGTACATGCAAGCGCCCTCCCCGACGACAATTCTTGTTCTCTGCCACAAGGAACGTAACATGGACAAGCGCTGGCAGCTCTACAAGCAGATCGAGGCCAAAGGGGTGGTTTTCGAGAGCATTCCTCCGCGCGATTATGAGCTCCCGGGTTGGATTGCCGAATATGCCCGCAGCAAAGGTTTTTCGCTTGACCCCAAAGCGATTGCCATGTTGACCGACCATTTGGGGGCCGACATTGCCAAGATCACCAACGAACTGGGCAAATTGCTCACCTTCCTGCCTGAGGGGACCAAAACCATTACCGCCGAACAGATCGAACAAAACATCGGTATCAGCAAAGATTTCAACAATTTCGAGCTGACCAAGGCTCTCTCGGAGAAGAATATGGCCAAAGCCATGCGCATTGCAGACCACTTTGCACGCAATCCGAAAGACAACCCGCTGCTATTGACGTTGAGTGCACTGTTTACCCATTTCCAACGCATTTTCATTGTCAACTATCAAAATTGGCTTGCCCGCCATAAAAAGAGACCAATGCCTTCAGATATGGAGTTGGCACGCATGTTGAAACTGCCCAACGCATTCTTTTTGAAGGAGTACACCCAAGCGGCGACCCTCTATCCCAACAACAAGGTTTTCGCCATTTTGGGGTTGTTGCGCGAATATGATCTCAAGAGCAAGGGGATGGGAGCCGGCCAGACTGACGACGGAGAGCTACTCAAAGAGCTTCTGCTCAAAATTCTGTTGATGTAGTGCACACCTGACCACCGATCTTGGCATTACCCGATCCAAACTGTATAAAGCCGAGGACATTGTAAGGCGCCTGCAACCCGACACCTTTTCTGATACGGCCGACTTGTGGCAACCTCAGTGATTTGCATGTTTTTTGGAATATGTATCTATACCGGAACAGACAAAACTTTTAATGATAAACTGATCGTTTACAATCGCATAACTCTATTATAAAGACTGAATGACATTGTATTACACAACAATTTAACATGTTTTTTGATCTATTCCATATTGGTTCTTCAATATGCCCTATAAAGGCAGACTCATCAAACGCCATCAAACCGTAGTACACCCTGAATCATGACCTATATCATTATTTTTCTGACTCTGATCGTGACAATCGCAGCCCTGCGTAACCACTCGCTTTTCGATCGGTTGGCTCTGATTCCCTATCGCGTAATCCATAACCGGGAGTGGTGGAGAGTCATCACCCACGGCTTTATCCATGCCGACTACATTCACCTGGCTGTCAACATGGTGGTATTGCTCTCTTTCGGACAGTTCATCGAACAACTTTTCGACTCGTACGCCCAAATCGGACTGATTGCAAACGGCGACTCATGGTACCTGCTACTCTATTTCGGAGGGATGGTTTTCGCCTCGATCTATGACCTGATACGCCACCGCAACAATCCATCCTTTGCCTCGATCGGTGCCTCAGGAGCCGTATCGGCCGTCGTCTTTACCTCGATCTTCTTTAACCCGTGGGGAAAAATCTACCTGTTGGGTATCCTTCCCATCCCCGGGATCATCTTCGGATTGCTGTATGTCGGATACTCCTCCTACATGGGGCAGCGCCAAGGAGAACGGATCAACCACTTTGCCCACCTGTTCGGAGCTCTGTATGGATTTCTGTTTCCGCTATTGATGAATGCCAACTTCTTCTCGCTCTTTTGGCAGAACCTGACCGGGGTTCAATAAATCCTGACACCATGCATACGGATCGGATATGCTATAACGGCAAAATCGCCACACCCGAACAGATCGGTCTCCGCCAAGGAGCTCTGACGGAGGCTCCTGCCATCTACCAATTGATTCACATCACCGGGCAACGGCAGGTGCTGCACCTGGAGACCCATCTCGAGATTGCCAGCCAAGCCTACCACGCACTCTATCCCGCAATTTTTGCGGCATCAGACCCTGCAACACAAGATTGTGCTTCAGCATCTCCATCGGTTCTGTCACCGGCCTCGCATACGGCACCTTTCCCCATCCCCGATCAGCGGCTGCTGCAAGAGCGCATCGAACGACTGTTAATCGAAAACCGCAGTCCGGCTACCGGCAGTTGCATGCGGCTACTGCTCCATCCCTATGGCTACTGCAGTGATGAGAAGTCCCCCTGCTGGATGCTGGATGCCATGACTCCACTCTACTATTCCAATTATACGATTTGGCACACCCGGCCCCTGCTCGATGTCATGCCCTGCGAATATCTCTTCATGGGCTATCCTACTACGGTCTCGCAACAGATCGCTGCCTACAGCCGAACAGTCGCTGCCGCCAACGGTTGCGGAGCAGCCGTCATCGAAAACTTTGACCAAGTGCTGACCAATGTGGAGGATGAACCGCTGTTCCTCGTCTTCGGACATGAGGTTTACACCTCGCCGATCGAGTGCGGTGCGACGGACAGTGTCATGCGACGCCTAATCTTCGAAGCCTGCCGCCGAAAAAAGATCGCCCTGCACGAAGAGCCCCTGGTGCGCGGCATGCTGACCCGCTGTGACGAAGCATTTACCGGTTCAGTTCATGGGTTGATCAGTTTTGATGGTTACGGTCCCCAACGTTACTTCAACATTATGGTCCAGCGTCTGATCGATGCCATTTATTGATCAGGTCAACTTTGCTTTCTTTTGTACGTTGCAAAACCTCCTTAAAGCCGTAACAGAACTCCTTCGCTGGATCTTTACAATCTTCCCCTCTGGTAACAAAATAAGGAACGGGAAATCGATGTATTCGATTTCCCGTTCCTCGTATGGATTCGCCGTTGGGGCTTTACTGCGTTGTTATACTCGCAAAAATCCGGGAGAGCGCCCCATCAGGTCGTTTGGCCACTAATTCACATTGTGGCTATTGCGGCGAGAACGGTCACGTTCAGCTTCTCGTTCGTGTTCGGGATCGGGGTTTTCACTCTCCATTTCGATTTGCAAAGCAGCCATGCGGATAGCCGCTACAGCAGCTTCGTCACCCTTATTACCATATTTGCCACCCGCACGATCCAGAGCTTGCTGCATGTCGTTGGTGGTCAACACCCCGAAGGCTACCGGCATATTCCAGGTCAACATTACATCGGTGACCCCCTGCGTCACACTTTGGCAGACATAATCGAAATGACGTGTTTCACCCTGAATAACACACCCCAACACGATCACTGCATCCACATCGGTATATTCTGCAAAGAATTGTGCGGCAAGAGTCAGTTCAATGGTTCCCGGCACATGCTTTACCGTAATATCCGTTTCGGCACATCCGGCAGCAACCAACGTTTTGACTGCGCCATCGAGCAGAGCCATCGTCACTTTGGGATTCCACTCCGCCACTACAATACCAAACTTCATTCCTGCTGCAGAAGGCAGTACACCTTCAATCGTCGACAGATTTCTATGAATGGTTGCCATATACTTGTTTTTTGATGTTCATATAAGGTTAAAAAAGGTTGCCATTCCCTCAGGAGGCAACCTTTATTACTGTTGATCGGGTCATTCTAAACCTTTTCGATTCATTTCTCTTAACAGATACGCGCGTGACAGAATGTCCACAACTTGCATCTGCACAATGCAGATTACAACTGTTCGAGACGGCCAATGTATTTCTGGATATCGCGCGCCTCCATACTGCTGCCGTACGAAGCCTGAATCTCTTTGTAAACATCGAGAGCTTTGGCATTATCTCCCAGCTTTTCATAGGCCATGCCGAGCTTTTTCATGTAGAAAGGAGCGGTCAAACTATTTTCGCTGGCATCGACAGCCTTCTTATACAAAGAGGCAGCCTCTTTGTAATTCTGCAACTCAATGCATGCATCCCCCTGCAGTCCCAGGCTCTGCGCCTTCAGCACCTGTCCCGGAATACTTTTGGGAGCATCATATTTTTTCAGCTGAGTCAACGCCTCCTCGAACTGGCCCATGCGCATATAGCAAATACCTGCATACAGACGAGCAACATTACCTGTCGGGGTCGAACCATATTTATCAATCACCTGCAAAAAGCCTGCATAATTACCATCTCCGTTCAGAGCGAGCTGGAATGAATCTGCTGCAAAATGCTGCTCAGCCATGAACATCATCTCAGCAGCTTTTGCTCCACGCGGTTTAACCACTAAATATTTATAGCCGTAGAAACCTCCGACAACCACAAAAACCACCACCAATGCAATAATCAGCTTACGGCCGTTACGCATGATAAAGTTCTCGGTATTGCCGATCGCCGACTGAATCTTGACTTCGGGATCGAGGCTCTCCTGTGCCTTTTTTACTGACATAATCTATTGAAAATTAAAATTGGGAACTGTATGAACTCTGCAAAATTAACCTTTTTTCGTCAAAATGAAACAGTTTACAAATATATTTTCGTTCCTTTGTGTGAGGAAGCGGCTTTTCCGCTCTTCAATTCGAGAGTTTTCCCAAACGATGTATCTGAAAAGACTTTCCCTGCTCAACTTCAAAAATATTCACGAAGCGCAAATCGATTTTTCACCGCGCATCAACTGCTTTGTCGGCGATAACGGTACGGGCAAAACCAACCTGTTAGATGCCATCCACTATCTGTCAATGTGCAAGAGTGCATTCGGGCTTTCGGACTCGCAGTGTGTCCGCCACTCCGAGAGCGGATTTGTTATCAACGGCATCTATGTCATCTCCGGCGAGCGTAACGAAACCATCGTATGCACCTACCAGCGAGGCAATGCCAAAAAACTGAGCCACGGAGG
>UQYM01000035.1 GCA_900545315.1 uncultured Alistipes sp.
CATCATGGTCCCATTATGGTTCATCAATCCTTACAAAATCAGACGAGCACTATTCTATTGTATAATACCTATATGCTACTGCTGTGCACTTTTAGGATTTACATTAAGCCATTTGGTTCAATATATCCCTATAGGGTTTATACAAAATGGTTTTGCTGCCTACGAGTTAACAATGAGTGTACAAGGCACTGAAATAAATATACTTAGCTGGCCACAAATTGTAAGATGCACGATATTTATTTATCTATTAGCATCGTATAAACGGATCCAACGGCACTACCAATACACCATAGCTCTTTTAAAAATATATGCTATAGGCTTATGTTCATACATCATTTTATCAGATATTCCAACATTCGCCAACAGAATTTCCGAACTGTTATTTGTATATGAAATCCTATGCTTCCCTCTTATTGCATATACAGTTAAACCCAAACGTATCGGCATTCTAATCGCATTAATGATAGGATTAATAATGCTACTTATTAACATATATCATTTCAAACTAATTCCTTCATAACAACATGGATGTTTCAATTATCATAGTTACATACAACACGAAGCAACTTACAAAAAACTGTATTGACAGTGTCTTCGAGTTCACTCGAGATACGACATTTGAAGTCATCTTGGTCGACAATGCATCCACAGATGGAAGTCAAGAATTATTTTCACAAGACAGCCGAATCACATACGTATATAGTAATGAAAATTTGGGCTTTGGCAGAGCAAACAATTTAGGCCTAACAAAAGCTAGAGGTAAATATATATTTCTGCTTAACTCTGACACTTATCTAAAAAATAATGCTATCTCACTTTTTAAAAAGTCGATGGATCAACAAGATCCTTCGACAGCATGTCTTGGAACAATGCTTGAAGATGCAACAGGGAAAGTCACCACTTCTTTTGGGCAATATCTTTCATTAAAATATTTTTTTTATAGAAAATCAATCAAGATTCCCAGACATATTTCAGCAGATGGCTTCATTGTGCCCGTTATTATTGGTGCAGATTTATTTATTCGAAAAGAAGTAATTGACGAAGAAGGTTTTTTTGATCCTCGCTATTTCATGTATCACGAAGAAAATGATCTACAACGGCGATATGCAAATGCAGGCTTCTGTAGCAAAATCATAATAGGGCCTAAGATTGTACATTTAGAAGGAGGAAGCAATAAGACAAAGATTAATTATTTAGCTATTGAAGGAGGCCATACATACATGAAAAGATGGTATTCTACTAGCACGTATATTGCATACAGAATTTTATACGCATTAACTCGATTACCCAAAATAATAATACAAAAAGCTCCAATGGGTCAAAAATTTCGATGTGTAAGTTCATTATTTATATACAAAGTAAAAAAATCATGATCCCTAAAATCATTCACTATTGTTGGATAAGTGGCACCAACTATCCTGACCTCATCAAGCACTGCATTGATTCGTGGCACAAACTATTGCCTGATTATCAATTTGTCCTTTGGGATAAAAGCAAAGTGCAGGAAATTCACTCACCATGGATTGACGAAGCATATTACTACAAGAAATACGCCTTTATCGCTGACTACGTTAGATGTTATGCTCTGTACCATTATGGAGGTATCTATCTTGATGCAGATGTAGAAATCTGCAAGTCCATGAATGATTTACTATTTCAAACTTCATTTATAGGTTATGATTCAACCGGAAGTATTGAAGCCGCAATTATCGGAGCAGAAAGACATACTAAATGGCTAAAAGATGCCTTAAATTATTATACTGATAGACATTTCGTTAAATCTAATAATACTTTAGACACACGCCCCATTCCAATCATGCTTTCACAACAGCTTCATCAAAATTTTAGCTTTAAAGATACACCGCATCAAATACAGAAACTTAAAGGAATAACTCTTTTCCCTGCAGAATTTTTCTCTCCCAAAAATTACCAAACCTTAACGATTAAACCTACACAAAATACCTATACAATTCACCATTTTGATGGTCAATGGATCCCCAGTACCTTTTGGCACAAAACGAAAAAAAACATTCACCGTATTATATATCTATTGATTGGAAATAAAGGACATAACCAGATTACGAACTACATGAGAAACATTAAAAACAAAATCAGATGACTGAGTTTAGTGTTTTGATGTCTATATATCGCAACGAAGTCCCTGCATATTTTAGAGAGGCACTTAACTGTGTGTTTGCCCAAACTTTACAACCATCTGAAATTGTACTGGTTAAGGATGGGCCTTTAACACCTGAATTAAATTCAATCATACAAGAATACGTAACAAGATACCCAATATTCAAGGTAATAGAGAATGATACGAATCTGGGGTTAGGCCGTTCTTTAGCAAAAGGAGTGCAAGCTTGCACGCATGAATATATTGCACGGATGGATACAGATGACACGATGCCTCCATATCGTTTTGAAAAACAAATACAAAAGATTGAAGAAGGATATGACGTAGTAAGTTGTTGGTCAATAATATACGAAAATGATCCGGCAAATATTATCGCCATCAAAATACTCCCAGAACAGTCAAACGAAATTATCAAATTAGCACATCGCAGGTCACCGATCTGTCATCCAGGATGTATACTGCGTAAATCTGCAGTACTCAAAGCAGGTAACTATCAACACTCGCTTTTTTATGAAGATTACCATTTATGGATTAGGATGATAATGACCAATGCCAGCTTCTATAATATACAAGAAATATTATACTATCTCAGGACATCTCCTGAACAAATCAAAAGACGAGGTGGATGGCAATATCTTACAAACGAATTAAAGGTTATAAGGCAATTTTACAAATTAGGCTTTTACAGTCTAAGTGATGTTATTATCAATTCGGTCATAAGAATCTGTGTAAGGTTGTTACCGTTACGTATTAGAAGTATTGCCATGAAAAAAATATGGAATACAAAAACTCACAAATAATGAGCATTATATAATTGTTAATTTAATTAAGGTTCATATCAACGAATTTTTACTAGTTACAATGATTATGACATCATATCAACTTATTCCCATGCAATACATACTGTTAATATAATTAGATAATGTCATAACTCACCCGCAAACGATAGGCCTCATCGTGCATTAAAATTCAAGATCCTCTAATAATATAAGAGAAGAGAAGGATAAATATCCTTCTCTTCTCTTATTAACATACAAAAACGTCTTTACTCTCGAGCCAATTTGCCTGCTGAACCAAGCACATTAATGATCTTGTGCTCGTAGAGTTTTTTCATATTCTCGCGAGCGGGACCAAGATATTTACGCGGATCGAACTCTGCCGGTTTCTCAGCAAATACTTTACGAATAGCTGCGGTCATTGCCAAACGGCTGTCAGAGTCAATGTTGATCTTGCAAACAGCTGATTTAGCAGCTTTACGCAACTGATCCTCTGGAATACCAATAGCAGCTTCCAATTTTCCACCATATTTGTTGATCGTATCAACCTCTTCCTGAGGAACTGAAGAAGAACCGTGCAGTACAATTGGGAAACCAGGCAGTTTCTTCATAACAGCATCCAAAACCGAGAATTCCAGTGGCGGTGGAACCAAACGACCAGTAGCAGGATCTACATGGCACTGCTCGGGTTTGAATTTGTATGCGCCATGAGAGGTTCCGATTGAGATTGCCAATGAATCGCAACCCGTACGAGTAGCGAAATCAATTACCTCTTCAGGGTTGGTGTAGGTGTGGTGCTCAGCACTAACCTCATCCTCAACACCTGCCAATACACCCAGCTCACCTTCAACAGTTACATCAAACTGATGAGCATAATCTACTACCTTCTTGGTCAAGGCAACATTCTCCTCATAAGGAAGATGTGAACCATCGATCATTACAGAAGAGAAACCGGTATCGATGCAAGATTTGCACAATTCGAAAGAGTCACCGTGGTCGAGGTGCAGAACGATCTCAGGGTGAGCCAAACCGAGCTCTTTAGCATACTGTACAGCACCTTCTGCCATGTAACGCAACAGCGTCTGGTTGGCATACTGACGTGCACCTTTAGAAACCTGGAGGATCACCGGAGATTTGGTTTCAGCGCAAGCCTGAATAATAGCCTGCAACTGCTCCATATTATTGAAGTTGAACGCCGGAATAGCGTAACCGCCTTTAATGGCACGTGCAAACATGTCACGCGTATTGACAAGGCCTAAATCTTTGTAATTAACCATAATACTTGCTTTAACGTTTATGTTGATAAATGATTGTAAACAAATACAAAATCCAATGCAAGAGTACGAATAATCTTTGAAAAAAGCAAAGAAAGCCTGCACTGAGTGCAGGCTTCTAAAGGATTTTCAAAGAGTCAGGCTATATTATTTTGCTATATTAACCAACGAGGCTACAACTGCAGCCAAAGAAGCCGTTGAAGTGACCATGCTCATCACACCAGCCATACCTCTCCCCTCTCTAATAATCTTCTGAGGCACGATAATCTGGCAACCAGGTTCAATTTTCGGATAGCGTTTGCAGAAGAAACCGCTTCGCGTCGAGGCGACTTGACCATTCATATAGATCACAAACGGACGACGACGAGCCACCTGCTTATAACCTCCGGCCTGCGAAATGTAATCTTTAAGTCTGCTTTTGGTAAAGACTACAGAATTGGGATAATTCACCGCCCCGGATATTTTCACAGTACCATTATACTTTGGAATGAAAATTTGGTCTCCATCACGCAGGACAATATCTTCACTTCCTCCCGGATGATCCAGTGCAGCCTCAATATCCACGCCCACAGGATAGTAATCAGGAATTTCGATATTTACAAAGGCTGCTGAATCACGGCCCGAGGTACTACGGCTCTCTCTGGCCATCTTCATCAACGATTCGACTTGAGTTCGTTCATCATCCGTCATGCGGCGTTTAACACTTACACCTTTGATATAGGCTTCAGGGGTAAATCCTCCAGCTTTTTTAATAATATCTGAGAGTCGTTCGCCAGCTGTAGCCAAGACGTAACTACCATCAAAGAGCACCTCACCAGATACCGAAACCTTTTCTTGGGCACTGTATCCGGGTGAACGACGGATATAGATCTCATCAAACGGATGTAGCACAAAACGTTCCGCCTCAGGTGATATTTGCAAATTATCGTTGATGGTGAAGGTATAAATATCTGCCCGTTTATCGGTATATGATGTTGACTTTGGATCCTTGATACGGCGAGCAACCTCGACCATCGCATATGATGCAGACTCCTTGAGACCTCCAGCCAATAAAATCGCATCCTCAACCGTCATTCCGTCACGATATTCCAAAATAACCGGTTTTAAAGTGTCCGGTTTATTGATCTCTCCATCTACTGTAATTGTATAAGCTTCACGCAGATCCAGGATTGTCGGAATATAGACTGAATCTTCACGCATCAGGACAATATCCTTAGCACCTGTAGCAGCTTCGCGGACGTCGAATGGAATAATTTCGTAAGTATAATCACTTTTCAGACGGGTGATCTGACCACGATGGGCAAACTCATTTCCTTTGAGACCTTCGGCCCGTCCAATCAATTTGGAAAGGGTATTGGTTTGCTCGGACAGTTCATAATCACCTGGACGCCACACAGCGCCACGAATCACAACCCGATTAGCGAACTCCTCAAAAATTCGGTCCACAATAACGCTATCCCCATCAGCTACGGCAAAAGCTTCAAAATCGGGCTTGTCCACGGTCAATATACTATACTGACGACCCGTTTTACGCTTGACATTTACATTTTCATTGTACGCATCCCCGGTAAAGCCTCCTGCATATTTGAAGAGATCTCCGAGCGTTTCATTTTTCTTCATCTCATAAATGCGGGGGCGCTTTACCTTACCGGTTACGGTTACATAACTATCGTAAGGCTGCACAATAATCATGTCATTATCTTCCAGACGAATATTGGTATCGTACTTACCATTGATCAGGTAATCATACACATCCAGCGTCGCAATCTCTTTGCTATCGCGATAGACCTTGATTGCACGCAATGAGCCGATACGGTTAACACCTCCTGCCGAATAGATCGCATTGAAGACCGTAGCCAAAGAGGGCAACGTATAGGTACCGGGGACCATAACCTCACCGGCAATATTTACCTTGATACTTCGAATTTGGCCCAAAGAGACCTTAACATTGGCCCCTCCCATCACTCCACTCACTTTGCTAGCGATTCTGTTTTGGGCTTCGGCCATGGTCAAGCCGTTCAAGCTAATCAATCCGATGCCTTGAATATTGATTGTCCCATCGGGGGAGATCCTCTCCTTCACATTGAATTCCGAAGGGCCCCATACCTCAACGACAACCTCATCTCCAGCACCCAAGACATAAGATGGGGGGGTTGCCATATTGTAATTGGGGGCAAAGGTCAGGTTTTTGTTTTGGAACATCTCCTGACCAAATACTACCGGGATCGGACGACGGACAAATTTGTTATCCTCCCAAACAATCTCGTATTCGATCTGTCGGCCAGTCAACGAATCACGATTTTGAAAGACATTGGGATTCACCTGCTTCAACATGGCTGAATCCAACTCTTTTCGACCCGATGTAGTATCGACAATCATTCGACGATTCTGTACATTGGTCTGTCCATTAATCTGCGAGGAGGAAGCATTACCACTCAATGCCGCTTGGATTTGAGCGTCAGTTGCTCCTGCTTGGCGTGCCTTCTGGATCATTTCAGGCGTGATCTGTCCCAACGCCATTCCGGGAGCTACAACAAAAAGAGCAAGAGCAAGAATCGAACGGATTTTGCGTACCTTAAACATATTTGAAATGCTATTATTTATCACTATTCTCTTCAACGTGTTCCGGAACATTTTGTTGTACTTGAGGGGCCACATATCTACCACCCAGAAGGTTAAGCAGATAATTAATCATAAATCCCAACAGGATGTTGATTGCCAGCAACAAATTGATGCTCACATTCCGGAGCAAGAAGTTCAACAAAATAAAACCGACCTGCAAAAGTACAATTACCATGGCACTTTGCAAATGGGTCAGGCCGATCCGCAACAATTTGTGGTGAATATGTCTGCGATCCGGGTAGAAGGGTGAGAGTCCAGCCGCCATACGTGCGCAGAAGACCCGCACGACGTCAAAGACTGGGATTGAGACCACTCCCAAGAAGACGGCAGGTGCGGCATTGATGCGAAAGAACTCACCCGAAACATTCAAGCTGTAAAATTTCAGACCGAGGAAGGCGATCATATAGCCCAGCAGTAACGAACCTGTATCGCCCATAAAGACTTTGAGGCGTTTTCCCAGCACATTATAAAAGAAGAAGACCAATACCACGCCACCCATTGCCATGGCCATTATTGCGTAGACATAAATACCATGAATGATAAACCAAATACCGAAAGTCAACAGCGCCAGTAGAGACAAACCGGAGCAGAGTCCATCGATGCCATCGATCAAGTTATAAGCATTGGCCAGCAATACGATGATCAAGATGGTCAAAATCACCCCCAGCCAATAGGGAATTTCGTAAATGCCGAACAACCCGTCCAAACTGGTAATGCCTACCCCTGAACAACAGATAAGCACTGCGCTGAGTGTTTGGGCCAAGAATTTGCCTTTATAGCCGACCCCTGTCAAATCGTCGGCCATGCCCACACAGAACAGGACTGTTGAACCGGCCTGCAGGAACATCAGTTCACAAAGGGAATCCATAAAGTAATCATCGGCCACTTCAAATCCCAAAATATAGCGCATTCCCATCGTCAGCATAAAGGCAAACAGAAAAGTTGGGAAAAATGAGGCACCGCCCAAACGGGGCACCATACCCGTATGGGATTTACGGGCACTGAGCTCATCGAAAAGCCTTTTTTTCTTGGATATCATCACGATACGGGGGATAATAACCCAACCTGCACCTACTGATAACAAGAATGCAGCAAAGACAAAATAGAGTATCTCCATTATGGTGGTAGTGAATGTTATGCTTGTAAAAGTACAAATTAAACTTATATAAAATACTCCTACATCTCTTTTTCTGATGATAAACAGTGGTTTTCTTTTATTCCAAAAGATTAAACGGCCTCCAGAAGGAAGTGCATTGGATAGTAAATTCCCATAGGTTTTCTATAGGAGTCTATATGGCCCGCTATCTTTACTATAAATAAATGGATAGAAAATTCTATCTTTGTTTGCGATTCGTCTTGATAACAAAGATTGGGATTGGCAACTGACGCGATTTTCTTCTTGAAGAAGTAGAGGAAGACGCCGCTCGACCCCGAACGGAACCATAGCCCCTTGGGGTTGATAATCTACATACAAAATTTGTACGCAACGTTTCATTTATAGAGGAAAAATATGTTCACCGCACAAAAAACACGCAAAGAGAACATTGCGGAATACATTCTGTACCTGTGGCAATTAGAGGATTTGCTTCGTGCTCTGCAGTTCAGCCCGGAGGCAATCTACTCGCAGTTGGTTCAGCCTTCGGGACTCTCGGAGAGTCAAAAACAGGCAGCCTTTTTATGGTACATGGATATTGTCAACCTGCTGCGTGAAGAGGGGAAAGAACAACAGGGACACTTGGAACATACGCTTCATCTGATTGCCGATCTGAACAATCTGCACAACCAGCTGTTAGTACTGCCTGTAGGGGCAGAGTACCGTCGGTTGTACAGCCGGGTGGCTCCTGAACTTCCCAAAATGAAAGCCCGCCTCAAAGATTCAGACATCAGCGATGTCGAGCTGTTTTTCCGGGCGCTCTATTCGGTTGTTTTGTTGCGGATCCAATCGGCTGGCAAGCACAACCGCGAGGCACAAGGAGGCTCTACTACCTCACCTGTCACCACTTCCGATACAGATACCAACAGCAATACCGATGCCTCACGCCAAAAATATATCGACGATGTCTTGACGCTGATCTCGCCCGTGGTAGCCGAGTTGGCCACCATGTTCCGCAAGATCGAACGCGGTGAGATCGATCTGTTCGGCAACGATCCGAAGGCTAAAACACCCTCCAACGAGACCAAAACCAACGTACATTGAGATGATTCTGCTCCCGACGGCCTATTTGGGCAATCTGCAATATTACTCCAAGCTGTTGAGTGGTCACGCCTGCATCGATCTGCACGAGCACTACCTCAAACAGAGCTGGCGCAACCGTTGTGATATTCTTTCAGCCGGTGGTGTGATGTCGTTGACAGTTCCGGTATTTCACACGGGCGGGGTCAGCACCCCCACCTGCGAGATTCGCATCGACTACGCCAAACGGTGGCAACACCAGCACTGGCAGGCCATCGTATCTGCCTACCGGGGGGCTCCCTACTTCGACCACTATGAAGGGGAATTGGCTCCTCTGTTTACCGAACGCTTTGAGAGGCTCGTTGAACTGAACAATGCATTGCTGCAAGTAACCTTACGGCTGCTCGACCCATCCGGAGTCGCCGCCAAACAAATTACCTTCACAGACCGTTACTGGTCAGCCGAAGATTATGAGGGGACGACACTGAACAATCCAACCGAATCGGAGACTTCTCACGCCACGGAAGGGGGCCACGCAGACACGGTTTGTGACTTGCGGATGAATTTTTCGCCCAAACCCCGGCTGAGTCGTCCCGACCCAACGTTCTCAGCACCGCAGTACTATCAAACATTTTCGGATCGGTTACCTTTTGCTCCGAACCTTTCGATCATTGATCTGCTATTTTGCGAAGGTCCGGCCGCAGCAGACATTTTACGTGCAGCCTATCACCATCCCGCACAATAGCAAGCAACGAACAAAATAAAGGGGAAAGCTTCATGGACACCCCTTATTGCTCTCAAGCAGGAAAATCCTGCAAATAAATATGCCCCATAACAGGAAGCCTGCCACGCCCCCCCTCACAGTCGCACAATAGCCTCAATTCGGGATTTAACGTCATAACCACACAACTGGCTTGCAAACAGACAGACGCTTCCAGGATACGGATTAACGATTCACCCCCCCACCCTTTACCCAATCGCACGTCCCGCATGACCCAAACGTGTGATCAATCCGTTCCTCACCGCTTCGCTTCGCTATTATCCTACGAATGCGGGGCAATCGCCTACTCTTCACCAACAGCAATACGGAATACAATCCAAACGATTGATCCACAAAGCAACACTTTTGATGTCGCATCCATCCCCTCAAACAGGGATTGGACAGTAGGCCATCCCGACTGCAACAACTGGCGATCACAACGCCAAAAAAATTTGCACACGCCAACGGATTTGTTTACCTTTGCTTAATCGGTTCGAAGGACGAACAAGACCTTTACAGCTCTCATAATGAACATCCAAGCAGGCGGTTATCATTAAGGCAGGGCCATTCGGAACCGATTCACTGCATAGAGATCAATCAGTATTCATTTAACACATAACGATTATGGAAGAGAAGATTTTAAAAGCACTCGCTGAAAAGGGCGCCATGCGTCCGGGAGACATTGCGGCAGCAGCCGGGATCGACAAAGAGGAGGCCAGCAAAGTGATCAAACAGTTGGCCAAAGAGGGAAAAATTTACTCTCCGAAACGTTGCTACTATGACATCAAGAAGTAAGCGGAGAATAGCCTTGTGTGGGCGGTTGGCAGCAGTTTCAATGTTGATTGCCCTGTTTGTGGGGACAACGGGCTGCAAACAGGAGGGTTCATCCACCCCGATGACGGTTGGCAGCTTCAACATCTGGTGCGGGGTGATTGACACCGGAGCGTTCCCTTGGAAGACACGTTGTGAGCAGATTGCATCGTTGGTCAAGTTCCATGATTACGACATCATCGGCATGCAGGAGGTTCGTCCCGAACAGTTGGCTGACCTGCGTGCAGCGCTACCCGAATATACCGCTATTGGCACAGGTCGGGATGGTGTAGGTCAAGGCGAGCACTCCCCGATCTTTTTCCGGACGGAGCGCTACGCGTTGCTTGACAGTGGCACCTTTTGGTTGTCGGAGCGTCCGGATACCGTATCGATTGGGTGGGATGCAGCATACAATCGGGTTTGCACTTGGGCCAAATTCAACGACAAGTACAACAACAAAGAGTTTTTCTACTTCAACACCCATCTTGATCACATGGGGCCAATTGCGCGTCACAATGGGGCGCAATTGATCTGCGACCGGATTCAGGAGAAGGTTGGGAGTAATTATCCGGTCTTCTGTTCGGGTGATTTCAATGCAGAGTGGGAGGATGATCCGATCAAGGTGATGCGGGAACATCTCACCTCTGCCCGCGAAGCCACCCAAAGCGCTCCTTATGATCTGGGCAATTCGATCAGTTACAATGGGCTACCTGTTGGTGGAGGCGAGATGAATCTCCCCGATTCTTTGGATGGTCGCACCGAGATCGATTATGTATTTGTCAACGGTCACGTTGCGGTACTGAAGTATGGCATTTTGCGGGATTCCGACGGCAAGCATTATCCATCGGACCACTTCCCGATCCTGATCCAAGCCAAACTTGAATAATCAGCATCCGTCTAATTATTTTTGAACGATCAATAAAGGGTACCCGTCAATGGGTACCCTTTATTGTTGCAAATTATTATTGCAGAAACCCCTAAATACCACGCCCTCCGTTGGAATGCTACTACACAATGTTTCGCCGGGAGCAACGACACACAATGACTATGGAGCTCATGAGCCACCAACAACGCACCTTAACAACTGACACTCACCCTTTCACAATGTAAATTCCGACAACAAAACAGCATACGACTGACCACGCCGCGCTTAACGTAATTACGCCTTTCCCTCTTTCTCCCTCCCTGCACTCTTCTCCTTTTCGCACTTTTCCCCAACCTGTTTACATCTCACTCTTTACCCAACTCTTTCAGGCCTATCACCCCCCTTTGTCGCATTTTTTCGTTCACACACCAACTTACAAGTTTGCACGGACCTTCCGCACCTCGCTTTCACATTTTTGTTCACAACAAACATCTGATTACAGATTTTCACTTTTCCAGTGCCGTTATATTTCCTGACGACGTCTTGCAATTTTATCATTTTGTCAGACAATCAACATTTTCACTATCTTTGTCCCGATTGGTTCTATTCAAAGAGGAGTCAACCACATTGGCCAACGTGGAAGCCTCAACACACAAGGGCAAACCACAACAGGCATATTTTTGAAATTGTAAGCCAGCATGAAACCTCGCAGCTCTTTTGGAAGTCGGTTCGGAGCCATCGCCGTCGTAGGCGGCTCGGTGGTCGGACTCGGCAACATCTGGAGATTCCCCTATATCGCCGGTGAAAACGGTGGTGCCGCATTTATCTTAGTCTATGTAACACTTAGCCTATTGATCTGTATTCCGATCATGTTGACGGAGTTCAGCATCGGTCGTCACACCCGTTCAAATGCACTGCGAGCCTTTCGTCGGCTCTCGCCACGCGGATACTGGAACGGGGCAGGCTACCTCGGCATCGCCACCTCGACCATCATTCTTTCGTTTTACGCTGTCATTGCCGGTTGGGCACTTCACTTCCTGAAGGTGGCCATCACCGGCGGCTTCCTCAACCACAACTCCGAACAGATCCGCCAAGGATTCGATCACTATGTTGCTCAGGGCTACGGCTCCATGTTCTGGACCTTCCTGTTCATTGCCTTTATCGCCTTCATTGTCATGCGTGGAGTCGAAAAGGGAATTGAAAAGTTCGGCAAGGTGGTGATGCCTTTCATGATACTGCTACTGATCGGGTTGGTCATCAACTCGATGACGTTGGAGGGGGCCAAAGAGGGTATCTCCTTCCTGCTGACTCCCGACTTCGGAAAGATCAATGGACATGTTGTACTGCAGGCACTCGGCCAGGCCTTTTTCTCGCTGAGTCTCGGCATGGGCACGATGATCACCTACGGCTCATACATCCCAAAACAGGAGAATATGTTCCGAATGGCCGCCACCATCGCCATCACCGACACTTGCGTCGCTATTTTGGCCGGTTTGGCCATCTTCCCTGCGGTCTTCTCTTACGGAATTAACCCCACTTCAGGCCCAGAGCTGGTCTTCATTACACTTCCGACTGTATTCGGCAATATGTCGGGCGGTTATCTATTAGGAATCCTTTTCTTCTTCCTGCTCTTCACGGCGTCAATTTCCTCATCGGTATCGTTGCTGGAGGTGGCCACCCTCTACATCAGCGAAGAGATGCACCTGCGTCGCCGTACGGCCACCTTGATTGCGGTCGTGGTGGTGGCAGCCCTAAGTTCGCTGTGCCTCTGGTCACAACTCCCCGACTCTTCTCTGCGGGTGCTTGGCATGAACATCTTCGATCTGTTCAACAACCTCACTTCGCTGTACATGTTGCCGCTGGGAGGTCTGCTTTCGGTGCTGTTCGCCGGTTGGGTTATGCGTAACAGAACTTTGCAGGATGAGGTCACCTCGCGAGGACGTTACGGTACCTCCATCTATCCTTATTACCGTGTGATCGTCCGCTTTGTTGCCCCGGTGGTCATCGTCCTGCTGTTCCTCGATCAGTTGAATGTCATCTGATTTTCACCGCCACCGACCTCTAAAACGGACGCCCCAACTTGTACAATTAAGCCGAACATTCAGCTTCCCCACGGCTGTTAACCTGGGGACAGATCGTCTCGGCTCCATAACAGCGGTAAAACGACGAACAGCCGCTCCCTTCTCACAATTCAACAACGCCTTACCTAAAGGAGAGTGGGCACATTTCCTACGCGCTTCATCCTGCCGTAAACTGCCTTTTCTGATGGATTTATTCCACAAGGTTGGGCGGAATGCAAAAAAAGTTTATCTTTAAAGTTTGATTGGGTTCGCTTCGAGAGGATTTGGGGACACGCAGCTGCTTCGAAACGAGAGAGACACGACTCACGCTGGGAGTGTTATCAGCTACTGAACACCTTTGTTACGAATATTGGCTCTCGCCCCCCCGAACAAAACAATAGGACCCTTTGAATAAACGATTAAACAAGAAAGATTTGTCATCTTGTTGTCGATTCCGTTGACAACCGGCCGCGAGGTGGTTTGTCGCTCCCGGGCATCACGACAGACAACAAACAGAAACAAAACAAATTGATACAACACCATGACCAAAGGCATCATTCACACTGAGAAGGGCGATATGTTCGTCGAATTTTACGACAAAGAGACACCCGGCACTGTAGCCAATTTCGTTAAGCTCGCGAAAAGTGGTTTTTATGACGGGCTCACTTTCCATCGGGTTATTCCAGGGTTTGTAATTCAGGGCGGTTGTCCGCTGGGGAACGGCACCGGAGGCCCGGGGTACACCATCAAGTGCGAGACTTCGGGCGGCAAACAATACCACGATCGTGGGGTACTCTCCATGGCTCACCGGGGCAAAGACACTGGCGGATCGCAATTCTTCATCTGCTGCAATCGTGAGAACACGGCCCATTTGGATGGGGTTCACACCTGTTTTGGGCGTGTAGTCGAAGGGTTGGACGTGATTGACAAGATTCGCCAAGGGGACAAAATTATCAAAATCGACATCATCGAAGAGGAGGCTTAAGGATGGACTTTGAAGGAAAAGTATTGACCGTACTGCCCGTTGTCAAGGGGACTAATGCACGGGGCGAATGGGTAAAACAGGAGGTAATTTTCGAACAGCCGGGCGAATTCAACCGCAAGATCTGTGTCGGCTTTTGGGGAGACAAGGCCGCTGAAGCCGGGACACTGCAGCCGGGTGAGATGGTCAACATCTCCGCCAATGTGGAGTCGCGTGAGTTCAATGGACGCTGGTACACCGACGTTCGGGCATGGCGCATGACTCGCAAAGCTTCTGCTGCTGCATCTCCTGCACCGGATGCCTTACCTCCGCTGGATACCTTTACGCCGGAAGAGTCGGCCGACTCGAAAGAGGTGGACGATCTGCCCTTCTAACGGAGCACGATCAACTGGGGCCACACCATATACCCCACTCGATTTTTGCGCATGCTGAGCAGTGATCTGCAAATAGAGAGGGTTTGACATCTCCGCAGCGACGCAACAGACACAACCGGCTGACATATTAAGCTATACGCGAGACTATCGTAATGAATAGCCTCGCGTATTTTTTATATATCAACCTATAAATCGAGGCAACACGCACCAATCACTTCCGACCACACCATGTCTTTTCCCCCAGCCCTGCACAACAACATCCAACCGACCGCGACCACTCCATCCATCACCTCGCAGCATTCCGGAAAGCTCACCCCTTTTATTTGGCCTGCTGCTGTTTTGCGGGCAGCACTCCGCGACGAATCAGTCGGCGATCGATCCAGCTGAAAAGCATCCCGGACAGGATGCCGGTCACCAGGGCGACCGGCATAATCCACAAGGCCGTGATGCCAAAGATCTCGATAAAGGCGATCAGCACCGCCACCAGCATGGAGAAGAGCCCGCCGGCAACTGTTCCTCGTGATGTGGCCCACGGCACAAACAGCGCCATAAAGAAGAGCACAAAGAGCGGAGCCACCACTAAATTGACCACTTTGATCACCACGTCCAGCAGATTTCCGCTCACATAGGCGACCAAAAAGCTCGACAGGGCAACAACCACCCCCAGCGCAATTGCAATCAATTTAATGTGGTGCAGACTCTTCAACGAGGTATTGCTCTCCTTGCGATTCCGATTGATAATATCCTCATAAATTACCGTTGCCGACGAGTTCAGCCCGGATGAGAGACTCGACATGGCCGCCGACATGATTCCTGCAGCGATCAATCCGGTGATTCCGGCAGGCAATCCGATCAGGATAAATCGGGGAAAGAGGGTATCGGCATCTGCGGTTACCGAAGTTCCCGGGGCCAGCATCTGCGGGTAGCGCAGAAAATAGGTCATCACCACCAACCCCACCACAGCCAACAGCAGTTGAATGGTGCAGGAAGTGATCAACGAGATGCGATAGGAGCGTTTTGCAGTGGCCACATCGGGGGTAGAGAGATAGCGTTGGATGGCCATCTGATCCGACCCGGCCGTACAAACCTGCCACACCAGAGTCATCAGCAGGATATTGCCAACCGTCATCCGTTTCGAGGGGTCGAACCCCCACTCGATCGGGGGCCAATGTTCAAACAGCTGCGGTTCAAAGAAGGCTCCGACAGAGCCCACCTTTCCGCCGATAATTCCGATGGTCAGCAGCACCCCCGCAAACATCACGACGGTTTGGATCACATCGGTCAGCACGACCGCCTTCAATCCTCCCATCGTGGTATAGATCACCGTAATTACAGCCAGGATAACACTAATGATGGGGACCCAACCGGGATCCAGACCAAAGACAGGGATCAGAGCTACATCTACGGTTGCATAGATGATTGTCGCCATCCACAGGAACCGCAGCGACAAGAAAAAGATGGTTGCCAAGATGCGCACGCCACGGCCCAATTTGATTTCGAGGATCTCGTAGGCGCTGGTCACCTTCATCTTCATGTAGCGTGGGATCATCAGTCGGCTGACCAGAAAATAGGCGATCGGGAAGGCGGCCAAACCGATAAAAACCACAGGGCCATATTTGATCATCTCGCCCGGATAGGACAGGTAGCTCAACGTACTGAGCAAGGTCGCAAAGAGCGAAATGCCCACCATCACCGGGTTCATCGTGCGTCCCCCCAACACATAATCTTCGGCGGTACGGTTACGGCGGCCGGACCGATAGCCGATCCAAAGCATCCACAGCAGAAAGAGGGCCACGACCACCCAGTCGAGCGGTCGGAAGCCGGTTGCAGCGCCTGCAATCGCCCCATCGGCAGCGGTTGTTACAGTCATTAGGTCCATTCGTTTAGGTTTTATTCTGTTCGGCAGTACAGTTATGAAGAGTTGTTCGCTTATCCAAACACAGCCCCATCGGTAGCACGCACACAAATCTTTTCCCGACAAACATATCAAGGTCCGCCCCCGACCTAATCCGTGAGCAGCAGCGGCCAAACCAGCGCTCAAAAAGTTTATGTTTTAGCCATCCATTCTGTGAAATACAGACTTTTGAGGCTCATCCAAGGCGGTGGACAGGATTTACGACCGGCACAATGCCTCACGCATTGCAGTCGATCAATCGTTTTTGATCTTCATCAGATCCAGCCGATTGCACGCAGATCCGCTTCGAGCGCTTTCATGCGATCCGGGGTCAGATTGCGCATCGGCAAACGTACGGGGCCGCAATCCACCCCCATAATCTGCAAAATTGCCTTAATGCCGACGACCGAATTTTCGTATTTGATCAGCACCCGGATAAACTTGACCGCCTCCTCCTGCAGCTTAACCGCTCCGGCCACATCTCCAGCCCAGAAGGTATTGAGCATTTTGTTATACAGTTGGCCCGTCACGCTATACGAGGTTCCGACGCCACCCGTCGCACCCAGCATCAACCCCGTCAGGATGGTCTCATCATGGCCGTGCAGAATATCGTAATAGCCATTCCGATAGGCGATACACTCCTGCATGGTCATCGAGTCGTAGGTGGTATATTTGATTCCGCGCAGTGTAGGAATCTCTTTTTCACCCAATTTCAGGAAATCGAGCATATTGACATTGACATGTGAGGTTCCCGGAATGTGATAATAATAAAATGGCGTATGGGGCGCCGCAGCAGCGATAATTTTATTGAAGGCGACCAGCTCTTCGGCCCGATACGGAGGCAAAAAGCAGGGACCCATTGCCGAAATGGCATCGGCGCCGATCTGCTCAGCATGACGAGCCAGTTCGACAGCCGCCGCGTAGTTGGTGCCTCCCACATGGATCATCACTTTGAATTTGTCTTTGTAGGCCATCCACGCCTCGGTAACGGCTTTGCGCTCTTCGGTGGTCATCAACAGCCCTTCTCCTGTCGTGCCATTGACAAACACACCGGCCAATCCCTGTTTCTCGAGATGTTTGACATAACGGTCCAACGCCGGCAGATTCACCTCTCCGTTGGCTTTCATGGGGGTCACCGTAGCGGCCACCAACCCTTTAATCTTTTCACTCACCATGTTTAATACAGCATTATATGTTCCTAAAATTTTTATTGACAATTGGGGAAAATACGAACAAGACGCCACCTCACCGGCCGACTACAAGGGCCGATCATGCAGGGCACTGTTCCTTTTACACGTTACCGCTCCCCAATGTCCTCTCGATCTCCCTGCATTCGTAGTCATCACACAGGACTGAGCGCATAATTCGAAAAGCCGCCCCTATCTGAACTTCATCGCCATCTGCAGCATGATCATTTCTTTGAAGGCTACCCACTCCTTAGAGAACATGATCCGCAACAAATGGCACACTCAACTCTAACTTCTTTTGCAAGACGCCCCCAAAATGCTCTGCCAGTAACGACCGACGCCGATCCGCTCGTCACACCTGTAGCGCCGTGACCAAGACATCGCTCATACCCAGGAATCACACGCGCGGTATCGTCCAACTCTCGTATAACTATAACACTCCCGAAACCTTCCCTTAAAATTAAAGCACACCTTGTTCCACCATACTATGGGCAACCTTCATGAAGCCGGCAATATTGGCCCCCTTCATATAATTGATATAGCCATCCGGTTCAGTTCCATATTGCACGCAGGCAGCATGGATCGACGCCATAATCTCGTGCAGGCGGCGATCCACCTCTGCGGCACCCCAATTCAACTTCATGGCATTCTGAGCCATCTCCAACCCGGAGGTGGCCACACCGCCGGCATTGACCGCCTTACCCGGGCCATACACGATACGGTGAGCGATAAAGGCATCGATCGCCTCAGGCGTACACCCCATGTTAGAGACCTCAGCCACATACTGCACCCCATTGGACAACAGCCTTGCCGCATCCTCGCCATTGAGTTCGTTCTGGGTGGCACACGGCATCGCAATATCGACCTTCACCTCCCAGGGTTTATGTCCGGCGATAAATTTTGCACCGGGGAACCGGTCCGCAAACGGAGCCACCACATCGTTATTGGAGGCACGCAGCTCCAACATGTAGGCGATCTTCTCCTTATCGAGTCCCGCTTCGTCATGAATATAGCCATCCGGCCCGGAGATCGTCACCACTTTGGCTCCCTCCTGCAACGCTTTGAGAGCAGCACCCCAAGCCACATTTCCGAAACCGGAGATGGCGATCACCTTCCCTGCCAGTTGGTCGCCCGCCCGTTCCAGCATCTGTTTCACAAAGTAGATTGCCCCGAAACCGGTCGCCTCGGGACGCACCAACGATCCGCCGTAAGTCAACCCTTTTCCGGTCAATACGCCTGTATTTTCACGGGCCAGCTTACGATACATGCCATACAGGTATCCGATTTCACGTCCCCCAACGCCGATATCACCGGCTGGCACATCGGTTTCCGGTCCGATATATCGCCACAGTTCGGTCATAAAGGCTTGACAAAAGCGCATGATCTCTGCATCGGATTTCCCTTTGGGGTTGAAATCGGAACCGCCTTTGGCACCGCCCATAGGCAATGTGGTCAGGGCGTTTTTGAAAATCTGTTCAAACCCCAAAAATTTCAGAATACTCAGATTGACACTCGAATGGAACCGCAGGCCACCTTTGTAAGGGCCGATCGCATTGTTGAACTGCACGCGATACCCCAGATTGACCTGCACTTTGCCCCGGTCATCGACCCAGGGCACTTTGAAGGTGAAAATACGATCGGGTTCTACCAACCGTTCAGCGATTTGGTTTGCCTCGAATTCGGGATGTTGATTGTAGACCTCTTCGACCGAAACGAGCACTTCCCGCACGGCCTGCAAATATTCGTTTTCACCCGGATGGCGCAAAGCCAGCGCATCCAACAGCTTGTTAACGTTCATAGTAAGTTCGTTTAGGTTCTACACCAAATTTAATGTTTTTTTGGGGATTCTTCCTACACTCGTTCTTTTATTGAAGAGATTACCAAGAACAAAAAACAGCTGAACTGCCACTACAGATACGACCTCAAACCTGCTGTACCAACACCCATTTTCTCCAGGCACTCACTGACCACCCGGCCGATGACAACCAACAAAATTTTCGCCCGGCGATCTTCACTCACCAAATCCCTCCCCAAATCACAATCCTGCAAAACGAGATCGCAAACTCTCATCTACCCCATGCCGCAATAGCGCCAGTTCACACCCTGAAAAGCTTCACTTATCAAATAAGGCTTTACTATACCAAAAATGTCGGCTTGTCATCTTTCGCCAGACTCGAACAGCACAACGCACAGCCCTTTCCAAATACATCGATACGGAACGAACGAGTGGACGTACAGTCACTCGCGGAAACCGCGACGATCCGCGGCAATCTCGTTTTTTTTATTATCTTTGCATAGCGTCTTGTTGTCTGCCAGCCAACACACTTGACCTGTTTGGAGCCTGACCAACAAGATTTCGACATAATCCAATATATATAGGACAGGAGCTTCCTGCCGATTTGCACAAACCGATGAATTCAAGATACGACAAACATATTACCAAAGCGATCGACGACGATTGCCGTTGCAAACGCGATGTTGGGCGAGGCTGCTCATTCTGTCGTTGTGACGACGAGGTGACGGCCCAGATCCATCCCGGTTGCTTCAAGCTCGGATCGACCGACTGGCTCGAAGGGATGCCAGAGGTTTTTCCGAATGATATTTACGAGGTACGTTTCAAGAATACCCGTAAAAGTTTTTACCGCAACGTCAATAATCTGCCGCTCAAGACGGGGGACATTGTGGCCGTCGAGGCTTCACCGGGACACGACATCGGTATTATTTCGCTTACTGGGGATCTGGTGGCCAAACAGATGAAGCGTGTCGGGTTCAACCCTCAGAACGGCGAGTTCAAGAAGATCTATCGCAAAGCCAAACCCGGTGATATCGAGAAGTGGCAGGAGGCCATTTCGCTGGAGCATTCGACCATGATCCGCGCCCGGCAAATTGCTGCCGAGCTGGGGCTGAACATGAAAATTGGTGACGTCGAATACCAGGGGGACAAGATCAAAGCCATCTTCTACTACATTGCCGACGAGCGGGTCGATTTCCGCGAGTTGATCAAGATTTTTGCCGAGCAGTTCCGCATTCGCATCGAGATGAAGCAGATTGGAGCGCGTCAGGAGGCAGGACGAATCGGAGGGCTGGGTTCCTGTGGCCGAGAGTTGTGTTGTGCCTCTTGGATCTCGAGCTTCGTATCGGTTACCACCAACGCAGCCCGGCATCAGGAGATTTCGCTCAATCCGCAGAAGCTGGCCGGACAGTGTGGCAAGCTCAAGTGCTGCCTGATTTACGAGCTGGACACCTACCTCGATGCCCGTAAAGATTTCCCACGAGTTCGGGAACCGCTGCAGGTGCTGGATGGCGAGTACTATCTGGTCAAAACCGATATTCTGAGCCGCACGATGTGGTTCAGCAGTGATCCGCACGCGGTAGGCGGAATGCAACCGTTGAGCGTGGATCGGGTTAAGGAGATTATCCACCTCAACCGACAGGGGATCAAACCCGATCGCCTGAATGACGTCGATCTTTCGGCAAAGAGCCCGGAGTTGACCTTCTCAGACGGTATCGGGGAGGATAGCCTCACCCGCTTTGACAAGCAGAAGCGTCGTCGAGGGGGCCGTGATCGCAAACGTTCCGACAACGACACCCGTAACTCTCGTAACGAGACGAATCGGGACAAGCGCAGTGCGGAGCCCCAAGCCAAAGCTGCGGAGGGCAATGAACAGCGCAACAACACCGCAGAGAAGAACAATACGCCACGGCGAGAGGGGGATAATCGTTCCCGCAACAATCGCCGTCGTGGAGGAAACCGTCCGGAGCGGTCGCAAAACGAACGCAACAACACAACGGAAAACCGTAACGGCTCCAACAACGGCGGAGGTAACAGCGGGGGCAACAGTAATAACGGTGGGGAGCAGCCTAAAGAGCGTACAGCACGCCCTCAACGGCCGAACCGTCCTGAAGGAGAGGAGTCCGCACGCAACGATGCATCTCGCCGCCGCAACCGGAATCGGAATCGTCAATAGACAACGGGTGCTGCATGAAGCGGGGGTACTACATGATCGGTAACTCTGTTTTGGACGTTGATAACAGCCTGTTACATACGCGCAACATTTTCTCAATAGCTAACCTTGCAGAACGCTACCTGAGACTTGCATGAGCTGATTCAACTGACAGACATTAAATCAAGTTCCTCAGCACGTTTTCTAAAGAAATACGGACAGTGCAAGCAGGGGCAACGACCAACGGACAGCAACAGCGATTGAGGATAAGGATGGGCAAAAAATTTTGTCACCTTCAATTACGGCCACGTTAAGGACAAACAACATGTTCAAACACTGGAGCTGCCACACTCTACACGACTACCCAAGAATGGTAACCTACAAACGCTACTACGCCTACATGGTTGCACTCAGGAGGCCCAGTTGCAGGCGACCATTTTTGAATCGACGTTAATGTGGACCATTTTAATATCATGATAAGTAAACCAAGAGGAGATCACCGCTGGACGTATCGGAACTTCGGTATGGCAATCGGGTTAATGGTACTCACGGGCTGTGTCATGCCGCATGAAATCCATGTAGCCGACCTCGATCCGGACGGATGGAGGGGAGGCACGGAGGTGATTTTCGAGAATCAGGATACCACCACCGAGCGCACGTTGTATGTGTTGGCCCGTCTGCGTCAGGATTTCGGTTACGATCAGCTTCGGTTAGCGGTAACCACCACCACGCCGGAAGGGTACAAATGGCACGATACGTTGACGATACACGCTTTTGATACGCCGCCTGAATCGAAGCTCTATTTTGATCGGGAGGAGCTGTTGCGAACGCGCATGGTACTGGCCAAACCGGGACAATATCTATTTACCTTTACCCCGGTTATGCCCACTCCGAGTAATCCGGAGGAGGTCGCTCGCCAAAGCGAAAAAGGTATTGAGGGGGTTGCAGCCGTGGGGATCGACATTCGATAACCCAGTGAAGGGACAAACCAGGCTCTCACCCTGCTCAGACAGCACCCTAATTGTTAAAGCCGTGTTCATAGAGGGAGACTAAATCAGATACAATTGCAGGCCTACAACAAATGACAACAAGAGAAGGTTACACCCCTGACAAAAAATAATGAGCAAACAGGGCACACACCCTACTCGAAATGACACGCCGTACAATGGATCTATACAATACGATATCAAAGCGGCAATGCATCCTACTCAACAGTACACCTCTTGATTGCAGACTCAATAATAAAACAACGCAATTCCAACATACCACAAAGATAAGTTCCATCAATCACTTAACTTGCATTTTCAATCCGACCTATGGCTCGAGGAAAAGATAAATTGAGACGTTTTGCCGAAAATCTCACCTTCGGCTGCATGGTACAACCGGCTTTTGAAGAGGTGTTCCGCACCGACTACAAACTGAAGGGCGAATGGCGCAACCAGTTTTTTCACAACACCAATCCGATCGTGCTTGAATTAGGATGCGGTCGTGGAGAGTACACCGTTGCATTGGCCGAGCGCTACCCGGATAAAAACTTTATTGGCGTCGATATCAAAGGGGCCCGCATGTGGCGCGGAGCCAAAACCGCAACAGAACAGCAGATGGGGAATGTCGGATTTCTCCGCACCCGCATCGAATTTATCGACTCCTGTTTCGGGCCGGGAGAGGTAGATGAGATCTGGATCACCTTCCCCGATCCTCAACTGCGCAAAAGTCGAGTCAAGAAGCGTCTGACGGCTCCTGAATTTTTGACCCGATATGCTCGTTTTTTACGTCCGGGAGGGCTGATCCATCTGAAAAGTGATTGCCGCCACCTGCATGACTATACCCGTGCGGTAGCCGAAGGGAACCAACTTCCTATCGAGGTGGCCAATACCGACATTTACGGCACCGGTTTTGCCGATGAGCTGTTGTCGATCAAAACCACCTACGAGAAACGTTTTCTTGCACAGAGGGTGCCCATCACCTACCTCAGATTCCGTCTCGATAACCGCACCGGCTTCGATCCGATCGAATTCGCTCCGGACGAACAGTTACAAGGCTAAGATTTCATGAATCCGGATCGTTTGGTCCAAAATTCCATACACAACATGAAAAAGTTGTCCTATGTCTTGCTTGCCCTGCTGCTGAGCAGTTGTCTATCTCAGGAGGGACAATTTACCGACACGCCTGGCGAGGCAAAGCTGATCGTTTTGGCCCCCGCGGATGAGCAGATTGCCTTGGTACAATACCGCATGGATTCGATCTATGATCGTACAGTACATGTGTTTGCCACCGAGGATGCCTATTTGGACGCATACCTCTCTCGCATCGAACAGTTCAACAGCCGTACTGATTCGGCAACCAGTTGGAACGAAGTGGTCGAAAGTGAGGGGGATCCACTCGAACGATTGCTGGCCAAACGCCCGGGCAACATTGTGTTGCTATCTGGACGCACCGCCACAACCGGGCAATATCTCTTTCCCTGCATCGAAGCCGGGCTGAACACTCTATCCAGTGCCCCGCTGGCCGCCAACACCGCCGACTTCAACAAATTGAGACAGGCTACCGAATTGGCCGACAAACAGGAGACTTTGATCGGAGAGCTGACTCCGGAACGGTATGAGATTGCATCGATGATCCAGCGTGCGCTGGCCCGGACACCGGAATTTTACGGCATCCAACTGTGTGGCTCTGCCGATGATCCCTCCGTTCGTTCCGAAAGTGTACTGCCACTACTCTCTCCCTGGTCTGGAAATTCTCCAGCTTTGGCCTCCAGTAAAAGCGACGCCACTCCTGACCCCAACACTGCCGAAATGGTTGACACATGGGGCTATCCATCCGATGCGTTGGGAATGCGTTACGCTTTTTTGTTAGCTGCGGCTCCGCGCATCGACCTGATCCAACTGGCCCTGCTGGGACGTGAACGGATCAACTACGAACGTCAGATCCAGTTCACCGCGGCCCGACGTTCATCGGTTGTTCTCTCCAAACAGGAGTACCTGAAAGCGAGTGGAGCCACCGCACTGCCAGCAGAATTAGAGGCTCAGTTGACTGGAGACTCTCTGCGATTGCCCGGCAACGGAGAGCTGGCCTATGTACTGAACGGCGTACATACAACGCTCAGCGTTCGCTACTATTTGCCGATAAAGGAGAACACGTCGGGTTCACAAAAAGGAGATGCAGCCACAACCAATCAAACTGTGTCAGCAGGCATCCCCACGCCTGTTCGCCTGCCTTATCGGAAACTCTCGTTACGGGGAGAGAAGGCGATTTTAACCTTGGTTGAAGAGCAGGCCGACTATCCGCAGCTTTACGTTGAGCCTGCCACAGGGATCGATTCGGCGCAATTCGATCGCTCCTTACGGGCAGCACTGGCACAATTAGGGGAGCTGACCGAAGGGGTTACTCTCACATCAGTCGGCAACGGTTACCGGGTCGAGATTCCGGAGCAGGCGCGTACGACACTCCCCACACGCATCACACAAAGCTCTCTGCAATATATCGATTACCTGATTCAGGGCTTTACCCCCTACTGGGAGACCGACCACATGCTGGCAAAATACTATACATTGATTCGTCCATTTGACGAAGTGCATTAGGCGGCCGAGGAGCCCCAATTTGATAAAACTTTCAGAGAAACCAGCTTTACTACAACAATAGTGCACTCAATAATTCCAAGAGGCTGTGATTGGTCACAGCCTCTTATTTTTTGCAGCAGTTGCCTGTCCAACCATGATTGTACTCTCTTTGATCCCAATCAAAAATGGGGAAGCCATCCACAAACAGGCCGATTCAAACAACCACATTTTTAAGGCAACATCTCACTTTTCCCATCACTTAACCATAAGAGGGGGCCCCAACCAGCAACCCCGACACAGCCCCCCCTCTCTAAACACGACTGCCCAACCTCCATAGCAAGTCAGAAAACACTCTTCACAGCAAAGCACTCATCCGACCTTCTTAGCCCCCTATTGTCTCATACCGGTGATTTGCCTCATCAAAATAAAAAATAAGAATAAGAAGGGGAATGCTGAATAGCATTCCCCTTCTTATTTCCAATCTCTGGAGACTTTCACAACAAAAGTCTCAGCTCTATCGACAGATTAGCTTCACCTCTGGTTTTGTCGCTCAGCCTGATCTAACACGGTGCGCATAGCCCCAACTCGTTCAACGGTCCGTTGCTGATAATTACCCACCTGCAACCCGCTTCACGAAATCCAAACTACAGCGAAATGCACTCGGCACCTCTACTCAAGGGAGACCTTGAGCGGATGGGTCACACGGCTATACTCGTCCGCAACCATCTGGGCCCACTGCTCAGCGGTAATGCCCTGCTTGCTGGTTCCGGCACCGGAGTAGTAAACAAAAGGTTCACCAATTCGTACCGTTGCCACACAGACCGCTTCGTTCTCGATCTGCTGGGCTTTGCCGCCGGGGAGCACCACACCGCCACCCAACGGGCCATCACTGCCACTTGGGGAGAACGACGCGGGCTCGTACAGTGCAAAAGAGCCTTCACCCGGGAAGAGTTGCGCCCCTTTGTGTATCGCCATACCGGCCGCAACGGAGAGTGTATCCCCTTCACCTGCATACAAATCGACCATTCGGTTGAAATGGGAGTAGGCATCCAGGGAGATGATCTTGACCAACGAGATCTGCCGACCGTTCACATCAAACGGAGCGTAGGTGATCTTCGCCGTCGTGCGGATCGGACCATTGTCCAGCGTCTCGGCCTTTGCGAAATTACCACTAAACCAGAGTTTCCCATCCGCATAGGGAGCAGAAGCGCCCATGCCAAGAGTAGCCCCTACATCGTAGCAATCGCAACCCTCTCCCTGATCAATGTGATAGTTCATCTTACCGCTGATATTCTTCTCATACCAGTCGTTGATCACCAGATTGGGAATTGATTTGGCCCAGTAGTCAATCCCGCTGCTCACCATCGAAGCCGCGAGTGCAGGTCCATAGAGTCGGAATGCCACGCAGTTGTTTTCCCAAGCATAATCATCCAACCGCTCAGGGACAAAACGTCCGAAGACGCGCTCCTTATAGTTGCTGCGTACCCCCGTGGTCACAGTAACCTGGCAAGAGCTGTCCGCGCCTACGGTGGTCTGGAAAATCAACGACTGAGGCAGTGTATCGCCGGCATAGATCACCTGCGAAGGGATCTGGTCGCCTTTGGCATTGATCACCACCACATTCTGCGGGGTCAGACCGTTGATTCGGCTCTGCAACGAATCCCATACCACCTCAACGGTTTCATTTTCCCGCGGGATAGAGAGATCGTTTTCGACCTTCACGGTCACCTGCCGGCCCC
>UQYM01000036.1 GCA_900545315.1 uncultured Alistipes sp.
TTTGGAATGATCCTTTCAGTCTGAATATTTTTCATACCTTTGTACCGTAAGAGTTACCCGAACAAGCAAAGCGATGCAGACCACGGCAATTGGGACGGTTGCCAACTCATTACCCAAAAACAAAGTAATTCTTCCAACTCTCTTGATTCCAAAGAGGTATATTCCTTATACAGATTTACAAAAAATCTCTGGAATAACCTGATAAAAAGCTAAGATTAGCGCAGTAGATTATCTGTCAGATTGTTGCGATAAATGATCGGAACTTAAATGGATGTTCCAGCGGGGAACCATTTCTGTGGGGTGATATAGGGTGCGTTGCTGCAACGTTTAGCGCGATGTAACCTCTCCAAATAAAGCGAGCCTGATTATTAAGACTGTTCGACAAATTGATCGGCAAGTCAGTAGAGTTGTTGAAGCAATACGAAGGCAGGAATTGCTCCCCCGCACAACACTTGCCGAACAGACCAGATGACGCTATGTGGCGGTGTCGTGCAGTTTAGACTGTTGGACGTTGAGATGTGGAATCAGTGGTGTGAGGACAATGTGTGGCGTGATCGGATGGTGCGGAGGCGTGGCAACAAGTAGACTGGGCAGAGCAACCTTTGCACCGGTCCGTAGAGGAGGTTTTTAACCGTCTGAATAGCTTTACTGCAGCCCATACGAGGCATGCAGCAACAATAATATACGCAATGACATCTTGCATGGATGTAGGATAGTTGAGTGTCTGTAATAAATCTGGTGGTCGTAATGGAACGTCCGATGACAGTCCGTACCATTACCCCTTATCTATTAACGATTCTAAACGATGATTTATTGTTTTTAGAGCCCTCAATTAAATGGTTGGGGCATGGTTTTCTCCCTCCCGAACGAAATGTATAATACGATTTTCCAGCTTCCCCTATTTAGATCGCTCAATATGGCAAAGGAATGTTGTGCATTCCGCCAAAGATCTATATCAGATTGCAAGAGGCCTGTTTCCGTTTTGCTTTTTTTAAGCAGATAGCACGTTACTCCCCTGATGGATCACATCTGCATAGTCTTTGTTTACTTTAGTGTTGCTGTGCCGCACAGCCATAGCGTATGCCAAATTTGGGTGTGCTTCCAGCCGAGCTCACCATAATAGCAACGTGTTACAAACGGCGTGAATATGCCCAACAGTCATGCCATGATACGAACCTCACAGATAGCCTCTCTCCTGTCCATTACGTTCAAAGAAGTAAACTGCCGATATGGTAGAAAATAAAGGACATGATCCAAGCCATTCCGGTTGTATACAGCAGAGTGAAAATGGCCCAACGACGTCCAGCCTCTTTATAGATGGCTGTAATGGCTGCAATACATGGGAAGTAGAGCAAGATAAAGACCATCATGGTGTAGGCTTTCAGTGGGGTGAAGACCTTCTCTCCTGCCCGATCGCCTTGTGTATAGACCTGATTTTGCAGCTTTTCGCTTAATGTAGCTTCGTTATCTCCAGATCCGGTTAAGACCGCCATCGTGCTGACTACAATCTCTTTGGCTGCCAAACCACTTACCAAACTAACTCCGATTTGCCAATCGAAGCCTAAGGGACGCAGCACGGGCTCAATGGCTTTGCCGATACGACCGATATAGGATTGTTCCTGTCGTTGCACGGGAGTAAGCGAGGGATCGCCGACCGGATAATGACTCAATGCCCAAACAATAACCGCGGCTACCAAAATAATGGTTCCCATTTTACGCAGGTATTGGGCTCCTTTGTTCCACATGTGGCGAACCACGCTACGGCCTGTCGGAACCCGGTACGGCGGCAATTCCATAACAAAAGGAGCCTCCTCCTTTCTGAAGAATAGTCGTTTAAATAGGATGGAAGAGAGAATAGCCACCACAATGCCCAACAAATAGATTGAGAGCAGTACCAGCCCTTTGTGCTGGACGAAAAAGGCTGAGATCAACAGTACATAGACCGGCAGACGTGCACTGCAAGACATGAACGGAATGATCAGCATGGTCAGAATGCGGTCTTTGCGGCTTTCCAGGGTGCGGGTTGCCATGATGGCCGGCACGTTACATCCGAAGCCCATCAGCAACGGAATGAACGATTTCCCGTGCAGGCCGATTTTGTGCATCAGTTTGTCCATGATGAATGCGGCCCGGGCCATATATCCAGTGTCTTCCATCAGGGAGATACAGAAAAACAGAATCAGAATATTGGGAAGGAAGACAATCACGCCACCGACTCCGCTGATAATTCCATCAACGATCAGATTACGCAACGCTCCAGCAGGCATCACTCGCATCACGAAATCGCTCAACCAGCTGACGCCATTTTCGATCCATCCGGCAGGAATAGCCCCCAACGAAAAGGTGGCCTGGAAGGTGATCCACATCAGCAGCAAGAAGATAGGCAGTCCCCAGATCTTACTGGTCATGATATGGTCTATTTTGCTGGTTCGCTCATGTTTATCGCGTGTTTCGCCTTGAAAAGTCTCCTTCAGGGCACCGGCAATAAAACCATATTTTGCATCCGCAATGGCCGCTTCGGGTTCGTCCCCGGATTGTTTGGTTAACTTTTGCTGCAATTGCAGCTGAGTCTGTTTGATCTTTTCGAAGTTGGGGCAATGTTCGAGCAGCTCAGCGGTGCTCTTGTCTCCTTCGAGCAATTTGATCGCCAGATATCGTGACGAATAACGTGCAACGATATCTTTATTTTCCCAAATTTGGGTCTGCAGGGTACTGATCGCCTCCTCCAGATCTGGACCGTAGTTGATATGAATATGACGGACGGTTGGGTTTTTGTCTTCGAAAACCTGGATTACCGTTTCGAACAGCTCGTGGATGCCTTTCCCAACCGAAGCGACAGTCGGAACAATCGGAATACCCAACATACTTCCCAAATAGCGATAGTCGAGTTTGGCCCCGGTGCTTTCCAACTCGTCGTACATGTTCAGTGCAATGACCATTTTGATGTCCATGTCGATCAACTGGGTGGTCAGGTAGAGGTTGCGTTCGAGGTTGGTTGCATCAATGACATTGATGACCACATCGGGCATCTCTTGCAAAATGTGTGTACGTACGTATAACTCCTCGGGCGTATATTCGGTAATGGAATAGGTGCCGGGCAGATCAACCAAATCAAACGTGTAATTGCCTTGACGGAATCGGGCTGTTTTGGCATCGACCGTTACGCCGCTGTAATTACCTACCCTCTCGTGCGATCCTGAGGCCAGGTTGAACAACGAGGTTTTGCCGCAGTTGGGATTACCGACCAACGCCACATTGATCAGGTGGCTACCTGCTCCAAGATTGCTCCAATCGCTCAGTGTTTTATGTGTGAAGGTATGTGTATTCTCTTTTTTCTTGTTGGAGAGGCTGGCGATGAATTGTTTGAACCAGTCGTGCAGAGATGATTTGGGACGCTGAAAAGCGTGATGGCGTGGGTGGACGTGCGTATGACCGGTTGCATGGGCGTCCAGAGTCAAATGTGGTAGTGCATCGAGGGGCATTACTTCGATCAACTCCGCTTCGCTGCGACGCAGAGCAATCCGGTATCCCATGATTTCATATTCGACCGGGTCCAGCAACGGGGCATTCTTGATCACCTTGACAATCTTCCCACGAATAAATCCCATTTCGGTGATGCGGTTGCGGAAAGATCCGTGGCCGAAAACTTTAGTAATCAGACCGACCTGTGAGGTCTTCAACTCAGAAAGGCGCACATGCTGCACCTCAACGGTTTGTTTATCTGGTGTGACGTCGTTTTGCATAATATCCATGACAACGGACAAAGATACGAAATCCAACGAATATCTGTGAGATTTGAGGCAATAAGCCATACGAATGATTGCAAAATCGTTGAGAATTTCTGTATGTGAAACGTATTGTGGCGTTAAAATTGCGATTCTCTGTGTGATATTGGTTTTCTTATATTAATTTTACAAATGATTCAACGAGAGCGATAAACGTATGAGATTGTATCTGGAAATTTGTTTGTTGCTGTTTTGTTGGCTCGGGACCGTTGCGCAGCCAGCTACAACGGCTCGTACCGGCGTGGTACGAGGTGCGGTAATCTCCAAAAACGAACGCCAACCGGTCCAAGGTGCCCTGGTGTTGGTGGTGGGTGATACCCTACAACAGCAGACAGATCGTGAGGGACGTTTCCAAATTGATAATGTGTCGGTTGGATACAACTCGTTGTATGTGAATGCCGAAGGGTATAAAGATGTGTTGACGGAATCTTTTTTGGTAACTACCTCTGCTCCGGCTGATGTGAACGTGGAGTTGGAACGTCGTACGGTCACGATGGATGAGGTGATTGTCAGTGCCTCACCGTTTCGTCCTACCACTGAATCGCCCGTATCAATGCGACGCATCGGTACCGAAGAGATCGACCTGACTCCCGGTGCTAATCGGGATATTTCGAAGGTGGTTCAATCGGCTCCGGGTGTGCTGTTTATTCCTACAGCCAACCGCAATGACCTGTTGGTGCGTGGCGGTGGAGCGGATGAAAACCGTTTCTATTTGGATGGAATCGAAATTCCGGTGTTGAACCACTTTGCCGTGCAGGGAGCCTCTGGAGGATACGCTTCGCTGATCAATCCGGCGTTGTTGCAGTCTGTCAACTTTTATACAGGAGCCTTTCCCGCAGATCTGCCGAGCGGCTTAAGTTCAGTTTTGGATATGCAGATGAGAACGGGTAACGCAGATCGTTTTCACGGTAAACTGATCTTGGGCGCCTCCGATGTGGGAATCAATTTCGATACCCCGTTGTCCTCCAACGGAAAAACTACATTAATCGGATCGTTTCGTCGCAGCTATCTGCAAATGCTGTTCAAAGTGCTGAAATTACCCTTCCTACCTACATACAACGACTATCAATTCAAGATAACATCGAAATTGTCGGATCGAGATGAGATCTTTTTGATTGGGTTGGGCTCCTTCGATAAGAACCGACTGAATCTCGGTCTGAAAGATCCGGCCGAGGATCGAAAATACATTTTGGGGTATATGCCCGAAAGTAATCAGACCAGTTATGTGTTCGGTGCAGGATATAACCATACGTTTTCCGGAGGAAGGCTGCAAATTACGGCCAGTCGCGATTATCTTAAAAACGAGATCTATAAGTATCGGGACAACGACGAGTCTTTGCCCCGCGTCTTGGATATGGATAGCCGGGAAGGAAATTATCGGGCGCGTGCATCGATCAGTCTTTGGGATTTGAAAGGGTTTCGGTTGCATGCTGGAATCGGCGGCGGTGTCGGAACCTACCATGACGAATCTTTCAGTAAGGTTTACGTGCAAAATCAGGAGGTGGATGATTTCTCCGAAAGTCAGTTTACCATCGGACGCTATGAGCTGTTCGCTATGTTGAGTCGCAACTTCTTTGATGAAAAGTTGGCGGTGTCGGCAGGTTTTAGAATGGATGGTATGACCTATTCGAAACATACCTCAAATCCCTTCGAACAGTTCTCTCCGCGACTGAGCCTGTTCTATCAATTTGCCTCTAAATGGAGGGTCAGTGCATCGGTGGCCCGTTACTATCAGGAGCCGAGCTATACCACGATGGGTTACGACGGGAATGTGGTTCCGGGCTATAAACAACGCGATGGTTTGCGGTATATGGCGGTCAATCAGTATGTGGCCGGTATTAACTTCTCTCCCACTCCACGTTCGGATGTGAAATTCGAGTATTTTTATAAACAATATTCGCAGTTACCGATATCTTTATTGGATTCGTTACCGGTATCTACGGGAGATTTTGCCGATTTTATTGTGGGCAATGTTCCAGCCCGTTCCGTTGGGAAAGGACGTGCCTATGGAGGTGAAATCTCGTATCGAAACCTGGATCTGTACAATACGGTGGTTAACGTCTCATACACCTATTTTGTGTCTCAGGTGAATCAGATGGATGATCAACTAAAACCCACCTCCCATTATCTTTCGTCAAGCTGGAATGTGGGGCATATTTTGAATATATCCGCCATCCATAAGTTTGGTGCCAACTGGACGGCCGGTGTGAAATGGTATTTGTCTGGCGGTGTGCCCTATACTCCTTACGATGAGACCTTGTCGGCGCTCACCTCAGCCTGGGATGCTCGTCGTCGTCCCTATCCCGATAACAGTCGGTACAATACGATGAAAACCCCGGTTTATCATCAGATGGATCTTCGTATTGATAAAGTGTGGTATTTTAAGAAGTGGCGGCTCGGATTCTATATTGATATTCAGAACCTGTACAACAATAAAGTAGCTGGTCAGGAGATCCTGATGCCCGAAATCGGAGCCGATGGCCAGTATGTGCTGGATCCCGATCGTCCGGGTTATTACAAGATGCAGCACATTGCCCATGATTTGGGTAGTACGATTCTGCCGACATTGGGTATTACGATCGAAATGTAATCTCAGGTTTTTGCTCAACTTCTCTTGAGACTGAATGATAAATCAATTTGTGGGTAACTTGCAAGTCTTCCTCTTCCAGGAGTACTATGCCCGTGGGGTATTTCAGGTTGTTTATGGGGAAAATTAACGGTTGGACTTTGTGCGTAATTGGCTAAAGCGTAACTGACGATGATTCTGTTTGCCTCACCTTTTCCTCCTGAATACCAGTTGTCGAGTTGTGCGTTAGACCTGTTCTGGGATATGGTTTATTAAATGTCAGATTAGTCTGATAGCTTGGAGCAGTTTATGTCTCGAGAATATAGCCAATATTAATTATGTTGGCGGTAGTGATCGATGCGATTGGCAATGTTTTGTTGTACGCTGAGAAAATAGAGATTTAACTCCTGGACATGATAGTTGCCTTTGGGAAACAGACGTGCAATGGATGGAATATAGTAGTCGTCATCCGATAGCCCGTCGATTAACAAGGTGTGTCGATCGGAGGTCATTCCCACCCCAACCGCATGAAATAGTGTATCAGATTGTCCATTGGTCGAGAAAAATACCGATCCCGGATTCTCCGATGCAGGAGCATAGGTGCCATCTACAGTCCAATTGACCGGATTGATACAAACCACATTGTCGGCAAAAAGCGGAGAGCAGGCACTCTCTTGCGATACGCTGTTGAACAGAATCAGTACCCCGATATCATCTGCGTTGGCAGCGGGTTTGAGTTGAGTGTATTGGTTCAGCTCATCCTCTCCGACCGAAAAGCCAAATGCATAGGCTGCCACCATATGCTGGTATTGCTCCGGCGTTATGGTGTGCTTCAATAACTCGATTACCGCTTTTGCTCCTTGGCTATGGCCGGCCAAAATAAAAGGTCGGCCATTGTTGTAATGTTCCCAATAATATTGAAATGCCTGAACCACATCCTCGTGAGCTATGGCATAACGTTTATTGATCTCCTCTTCGGATTCGAACCACGAGTTCATGGTAATTTGCCGATAATAGGGCGAATAGAAATTGCAGCTTTTTTCAAACAATGCATACGCCAAAGCGTTAGATTGATCAACTCGTGCCCGTTGTGCGGTATTGGTGACATCCATATAGTGCATGGTTTGGCCGGATTGGTCCTCCCAATCCCAGATGCATGTCGGTGTAATGTAGAATACATCGACAGCTTTATTGGCGAGACTCTCCGGAGATCGATACCACATTTCGGGTTGGGCGTAATCGGGCACCGGTAGGCTGCCTGCTGGAGAGTTGTTGCGATCTGTTGTAGTAGTCGTACATGAGAGGCATAATCCGATAAAAAGATATGCTATCACCTTGATGCAAGCCAAATTTTTCATATTGAGGGTTGAGGTGTGTTTCAGAGTACAATGCATTCTCACAACAGCAAACGATAATTACACTCTGTCATCGGTAGCAATCTGTTGAATTGTGCTGTTATGTTTGAACGCGAAGATACAGACTCTGTGGGACACTTGTGTCAAAGAGCCAAATTATTTGTTCCCGTGTGTGCCTGGACAGTATTTTTATTTGTTTTCATCTCAGGACTGTGATTGACACTGTGGTATGATGTTTCAAAAGTAGCTTTACAAACTGCAACAGGTCGGGATGAGGCACAAGAAAAGGTTGGGGGCAAAAGAACGCTTGCAAAGCAATAATCGGCAGATTGAATGGAAGTTGGTTAGAGCAGGTTGTTTGGTCTGCGGTCAAAGGTTTGCAGTAGTTATCCAGGTGGAATGGCCAGGCACCAAACGCCTATATGCAAAAAAAACCTCAGAACTTAGCTAAAAGCTTAATTCTGAGGCTTTGCGGTATGGACGGGACTCGAACCCGCGACCTCCTGCGTGACAGGCAGGCATTCTAACCAGCTGAACTACCACACCGTTTTTAAGTACTGAGCAACTTTGTTTCTCAATTGCGATGCAAAGATAGGTGTTTTTTTTAATTCTCCAAAGAGTTCCGGCGAAAAATCTACGTTTTTACTCATTTTTTTGCTCCAGTTCGGGCCGCTCGAAGATCGAAAAATTGACACTTCCGTAGGTTCGTTTCTCTTTGAAATCGGGCAAATGGCTTACATCCAAATTTTTGGAGTGCTCAAAAATAAACCACCCTCCCGGTTTGAGTAATTTGCGTTCACGGATCAGTTCCGGGAGCGTTTCACTTCCTTCGATGTCGTACGGAGCATCGGCAAAGATAATATCGAACTGTTTGGTGCAACTTTTTAAGTAAAGAAAGGCGTTAGCTTTGACCGGATGGAGTTGGGTGAACCCAAATTTTTGTGCCATGCTCCGGATGTAGTTGTAGTGGACGGCGTTAATTTCGACAGCAATAACATTGCCGGCTCCTCGGGAGGCGAATTCATAGCTGATCGACCCTGTGCCTGAAAACAGATCCAGTACCTCTACCCCATCTAAGTCCCAGTAGCTGGTGATGACGTTGAACAGATTCTCTTTGGCAAAATCTGTGGTCGGCCGTGCACGCAGATTTTTGGGCGGTTGAATGATTCGTCCTTTATAACGTCCACTAACGATTCGCATCGAAACAATAGATTAAGTTGTTAAAGTTGATTTCGTCGTTGCGCAGGGATTTGGCGATGTGTCTCTTTAAGTCGCTATCCAAGCGGGGCTTGTAGTACCCTTTGAGCTCCTTGCGGGCCTCGGCTGCACCTTCACCGGTCAACAGAAGATCAAAATCACGTAGATTAAATTGCTGATGCAGCTGTTGTAAATAGAATAGCAGATCGGTAATTTCTGCACACGGTAACACCTCGGCATAGTGCAGACGATCGTCTTTGATGGTGATGTTGGCCCAGTCATCACAGAAATTGACTTCGATCGTGGCCCCTTGCGACGCTTTGGCTATGGCGATTTGTAACGGGTGCAGCCAGAGTATGTGATCTCCGTACAGGACCTGTGCCTTCTGTACAAGAAACGCTGGTGTAGCCATGAGGGCGGTAATGTTATTCGACGACGAATGGAGCAGTTGTTCTGACTCTTCAATCTGGATTCCGTTGGCTCGCATATAGGCTTGAGCATCCCCCTGGGCCAATTCATCGGGAACAAGACATATCTTTTCAGTTGCCAGAATGATGCATACCTTTTGATAAGTAAGGTGCAATTCCGGAAGCGCCTCGAATGTTATTGCCAGATTCTCCTCGATCGATTTGTCACGGTTAAAGTTGCGCATGCCGGCCCGTTCTATGCGGGTGTCTGACAGAATACCGTATTGCAAAGCGGTTTGGGAAACCTGTATGGACAGATTTAAGGTCGCAGCCTGTTCGGGGATAATATTTTGTTGAGTCAAGGACATCGTCTGGCGAGGCTTTTTGCCGTGGTTTTCGTAAGTTTGTACTGTTGTGTAAAGCGGTTAATCTTCTCCTTGCAATATGCTCTCGGAACATTTAGCGTCTCAAATTTATCGAAATTTTGCCTTCGAGCCAACTGCGGGTCAAAAAAATGCCATCGAGGCCTTTGCCGATTTTTTGACCGATTCCGATTATCATCGAATCTTTATTCTTAATGGTTATGCCGGTACCGGTAAAACTTCATTGATCTCGGCTCTGGTCAAGACGCTGGAAGCAATCAAAATCAAAACAATTCTGCTCGCTCCGACCGGTCGGGCAGCCAAAGTGGTCAGTCGTTATTCCGGCCATTCGGCGTACACCATCCACAAAAAGATCTACCGGCAAAAGTCCTTGGCGACAGCTGAGGCTCAATTCTCTTTGGATTACAATCGCGAAAAGGATGCGGTTTTTATTGTGGACGAGGCGTCGATGTTGGCCAACTATTCGCTCGATGCGTCGGCATTCGGATCGGGGAATCTGCTCGATGATTTGGTCAGTTATGTACGTCAGGGAAGTCGGTGCCGGTTGATCTTTGTCGGAGATAGCGCTCAGTTGCCACCCGTCGGCTTGGAGTGCAGCCCGGCGCTCGATCCGGAGAAGATGCGAGCCTATGGAGATGTGCTCTACGTGCAGTTGGATGAGGTGATGCGCCAGCAAGACAGCTCGGGAATCCTGTTCAATGCCACGCTGGTACGGTGCATGTTGGCGGCCGATATTATCGATATTCCGATGTTTGACCTCTCTTTCGAGGATGTCGAACAGATCGAAGGCGGTGAGATCTTGGAGTGTATCCAGGATGCTTACGATCGGTACGGCATGGAGGAGACGTTGATCATTACCCGGTCGAACAAGCGGGCCAATCGTTTCAATGAAGGGGTGCGGCGCAATGTGCTTTATGCCGAAGAGGAGATCGGCTCCGGTGACATGCTGATGGTAGTGAAAAATAACTACTACTACACAGAACATGAAAAAGATTGTAAAGTCGATTTTATTGCCAACGGAGATACGGCACAACTGGTTCGAATTCGTCATTTTCATGATTTTTACGGCTTTCGGTTTGCGGATGCGCTGTTGCGATTCCCGGATTATGACGAGTTGGAGTTAGAGGGTAAAATTTTGTTGGATACGCTTTCGAGTGACTCCCCTTCCTTGACGCGCGAACAGAGCTCACAACTGTTTTATAATGTGGCCGAGGATTACGCCGATATCACTTCTAAAGCCAAACGATATAAAGAGGTGCGCGAGAACCCCTATTTCAATGCGATGCAGGTCAAATTTGCCTATGCCGTTACCTGTCACAAGGCTCAGGGTGGACAGTGGAAATGTGTGTTTGTGGACAAGATGCTCTTCGGTGAGGAGGAGATGACACGTGATCTGTTGCAATGGCTCTATACGGCCATCACTCGGGCCACGGAGAAGCTCTATTTTATCAATTTCGACGAACGGTTTTTCGACGAAAAATAGCTACCTTTGATAGCTTATTACACCTTTGCGACTGTTATGAAAGATTCCAAGAGTGCCACTGATGCACCCAAACAGAAATATGTCGAAACCCCATTGATGAAACAGTATTATGGCTTTAAGGCGGTTCATGCCGATGCTATTCTGTTGTTTCGGGTCGGGGATTTTTATGAAACGTTCGGTGAGGATGCGATCAAGGCCTCCAAAATTTTGGGCATTACGCTGACTCGACGGGCCAATGGTGCAGCCTCGTATGTTGAACTGGCCGGTTTTCCCTATCATGCAATCGATACCTATTTGCCAAAACTGGTACGTGCCGGAGAGCGTGTAGCGGTGTGTGAACAGCTTGAAGATCCCAAAACCGCTAAAAAGATCGTCAAACGGGGCGTTATCGAACTGGTAACGCCCGGCGTTTCGTACAGCGATAATGTGCTGGTCAATAAGGAAAACACCTTTCTGGCTGCGGTCTATTTTGGGAAACGGTCAACGGGTGTCGCTTTTCTCGATGCTTCGACGGGCGAATTTTATGCTGCAGAGGGTAAGAACAGTTATATCGACAAGTTACTGTCCAATTTAGCACCCAAGGAGGTGATCTACCCCAAGGGCTATGAAGAGGAGTTCTCGGAATCTTTCGGTACAAAGTATTATATCTATCGGGTGGACGATTGGATGTTCTCCGAAAATGGCGCCCGCGAAAAATTGTTAAACCAGTTCCAGGTCACTTCGCTCAAGGGATACGGCATTGACAATATGCCCAGCGCCATTATTGCGGCTGGAGCAATCCTCTACTATCTGGAATATACGGAACATCGCCATACCAAACATATTGCATCAATCTCCCGTATCGATGAGGACAAATTTGTCTGGATTGATAAGTTCTCGATTCGTAACTTGGAGCTGTTTGCGTCGAACAGTGGCCAGGAGGGTTGCTCACTGGCCGAGGTGTTGGATCAGACCGCTACGCCGATGGGTGGACGTATGTTGCGAAGGTGGATCTCTTTGCCTGTTAAGGATCTGGCAGAGATCAATGCCCGTTTGGATTTAGTGTCGTTGTTCGTGAGTCAGACCGAATTGCGGGACTCTCTTTATGAATCATTGGCACTGATCGGCGATCTGGAGCGTGTAATCTCCCGGGTTTCTGTTGGACGTGTCTCGCCGCGCGAAGTGGTGCAACTCAAGAATGCACTCTATGCGATCGAGAAGTTGCAACAGGCCATGAAGGCTTCGGGTGATCCGGCTCTGACAGAGTTGGGCGATCAGTTGGATCTCTGTTTGGCCGTGCGGGATAAGATCGAGCGAGAGATCTATCCTGACCCTTCCAATCAGATTCAAAAAGGTGGAGTTATTGCCTCGGGGGTCAATATTGAGTTGGATGATTTGCGTAACCTCTCAACGAATGCCAAGAATATTTTGACCAACATTCAACAGCGCGAGAGTGAGGCTACCGGTATCCCTTCGTTGAAAATCGGTTTCAACAACGTTTTCGGTTACTATATCGAGGTACGCAATACGCACAAAGATAAGGTGCCTGCCGATTGGATCCGTAAACAGACGCTGACCGGAGCCGAAAGATACATTACGGCAGAGCTCAAAGAGTATGAAGAGAAGATCTTAGGAGCCGAAAGTCGTATTTTGGCGATCGAGCAGGAGATGTATGCCCAGCTGTTGGCAGAGTTGACACGATATGTCTCCCCTATCCAAAAAGATGCGTCGTTGGTTGCGCGTGTCGATTGTCTGTTGTCGTTTGCGAACCAAGCGGTCAACCGTCATTATTGTCGTCCGGAAGTAAACGAATCGCAGGTGATCGATATCAAGGAGGGACGTCACCCCGTGATAGAGACCCTATTGAAGGTTGGAGAAGAGTATATTCCGAATGATGTCTATCTGGATGACTCCACGCAGCAGATCATGATCATTACCGGACCCAACATGTCTGGTAAATCGGCAATTTTGCGACAAACGGCACTGATCGTGTTGATGGCACAGATCGGCTGTTTTGTGCCGGCCAAATCTGCCAAAATCGGATTGGTGGACAAGATTTTCTCGCGTGTGGGGGCCTCGGATAATATTTCACAAGGCGAATCGACCTTTATGGTCGAGATGTTGGAATCGGCCAGCATTTTAAACAACATATCCAATCGAAGTTTGGTCTTGCTTGATGAAATTGGTCGCGGTACCAGTACCTATGACGGCATTTCGATCGCATGGGCAATGGTCGAATATATTCACCAACACCCAACGGCACGGGCCAAAACTCTTTTTGCGACCCACTATCATGAACTCAATGAGATGGAGGAGTCGTACGAACGTGTGAAAAACTATAACGTGTCGGTCAAAGAGATTAACCGTAAGGTGATCTTCCTGCGTAAGTTGGTCCGGGGAGGTACAGAGCATTCGTTTGGTATCCACGTAGCGAAAATGGCCGGCATGCCCAAGCAGGTGACTGATCGAGCCGAACAAATTTTGGCGGATATGGAATCTGCGCATCGAGGCAGTATGCGGGATACGACTCGAAAAGTTCCAACAGTGGCCCAATATGGTGGTGGCGGCATGCAGTTAAGTATGTTTCAGCTGGATGATCCGGTTCTCAAGCAGATTCGGGATGAGATCAAAGGGTTGGACATCAATTCACTGACTCCCCTGGAGGCACTTAATAAACTCAACGAGATTAAAAAGATAACGGGATTGTAAAACAATCCCGTTATCTTTGTGTGGCTATTCGTTGCGAGCGCAAGTGTACCGTCGTTGTGGCGACGTGCTGGACCGTGTGGTAGAGAGCGCTTTGTCGAATGAGATATTTTAGACTCAGCACGAGGTATTGCAACTTTCCTATCCCCCTTGCGCGGTCTATTTTATTTGTTTTCCCTACTCTTCTCTCTGGTGCTTTGCTGATTCCAATCGTAGCCCATCGTTAGCTCTGTATAAAAAAATCCGCCCAAGTCTGTTCTTGACTTGGGTGGAGTTGTAGGAGTTATCGAATGGTGATAGTCGTTTTATTTATTCGGAAGCGACATCAATAGGCATTCAGCGTAAAACAGGCTATCGGTTAGATATCGATATTGGCATATTTGGCGTTGCGCTCGATGAATTCACGACGTGGCGGAACATCATCACCCATCAACATCGAGAAGATGCGATCGGCTTCCGCGGCACTTTCAATGGTAACCTGTCTCAAAATACGACTTTTCGGAGACATGGTGGTTTCCCACAACTGGTGTGCGTTCATCTCACCCAAACCTTTGTACCGTTGCACGTGAGCACCTTTAGCTCCGAACTCGGCCAAAGTTGCCTCTCGCTCCTCTTCTGTCCAGCAGTAACGGCTGTTTTTACCCTTCTTCACCAAATAAAGTGGTGGTGTAGCGATATATACGTGGCCGTTTTGGATCAAACTGGTCATATGTCGGAAGAAGAAGGTCAACATCAAGGTTGCAATGTGGCTACCATCGACATCGGCATCGGTCATGATGATCACCTTGCCATAACGCAATTTTTCGAGGCTTACATCCTGCTCGTCATCCGAGTTTCCGTCTCCCGAGGGAACAATGCCTAACGCCTTGAACATGTTGCTGATCTCCTCATTCTCCCAAACGCGGTGCTTCATTGCCTTCTCGACATTCAGAATCTTACCTCGCAGCGGCATGATGGCTTGGAAGGTACGGTCCCTACCCTGTTTAGCGGTTCCACCTGCAGAGTCTCCCTCGACGAAGAAAATTTCGGTTTTGTCGCGATCCCGTGATGAGCAGTCAGCCAATTTGCCAGGAAGACCTGATCCCGAAAGGACGGTCTTGCGCTGTACCATTTCCCGGGCTTTGCGGGCTGCATGGCGTGCTGTGGCTGCCAAAAGTACCTTATTGACAATGGCACGGGCATCTTTGGGGTTCTCCTCAAGGTAGTGTGTCAACGCTGTTGTAATGGCCTGATCAACCGCACCGGCAACTTCGCTGTTACCCAATTTGGTTTTGGTCTGTCCTTCGAATTGGGGCTCCTGAACCTTGACCGAAATGACAGCGGTCAAGCCTTCGCGGAAATCATCTCCGTTGATCTCAAACTTCACTTTGGCCAGCATGCCCGAATCTTCGGCATACTTTTTCAACGTGCGGGTTAACGCCCGACGGAATCCGGTCAAATGTGTACCACCTTCGATGGTGTTGATGTTATTTACATAGGAGTGTACATTCTCGGTGAAGCTGGTGTTGTATTGCATCGCCACCTCAACAGGCACCCCATCACGCTCCGTATCGATATAAATAATGTTCTCAATCAGCGGTTCGCGACTCTCGTCCAGGAACTTCACAAAGCCTTTCAGACCATCCTCCGAATAGAATTCGTCATGACGGTAATTGCCCTGCTCATCCTTTTCACGTTTGTCAGTCAGGTTTAACCGTACCCCCTTATTCAGGTAGGCCAATTCGCGCAGACGTGACGCTAAAATGTCGTAATTGTATTCGGTGGTGGTGAAGATCGAGTCGTCGGGTTTGAACGTGATGATCGTTCCGTGGGTGTCGGTATCACCCGTGATCTCCATAGGACCCAGTGGTGTGCCCTTGCTGAACTTTTGGATGTGGATTTTACCCTGACGGTGTACCTCGGCAATTAACAATGTGGAAAGCGCATTGACGCAGGATACACCTACACCATGCAGACCACCAGAAACTTTGTAACTGTCCTTGTTGAATTTACCGCCGGCATGCAGTACGGTTAAAACGACCTCCAATGCCGACTTACCCTCCTTTTCGTGCATGTCGGTCGGAATGCCTCGTCCGTCATCCTCTACGGTAATGGAGTTATCTTCGTTGATATAGACTTCGATATTCGAACAATATCCGGCCAATGCCTCATCGATCGAGTTGTCCACAACCTCGTATACCAAGTGGTGCAGACCTTTGATGCCAATGTCTCCGATGTACATGGCAGGACGTTTGCGCACCGCCTCGAGGCCCTCCAATACCTGGATACTGGACGCCGAGTACTCTTCTTCAATCTGCTTCTCTTTTTCTGTTATCATCTCTTCTCTCTTGATCTCTTGTCAAGGCCCGAACGGATTACAAAAGCGGGCCGATTTAAACATTCAAAGATAGGAAAAAATCCCCGTAAATCCAACCGTTTTGTCCTATTGCAACGACGATCGGAGGGATATTAGCAACCCAGGATCGATACGATATCGATCTCTTCGATTCTACCCTGATTAAAACGGATGGTCCGAGAGGGATATTGTTGAATGTTGCTAAGGTTGTGCGTGGCCATAATTACTGCACAACCATTGTCGGCAATGGATCGAAACAGCTGCATAATTCCATCTGCAGCAGCCGGATCAAGGTTACCGGTAGGTTCATCCGCTAAAATCACCTTCGGATTGTTCAACAAGGCACGGGCAATGGCCAGTCGCTGCTGTTCGCCTCCTGAAAGCTGGAACGGCATTTTGTACTCTTTGTTGACGAGCCCCACTTCATGCAGTACCTCTGCAATTTGATTTTTGATCTCCATGTCATTTTTCCAACCTGTAGCTTTCAAAACGAATTGGAGATTGTGAAATACATCCCGATCGGTCAGCAGCTGATAGTCCTGAAAAACAATGCCCATGCGACGACGCAGATAGGGTACGTCTTTGCGTCGGATTTTAGTCAAATCGAAGCCGGCTACCCAGCCCTCCCCTTCGACCAGAGGTAATTCGGCATATAGTGTTTTGAGCAGGGAGCTCTTCCCCGAGCCGACTCGTCCAATTAGATATATTAGCTCACCGGGATAGACCGTGAGGTTGACATCCGAAAGAATCAGGTCACAACGATCTTTACGTTTGCGAAAACTGGCTTCACGAAACGAGTCTCGCGGATGATAGATCGAAACGTTTCTAAGGTCGATGACTGCATTGGCTTCCATAGTACGTACAATTAACATACAAAGATACAAAATAGCTGGCAGAGTCCTTCCTGTTTGTTGATCAAGTGTTGATATTTTACTCCCGTCCGAAGTCTGTGCCGTTTCTGCGATTCCTTCAATTTTTTTACAAAAAATGTGTCATCGGGTAATGCAATGACCAATAACGCGCTGAAGCACCCAATAAGGCGTAGTTGTTGCCCAAAACGGGGCATGAGCGGGATGTCCTGTGTAACTTTCCAGATAAGGGTCCCGTTGTATAACTGATGTTTTATTAAAATAATTTAAATTTATGAAAACACTCACATGTATGGCTGTTGCGATGATGGGGCTGGTTACGCTCTCCTCTTGCAGCAAGAACACCAAATTGAACGGCGATGCAAAGATCGAAAGTTTTACCTTTGACACGTCGGTTGAAGCAAATCAGATTGTAAAAAGTCAGCCTGAGTTGTCGGGTACGGCATATTCGTTTGTGGTCTACCCTTGGGCTGACGCTGAAGCGATGTCCAAACTGGTTCCGACCATTGTCGTTTCGCAGGGCGCAAACTATACCACGAATGGTTCGTATGACGGTCAGGGTATGACTTATGTGGTTACCTCGGAGGATAAAAACGCCTCAACTACCTATACCGTATCAGCGAAGGGTTCCATCTATAATACCTATGCTGGTTTGTTGAATGTGACCATGAATGGCAGTGAACTGGCTACAGACGTACCGTATGATATCGTACTGCAAAAAGGTACTGCTGCTAAAAGTGTAACGGTATTTATTCAGAACTTTCAATTGTCGGTGTTGGGTTCAGTAGTTGATCTGGGTGACGTCCAGATTCCGGATTGTCCAATCGAACTGACCGACACCGGCTGCAAATTCGCTGGTACCCTGGATTTGGGTAATATTACCGTACCCTTGGCAGGACAGCAGCTTACCGTACCTTGTGTAGTCAATGTTGCCGATGCAACAGTTGATATGGCAGGCAACTTCGATTTGCCGTTAGCGATCACAGTAGCCAGCATCATGAATGTCGATGCTCACTTCACCGGATCGATCAAAAAGTAATTGATAAGCCGTTATAATAAAAAATACAGACTCCGCATGGAGTCTGTATTTTTTTATGCGTAAGATCGGCCAGTCTGTGCGAGCCCATTTGGGAGCGTCATCGGACATGGGGTTTATACGTTTTATATCTTGTTTTACGTATGATTTCACATTATTCGATCCGTCCCAACAATTGGGGGGTAAACTAATCGTGCAGACACTGTGACATTTCAGCAGCGGTTAGGGAAGCGAATAGGTGACCGAGTATTGGCCACTGCCAATCATCACCTCACCCGAGCGGTTTTTGTATTGCTTGCCGTCCAGTGTGAAATGTTTGTTTGTGTTGGGAATAATGACCCGGCCTTCGCTTCCGGATGGAATAGTTACCTCCATCGTTAAGGTTTTATCCTGGAGGGTCCAGTTGACGGTAACTGCTCCGTAGGGCGTCTCCTTGGTTGTTTTGGCCCAGGTGATCCCTTGCGGAATCTGCGGTTCGATGCGAATGCAGCGGTATCCTGGAGCACTCTCCTCAGCACGAATTCCCCCCAAGGCCTGGTAGAACCACGATCCGATACCGTTGTAACAGTTGTGTATTCGGCTTCGTTCTCCGTGCCAGTGTTCCCAGGTTGTCGATGCCCCGTTGTCAATCATATACAAGTAGCTCGGATAATCCCGTTTCTTGAGCATGCCGTAAATAAAGTCGGGTTGATGATTGGTGACGGCCCACTCGGTCATCACAGGAATGCCCACCAAGCCGCATGCAATGTGACCGTCGTACTGCTCTTTGGTTGTGGTAAACAGCTGCTCCATTGTCGACTGTGTCAATGCCTCAGGGGTTACGCCGGCAAGCATCGGGTATATCATATCAATTTGAGATCCTGTGCCATAGCGACCGGTCGAATCGGAGTAGAAAGTCTTTTGGATGGCAGCCCGAAGATCGGCGGCTTGACGGGTGTAACGCTTAGCATCCTCGCTCTTCCCCAAAACGGTGGCAATTTTCGCCATCGTCTCGTAGCAGACTGCAACAAAACAGTTGTTGACCAAGGTGACTGAGGTGGTGTCGGTTTGGTTGATCCCTTTGGGGCAGGCCCAATCCCCCAGATACCAGTTTCGATATTCCGTTACAGGCCAAGGCTGAAGCAGTCCGTCAACCATATGGTGCTCTACATAGCCCAACCACTTTTGCATGACTGGATAATACTCCGAAATTAGTCGTGCATCTGCGTAATTGACATAGGTCCGCCAAGAGGCTGTGATAATAAATCCGCACCAGTATGGTCCTCCTCCGGCACTGTATGGTTCCGGCGCGGTGTGAGGCATGCCGCCATCCTCTTGAATGGCATCGGCCCAGGCTCGCATCCAGTTCGCATAGAGCGGAGCCAAGTTGAACATCGTTTGTGCCGTTTCCGTAGAGGCGTTCCCGTCTCCGCCATATCCCAGACGTTCCAATTGCGGACAATCTACCAAATAGCCACCCAAACTCAGGTTGAGCAACGTATACTGGATCATATCATGAATGGCATTCATGTCCGGATCTGAGCATTCGAAAGAGGAGGTTTGCGGGAACCCGGTTTGAATTCGGTAACCGGTGATATCGTGCAGTTCTGGTTTGGTATTCAAACCTTTGATCTCGACATATTGAAAACCGTGATAGTTGAATTTATTGATAAAACGATCGCCCTCGTTACCTGAAGCGATCAAGGTGTCGAATTGCATTTGTTCGCGTATGGTTGTGCCGTGATGGAAATGGTCTGCATAACGCATGGTAACCAGCTGTCCAGGCGACAATTTCGGCAGTTTGTATTCGAACCAGCCGGTATACGCTTTGCCCATATCTACAACCCAGACGCTGTCAGCAATCTCGATCACGTTGGTTGGCCTCAGGGTGTCAACAATGACATTGCCCTCGGTCATCTGTGCCGAGACCTGCAATGCCGGAGCCTGAATTCTCGCTGCAGGGTGCCAGGTCAACAGATCCAGATCCTTTTTCTGCATGCTTTGGGGTACGGCTGCTGCTTCGATCTGTTCACCTCCAAAGCGATTCGGCGTCCATTTCCCGAGACTCGAATACCCGCTTTCGGCCGCTTGCCACGAATCGTTATTGAGAGCAACGTTCCCCCATTTACCATCTTGATGTGTTTTGCACAGGACCTTGATCAGGGGACCATCATAAAATCCCCAGCGAATTGTCGGGCGGAACCACCCCTGCCCTAACCAAATGACCAGATCATTGGGACCTGCAGTCAAATATGAAGTGATGTCGTAAGTACGATACAAAGTTCGTTTATCCATTTCGGATACCGCTGTTGAAAGAACCTCTTGACCGACTCTTTGGCCATTGATATAAATTTCGTGGTATCCCAAGGAGTTGACATAAAGCAGTGCTGTTTTTCCAGGCTTAGTTATATCGACCGTCGTCCGTAAAATTGGGGATTGCGGATTCCCGGCTCCGACCGGAAAACCGATATAATCCTCTTCAGCCCATTCTTCCGGTGAAATTCCAATGCCGAAACGGGCGGGTTGGCTCCATGCGGAGGGTTTTCCGTTGCGATCCCATACTCGTACACACCAATAGACCAAATAGTCGTCTGAATTCAACTTTCCTCGATAGTCAACGAGTACGGATTTGGACGATTTTGTTTTGCCGGAATTCCAAAGATCGGCACTCTCTTCTGTAAGGAGATTAGGGTCAGTTGCTGCAAGAATTTGATAGGCGAATTGGTGATTTCCTTTGTCTGTATAGTTTGTTTTCCAACTGAGCCGAGGTGTGTCGGTATCGATGCTTAACGGATCGACCAAATTCTCGCAACGCAAATCGTATAACACTGCCGGAGATTGGGCATAGGCCGGTGATAACAATAGGACAGAACAGATCGCAACCCCTAAAACGGATTGGATAAATGAAGAGAGTTTCATGAATGGTTCAAGTAATAGGTTAGTTTTTGTTGTATGGATGCTGCCTGTACTGCATTGACCGCATAATCCATTGTACAGCTAACAAATATACGCAATGTTATACGAAAAATAAAATTGGGTTGATATGTCCCTGGGTGCGTATTGACACCGTTAGATTTGGGTGTTAAATGCACTGCAAAATGCAGAGTGATAGTCTATGAGAGACTGTGGAACCCGTTTTGCGCAGAACTTTAGAGGTCAGAAAGACGAGGTCCTGAACGGGTGTGCTGAAGCCTCGTAAACTGGCTGGACAAAAATGGACATTTATATAAAACAGATGGACATTAATTATCAGTATAATTAACTGATAATTAATGTCCATCTGAAACCTGTGGAGCTGGAGGGATTCGAACCCTCGTCCAAACAAGGAACCCAAAAGCTTTCTACATGCTTATCCTTCGATTGATCCTCCTGTCACAACCTGGCCGAAGGCGACCTAATTATGACCCCAGCTTGTAAAATTTCGCAATCCGTTACAAGCGTCCGGACGCTATCCCAATTCTGATGATACCTCGTATGCCTCTGGACTATTGGGCAAAGTCTTCGGCGAGGTACTCGTCCCTCAGCCTCCTTGGACCGCGGGATTAAGCAGTTTTACTCGGTAAAACTAGGCAGCGAGTGCGTAGCTATTATTGCCATTTGTAGTTTGAGCGTTCACTTTTACGAGCCTCCACACAACGCTCGGCATGCTTACAATCAGACTCTACCTGCTGTCAAAACCGGTCAGCCCCTACTTGTAGCCTTGCAAAGATAAGCTCCTTTGCGGAATATCGAAACATTCTGGCGAAATAAATCTTGGCTATCGATTCAAAATCTCCACAATGTCCAACAACTGCTCAGGTCGGTCAATAATATACACGGCTCCATTCTCCTCCAACTCTTTGCGAGGACGGAATCCCCATGTTACAGCGACTGACCGTAATCCGCTGTTGGCCGCAGTGCGCATATCAACACTGCTGTCCCCTACATACAGCGTTTCGTCGCGTGTGTATCCGGTTTCAGCCAAAATGTTGTATACAACCGTTGGATCAGGTTTGGTAGGCACATTGTCACGCTGACCATAGACGGTTGCAAAGGTTCCCTCGGCAAAATAGTGCGCCACCAATTTGGCCGTTGCTGCCTGATATTTGTTGGAGGCTACCGCCATGCAGATGTGGCGTTTCTTCAACTGGTCGATCAACTCCGGAATCCCAGGATAGGGTTTGGTGCGATCCATGTTGTGTTCCGAATAGTAGTTGACAAAATCCTGACGAACTTTTAGAATTGTTTCCTCAGAGCGTTGATCTTCGGGCAGTGCACGTTCTGTCAGTTTGGTGATGCCATTCCCTACAAAATAACGGTATTCCGAGAGCTCGTGTTGCGGATAGTTGTTTTGTGCCAAGGCATGATTGGTGCTGATCGCCAAATCTTCCAACGTATTGAGCAGCGTTCCGTCCAGATCGAATATTATCAGTTTGATCATCGGTGTCAGATTAAATTATCGTATTCGCTGCAAAAATACGTAAACTCGCATGATTATGGATGAATTTAAGAGACTTAATGTAAACTATCAGATTTTCAGATAGATATATAGTAACATTCCAAATTTATCAATATGTGCCATAAAGCCGATTTTGATGAGTAAGCAGATATTCGTTGCCCATTCCGGTGACATGAATCGATTGAAAAGGTCTTTATGCTTCTGTATATGGTGTGGGGATGCACGATTTGGTTGGAGCGTAAAGAACGCAATTCCATCATTTGGGCTTTGCCAAGATACTTAGCTTTTTGAGACATGTACAATATAGGTCCTGAAAGTAATACAGTTACTTTTGTCGGGCCTGATGATATTTTACATGCCGATGATTTGCTCTGTCTTAGTTAACTCTGTACACGATGGAATAGCTCATGAATCAGATAAAAGATTTGTTCTGCATCAAAGAGTGAGGTAGACACCAAGTGGACTTGCCCCGTAATGGCACAGTAAGTAACCGGTTAAGGTGGTAACTAGCTCTATAATTGGGGAATGGAAAGTGTGTTATTGGGTTATTCTACTGTTATAAACTTTTCTAAATTGGACTGAATTATACCTTTTCGATAACCTTTCCACATCTTAAGAAGTTTACCTTCCGGCGAGATCAATACGAAATGCGGGATTCCTCCGACTTTATAGCGCGAAGCCAAATTTCTTCCTCCATATTTCAGTTCATTCCATTGATAACCTGGCATCTCGTGCTCCTTCAAGAATTTACTCCAGGAGCTTTTTTCATCATTGGATATTCCCACCAAGGCTAATTTATCGCCATATAGATGGACAATCTCTTCTATTTCTGGTTCAGACATGCGGCAAGGACCGCAGTAGATACTCCAGAAATCTAACAAGATGTATCGGCCTTTCAATTCTGATAAATGATGGGATTCTCCTTCGGTGTCATATAGTAAACCATCAACCATTTCGTCGCCTTCTTCTACTGTTGGAGCCGGGAAAGCATAGGACTCAATGAGTTTCCCTTTCTCCGTTTCCTGCCATTTGACCGGCATGCGTGCATACAACTGCTGGAAAACGGGACGAAAACTACGCAATGAATCTGGACTCCCGGTTGTACACCAGGCCTTTTCCAAAAACTGGTCGATCCATACCTCCGTGACCGGCGCCGTTTTCATATATTCGAAGGTCTTTCTCACGATCCGGTAATTGAGTTTATCCCAGCGGTCCGCAAACAGACTGTCGTGCATTTGGGTCTTTTCATCCATCCGCAAGCATTCGTCCGTCTCGTCTGCGATACAGGCCGCATACGCCAAGGCCTCTTTTTGTTGGGGAATATTCGTAGTGATCGTCCATTGATGAAGCCATTTGTCTTTTCCCTGAATATCGATCCAGCCTCCTCGATCTACCCACAAATCGAGGGTCCAATTGGGAAACCCTTTTACCCAACCGAAAAACTTTAAATGTTTTGGTTGTGAAATGGTGTCTTCGTATATCATCTCTCCGTTTTGCAAGGGAAAATCTGCCATCACTTTACTAGCAGTCATTGTTGGATTAAATAGATACATAACTCCCCGGACACTGTCCGGAATGTTATTTAAACGCCAACGAATCCGAAATTTTCCTTCTAATTCTTGAGCTTGACCAATATTTCCCACCAAAATAAGTAGGAAAAGACAACACCATATTGGGATAGAGAGTTTTGTTTTCATGATAAAATAGAAGATATACCCTAAAGCAAATATAATAAATTTGTGGCAACGCCTATCTGTTTACGATCGTAAGCTGGGCGACTATTCATGCAAGTCTTCGCTGTGTGTAGGATCAGAATGGATATCCGATTGCAATATGTAAACCGAGGCCATCCCGAAAAGTCGGTATGTTGTAGTATCCGTGTCGTGACGTGGCATACGGTGCATGGATGCCGATACCTAAATCGGCACGTAACACCAGATAGCTGATATCATATCGCAAGCCGAATCCTGTTCCCAGAGCGATATCACGACCCAATCCGCGCCAGGTCAGTTCCGCACCGGGACGATTCGGATCCTGTTTCAGTAACCAGATGTTTCCGGCATCCAGGAAAATGGCTCCGTGGAGGCGGCCGATCATTTTAAACCGAAATTCGACATTGGCCTCCATTTTAAAGGTTCCGGTTTGATCCAGGTAGCCGTTTTTGTTATCGGATGGCGGTCGGTAACTGCCCGGTCCCAAAGAGCGGATCGTAAAGGCCCGAATACTATTTGCTCCTCCGATATAGAATTGTTCGCTGTAGGGTACCACCTCGGAGTTGCAATAGGGATGGACAGCTCCTACCATAAAACGGTATGCAAGCCAGCTATCCGAAGAACCGAGACGCTGATAGAAACGGATCTCACTGGTAGCCTTTATAAATTGTGCAAATTGATTGCCGAAGATTTTTTTCGGTGATTGGCTGTTGAAAATACGCATGGTCCCATACAGCAGATTACCGGCTGAGGTGAGTGAACTTTCCCAGTAGAGGCGGTTGCGTGCATAGGTCTTATCGAACGTGTAGGTGTAGGAGAAGGCGGGAATGAACTGATTGCGAAAACTCAGGGCAATGGCCGGATTCTCGTACATGGTGGAATCGAATTCGGCAGTGGTGTGGAGCAGTCGGTTATAGGTTAACTTGAGGAATGAGACAGAATGATAGCTATGTAGAGAGCTTTGCCAATCGTACCCGAGTGAACTGCTAAAGGAGATCATGTTGAAGTATTTGGGGCGGTTCAACAGGTTTACGCCGAGTTGAATGCGGGAGCTGGTCGGATATTGGGTGATGCGTTTGGCAAGGCCCGGAAACAACAGCCGTGAGAAATTCAACGAGGCGTCCAGCCCAAATTCATACGAATTGAGCAGTGAGCTTTGTCCTCCCGAATTTTGATTGCCGGTTTGCCACTCGTAGGAGCCATTCAGTCGCAAAGCAAGCACTTCCCCACCCTTAAACAGGTTGTTATGGCTGAGCTTTAACGAAAGGCCCGGCCCCAACAGACTGTTCGATTTGGAGGTGACGTTGGTTTCGATTTCAGCCTCGATCGGATAGTCAAAGGTCGCATTGATGCGTACGTCGAGAGAGTCACGACCACGCATGGAGTCGGGAGAGGTGACGTTGAGATTGACCGAGCGAAAAATTCCCAGCTTATTCAGGTTGGTGATGCTCTGGTTTACATCGTGGAGGGTAATCAGTTTGCCGCTGTCGAGCGATATGGCATTGGACAGTACTCTGGGGCGTATCTTGAGTTTGTCCTGATAGATCAAGTTGTAGCGAGACAGATGCAACGTGTCCGATTGCCCGGGGTGGATGTTGTGCAGGTTGATTGTAATGGCTCCGGTGTGGTATGGACGCAAGGTAATCTGCGGGGCGTTCGGCACAACCTGCATGCGTAGCTGTACCCGACGGGGACGTTCTGTGGTGTCAGCCTGATAAGTGATATACTCTGGCCGGAAAAAGTAGTATCCAGCGTTACGCAGTGTATCGCAGAGCCGTTGACGTTCAGCCGTGAGGGTGTCGAGATTGTACTGTGCACCAAGCCGGATCAAAGAGGAGTGCTGTAACGTATTGAAGGCCTGACCGATCTTGCCGGTTAGCTGCGGATAAGCAATGCTGTCGTAAAACCAAGGGGCTCCAACCTGAACGTGATAGCTTATTTTGGCTTTCTGGGGATTGCGTCGTGGATGCAACTCGTAACGGGTGGTAGAATTAAAGTACCCATAGTTTTCCAAAATGTCGTTGATCAATTTGGTCCGCAGGTCGGGTTGCACTTTGGAAATCAATACCGGACTCTTTGCCAATCGGTTATAGAGCCAATGTTTGAACCCTTTCTCTTTGTCGGTGTAGAGGTAGTTGTAGGCCCATAGTCCAATCGGGAATGGCGTCCGAACATAGGGGCTGTATAGCGGATTGTTGGGCTTGACGGATAGAGGGTCCTTGACGGCCGATTCGACACTGCCGGACAGCGTACCACTTGTATCGGTGTCGATCGTGATCTTTTTAACACCGGTGTAGAGCACCTCATCGGATGCC
>UQYM01000037.1 GCA_900545315.1 uncultured Alistipes sp.
AAAGAGAATCTGAAAATATTCGTTGGACGGATCGTTCGCTTCTATGCGCTGATCGACGTCCACTTAAACGACAAGCACCCGCACAGAATGTACGGGTGCTTGTCGTCTATTTGTTCGGCCCAATTCTATTTTGACAAAATCCCTTTCGCTGGGACTTGACGATTATGGACGTTTGAGAATTTCGATGCGTAACACAGAAAGCAGGGGCGACACTCATAAATAACATCGCCCCATCGCCCCACCGCTCCAACTACCTCCTGTTATTAAAAATGCGGTTTTGGCCCAAATTGACCGTAAAGGAAATCTTCTGCTGCCAGCCCCATTTGTGTCCATCGTAGTGGTGAACGGACGAAATCCGCAGATGCATCATGTTGGTATTGATCGGCTGCCAATAGATCTCCAACCGGTCATAAAGATTGTTGGTGCGGTAAAACGGCTCGCCCCAGTACAACCCCGGACCATAATCCAACCCCGGTGCCGGAGCCACATAGTAAGGTTGCAGGTTGTCACCCACATACAAGGTATTGTGGATACCAAAATTCCATTTCTGCACGTTGGCTTCAACCTGGAGACCTCCCGGCGTTACATAATCTCCCACATAAGCACGGTCGTTCTGGAAGGTATTGAGCCACCCTACCCGCATCGACAACTCCTGCATCGTAGGAGCCAGACGGGTAAAATCAACCCCGACAAACGGTTCAAGCAACACATTGTCCACCACACCGTCCCCAATGGTCGGATCAGGTTCATCGCTACTGTCCCATCCGGCATGGTGGTACATGGTCAGGTTATAACCCAAATAGAAAAGCTGGCGGGCTCCCAACCCCAACCGTGCAGCTGAAAAGAGCAGAAACTTCTCACGGGTCGTCTTCGAGAACATACTGTTCCAGTCGCAGCCAAACTCGATATACCCACGACCACCCATGTATTGCAACAACAACCCGGTCAGATTCGGATCGTAATACTTGACAGAATCACTGAAAAAGGCTCCCGAATATTCACCAATCATACGGTTGCGCGGAACCACGCCGGCATAAGCCCGGAAACGGGGCGAAATATATTGGTAATACCCGAAGATCTCATTATCCACCTCGAAAGGTTTGGCCCCAAAATTGGCCAACAGGCTGACTCCCATCATCAGGGAATGGCGACCATCCCACGTTACCCCAATCTCAGGATTGATCCGCGCTCCAAACAGCGATTGAGACCAGTTCGTGGTTAAATTTTTATACTCTCGGTTATCGAAGAAGAACTCAAACGACGCCCCCCACACCAACTGCGGCAATCCAGACCGGAACTTTTTCTCTTCGGCCGGAACGGGCGATTGCAGCTGCCGATGCAAACCCAACCGCTGAGGGTGTTTGTGCTCTGGCGCCGGAGACATCACCACAGCCGCCGGCTCTCCATCCGCCGTGTACAACTGCAACCAACGGGTCGTATCCTTCACACCATGCTGACTCGGTATCTGCCCCAAAGCCGGCTGTTGAACCGGAACCCCGGACTGCACCTCACCATTCGTCGACGTCTGTGCCTGCACTTGCGCAGTCACCGCCCAAAGGGCCATCGCACTCAACGACAATCGAGTCAAAACCTTTCCATTCATAACTGATCCTCTATCCAAATTATTACTCAGGAAAAGACGATATGCCCCCTCCTATTCCTATCGGCCCCGAAAGATCAGCGGAGCCCTCTCAAACCCTACAAAGGTAGGGATTATTTCCAGTCATGAAGCCTTAACCAGTAATTTCGCCCCAAATTGGCCACGAATACCGTCAAAATAAAAATCAATACCCCACACTGTAACTTTCTAAATACACTCTTCAATATACTCTGTCAATCAACATATTATCCACACATGCAACATATTCATGACGACTAAATTTCACTATTTTCGAACAAATTCAGACCGTTAAATTCCTATAAATCTCAATTTTCTGTTATCTTTGTTATACAGGCAACCAATTCGATACGAATATGCTGAAAGAGAATCTGATCGAACTATTTCAAAAAAGTTTCAGGGAAAACCGGGAACAGCCCGCTGTAACCGACTATTTCAAAAAAGAGACTTTTTCATACTTCGAGCTGGCTCAGGAAATCGCTAAACTACACCTGCTCTTCGAAGAGGCCGGCGTCCGTCGAGGTGATAAAATCGCCCTGATCGGACGAAATAACCCCCGGTGGTGTATCACCTATATCGCAACCATTACTTACGGAGCCGTCATTGTCCCTATCCTGCAAGATTTCAACGCTAACGACGTCCACCATATTATTAACCATTCGGACTCGATCCTGCTGTTTTGCGGTGACCTCTATTGGGATGCTATCGAAACCGACGCCATCGAGAATGTTCGTGCAGCCTTCTCTCTTACCGACTTCCACTGCATCTTCGAACGAAACGGACATGCCCTGCAAGAGTTCCGCAAAACAATCGAAAAACATTTCCTGAAACGCTATCCAAACGGATTCACAATCGATGACATCCAATATCCGTCAATTGACAACGATAGCGTAGCCGTACTCAGCTACACCTCCGGAACCACCGGATTCAGCAAAGGCGTCATGCTGACAGTCAACAACCTTACCGGTAACATCGTGTTCGGCCTGCGCTCCAAACTGCACTTCAAAGGAAGTCGTGTAGTCTCGTTCCTGCCGCTGGCGCACGCCTTCGGCTGCGCATTCGATTTTCTGACCGCGCTGGCCGCCGGAACCCATATCACCCTGCTGGGCAAGATCCCCTCACCAAAGATCCTGATCGAAGCGATGAAAGAGGTCAAACCCCATCTGATCTGCATCGTTCCCCTGATCCTCGAAAAGATCTACCGCAAACAGATCAAGCCTAAGCTGGATAAAAGCATGCTGAAACTTGCTGTGCGTATCCCATTGATCGATTCAACGATATATACCTCGATCTGCAACAAGCTCACCGAATCCTTCGGAGGAATTTTCACCCAAATGATTGTCGGTGGCGCTCCGCTCAACAGCGAAGTCGAAACTTTCCTCCGTAAAATCAAATTCCGCTTTACGGTAGGTTACGGTCTGACCGAGTGCGCCCCGCTGATCAGCTACACCTACTACTCCGATTTCATTCTCACCTCGTGCGGCCGGGTGATTCAAGGCTTTATGGAGGCCAAAATCGACTCCCCCGATCCGGAAAATATCCCCGGTGAGATCTGTGTCCGGGGCGAAAATGTCATGAAGGGCTACTACAAAAGTCCCGAAGCCACCAGCGCCGTACTCGATGCTGACGGTTGGCTCCATACAGGCGATATGGGCACGATGAGCGCCGACCAGACCCTCTTTATCAAGGGACGCTGCAAGAGTATGATTCTCAGCGCCAGCGGCCAGAACATCTACCCCGAAGAGATCGAAAGCAAACTGAATAACATGCGTTGCGTGATGGAATCGTTAGTTGTGGAGCGTAACGGAAAACTGGTCGCTCTGGTCTATCCCGATTACGAGGAGGCCGATTGCGAAGGGGTCACCGGAGAGGAGATGCAGGCGGTGATGGATGAAAATCGTAGAGATCTCAATAAATTGGTTGCCCCCTACGAGCAGATTACCAAGATCATCCTCTGGCCCAACGAGTTCGAAAAGACCCCCAAGAAAAATATCAAACGCTATCTATACGACCGGTAAAAAACGTTCCGGTATCCCCAGCGCTCCGCTGACACAAACCAAACAGGCGGGAAGGATCATGAAGACCTTCCCGCCTGCTTCATTCGTTAACTATCGAGACAGGGCTTTTGTCTCTCTATTGGGGTCCATTTAGCGTTTAGCGTTTAGCGTTTTCTGTAACCACATTTGGGGCATACACCCTCCTCATTCAAGGCAACCCCGCAAAGCGGACAACGATCAATCACATTGTTGGTCACAAACTCTGCCGATCCGGCATTCACCCCACTCGTAAAGGTGATTTTGGCAATATTCAATTTGTCTTTGAGCAGATCATAGACAATCTTAATCATGCCCTCAACCGTCAACGTCTCTTTGGTTACCACCAAACGCGCATCCGGATAGGCCGTTGCCAAAGCGGTCTGAAACGCCTCACCCTTCATCTTGTTTTGCGGATGACCGTTCTTGATCCCCTGCTTCTCATACACCTCAAGTACCGCCGGCAGCAAGGGATCATCCTCGCGAAGGACCAACGCATGGTCGAAATTCTTTAACACATCCCAGGCAACCTTCTGAATCTCATTGCACGGATATACCATGTTCACACCCTCTTCAATGCTGTCTTCAACTTCAATAGTCAAAGTCCCTGTATGCCCGTGAAGGTACTGGGCCTCGCCCTGGAAACCATAAAAGCGATGAGCATACTGCAAATCAAATGTTGTAATACTTCTCATTGTTTTTACTGTTTTGAGTTTAACTTGGAGTTGTTTAATGTTATCTGTACCTGTATCTTGTCGATCTGATTGGCCGCAAAATGCTTGTCCCGCAAATATTGCCGAATCATTGCACTTAAATCCGCATCCATGTAATCCATGATCTGCTGCCCCTCAAACACATGATGATGCTCCGCTACGGTGATATCATAGTAACTCTTCCCTAACTCCGGGTGAAAAACCATGGAGACCAAATTCGCTTTACACATCGCATCCAAAATTCGATATACAGTCGATATCGTTATCGCGGGATATTTCGTTTGCATATAACGGATGACCTCCTCAATGGTCGCATGCCGTAAAGCCATCATCGCCTCATAGACCGCCCTGCGCTGGGGCGTAATCTTCAATCCTGCCCGTTTGATATCCTCGATCGATTTCATGTTTTGAGTTCTGTTTGCTGCAAGTATATTGCAAATAATTCGCAATTGCAAATTATTTGCAACAAAAGTAATTTTTTACTTGAAAGAGGAGGAAGAAACCTGCCGAACATCCAAACATAAATATTTGATAATATGTATATTATACAGCTATCACCAAAACAAATAAAAAACTAACTTCAAAAAGAGGGAAGGATCAAATATCGGGCCGAGTAGAAGAGCGTAGCCCAACAAGCCCGACCGGGAATCACCCCGCGGACTTTACAAGCGACGTCGAAGCCTGCACCGCCACACATAAAAAACAACTCAAAAACCGCAAAAAGGAGAGCAAATAGATTAGAATAAAACTGTAACTGACAACAAACCAGGAACCATACAAAAACAAAAAAGGGCGAAAGAATCAATGATCCTTTCACCCAAAATAGCTTAAAGCACCTGAACGCTGAATGGAATAGCCCCTGCACGCTAACTCCGAGGAAGCGGCCAGGGACGGTACTCATATTTTTGGTTGCGCAAACGTGGCGTGAAACCGGCCTCGCGAATGGCCTGCTGAATACCCTCTGCGTCGAAACTGTTGTGGGCCCCGGCCGATGAAACCACATTCTCTTCGATCATGATCGAGCCCAAATCATTGGCCCCGCCATGCAACGCCAATTGGGCCGTCTGCTTGCCCACCGTCAACCAGGAGGCCTGAATATTCCGGATATTGTTCAACACAATCCGACTCATGGCTATGATCCGCAAATATTCCGAAGCCGACATCTGCGACTGAACCCCTTCGCGCTCCAACTGCGTACCGCTACTGCGGAACACCCAGGGGATAAACGCAATAAAGCCATAATTCCCTGCCGGGCACTCTGCCTGCAAATCGCGTATTTTAATCAAATGCTCGATCCGCTGACGAGGTGTCTCGATATGTCCATACATCATCGTAGCCGAAGTCGGCAGGTTCAGCCGATGGGCAATCCGCATCACCTCCAACCAGGTATCGGCATCAGGCTTACCCGGCGAAATGGCCTTTCGCACCCCGTTATCCAAAATCTCGGCACCAGCCCCAGGCAACGAATCCAGCCCGGCTGCTATCAATCGTTTCAGGGTAGTTTCATAATCGAGACGGCTGATTCGGGCAATGTGAGCCACCTCCGGAGCCCCTAACGCATGTAAACGCAATGTAGGGAAGCGATGTTTCAACTCCCGGAACAGTTCCTCATAAAAGTCAATCCCCAACTTCGGATGCAATCCTCCCTGCAACAGCAGTTGATCGCCACCTAAAGCCAACGTCTCCCGAATCTTGCAGTCATACTCCTCCATCGACGTAATATAAGCCCGATCGGTCTGGTGCGGTTTGCAATGAAAATTACAAAACTTGCACCCCGAAATACAAACATTGGTTATGTTGACGTTGCGGTCAATCTGCCATGTCACCACCTGCGGATCCGGTACCTGCTTACGCCGTAACGTGTCAGCTACCAACATCAATTCGGCTAACGGTGCCGTACGATAAATCTGCATCGCCTCCTCCACCTCAAGAGGCTCCAATGCAAGCGCTTTGCGATATATCTCAAAATTCTCCATTAGTGCAAAGATACAAAATCAAACTTTCCTCCATACCTACTCACTCGCATAACACCAAACCATCTCCGACATGACCCCCAAAAACTAAAACATCGGAAATATTCAGCGCCAAACATAAAAAACCGCCTCCCCTACACCGTAGGAAAGGCGGTTATGTTAAACCCTCGGAGAATTACTCCAACGAGATAGACTCGGTCGGGCAAACGTCAGCGCAAGTACCGCACTCAGTGCAGGCTGAAGCGTCGATAACGTAAACATCACCGGCAGAAATTGCACCTACCGGGCATTCATCGATACAGGTACCGCATGCGGTGCAGGTATCTTCACTAATTTTGTAAGCCATTTTATACGATTTTTTAAGAGTGGTTTGAAAATCTCTTTTGCAAATGTAAAACTATTATTTTTTCCTGCCAATACAATTTCCTATTTTTTCTTGCCGCAAACAGCCATTCCCGCCTGCTACATACACCATAACCCCTCATTTGAGCAACCATCAACCAACTTACAACTCAAAATCGAAATTACTACGGCTATTTGTCGGAACTACCCGCATTGCGTATCTTTGTTGCTCAACGCTTAAGACTAACCTCAAATGAATTTGAAACCAATCTCCACACTCCTGCTGAGTGTGCTCACCTTTGCGGCAACTCCCCTGTGGGCTCAACCTGCCCCGACCCCCTCGGTTGCGCCAAAATCCGGCGAAATAAAACCCTACCAGGGCCGTCCAACCATTCACGTCAACGGCACCCCCATGACACCGGACATCTATGCCCTGACCCACGCTACCGGCGCCCGCTGGAGCTGGGAAGAGGTGCCGCAACACAACGTTCAAAATTTCTACAACATCGGGTTCCGCCTCTTTCAACTCGACTTCTGGCTGTCGGAAATCTGGCCGAAAAATGGCGAACCGTTGAATGTCTCATTAGCCCAAAAACAGATCCGAGGTGTACTCGACGTAGCGCCTGAGGCATGTATCATTCTACGCGTCCATACCGACGCCCCCTACTGGTGGAACGAACAACACCGCGAAGAGTGTACCGAATACGCCGACGGCCCGATTCAAGAGTATTACAAACCGGGGATGCCCCACAACAACGAAGACTTCAGCATCATGCGCTCTCTACGCGCCAGTCTGGCTTCGCAACACTGGAAACAGGAGGCCGGCGACCTGCTCACCCAATTCTGTAAACAGCTCTCACAAACTCCCGAGGGTAATGCCGTAATCGGCATGCACCTTGCCGGCGGTATCTACGGTGAATGGCACTACTGGGGCTTTGTCGATCATGAACCTGACACCGGTCCAGCCATGACCGCCTATTTCCGGAATTGGCTGAAAAACAAATACGGCACAGACAAAAAACTGCAACATGCCTGGAAGTCGGATCAATGGACTTTAACCACAGCTACGGTTCCCGGTGTGGAAGAGCGTAAAACCACACAATTCGGGCAGTTCAAAGATCCACAGCAGGAACAACGAGTTATCGACTACATCGCCGCTCAGCAGGAGGCTGTTGTCGAAGATATCGAATACTTCTGCCAACTGGCCAAAGAGAATTGGCCCCGTCCGCTTATTACAGGTGTTTTCTACGGATACCTGCACATGACCTTCAACCGTCAGTCTGTCGGTGGACATCTGCTTGTAGAACGCATCCTCGACTGTCCCTGGATTGACTACATAGCAGCCCCACAAACCTACTACAAAGCCTCTCGAAAACTGGGTGGCAGCGGCATGCCGCGCGGTATTGTCGAATCGGCTGCGCTGCACGGCAAACTCTGGTTCGACGAGATGGACAACGGAGAGCTGGCCCGTCGTGTCTGCCACGATGCCGTACGTTATCTGGAACGCTACGATCGGGACTACGCCCCGATATTGCGTCGAAGCGTAGTGCTTCCACTGATGCGTGGCGGTGTATGGTACTACGATTTCGGAATCCGTGAAAGCCTCGGCTGGTTCGACGATCCGGTATATCTGCAATCCATCGCCGACGAAAAGGCCCTCTTCGACAAACAGCTGCACAAACCCTACCACTCCGAAGCCGATGTGCTGTATGTGTGGAGTCAAGAGAGTTATTACTATTTAGCCCCGCATGGCACCCCGATCTCGTCCAACGTGGTCGATCAGACCATCGAAGAGGCATTGCGCAGCGGTACGGTAGGAGATCACATCTATGACTTCGATCTGGACAAAGTGAATCTCGACCAATACAAAGCGGTCATCTTTATGAACAGCTACGCACTCTCTCCAGCGCAACAAAAATTTATCCGCGAGAAGGTGGCCAAGAATGGGCGTACACTTATTTACAACTACATGACCGGCGTGACCGATGGCAAACAAATCGGGCTATCCCAGACTGAAAAACTCTCTGGCGTTGAATTGGCACTCCAGAAGGAGACTCAACCCCAAACCGTAACGTACCTTACGCCAGCATCCGAATATACCTTTAAAGGGGTTGTGGAACCTTTCGCCATCGTAACCGACCCCAAAGTCCAACCGTTGGCCACCCTGAAAGACCATCCCGAAAAGGTGGTACTCGCACGCAAACAGTTCCCCACCCATACAGCCGTCTATGCAACACTGCCAATCAATGGAACTGACGTATTCCGTCAACTGTTCCGCGAGGCAGGATGTCACATCTATAACGACCACAATGACTTCACCTACGTCAATAGCGGCATCATGTTGATTCACACCTTGGAGGGCGGTCCTCGAACCATCCACTTGCGCAACGGCAAAGATCTGCAACTGGAGCTGCCAGCCAAATCCAACGCCGTATTAGACGCCTCAACCGGTGAACCATTACTGAAAGAGATTCCTAAGACCTATCCAAATGTCAAATAGGCACTCGGGATCATTTGAAACGTTCTGAACAAATGAAAGCCGGCCGAATATTGATTCGGCCGGCTTTATTATGCGTTAGCATTATCAATTACATCAGGCTATAAGCAACAGTCAGCCCAGCCACCACAATCGAAACCATGCTCATCAATTTGATCAAAATATTGAGCGAAGGGCCAGCCGTATCTTTGAACGGGTCGCCAACCGTATCGCCTACAACTGTCGCCTTGTGGCAGTCAGAACCTTTACCACCATGGTTGCCCTCTTCGATATATTTCTTGGCATTGTCCCAAGCTCCACCCGAGTTGGCCATGAAGATGGCCAGCACAAAGCCTGCTCCCAAGCCTCCTACCAGCAACCCCATCACACCGGCCACTCCGAAAATAAAGCCCGTCACAACCGGAGCAACTATCGCCAATATTGACGGTAACAGCATCTCACGTTGAGCCCCTTTCGTCGAAATCGCTACACAACGGGCATAATCGGGTGTCGCCTTCCCTTCCAAGATCCCTTTGATCTCGCGGAACTGACGACGCACCTCCTCTACCATACTCTGAGCAGCACGCCCTACAGCATTCATCGTCAACCCGCAGAACAGGAAGGCCATCATCGCCCCAATGAAAACGCCAATTAACACATTGGGGTTCATCACCGAAATATGGAAATAATCCACAAAGTCGAGAATATTGGCATCGGAAACCGTCTGTACTGTCCCATTGGAGAGCACTATCTCATTCTGGTCAAGATGAAGCAGGCCCACCTTAACCTCTTCGATATAAGAGGCCAACAGGGCCAAAGCCGTCAAGGCAGCCGAACCAATCGCAAAACCTTTACCGGTTGCGGCAGTCGTATTGCCCAATGCATCCAGCGCATCAGTCCGTTTACGCACCTGGGGATCCAAACCGCTCATCTCGGCATTGCCGCCGGCATTGTCGGCAATCGGCCCATAGGCATCCGTGGCCAACGTAATACCCAACGTCGAGAGCATACCGACAGCGGCAATACCAATACCATACAACCCCTTACTCAACGATGCTCCGGTCAACATATTCTCGAAATCGAAACCAATCGCACACAGGTAGGCCAAAATAATCGCTGCAGAAATGGTCAACACCGGCACCGCCGTCGAAATCATCCCCATACCGATACCGGAGATAATCACCGTAGCAGGACCAGTCTCGGAGCTTTTGGCAATGCGCCGGGTCGGTTTGTAAGAGTGTGAGGTATAATACTCGGTAGATTGTCCGATGATGATACCGGCCAACAGTCCGACAATCACGGCAAACGAGATACCCACCCAGTTCTCGATCTGCAACGAATAGAGGATTACAAAGGTCAGGATGGCAATCAATACAGCGCTGACATTGACCCCCAATCCCAACGAACGCAGCAACTGTTTCATACCAGCTCCTTCACGCGTGCGAACCAAGAAAATACCCAACACGGAGAGCAGAATACCTACCGCTGCAATCATCATCGGGGCCAATACTGCCTTGAGTTGCATATCCCCGGCAAAAGCGGCCGCACCCAGCGCAGCCGTAGCCAGGATTGCACCGCAATAGCTCTCATACAGGTCAGCTCCCATACCGGCAACATCACCCACATTATCGCCCACATTATCGGCAATGGTTGCCGGATTACGTGGGTCATCCTCCGGAATACCGGCCTCAACTTTTCCCACCAAATCGGCTCCTACGTCAGCTGCCTTTGTATAGATACCTCCACCAACACGTGCGAACAGCGCCTGTGTCGAAGCACCCATACCAAAGGTTAACATCGTGGTGGTGATAATGGTCAATTTCTGTGAAGCAGTTGTACTTTCGACAAAATGGTCCAAAATCAGATACCAGATCGAAATATCGAGTAAACCAAGTCCTACAACAACAAGCCCCATAACCGCACCACTACGGAAAGCTACACGCAACCCGCTATCAAGCGATTCACTGGCAGCCTGGGCCGTACGAGCCGATGCAAACGTAGCTGTCCGCATACCGATATACCCGGCCAAACCCGAAAAAAGACCTCCGGTCAAAAAAGCAAACGGCACCCATTTGTTTTGGACGCCCAAACCATAAGCCAAAAATGCAAAAAAGAGCGCAAGGAAAAGAAAAACAATAATGACCACTTTGTACTGCTGACGCAGATAAGCCATTGCCCCTGAACGAACATGGGCCGCAATCTGTTGCATACGTTCTGTACCCTCACTACGGCGCATCATTCCCCGGAAAAAATACCAGGCAAAGAAGAGTGCCACCAGCGAAGCAAACGGCACCAGCCAAAATTGAATCGGTGTATCCATAAGATGTATAGGTTAGATTTATTAATTTAGGTTGCTAACAAAATAATTAAATTTTTTGATTAAATCCTATCTTTGCTGAAGTTTTAACACATCCCCTTTCACCCGCACAAAATGATGCAAAAAATAGTCAACAGCGCATTGGGCCGCCTTACTCCAGAGGAATTTGCCTCGGCTCCCAAACATCCAATCGTAGTCGTATTGGACAATATTCGAAGCCTCAATAATGTCGGTTCATTCTTCCGAACCGGCGATGCTTTTGCAATCGAACGTATTGTCCTCTGCGGAATTACGGCCACACCTCCAAACAAAGAGATCCATAAAACCGCCCTCGGTGCCGAACTGGCCGTCCCCTGGAGCTACCAGAAACAGACCTCCGACGCCCTAACCCAATTAAGAGCTGAAGGATACACGCTTTTAGCCATTGAACAGGTCGAAGGAGCCTCTCAACTGACCAATTTTCAGGTGGAAAAGGAGAAAAAATATGCCCTCGTTTTCGGCAACGAAGTAGATGGAGTAGCCCAAACTGCTGTCGATCTCTGTGACGGTGCAATCGAAATCCCTCAAGAAGGAACCAAACACTCTCTCAATGTATCCGTCTCCGGCGGCGTGGTGCTGTGGGAGTTTTTCCGCCAAATGGTTTTGTTTCCCAAATAATAACCATACCTTTGTCCAAGTAGGTCCCCATCACGAACAAACCATCAACAGATGGTCTTTCTGATCGGGATCTTCGTAACACATTAACCCTCAATCAAAACTTAGTAAGGCTGAAAAGCCCAATTTTGGATCGTCATGTCAACCGATAGCAAAACCCGGGTGGTTACCACCTACCGCCTCGCCGAAATGAAGGCCCGCGGAGAAAAAATCTCCATGCTGACCGCTTACGACTACTCAATGGCCCGTATCGTGGACAGCGCAGGTGTCGATGTCATTCTGGTCGGAGACTCCGCTGCCAACGTCATGGCCGGCTACGAAACTACACTGCCGATCACCCTCGATCAGATGATCTATCATGCCCGCAGCGTTACACGTGCCGTGAAAAGAGCACTGGTCGTCGTCGATATGCCCTTCGGAACCTATCAAGGAAACTCCAAAGAGGCCCTTGCCTCCGCAATCCGGATCATGAAAGAGACCGAAGCCGACGCCATCAAACTCGAAGGCGGCGAAGAGGTGCTCGAATCTATCGAACGTATTCTTTCGGCCGGCATTCCGGTGATGGGTCATCTCGGGCTGACCCCGCAATCCATCCACAAATACGGCACCTACACCGTACGCGCCAAAGAGGAGGCCGAAGCCAATAAACTGATCCACGATGCCCACCTGCTCGAAGAGGCGGGCTGTTTCAGCATCGTACTCGAAAAAATACCGGCCGCTTTGGGTACCCGAGTGGCGCAAGAACTAAAAATTCCCTTGATTGGAATCGGTGCCGGCAACGGTGTGGATGGTCAGGTACTGGTCATTCACGACATGTTGGGTATAACCACCGAGTTTTCGCCCCGTTTTCTGCGCCGCTATGCGGATCTCTACACCCAGATGATGACCGGCGTACAAAACTATGTGGCAGACGTCAAAAGCGGATCTTTCCCCAACGAGAAAGAGCAGTACTAAATTTTTGCAATTCAATATAAACATTACTTTTGGGTTAGGAATTTTATTTCTAACCCTTCTTTTTTCTACCCCTGGGAAGGCAACATCAAAATAACCGTTGACGAAACGCCGAACAAACTCAAAAAAGAGCTGAGATTGCGTATTCCCGAATGGTGCAAGAACTACACACTCAAAGTCAATGGGAAACCCTATAAACACAAAACCGAGAAGGGTTACGCCATCATCAACCGCTCCTGGAAACAGGGCGATCAGATCGAACTGTCGTTGGAGATGACCACCCAGGCTGTTACCGCTGATCCGCGGGTCAAAGCAGATCTCGGCAAACGAGCCGTACAACGTGGACCTGTTGTCTATTGTGTGGAAGAAATCGACAATCCGCAAACCTATGATTCAGCCACCATCACAGCCTCAACTCCTTTCACCGAACAATATAAACCTGAACTGCTGGGTGGTATTGTTGCCATTACTGCGGAGACTGAGGCCGGACCGCTTCGTCTGATTCCCTATTACACCTGGGATAACCGTCAACCCGGCCGCATGAAGGTTTGGATCAATGAAAAATAGACTAAAATAGACCTATATTCTTTTCTTGCAGGTCCAACCTGGTATCAAAAAAGGCCCGGATAATTATCCGGGCCTTTTTTGGCAGTGTAACATTTCACTAAAAAAATTCAATTATAGCGTAAATCCTTTCACAAGATCAATAAAAATTTTAGCGTGATTGGGTCAGATCACGAAGCATCTGAATTTCTGCCGCCCAACGACTCTCGTCCGGCGTCTCCAAAATCAACGGCATCCCATCAAAACGTTTATCGGCTGCAACATATCCGAAAACAGTCATGCCAAGCGTCCCCTCTCCCAAACTGGCGTGGCGATCGACCCGACTGCCCATCGCTTTCAAATCGTCATTCAGGTGCATTCCTCGCAAATACCGGAATCCAACCACCTCGTCAAACTCAGCAAAGGTCTTTTCACAAGCCTCCGGTGTTGAAAGGTCATACCCAGCCGAGTAGGCATGGCAGGTATCAATACATACCCCTACCCGACTCTGATCTTTGACCTGGTCAATAATGGCCCGCAGATGGTGAAACGAAAACCCTACATTGGTTCCCTGTCCCGCCGTATTCTCGATGACAGCCGTAACATCGCTCGTCCGCTCCAACGCCCAATTAATCGACTCGGCAACCAACTCTAAACAGGCCTCTACACTGATCTTGCCCAAATGGCTGCCCGGATGGAAATTGAGCCGGTCCAAGCCCAACTGTTCACAACGTTGCATCTCGTCCAAAAAGGCTGCACGTGATTTGGCCAACCCCTCCGGATCAGGACTGCCCAAATTGATCAGATAACTGTCATGCGGCAGGATCTGTGCAGGCGTATAACCATGCTCCGCACAGTTCGCCTTGAAGGCTTCGATCGACTTCTGAGTCAACGGCGCCGAAACCCACTGACGTTGATTCTTCGTAAACAGCGCAAAAGCATTCGCGCCAATCGCGGCTGCATTCAACGGGGCATTCTCTACCCCTCCCGATGCACTAACATGTGCTCCAAAATATTTCATGATCCAACTCGTTTTTTACACGTTAACTATTTCGATCACCACACCAGATACAAACCAATCTTTCATGATCCAATCCGTTGAAAAACAAGCTCACACAAACAAAATCACAGTAACCTATCGATCCCTCTCTTTTTGTCTGCTTCGTAGCTTCACTCCGTCCAACAAATGGATACCCGATCGGCCCTGCAGCGATCGGCTACAAAGTAACAAGTTTTTCGCAAAAGAGAAAACTTCCCCACGCGCAAAACATTTTCATTACTCAAATCGCATTACACCGTTCTCATACGTTACTGTAGGCGAAAAGTTCATCAATAAAAGTTCATCATATTTTTTTTGGGGCTGCTGCGTAATATTATTAACTTTGCGTGAGGTTCAAACCATACCGACATGAGACGATTCAAAACGCTGTTACTCTTTGTGGTGCTATTCGGGGCAACCCCCTGTGCCTTCGCACAATTTTCCATCTCGAAAGTAACCCCAGATCAGGTCGAAATCAAAGTTACCGAAGACTCTTCCAAAAGGAAAATCACGGCTCTCGATAACAACTTCTACAGCCGAGCCCGACACAAAACCGAACGACGGGCTATCCGACATGAGCGTAATACCGTCCAAATCAACGCCTCGGCCATGTTCAACCAAACCGGTTTCACCAACTGGTATGCCGGCGGTGATAACGTCTTCTCGACCTCACTCGCCTTCTACTTTTCACACCAATACGTCAAAAACAAATTCAACCTGCAAACCACGTTCGATGCCCGCTACGGTATCAACCGAATCAATAAAGAAAACTTCAAAAACGAAGATGCTTTCGTCTTCAATATCAGCAGCTCGTGGGAGATGAACAAAAACTGGTCCTACGCCGCTACCTTCCAATACCGTAGCCAATTCAGCAAAGGTTACAAGTCACGAACCGATAATACCCTCGTTTCGAACTTTATGGCACCGGGAACCATCGCTCCCGCACTCGGTTTTATCTACCGCAACAAAAAAGTTCCGCTGACCATCAACATCATGCCCGTCTCGGGTAGTGTAACGTTCGTCTTGGATACGGTCCTCTCCAACCAGGGAGCCTACGGCGTCAAACCCGGAGAAAAAAGTACCGGAGCCATCGGTGCCGCCCTGCAAATCGATTTCGAAAAGAGCTTCTGCAAAGACAAAATCTCGTATCGAACCTACTTTTACGCCTTCTCGAACTACAACAGCAATCGAAACGCATATATCAACTGGAAAAATACACTTAGCTTCAAAATCTATAAATTCCTCACCGCCGAAGCCTTCTGCTCGGCCGTCTATGATGAAGCCGCCCGTACCCCGGAACAACGACAATGGTTACAGCTAAACTATAAACTGGGAATCGGACTGGCCTACACCTTCAAAAACAAATAATGTTCAGGTATGAATGGGATGTATCTTGTTGCGGCTTCACCGAGCACCCGCTCTAATGTGCACCGCGGAACACCGTGCTCCCAACAGGGTCCTTTAGTCGCCCGTACTAAAGTACGTTAACCGTTCACCCCACAAAATCCTACAATCGACAAAACCCATGTACAAAAACAATAAATTCACGGTCGTGCTGCCCATGGTGGTGGCTGTATCCTTAGTCATTGGCATTCTGCTTGGCGGATTAGTCTTCAAAAGCGTCTCCCCACTCCCCAAACGAGGTAACTTCGCCGTTCCTGGAGGCGGCAAAATCGACATGTTAATGTCCCTGATTGCCAATCGCTATGTGGATACCGTCTCGCTCGACTCCATCACCGAAAAGGCAATTCCGCTGATTCTCGATGAACTCGACCCCCACTCGGTCTATGTTCCAGCCAAAGATATGGCCGCCATGAACGAATCGCTCGACGGCGAATTTGACGGTATCGGTGTAATGTTCAACATGGCAACCGATACGGTTATCGTGCTGAATGTGATCAATGCCGGCCCCAGCGCAAAAGCCGGCGTGTTGGGAGGTGACCGCATCATCAAAATCAACGATACGGTCGTGGCCGGCGTCAAAATGTCACAGGACGAGGTGATGAAACGGCTGCGCGGCCCGCGTGGAAGCAAAGTCAAATTGGGCATTCAACGCATCGGCGTCAACGAACTGGTTCCGATCACCGTAACCCGCGGGGTTATTCCCATCCACTGCATCAATGCAGCCTACATGATTACCCCGGAAACCGGTTACATTGTCTTTGCACAGTTCTCCCGTACGGCATACCGCGAATTGATGAACGCCATCTCGCTGCTTCAGAGCCAAGGCATGAAAAAACTGATCCTCGATCTCCGCGGAAACCCCGGCGGATTCCTCGATCAGGCAATTGCCATTGCCAATGAGTGCCTGCCAGCCAACCGAATGATCGTCTATACCGAAGAGCGTGGCGGATTGCAACAACACCAATACAGCAACGGCAAAGGAAAATATCAGGATTTGGAACTGGCGGTGCTGGTCGATGAGAGCAGCGCCTCATCCAGCGAAATTTTGGCCGGTGCCCTGCAAGACAACGACCGAGGTACCATCATTGGCCGCCGCACCTTTGGTAAGGGGCTGGTTCAAGAGCAGATTCCCTTTTCGGACGGATCGGCCGTTCGATTGACCATTGCCCGCTACTACACCCCTTCGGGCCGCTCGATCCAAAAGCCCTACGACAAAGGACGTGAAGCCTACAACAACGACCTGCTCAACCGCTTTGAACACGACGAGATGTTCTCGGCTGACAGCATCCATTTTGCCGACAGTCTTAAGTTCCAGACCGTAGGAGGCCGCACAGTATATGGTGGAGGCGGTATCATGCCGGACAAATTTGTTCCGGCCGATACCTCCGACATTACCCCCTATTTGCGTGAAGTGACAGGGCGGAACATTCTGTATCGTTTCACGATCGAATATGCCGATCGTCACCGCAAAGAGCTCAACAAGATCACTACCCTACCGGAACTGCAAGCCTTCTTTGATAAGGATCCCAACCTGTTGCAGGAGTTCACCCAATATGCAGCACGGGCCGGTGTCGCTCCCAAAGCGGCACAGATTGCCAAGTCCAAAGCGATTATTCTGGCGCAGATCAAAGCTTATGTGGGCCGCAATACACCATTGGAGGACAACGCCTTCTACTACGAGTTGCAAGGCATCGACAATACGGTACAAGAGGCGATCCGCACGCTCAATTAGCCCGAGTCCATGCCGGGCCGGCTATCGTGAACCGACACCCAACATTAATTGAGCCTGCACGAATAGATCTGACACGCTCCTGCCCTGCAAGTCGTACGTTACAATAAACGCACTGCACACATAAGCAGATAGCATAAACACAGATATTTTTTGCTCCAAAGCTTACTAAATAATAAAAGCTCCGAAGGCCTTATACCTTCGGAGCTTTTATTTTCACACTATCTATAATTAGAAAAATTCACACTAAAAATCCTTGGATCAATCGTCTTTAAGTTAAAAATTCTGAGACGGTTGAACCGTAGTGCTATTGTCACAGCACACGATTCCCTTCTACAAATCATAGCCTCTTAGTGCAGAGGCCATATTTCAGGTTCGTCTCTTTGAAAAGGACACCTCCCCGACTAAAACTTACAAACCATAAATCAGATAACCGGCCACACCCGCCAGACAGATCACCAAAATGGGACTCATCTTCTTCACGGATGCGATAAATGCCACAGCCATAATGGCCCAACTGTACCCATCGATAAACGTATCTGGGGTAAGCAGCAACAACGTCGCCGCCAAAATCATCGCCACCACCATCGGCAACATACCGTACATGGCATCCTGCACGTAATGGTTGTTGTGCAACTTCATGTAAAATTTGGTGATCAACAGCATGATGGTCAACGAAGGCAGACACACCGCAAACGTAGCCAACAAGGAGCCCCAAATATTGCCGGTAACCGTGTACCCCACATAAGTAGCACTATTAATCGCAATGGGGCCAGGGGTCATCTGTGAAATGGCGATGATGTCGGTCAATTCACTGTTGGTCAACCAATGGTGACGAACCACAATTTCGTTCTGGATCAACGCCAACATCGCGTAACCACCCCCAAAACCGAAAAATCCGATCTTTAAATAAGAATATAGCAGTTGAAGATATATCATGGCTTACGGATCAATCAACGTTTAACAATCTGTCTTTGATGAGGTTTTATCGGATGGAACAGCAGGACACTTGATCGATGGTGTCGTTGCATCGGCAGGGGATACCGGTTGCGCCGCATCCGCCTCTTGCACCGAACCAGACTCGGTCGATTGGCTGTCCGTTTTGTCCAATGTTCGACGCAATCGCCACCAACCCCAGGCGATTCCTCCCAATGCTCCTAAAATAATGATATAGACCGGCGAGATGGAGAAATACCACACCATAAAAGCAGCAACGACAGCCAATACGCCACGCTTCCAGCCCAATCCCTTCGAGAAGCCGAACACCGGTGCCAACATCAGCGCAACTACTGCCGGACGGATCCCCTTAAACACCGCTGCTACCACATGGTTATCGCGAAACGAATGCAGATAGATGGCGATGATCAGAATAATCACAAACGAGGGAAGAATAATCCCGAATACCGACAGCGCAACGCCCCGATACCCTTTGACCCGATAGCCGACAAATACCGCAGTATTGAGAGCCAGCGGGCCAGGTGCCGTTTGAGCCAAAGTCAGCAGTTCGAGAAATTGATCTTCACGAATCCACCCTTTGCGAACCACCTCACGCTGTACCAACGGAATCATCGCATAACCGCCTCCGAAAGTAAACAGGCCTATCTTGAAAAACGAATAAAAAAGAGAGAACGATTCTCGCATGTGCTGTCTATTTATGATACCGACCCAACAGGGCCATCACTCCATGAATAAAGGTCAACGGATGTACCGGATTGCCCGGCACGTAAAGATCCGGTGTAAACCGCTCCAAAAAGCTGCGATTCAGTGCCGGCGAATCGGCAAACAGACCTCCCGAAAGCGCATCCGTACCGGCCAAAATCAACAATTTGGGTGAAGCTATCGAATTATAAGCCAACTCCAAAGGCACCGCCATATTTTCTGTAATCGGCCCGGTGATCACCATGCCATCGGCATGTCGGGGGGATGCGGTAAACTCAATACCGTATCGGGCAAAATCAAAATTGACATTCAGCGTTGCATTGAGCTCCATCTCGGTCGAATTATCCCCTCCGGCCGAAACCTCACGAAGCCGCAACGACCGGCCAAAACAACGGCGAATCTCGCTGCGAACCCGACTTTCATCCAACGTAATGGCACTTGGAGAGTGCTCATCGATACGGAGTCGTTCAAGATCATTCGTAGCCAAACAATAATCCGGTGTAAACCGAATCGCCTGCGGATAACGTTTCGCACACTCGTTACAAAACAGACAACGATCGAGTCGAATGGTTAGAGGTGCCGCCGTAATCGCTTGGGTCGGACACAACTGCTCCAACGCTGCCGCAACAGCTTCCGACACGCCAGGCGCAATCTCCGGCCGTCCACGAAACGTTTCGGGTAACTCGGCCGCCTTCAGGTCGGGAATATACTGCCGACCATGACTTCGCAATACCTTGATTTTGGATAACACCATGACAACTATTTATGGATTTCGTTCTCCCCTGCACACTACAAATCGTGGCCGCAATAGGAGAGGTTGAAACTCTTGTTACAAATCGGAAAATCTGAAATGCCGATTCCCCGCACCGAAAGCGCCAAAGCGGTCCAGTTATGTACCGATGGATCGACAATTTTGTAAACCTTCACTCGGCCTTCCGGATCGGTCAATGCCACATGACAGATCTCACCACGCCATCCTTCAACCAACGAAAAGGCCAATCTATCGGAAGCCAACTTCATGCCATAATCGGGCGGACAACTGACACGACTTTGGCTGTCGAGCAGGTCGAGCATCGTGCGGACATGTCCCATCGACTGCACCGCTTCACGCATGCGTACCTTCAAACGGGCATACACATCCCCGGAGCTCTCTACCACCGGATCGTGTACCAACAAACTGCCGTAAACATGACCGGTATGGGAACGTCTGAGGTCCCGTTCGAGGCCTGATGCACGGGCTGCCATCCCCACAGCACCGATCCGATGCGCCTGAGCTCGCGTCACCACGCCGCAATCTTCGAATCGGGCCAACACGGACGAACTGTTCTCCAATGCATAGACCACCTCCGCATAACGGCGCTCAACCTCATCGAGGTTTTTACGTATCAGTGCCGCTATCTCCGAAGTCAACGGATAGTGGGTTCCCCCACACCGGATCAACCCTTTGGCAAAACGGTTGCCGCACCAACGCTGCGTCGTATTGATGACGATTGTCCGCAAAGCCTCACACGACACCTGTCCCAACTGGAATCCAATGTCCATGCACAAAGCTCCCGTATCGGCCAAATGCAGAGCAATACGCTCCATCTCCAAAGCAATCGTCCGTTCAAGCTCTAAACGTATTCCGACGGGTTCAGCTCCTGCCACCGCATGAAGCGACTCTACCACGCCGGCATAAGCCATTCCATGGGCTGCGGCGCTATCTCCGGCGACTCCTTCACACAACAATGATTGACGCAACAGATTCGGTGTCTCGCGAATCAGCCGTTCAACCCCTCGATGCTGGAAGCCCAATACGATCTCCAAGTGGATGATCTGTTCACCGTTGCAGATAAAACGGAAACAGCCCGGTTCGATGATCCCAGCATGAATCGGTCCTACGTTCACCTCATGCAACGCTTCGCCACGAATCGAATAGAAAGGATAGTTATTCAACTGTTTCGACCGATCGGCTCGATCATGCGCAAAACGCAACGGTTTTGCCCACGGATGGTCGATATAACCCACTCCAAACTGTTCAATAAGCTCTCGCTCAAAAGGATGGACAGCCGGATAACGTGCTGTCAACGACGGAATCAGCTCCTGTTTATCCTGACTATCTGGAGTTCGGGACACTTGGTCTTTCCCGTATCCTTCAAGAAGACAGGAGGCGATCATCACCTCACCCGAAGCATCATCCAACATCAAGCAGTAGAGCCGCAGCACATCCGATTCGGGTACTCCGAAATAGGAGGCGATATGGCAACTCTCCCGCTCCAAAGCCCGACAAAGCTGCTGAAAGAAATCCGCATACGGCAATACAGGAATCTCCTCTTGCGGAACACTCCCCTGCCAACCGGATATTTTGAACCACTTATCCATTCGAAACTTAAAAAGCTGTTACAGCGTGAATAATCTCTATCAAAAAGGGAGGCTGGACGATGCCCAATACTGAAGCGATCACAATCAATCCCAACCCACACCACGTTACACTTCGATGTAAATGCGGTGCCTGAAGCGGTGTCCCCACAGGTTTAAAGCAAAGTTGCAGCACACGCGAGCAGAGGCTGTACATCACAAAACAGAGCAACAACGCCAAAACCACCAGCAACCACCACTGCCCCATCTGCACAATCTGCCGCAGAATAATCATCTCGGAGATAAAGAGGGCTGAAGGAGGGAAAGCCAACAAAGAGACTCCACCCAACAACAGTGCAATGGCTCCGGTACGATGCACACGAATGTAACCACCGATACGGTTCATCCGATAACTGCCATATATTTTACCGACCTGCCCCATCAGTACGAAAACACCCGATTTAATCAGGGCATGGGTGATGACCTGCAATACGGCAGCAAAAATAGCCGCACCGCCCACACCAAGTGCCACCACAGCTACACCCATACATTCGACAGTCGAATAGGCCCAGAAACGCTTGTAGTGGTTGGTCCGACGCAAATAGACCGCAGCAATCAACAGCGAGATCAATCCGGCAAGGATCAGTACATGTTTGAACCACTCGTAAACCGGCGATACTACTGCCACCTCATACACTCGGAAAAAGGCGACAAAGCCGGCATTGACCAGTACAGTCGAGATGACGGCCGAGGCTGGAGCAGGTGCAGCGAAGTTTGCATCGACATCAATCGTATAGAGTGGAAAGATCTCCATTTTGCAACTGTACCCAACCAAGATAAACAGGAAAGCGATCTTCAGGTAGAGCGGATTTCCCGAAGCTACCGTCCGCACAAGATTTTCATAGGAGAGCTCGCCCCCTGCAGTCACCGTACTGAGCAACAAGATACCCAGATAGGCCACAGCGATCCCCAGCGAACAGACAAATACATATTTCCAGGTCGCCTCTAGGCTGCGGCGATTCCGACGGTGATAGACCAAACCTGCCGTACAGAGTGTTGTCGCCTCCAGAAAGATCCAGGTCACCGCCACGTTGTTGGCGAAATAGACTCCGGTTGCCGAGGTGCACAACAGCATCAACGAGATGTTGTAGAGCTTGTACTGGCGCAACGACTCATTATCGAGATAATAGTTACTTTGCACATAAGCGACCGCCGAGATCACTGACATCAGCACGAAAAATATCGCTCCAAGCAGGTCAAAGGTAAAAAACTGCAATTCGGTCCGGCCAATTCCCCACCCTATGACAAAGGCTGCAAACAGGATCTGTACGCCATAATAACAGGCTGCCGTCCAATGGGCTGCCTGACGGCTCTTGACCGTCGCCACCACACCGGCAATCACGATCGACAACAGGAAAAACAGAAGTATCATCATGGCATCAATCCTTGATCGAGGTTAATGAATCGGAGTTGAAATCGTGCAGCCGCTGTCCGATCTTGCCCACAAACAGCCCCAGCATCAGCACACTCATCAAAATATCGAGCAGAATGGCAATATTGATCAGATAGGGCATCTCCACACCGATCGCCATCGAGAAGAGGAAGACTCCATTTTCGATCACCAAGAAGCCGACCAAATGGGAGAAAATTCGCTTATGATTGACAATCAACAGCATTCCACTCAACAACCCATAGAGAGCCACTCCAAAAAAGACCCGATCGATCTGCGTATCTGCCAGGCAATAGGTGATCACGATACTGCACAACAACGCCAACAACGACAGCAACAGCTGGTTAAACGTAGCCACCGAAGCGACATGTACGCGGTCTATACCGGTTCGACGGATAATGCTGGTCAACAGTACCGGCACAATAATTGCCTTAAAAACCAACGTTTCAGCCAGAATAAAGATCAATTCGGGCCAGTCGATCGTATGGAGGCGGAACAGCGCCACGCCCAACAAGAGCCACCCCTGCAATCCTACCAATGCTGCGTAATGACGGAACCGCTCGACAATCGACAGATAGAGCAGCGTCACCACATACAATATAATCAGTGCCAACAACATGATTTATCCGATCTCTACATGATTCAACAACAGGTAACCAATGACGAACGCCACGAGTGCGACAGCCAAAATCGTCACGATGTAGGTGGTATTGCGGGCCATTCGGCTGCGGGCCAATAGAGACTCAACAACGCCGATAGCAACACCGACCACCAAAGCCACTACAACCACCAACAGCGTATCCCACCAAAGCACCGACACCAATGCCGAAGCTGCCAAAACAGCCAACAGCCCCGTTTTGATCCAGCCAGCCAACGTAATCAGTGCCATATCGAATCCACTATAATCCAAAACCATGGCTTCGTGGATCATCGTCAATTCAAGGTGCGTGCGGGGATCATCCACCGGAATACGTCCGGCCTCAACCAACAGGGCCTTGAACAGAGCGTACATCAACAACACCATAGCCACCACCATTTCGGTTGTTCCACCGCTGACACCGGCAAACACCTGTGAAAACGAGAGGGTTCCCGAAACCAGCGCTAGAGTGCCCACTACCAAGAAGAGTGCCGGCTCGAGCAGTGCACCGTAAAGGGCTTCACGACTGGCCCCCATACCATCAATACTGCTACCAGTCTCCATAGCGGCCAAAATCAACATGACCCGACCCAAGGCCAACAGGTAACAAAAAAGCACCACATCGCCGTTAAACGAGATCACCGCCCGAAAGTCCCCCACAGGAACCAACAACAAGGCCACTAAAGTCGAAGCCAAATAGACTACAGGTGCCAAGCGAAACACCAATCCGGTTGTGGGACTGTATATGGGCGTTTTGTGCATCAGGACTCCCAACCGCGTAATGTGTTGAAAGAAGGGTGCCCCTTTGCGACCGCTGAGCAGGGCTCGTGTCCGAACCACCACTCCGGGCAGCATCAAAGCAACAAACAGGCTTAATATCAAACTCATAGTTTTATTCAAGCATCATTAACGAGAGCAACTCTCCGCCCCTGCACGAAGGCGAAACAATGGTTACACTCTCTCGGATTTATATCAGGTTCAAAGCTGTCAACACAAAGATCAAAGCCAGGAACAACAAGGCATACAGCACATAATGGTCGATACGTGCCGTACGGAAAATCACCAATCTGGCATTGATCCGTCGCAACAAATAACTCCACCATTGGGCAAACAGTGAATCGAGCCGGTCTTTGTGGCGGACGTCGAAATTGTGTTCGGTAGGGAAAATTTCATCGGTACCGATACGGGCCGGATCCAATCGGTTGCTGATCATCCGCTCCGATATTCGTCCAAGCCCTTCACTGAACGATTCACCGCTGTACTGCATATGTGAAGTGACCGCCGTGAAGCCGCAGTTCCAGGTTGGCGATGCGGTTTCGGGACGTCCTTTGAGAATTTGCCGTCGAACAATCCACAACACTATAATAAATACGACCAATAACCCCACGCCGAAACTCAGCGGACCAAAGCAGCCCGAAAGGAACATCTCGCCCAATGTCGGTGATACGCCAACGGCCGGTGCCAACGCTCCAAAACCATTGGAGAGTCCCACAGCCAAACCGCTTACCCAGCGTAAAGCAAAAAGCGGCACAATCCCAACAATCAGAATCCCGGCCAAAGGCAGTGCCATTGCGATCAACATCGGCAGAGAGACTTCACGAGCATGATCGGCCTCCTCGGCACGAGGTATTCCGGAGAAGACCACGCCATAGAGTTTAGTGAAGGCCATGACTACTAACCCGCCAATCAGTGCCAGGAAAAGTATGCCGACCAGCGCCACGATGGTGACCGAACCGTTAGCCGCTACCCCCTGCAACAGTCCCCGATAGATCAAGAATTCCGAAACGAAACCATTGAACGGAGGCAGGGCACAGATCGCCAACATTCCGATTAAAAAGAGTATGGCCGTGATGGGCATCTTTTTGCTCAGACCACCCAATTTATCGAGCGATGTGGTATGGGTTGCCGAATAGATATTGCCCGCTCCCATGAAGAGCAGTGTTTTGAAAAAGGAGTGGTTCAGCGTATGCAGCAAGGCACCGGCCATACCGGCCAAATAGATGGTCGAG
>UQYM01000038.1 GCA_900545315.1 uncultured Alistipes sp.
AGATTCTTGCGGTCGGTCTCCTCCAGTTTCGAGGGGACGAACAGCGGCGACTTGGCATCGGTCAACCAGCCATTATAGCCCGGTTCCAATTTATACAGTTCGCGGTAGGTGCGTTGGAAACTGAATTTCGGGGCATTTTGCACCCTTTGTCCCAACACGGCCCCTTCGAAAGGAATCGCAACTTTATTCCATTTCCCGGTAGTGGTCGCAGCGATCACCTTGCCGTCAGCGGTTACCTCGGCCTGCAGGAACGACGGTGCGTTCATAATGTAGAAGTTGGGCACATTATACCCCGCCACCTCAATGGCCAGCAGGTTCTCTCCCTCCTTCAAATAGGGCGTCAGATCATACTCATCGACCCGATAGTATCCTTTGCCGGCCACACAAGGTCCATGTCCGAGAAAAGTTCCATTGACATAGGCCCGGTAATCACTGTGGGCTGTTAGCCGTAGCTCCATCTCCTCCTCCCCATCCCAAGGAATGATGGCCCGGAAGCTGGCAGTCAGATTGGGGGTCGTCTGTTGTTCGGCGATCCAGATGGGAACCGCCTTTTGAAACGTTACGGGCGCTGCCTGTACCTGTGGCCGGAACAGACCACCCAGCAGCAGAAACATCCCGATGCGCAGTAAAAGTTTCATAAAATGTCGTAGTTGTTTTAAAGAGATTATGTTGTTGTAAAATTAGCCGATGCTGTGTCTGATGACAACAAAATCACAAACAAACTGCCGGCATGAACTCGTCGGAGGGGTTATTATGTTTGAGGTTCGGAGGCCTTCGCCTGACTCAGTGTGCGTACGTTATCATGCCGGGATGGTGTCGCTCTCCCTCTGTTTCTAAGCGTGCCGGTTGTACTGATCCTGCATTGCCTTCAGTTCGCGACAGTCTGTTCGCCGCCTTCTACTCTCGAAATTAGCGGTTGGCCGTAGCGTCATTCAACAACCAGTCGAGCAATAGCTCCTTCATCACCTCATGGTAACGGAATGAGGAGCGGAATCCCCATCCGTGTCCATCGGTCGGGAAAACATACATGGATGCAGGAATTTGCCAACTCTTGAGCGCATTGTAAAACATGGTGCTGTTTTGAGCCGGAACCGTCCGATCGTCATCCGAAAGAATCAGCAACGTACGTGGAGTCTGGGCCGTCACCTGTTTCTCGTTCGAATAGTACTCACGCAGTTGCGAGGTGAGATTCTCTCCGGCCAGATTCTTGACCGAACCGCGATGGGTCAGGCTGTCTGCAAAGGTAACTACCGGATAGAACAGCACTCCGAAAGCGGGACGGGTCTCTGCATCGAAATGGGTCATCAACGTAGAGGCCAAGTGTCCACCGGCGGAAGAGCCCATCACACCCACTTTGTTCGGATCGATGTTCCACTCCTGCGCATGTTCGCGAATTACACGCATCCCTTGCTGGGCATCACTCAGCGGAATAGTGTGGTGACCATTCGGCATGCGATATTTGAGGACAATGCCGGTAATGCCGTTTTCAGATAGCCATTGAGCAATATCCTTCCCTTCGTGGTCAATGGCCAGGTAGGCATAGCCTCCGCCCGGAGCAATCATGACCGAAATGCCGGTGTTTTTGGCAGGATCGGCCGGATAGACAAACAGCGAGGGTACCGTAACATTGTGCAGCATGCCGTTTTTATCGACAAACTCATCCTGCGTGATGCCGCTTACTCCCGGAGGAGTCGTGGGCCATATTTTCAATTCGAAAGGTTTGGTTTGTGCGCTTGCACTCATGCCCATCAACGTCAGGCATCCGGCAGCAACCATCGTTTTCATAGCAGAAGAAAATGTGAATTTCATAATATTTAAGTATAAAGTTATAGGTGCAATTTGGGTCGTTAGCTATGTCTTCTTCAAGGTCAATCCAACAACAAAATTCTATTCTTTAGTTCGTTTCCCTCGAAAACCAATAAAAATCCTATCTCCCTTTAACGGTATGTTGGCCGGCCGAGAGCACTGTTTTTGCCCCGGATGGAAAGAGTACTTCGGCCGTTGTCCCTTCGGGAACCGTGGCTGTTACGGTCAGTGTTTTACCTTTACGTGTAATCTGTGCCTTAATTAGGCCATTGGTGGTGCTGACCGTCGCTGAAACGTCCGTCAGATTTCCCATTTGTGGCGCAATGCGAAACTGTTTGAAACCGGGCGCTGTTGGAGCAATACCACATACCTTCTGACTCAACAATGTCAAAGGTCCTCCGGTCCAGGCATGGTCGTTCGAGTTGGCATCCGTAGCGTGGGCTTTGTATTTCCATACTTCGAAGAGCGTGGTGTACTCGTTATGGCTGAGCATCTCGGCATAACGCTGATGCATCCGTTCAATCGCTAAATCGGGTCGTCCGATTGCAAACAGTGCCTCCAAAACATACTTTTCCATATAAGGACCTGCATGTTGCTCTTTGCGAAGCGTCTCGGCCAATTGTGGATATTTATCCTGCGAGGCTAACCCTGCTAAAATAGCCATGGCCTGGGCCCGATCATCCGTTTGACCTTGATAGGCAGGATCACGATAACATGTGCCGGTCCAGAACCGCTGGTCGAAATGTCGCTCAATGCCGGTCATAATGCTGTCGATCCGGGCAATATCATCCTGTTTGCCGAGCATTTGGGCAAAGGCACGCTCTCCCTTCATAGCCAAATAGTACCAAGCATTGGTCAATACCAAGTAATCCTTATGTTCTCCCCAGTCTGCCCATGTCCAATCTCCCGGGCGATGCATGACCAATCCGTCTGCATCGAGTTTCCAATGTGTGTGCAGGTAGCGATGCATGCCGTCGTATATCGAGGCAACAAAACTGCTGTCCCCACTGTAGTAATATTGGGTGTAGAACCCATACCAACCTACCAGTGCAAGCGACTGTAAAGGCAACTCCCGAGACCAGTTCCCGGCTGGGGCCGGCGCAAAAATCACCCCATCGTTGCGCTGCCAGCCGATCATTTCATGAATCGCCTTGGTCGCCAGTTTCTGAGCTTGCGGGTCAAAAACGTAAAAGGTTTGTGCCAACTCATTGGCCAGATCACCGCCCCATTGAGCACGTTCACGTTCCGGACAGTCAAAATAGGTGTCGCGCATGTTGACGTATAGCGTGCGTGCCGCCCGTTTCCAGAGTTCATTCAAGAAGGGATCGTTACATTCAAAACTGCCGGAAAATTCGGTGTCGTAACCGGTCTCCCGAAATTGAACCCCTTTGACCTCCACACCTGCCGGAATGGCATATTTGACAATATGGCCGCTCATCCATCCGAGATTTTCATACTGTTGCAGTCCGGGACGGGTGATGTATTCGCAACGGACCGAAGCAGTACTGCCGTTCCCGGTGTAATAGTTGTCGGTCTGAATGCGAATCGTGTCCCCTCCTTGAGCTGAATAGACCTCCAGCCAAGGGGTGATCTGTGCATTGTAGGGCAGTTTGCAGTACAGTGTGTCACCGATACGTTCAATCGAGACATATGCTTTCAACCCGTAGTCCTTCCACATCGGGATGGGGCGTTTTACTAATTTGCCGAAAGGAGCGCGATTGGCATCTCCGACCATCATGGCATTGGACTTGATCCGATTCTCTCCGGGAAGATACCACCCTTCGATCGCTTTTCGGGCATCGTAACGGATATTCCCTTCGGGCAGACGATAGTTAGGGTAAGGAGCTTCCGTATTGGAGAAGGCCTGATAGGTGTCGCAACGCCAAGTGTTGTTGGAGACGATCTCGACGCCTGGCGCCTGGCAGTCGAACAGAAAACCGGCATGTCCGCTACTCGAATGGCTGAATCCATTTAGCCCAAAATACCATACCAGCGCTGCAATGGTATTTTCACCCTTTTGCAAGAAAGGAGCAATGTCGATTTCGTCATAATAGGCATCTCCCGGAGCAGGTCCTCGCTTTAAGGAACCTTCGAATACCACCATCCGACCATTGATCCACAACCAGTATTTACTGTCGGCTGCAATACGTGCCACAGCCTGGGTCGGAACCTCGTCAATCTCTGTGGTGGTGCGGTAGGTGTACCAGCTATTGGGGGGACTCTGGTTGGTCTCGTGGCTGATCCATACCCCTTTCCACGGTGTTTCGGCCCATAGTCCCCAACTTGCGATCAATCCCAATAAGAGAAAAATAATTTTACGCATCGGTGTAGGTGTTAGGTTAGTGTGGTCGTTTAGGTTTATAAGTTTGGAATAAGTCCGATCGGCTTATTTCCGAGGGAATGTCCAGTGGTGTAGCGCGTTGTTATGGCGGTCTTTGACCACAAGATCGAGCGCGTTTTTATCGACGGTGATATAGGCTCCCTCCGTGTTGGAGTTGATCAGCATCGGATAGTTGCGTCCCTCTTCGCCAGCCGGCGAAAAGATCTGACGATGCAGGTGACCGCACAACATCAAATCGACTCCTGCCTCGTTCAGCAACGGAACGAACAACCGTTGTGATTCCAACGGGCCATACCAGGTGTCGCATCCGGGCGGAATGTGGATCACGACAATACGGTAGGCTGCATTTTTGCACGCGTCACTCGCCAAGGTCTGTTTCAACCAAGCGATCTGCTCTTGGCGGAACGTATCGAAAGCTCCCAAACCAAAATATTCAATGTCAGAATCCGGTTTGTCCTCACCCCCGTCCAATACGATGAAAAAGGCCGGCCCAACCTGGAATGAATAATAGGTCGTTTGGGTCGGTGCCGGGAAAAAGTTGCGGTACTGCGAAAAGAACAGCCCTCGGGTCTCGTGATTGCCACGAGCATAAAAGAACGGAATCTCCGAAGCAAAATTCTGAACGGCCGTATTTAAAAAACCATTGAAAATTCCGGCTCCGGAATCGAACGTCGTCACCATATCGCCATTGAACAGGACAAAATCATTCTTCTCTTTGCGTACGTCCCGGATCAAGTCTGACAGTAAGGCACTATCCCCGTGTATGTCGTTAACAACAGTAAAGGTAATCTTGGATTTGTCGTTGTCAAAAGTGGTGAACTTATAGGGCTCTCGAGTATAGACATCACTGGCTACGGTTGCCCCATATTGGACGAAATAATCCTCGTTTTTGGTCACCTCCCGAGAGTAGATACGGTAACGATAGGTGGTACCCTTTTCGAGTCCGGTAACATGAATCCGATGCAGTGTATCAACCACCTTGCGTCCCATGTCGGTTTGATAAAATTGCGGATGTTCACTGGCGTAGAAGCTGCGCCCGTCGTCGGGGGCAATCTCGACCCAGGAAACGGCTGGACGATCTGTAGCCCAAACAATGGTCACTTCGTGTTCGCCCATCTGCTGAAGGTATGGACCGCCGGTGATCTTGATCTGTTGGGCGATTGCCCCGCACCAGAAAAAGAGGAAAGTCAGTAGGAAAACTCCTTTCTTTGTCATTGTGTTTAAATTGAGATTTTGATTGAGGTAGTGTAAGGTATGCGTTGATCAGATATTTTGTTATGGCATTCGCCCTACAAAGAGACCACTTCACAAAGTGCATATTGGAGGTGGTCAATGGCGTTTGTATGGCTGAGTGTCAATTATATGGCAGATTTCTTTACATGGCCGTTTAAGTTGCAACGTAATTTAACCCAACAAAGGTACGGCTTTATTTCGTGATTTCCTGACCCCAAGCCAAGAAAATGTCCGAGAGATTGCTCCCCTCCGAGTCAACGTTCGGATAGATTGCCTTTTAGGAGCTGCACGACAATATGACAAAAAAGAGTGATTGAAAATAAAACGACGTTACTGTGTTATCTTATTGATAATAAATAAAATAAAAACTAAAATTTGGGCTGCTCGTTTTTTTTTATTATTATTACCGTCTCATCTAAAAACTAACATACGTATGTCTCTATTTTCAGATTGGTCAGTTTCGGGCCGGAAACAACTTGTGTGCATGGCCATTATCGCATTGGCCGTTGCCGGGTGCAACAAATCCGAAACCGGGAAAATCGATCGTCGCGCTGTGGTGGAACGCCATCGTGTCGTTTCCGATTCGATCAACCATAAAAGCCCAGCTCAAGTGGGTAATGGCGATTTCGCCTACGGTGTGGACGTCACCGGATTGCAAACTTTCGTCCCGTTTAGTGCCATGTCCAATTGGAGCTGGCATAGCTTCCCGCTGCCCGAAGGGGTCAAGATCGAAGATTATACAGGCGTCCCAATGGATACCTATGGTAAAATGCTCCCGTATGAAGTCGGTGACCCCAACAAACCTGAAATTACCTCCTGGTTGGTTGCTAACCCCCACCGCTTTAATTTGGGACGTATCGGTTTGCTGTTGACCCATGCGGACGGTTCTCCCGTAGTTGAAAGCGATCTGACCGATCCGCATCAGGAGATCGATCTGTGGAAAGGAATCATATACAGTACATTCAAAATCGATGGCGAAAAGGTTCAGGTAACCACTGCATGTGCTCCGGATCAGGATGCTGTGGGCGTGACGATCAAATCGCCTTTGGTGGCTCAGGGCCGTATCGGTGTATTCCTCGATTTCCCATACCCTCGTAACAAACAGTTTGAAGATACGGTCGGCGACTACAACGCGTATGACAAACATCGTTCCGAGTTGATCGCCAACGGTGCGCAAAGTGCCGAAATCCTGCGTACCATGGATAGTACCACCTATTATACTGCACTGAAGTGGGGAACCCCCGCCAAGTTCGGTCAGGATACGGCTTCGAAATCTCCGCATCGCTTCGTGTTGATGCCTACCGAAGGGGAGGAGCTGATGTTTACCTTCGCTTTTGCTCCGAAGTCGATCGAAGCCGATCGGTTGCCTTCGGCCGCTCAGGTGGACGAAGCCAGTGCCAAAGCCTGGGAAGAGTACTGGATGTCGGGTGCTGCTATCGACCTGTCGGAGAGTACCGATCCTCGTTGGAAAGAGTTGGAACGTCGTATCGTGCTGTCCCAGTATGTTCTGCGGGTTAATGAAGCCGGCGTACTGCCTCCACAGGAGAGCGGTCTGGTCAACAATGGTTGGTTCGGACGGTTCCATTTCGAGATGATCTGGTGGCATGGCGTACATTACGGTTTGTGGAACCGCTGGGAGTTGTTCGACAAGAGTCTGCATGTATTTCCCGATTTCCTGCCCACTTCGATTCAACGTGCACAGAAATTGGGCCGGCGTGGTGCCAAATGGCCCAAATGTACGGCCAATTTCGACCGGGAGTGGCCTTGCTGGGCTCACGGTCTGTTGATCTGGCAGCAGCCGCACCCCATCTATTTTGCCGAGATGGATTATCGTCTCCACCCGACGCAGGAGACCCTCGACAAATGGAAAGATGTGGTCTTCAATTCGGCTCAATACATGGCCGATTACGCTCACTACGATGCAGCCAACGATCGTTATGTACTCGGCCCCCCGGTGGTAATCGTTTCGGAAAATACCGATGCTCTCAAAACGGTCAACCCGATTTTCGAATTGGGATACTGGCGTTATGGTCTGCGTACCGCACAGCAGTGGCGCGAGCGTCTGGGACTGCCTCGCGAAGCACAATGGGATACTGTCCTCAATAAACTTTCACCGCTGCCGATCGAAGACAGTGTCTATGTGACCTATGAAGGTATTCCCAATATGTGGACCAAATATACCTTTGAGCATCCAGCCTTGACCGGTGTGTTCGGCATGCTGCCGGGTGATGGGGTCGATACGACGGTCTATCGCAGAACGCTCGACAAGGTCAACCGCGAATGGCAGTCTGATCGCATTTGGGGTTGGGACTTCCCGATGATGGCGATGGGTGCTGCCCGTAGTGGCAATCCTGAACTGGCGATCGACCTGTTGATGCATAACTCGAAACAGTTCCAGTTTGACGAACATGGTCTGGCTACAGGCGGTCCGTGGCCTTACTTCCCCTCGAACGGAGGTCTCTTGACAGCTGTTGCCATGATGGCTGCTGGTTGGGACGGTTCGCAAGGTGAGGCTCCCGGCTTCCCGAAGAATGGCAAATGGGTAGTCAAATACGAAAATTTTGTTCCTATGCAATAAAAATGCTGCCTGAATGAATCGTCTGGTTAACAGTTAGTTATTCACTTGTGACTGCAAAAAAACATGAAAAAAGAGACAAAATGAATTATTAAAAATATTTAAGATATTTGGATAATTAGAAATTTTGTCCTTACATTTGCGGTGAAATTTAGGTTCATTTAGGTTAGTAGTTTTAGGTTAGTAGAAGGGAAAACGGTGGAATAGTGATAGTTGTCACGTTCTGCCGTTCTTCCTTTGAAAAAGAAGGTTCATTTTTAAAATTATATAATAAAAGAGGAGATGTCTGATTATTGGCGTCTCCTCTTTTATTTTTGATATGGAATATTGAGTCTTATTAAATTATTTTAATAAGATAGCTGCCGCATTAGAGAATAAATCCTCCTTTGAACAGCAGGCATTTGCGTAGATTCTGTTCAGCGTCGTATTCGGGGTAGAGTTCCGGGTGGGCTTCGACCTGTTCGATGGCGTGGTCCACCAGCCGATCGGCGGTGTTGCGGGCGTGTCGACGAAGCCGTTCTTGTTGACGAATCGATGCGGCGGAACCATAATCGGTTTTTCCTTGCAGAATGCCTGTAGTGCCGAGTACGGCACACATTTCGTCAATCACCATGCACCGGACATAGTAGGCCAACGGCGCTTTGAGATAGTCGGTGATGAACTCAGCATAGCGACTTTCATTCAGTTGATCGTACAGATCGCCGAAGATCGGTTTGAGATGTTGCAGTTGGGCCGCTTCGATGATCGAAGGACGAATGAGCTCTTCGCGAAATTGTTCTGTGGCGGGGAAGGCAATTTCGAGTACCTCCGCCGGTGTAATCAGCAGTTCCATAATCAGTCGATGTTACGAAGGGCATATTTGGTGATTTGGGCGAGGAAGAGATTCTGATCCGGATCCTCTGTATCGTAATCCAAACCGTCTGCTCGTCTGGCTTCCCACACTTTCATGTAGAGCGGTTTGGAGCGAGTGGGCGGTCGGTTGATCACCTGCATGGAGGAGGCGTCGCAACCCAGGATTTGGTTGATGATGATCTGAATCGGTTCGAGCAGCTCCTGCTGAGCCCCCAGAATGAGGGTATTCAAGGCGATTTCATACTCTTGCAGGATCCGCTCGGAACTGAAGCCGGAGAGGTAGTCCAATCCGCTGAGTGAACGAAACCAGGAGTGTGCGACGACAATATCCGTGACGGCCTGGTCGTGCAGATTTTTCCAATCTCCCTCGTTGGTAGAGGTGATAGGGACGAATTTCGAGTTGTCGGCCTCTTCGGCGTTTTTGACCATGAACATCACTTGACCAGGTTGACCGGCGAATCGTTTTTCTGCAGCGCGGATGATCTCGTAAGCATCCTGTTCGTTGTCTACATTGCCATCCAGCACCATGATACCCGATAATTGGAAGGAGTTGTCCAACCGGCTGATGTTCCATTTGTCGGTCTTGTAGGCGATGGCGGAGACATTCATGCCGGCGATATAGGGGGGAAGGCCGTAGTGTTCGAACATCGGCTCATAATCTTTGTAGTGAAAGATGGATCGCAGGGTGCCGTCTGGGAAGGTTTCGAAAAGGGGATACAACGGAAGTTGTTTGGCATCGGCGGGGGTAAACTGTGTCCAATTGTGGTGTAGTAAGAGATGTTTCCCATCCTTGGCCAGGCGGCATTTCGAAGCATCTTGATGGAACAGCGAGAGAAAATCGTGGTTAGCGGTTGTGACAATTTCGAGAAACGCGTTCCCGAAAAGGGATTTATCGAAAGCCAGTTTGTTGAAGATTTGTCGCAGGGTCTCTCCCTGGCCGTTGGCTGATTCGATAAAACGAGCCAAACGGGGGATGTCGTCATCGAAGATGAACCCTTTGCCGGAGATGTAGTCGGCCTTGTCGTTGATGATTCGTCGATGTGTGGTCGATCGTCGGGCCATTAGGGCCAGCGCCTCCGGGAACAGATTGTCATCTCCCCACCGCCAGTATTGTGTAGATCCGGTGACGGAACTTCCTTGCGCCACAAAGGGGTTGATTCGGTTATGGGGCAGGAAGAGTTTACCCGTGCCGGTATGATCGGAATTTTTCTTTTTCATATTGGGATAAAATAATCCGGGTACGGGCCGGTATTAAACGACGTGCCGTACCCGGATGGTGAAAGGTTAGAAGAGCGTGTCGAAGTCGTCGATGAAGGGGATTGCCAGATCGGTATCGAGACTTCGCAGGACGATCGTGGCTGTAGTCTCTTCGCGCAGCTGTTTGCCGGTAGTGGAGGTGACTGATTCTATGCGCAGAGGGCGCTCTTTTTCGAAGCGGGGAGAGTATCCCACCAGAAAGATGTCGTCGTTCATGGTTCGCACGACGGCGATTACCCCCTCTTCGGAGAGGCTGAGGATGGAATCCAGCGCGGCGATGGAATCGCTTCCCATTTTATCGAGCACGAACCGCAATTCGTGTGTGACTACCGGAGAGTGGTGGACGAGCGAGATACTTTCACTGTATTCGGCCTCATCTTCCCGAAATTCGTATTTGGTGAATTTCTTCTCTGCGGCGAGCGTTAATTCGAACAGGGCACGATCCTCTTCGCTGTAGCTGACGCTGGTCACATCGCTTGCGGCGATGAGGCCGAGGGTGCGGATGCCGCCATTTTTGCGTTCCGCTTTTCTTTGGTAACCGATTAATGCCATAGATGTTGACTTTTAAGGTTAGGCAACGGTGGTTGAGGCCATTGAGACCAGTTCGGGCAACAGGTAGTCGCAGCCTGCCATAAAGACGGCACGTTGACGGTTTTCCATCTGATCCGGGTTGTACCACATGCGCACTTCGGTTCCCGGGAAGTCGGCAGTATTGACGGCGAGAGCGAGGTTCCGGCGGTCGGTCAGGATGGCGAACGACTGGGGCAGGTCGGTCAGCTCCTTCAAGTAGGATGAGATCTGCACATCAACGACTGGAATTCCGCGGAATGAGACACCCTCACGGCCGTTCTGTTTGGCCAGATAGGCTGATTCCAGGATGACATTGTCGAGCTCCTCTTCGTATTTGGCGTAGATGTCGGACGAGACGAGGTAGACCAGATTGCCTTGAGATTTGAACGCTTTGAGCAGGTCCGATGCATTGTCCCAAACCTGTTTGAGCAGGGCTTCGGCGGCATCGGCAGCGTCAGTGGCGAAAGTTGCGCCGATCGAGACATTTTTGATGTCGTTTTCGGTCTCGCCGGCATCGGCTGTCAGTCGTTTCAGAAAACCGTCGAAGGTGTTGAGTTTATCGGCACGGTCGGTATCACCGAGCCACATGGTTGCGCGGATGCTTTCTGCGATGGACTCTTTGAACAGGGCGGTTTCAGCGGCTTCGAGTTCGGTTCCGGAGAGGTCGTCGAGGTTGACGTCTGAACGGTTGGTGATCAACTCGTACACCATGTTGAAGTAATCATCGGCTGAGTAGCCCACTTCGGCTTTCACTTTGGAGAGCTGGATGGTTTTCTGGTATTTGGATGCCGCGCTGCCGCCGTTCCAACCGCTGGTGGTATATTTCTGCAGAATATCTCCGGCCCGTTTCCAGAACTGCAGGGTGGTGGGTACCGGCATGTTGTACATGATTTTGATTCCGAGGGCGGCTGCATCGGGGCCGGTCAACATGGGGCGGAAGAAGATGGTTTCGAGATCGCGACCGGTGTAGGTTTTTGGATTTTCGATTTTTGCCATGATAAAATGATTGATTGGTTAGTAAAAAAGGTTTTGAAAATAGGTGTGATCTATTTGAAGTTTCGGATGTCTTCGTTGTAGGAGTGGGCGTTGGCCGATATTTTCCGTTCGACAGGTGACGGATCTTCTCGGGCTAACGTTTGCGTAGGGTAGGCCTTCAAGCGGGCGTTCTCTGCTTCCAGTGAGGCGATCTGTGCCTTGAGCGAGACGATCTCCTGCTGGTAGTTTTGTGCAGGACTGGGCTCGGATTGAGATGGCGTCTGCTTGGCCTCCGGTACAGGTGCAGCTGTATTGCTCGGGGTATTGTCAGGGGAGTTGTCTGATGTGGGGGTGAGTGATGTTTCGGATGGTGCCAAGCCGAGCAGGTCGAGCATGGCATGCCAATGTTGTTTAAGTGTCATGGGATTTGTATTTGGATTGAAGTTTAACGGAAGCTCTGCCAGTGTGTCGCATAATGTGCGAAAGACGGCGTGATTGGTAATGGGTTGTGCGGTGAAGATTCGGTCGATGAGCCCGGCTTGGAGGGCTTCCTCGGGGGATAACCAGCGGCCGTTCCCTTGGTTGTACTCCATCAGTTCGATGAAATGGGCAATAGGTAGTCCGGAACGTGTTGCGTAGATGTTGGCGATTCGTTCATCGGTTTTGAGAAGCATTTTGGCGGTTTCGTCGAGGGCTGTGGCATTGCCTTCCGAGTTGCAGCTGGCCCGATGGATGAGGTAGAGCCCGTTGGCAGACATTTCGCGTTTTCCGGGAGAGGCTGCCTGTGCGATAATCGTAGCGGCAGAGGCGGTATAGCCGTAGCAGCGGGTTGTGATAGGGCAATCAAGGGATTGTAGTGCGTCGAAAATCAGCAGTGCGTCGTTCACATCTCCACCGGTTGAGCGGATGTGTACTGTCAGTGCGGTGATCTGTTGTGTTTGGAGCTTGTCGAGTTGTTGTTTGAACTCGGCATACGTTGAACAGCTTTTTTTTGAAATGTCAGGCGAGTCTGGGTTGTAGAGCCCGATAACTCCTTCAATTGAGATTTCAGCTGTTTGGTTTGCGAGGTTCGTGATGGTGATGTTTCCTTTCATGGGCAGGCGGGTTGGATGGTTAGCAAAGATTGACGTTTTTGTAGTAGTACATGCATTTGCGGATATATTCGTAGGAGCAGGAGAAGATTTCGGTAGCTTTCCACATGGCGTCGATTTTTTTGTAGCCTAATTGGAGCAGGGAGTTGACGTATTCGCGTACCGAGAGCACTTTGCATCGGGTTGCATCGACCACTCCGATTTCGATCAGTTTGGTGATCAGCTCTTCGGGAGTCATTTGCGGGTATCGCTGCAAGAGCTGTTTGGAGAGTTTTTTTTCGTATATGGTCATGGATGAGGAGTATAGAAGTGAAACAAGTAGAAAATGGTAGAATGGAAATTTAGAAGGAGGCTAATTCGACCACACTTTTCACTGCTTTTTGGGCTTCGGTGATCTCTGATTCCAGCACATAGACTTTGAGCGAGGAGAGTTTTTGGTCAACGATCTGTTCGACATCGTTTCGGGAGATGTCGGTTTCGTTTGCAGCTGGAGAATCTATGCTAAAGGTTTTGGATCGCAGATTCCGGGTTGCGGATGACCGAACGTAGGTATCGACAGGTGATCCGATGATTTCAGCGGGTTGCATCATTTGACTGTCGATATGGAGACGGCTTTGCAAGGTTCTCCAATTGAGCTTCGAGACGGGGACCATCCCGTTAGTTGTAAGATTGGAGAGAGTTTGATTCTCCAAGGTGTTACTTTCAGCAAAGCGTTGTTTAGACGTTTCGGTATCAGGTATGACAGGTTGCTCTACATTATTGTTAGGAGGATTCGTCTGTGATACGGTTGTAGTGGAGAATTGGATATTAGCCCTGCTGAGTGAAGGAACGGGAGAGTCTCGGATCGCGTCACCGTCCGTAACGGTAAGATCGATGGTAGGAATTTGGGAAGAGGTGATTTCGGGTGTAATCGGATCTTTTTGCCACTCTTCGGGTAGCAGAATATGAAATAGGATTTCAGCCATGGTTTAGATGAGTGTAATGAAGATACATTTTGTTGAACCGGTACGTTGAGGTTGGTAATCGACGATCTCTTCGAGGCGACAATAGATCTCTTCACCATTGATTTTCAGTTTGAACAGTGCGCGAAAATCGTGAAGAAGGTCGTTTGGCAGCATAAAGGGTTCGATCTCTTCGGGTGTCAGGTCGAGGTAGAGGGTAATCCGGCGTCCGTTGTTGTACAGTTCGATGTTTTGGTCGTAGTAACTGTGAAGGCCTTGCAATCCATCTCGATCTTCGAAACACAAGGTAAAGGGAGACGAACCGGTATGGTGGAATGCAATGAGTGGGAATTGGTTGGTATAGAGGGGCCAGCCCCACGATTCGCCTGCGGGAAGGGTTTGGATGCCATTGAATCGAACGATTTTGGCAGGGAAGTTCAGGCTTTCGGTATTGGTGGCTTCTCCCAATCGGTCGCGGTCTCCGGCTTGGACGAGTGAAGCGGATGGTGCATCGGGATAGCTACCGGTTTGGTTTAATGATGCGGTAAAGAGCGGATTGTAGTAGGTATTGGCTCCCTCTTTGGCGAATCGATTGAGAATGGGTGTACTCCAGCGTCCCAATATCTCTTTGTTAGCGGAGTCCCATCGGGCGACGCTACCATCTCCGGACTGGTATTGTAGGACAAACACTTGGGAGAGGTCGGCACCGAGCTCTTCGATATGAAGAGGCTTGTGTAGATCGGTTCTATCGCTCCAGTCTATGAGTTGTTGTGTATAGAACTGTTCTCGTGGTTCGACAAAGATGGTTTTCGAGAGGGTATCGGTATAGAAATAGAGGTTGAAGAGTTGTTTGATCGCGTTGATGAATTCGATTTGTCGAATTTGGTGAGCTGCGACATCGGCGAAGGTGATGGTTGTACCTTCACAGGGGTGGGGATTGAACAGCGGGCGGACAGAGATTTCATTGGAGAGGGTTAGTTTCATGCCGGGATCTGCCCCTCCGAAGTAGATCAGATCGAAATAGTGGGGCTGTGAGGGGAGAACTTCACTGGCTGCACTTTGAAGTTTGACTGCGATATCGATTTGTCCGGTTTCGCTGACATAGCCGTCATAGAGAGCCCAGTCTTTGTCGTAGGGTGTATAGGTCCCGTCGGTCGAGAGAATCCACAGTTGGGGGTTGGTGATGTTTGCGTTAAGTTGGGTTGCAATGTCGGTTGAGCGGCTGGAGAAGGTTTTGAGTGTGACGGTTTCGTAGTCGGAAGGTTGCAGTTGGGAGGGATCGGCAGAGGAGTTTGTAATTAGGTCGTACGTGAAGCGATAGTTGTTCCCGTCGATATGGTCAAAAACGATCAGCAGATATCCCCGGTTGTCTTGGTATTCGGCACGTCGGTCTTCGTATCGGTTGAGCACTTTGAATGTTCGCTCGCTGTCGTCATCCAGGTAGATGCGGTTGAAGCACTTGAGTTCGCTTCGGCTGGCGATTTGGTAGTCAGATCGATATTTGAGGTCGTATTCGAAGCCTACGGCCACTTTTTCTACGGGGCAGAATGCAATGCGACCATCGATTTGACGGAAGGCATCGTTGTAATTATAGACATCCGAAAGGGTTTGCCCATTTTGAGTTTCATTGGGATCGGCACTATCGACGATATTGCCGATGGAATTGAGAGAGGTGAGCGGATCAGCGTAGACTCTACCGAAACGGTCTGCGGTAGCTTCGGCTGGTTGGAATCTTTTGGCCAGGAATCCCATCCGTTCGAGCAGAAGGCCGGTATCTTTTTCTGGGTATGCTCCGCTGATGTAGAGTGAGTTGAAGAGGTCGCTTGCGAAGAATTGGGATTGGATGGTGTATCCTGCCTGTTTGGCGATCTGTTCCAGCAGACTTTTGACATGCAGAAACGGGTGATAATCCCGAAAGGTCAGCATGCGGACACTTTGTTGAATGGTTGTTGAGGGCAACGTAAACCGATCCCGTTGTACCGGGAAGAATCGGACAGGATAGTCCCAGCTCCAACTTTGGTAGACGGTAGTGGCGCTGATGGTGGTTTCGAAGGGGATTTCAATTTCGTTGAACATTTGTTCTGCGGCCAGTTTGACCCACTCTTTGCCGGCCCCAATGATATTGATTTGGCACCAGGCGGATCCGTTTGCATCTTGTCCGCATCGGGAGATCATCGGAACACCTTCGATGATGGTGCATCCGTCTGCTTCGATCCGGGCCGTGTGCACTTGTTGGTTAAACATTTCTGGGGAGTGAATTTCGGTGGCATTGCCGAGGATGAGGCAGTTGTGGGCGGTTAGCGGGATTTGGATTGTTTTGGTGTATCCGGTACGGCCGGTTTCGATTTCGGTGATCGAGGCGATGGAGAGGGAGATGGCGATTTGACTCTCTTGGGACAGGTCGATCTCTTGATTGTCGATAAAACATCGGATCATGAGTTTGGATTTTGATTGGGAAGAGGAGGTTTTGGATAGGAGAAGGCGAACTGCAAAAAAATGGCTAAGTAGAGAGAGAGGGGATACTTTACAGGTGGTTGTGTTGTGTTAGGATGGAGGGGGTGATTGTTAAGTCGATTTGAAGCAGGTTATTGTCGAATGTGGTGATTTGGTCGGTGAGGATTTCGACGGGTTCGATGTTGGAGCCGTGATCAATCCAGACGCGGGGAGCGGTAAGGATTTCGCTGATCCAGTCCATTGTTTGGCGGTTGATGAAGCCGGAGAAGAGTTGCAGGTGTTTTTCGCTTTGATTTTGGATGGTTTTGTATCCTTGTTGGGTGTAGATGCGTGTTTTTTCGGTGTAGAGGTCGATTTGGGTTTGTTGTTGCCAGGTGTAGTAATCGATTTGGCCGAAGCTGTTCCACCAGCAGAGTCTGACTTGGTCGGGGTGGTCGGGAATGAATTTGTATTTTTGGGAGAAGAGTTGGTCTGTATCGATCATTAGGGCGACCTCCATGTCGTCGTAGTCGGAAAGAGACCCGTACCCGAGTGAGTCCAGTTTGCTGTCTAATTGGGCCATGTTCAGACAGATGACCAATAATTCTCCCACTTCTGTGGTGTCGATGATAGTCAGGGTTTTGTCTCCATTACGGCCGTGAAGGCGGGCTTCGACGCTGAGGGGAAGACCGTCATCGACCAGTAGAGAGAGTTCGTCGCGTTGAGTTCTGGAGATAGGAATAATTTCGGGTGAGGCCGATAATTTGGTGTAGCTTTCGAGAGGGTTATTCCCTGCAGCCACCACGGTGGATCCTTGTGTACTGCCAGAGCGGATGGTGATTTTGGCTAAACGATCGGCGGGTTGGGTGAATGCGATCGAGGAGGGGCGTTGAGGAGAGACATCGATTTGGCGGCGGGCGTACCCGGCGACGTTGACATTGTAGAGTGTAGTGTTTCGGAAACGTTTTTTGCCGACGAGTGTATTGTTGTCTCCGGCCAGAATCTCAAGATCGACCAATTCATCGGATTCGGTTGAGATTTGGAAGTTGACCTCACCGGAGGCCGGAGCGTAATAGGTAGGGTATTTGACAATTTTCATGGAGGCAGGGAGTTAGAGTGTTATCGGTCGAGAGGAGAGTCGGCTGGGGTGAAACGCATACGGATGTCGCAGGTGATTTTGAGGGCTGTTTCGTTGTGGGGGGTTAGGGAGTTTTCGCTGGGGGTGCAGGAGATGTTGTCGAGGTTGAAGACTTGTCGTCCTTGCCCAACCCGGTCAAGAATTTTGAGGGCGTTGATCTCCATTGTGGACCAGAGTTGTTCACGGGTTTGAGGAGTTGCTTTTTTTCCCAAGTGGAGCAGGTAGAGTTCGGCTCGATAAGTGAGAAATCCGTCGTGACGGCCATCGACCTTGATGATGTGTACTGGGAGCAGCCATGCGGCAGGAAGTTTCAGTAGGCCGTTGTTGATGCGGTATTCGAACCCGGAGTGGAAGGTGTAGCCTTCGGCCGTAACAGCCGATTCGATAACGGCGGTCAGAATATTTCTAAGCATATTGATTGGGTGTATGGGTAGGTGGACGATTGTTGAGGATGATCGTTGAGAAAATCGTGTATGGACAATAGAACGGCCTTATGCCTGTTTACATTTGGCGTTGAGGAGTTGCATGAAGGCGTACAAGGGCATGCGGCGTACGGTGCCCAATTCGGAGGGAATGTATCCGGCTGCGAAGTGCAGCATATCGACCCATGAGACTGGATAACTGGTTTGAGAGAAGGCGCTTTGCAGAGAGGTTTGTGATGGGGAGTTTAGCGGGGAGGCGTAGCAACAGGGAAAAAGTTTTTTGAGCGTTGCGTGTGTCTGTTGCAGTAGATCGAAGATGTTGAGTGCGGAGATAGCAGAGATGGTTTGGAACTGTTGGGCTTTTTGTTTAAGTCTTTTTTCGGCCGGTACGGTGTGGGAGGATTTTGAGTCCAGCAGAGCCAGAATCCAGGGGGCGTATCCCCAGGCATCTGTTCGGTAGAGGTCAGAGGCTTCGCAGAAGGCTTCAGCGGTGATTTTGTGCAGGGGAAGTGGGGCTCCGTTGATATCGGTACCCGTGGCTGGCGAATGCCAGTGGTGGCGTCTCAGTAGCGCTTGGATGGTCTGCTTGCAGGCTTTTCTGGTTAGGTGAGTTTTATGATTGGAAAGATTGGGAATTCGAGGTAGCTGTTGTTGTTTTGGGGGCCGTCGTTTCCCCCGGAGTCTCCAGATGTGATGCAAAAAGAGTTTTTGAACAATCTCTCTGGATTTTTTGATTAATGAAGTGATTCGTATGCTGGTTTGTGGATGTGAGGTTGGGGAATTCGTCTGCCTGTGTACCGTGTTGTTAGCTGATTGTGGTGAATTTCCTTCGAGTGTCTGAACGATACGCAGGATGAGTTTCAGACGTTCATGCGGATAGGTCCTTTGTGCGATATGGGGAGGGATATGACAGAGATTGGCCAGCAGTTCAACGGAGGAATTTTGTAACGATTTACGATTTGTTTTTTGATGTTTGGTGTAATCTTGGAGGAAGGCGATTAGTAATTGTGCCTGTTTGAGATTGAGCTCTTCCCATTTTGTGGGAGCAGGGTAGGGATGGTTGTTGATAATAATGTTTATCATATGTGGATAATCGAAACCAGTTGGGTGTATAGTATGTGTATATACTGTTGAAATATTTAGGTGGATTGTTGATGCGCTGTTGGTAATACGGTATAGTTTGCAGTTAATTTGCTGACAAATAGTTTTTTGCTATTTGGTAAGATGTGAGTTATATACAGCGCGGTTATGAACAGCGTACAAGCGAGAGTGTGCAGAGAGTGTTGAGGAGCACAAAAGGTAATCCATGCGAAGAATGGATTGACCAGTTAAGCATGAGGAAAAACGGAAGAACAAAAATTGAATTTGAATTGAGGAACAGCCGGCAACTCGATCGAGTGCTTGTACGGAAGCAAGAATTGGTTCTGTCTATTGATTTACAGATGTTTTTATGTATTTATCTGTGGTTGGCTGTTTCATTCACACCACAAATATACAACATGACTCCCCCCTTTGTCAAGAGTTTTGGTAAGAAAAATTCAATAAAAAAATAAATTATTTATCTTTTGGAGGGTCTAAAGGGAAGAGTTCGAGCTGTTTAAACGAATGGTTAAAGGACACGCGATGGTAGGGGGTAAGTCCATAGCGGAGGACGGCTTCACGATGTTCGCGGGTGGGGTAGCCTTTGTTTTGTTTCCAATTGTAGAGGGGATATTCGTCAGCGATGCACATCATGTATTCGTCGCGGTATGTTTTTGCGAGGACAGAGGCAGCTGCAATAGAGGGGTAGGTTGCATCTCCTTTGACGATACATTGATACGGAATGTTGAGATTGGATCGAAATCTGTTGCCGTCGATAAGGAGCAGTTGAGGTTTGACGGATAGTTTTTCGACGGCGCGTGACATTGCGGCGAAAGAGGCGTTAAGGATATTGATCCGGTCGATTTCGTCGGGCATAACCATTTCGACGGCCCAGGCCACGGCCTCTTGTTCGATAATTTTCCGGAGAAGGTTACGGTTTTTCTCGCTCATTTTTTTTGAGTCATTGAGCAGCGGGTGGTTCCAATCAGGGGGTAAAATAACGGCTGCGGCGGTAACGGGACCGGCCAGAGGGCCTCGTCCCGCTTCGTCGCAGCCGGCTTCTACCCATTCGTGTTGGAAACACGTTTTAAGCATCCATCAAACCTTTCCCTACGAAATATTGTTGAATAGTTGAGGCTTCGTTGTTTTGGTGATACTGGAGGGCTACGGTGTACAATTCATACAGCAACGAGATGTTGTTGCGAAGTTGGTTTTGAACGAGCGTAGCCTGTTTACCTTTGAAGCGGAAATAGTAGTCGATATATTCCCGCAGGATTTTTGCATAATCTTCCAAAATAGCGTTGCCTTGATCGTAAGCGCCGGCCATGTAGTAGGCTTCAATGAGTGGAATGGTTTGGATGTAAGAGTGTCGGATTTGGTTGAACGGCATCTCTTCGACGGCTCGGTCGAGTACTTCGATGGCGCGGGTGGTATCGCCTTCGGCCAGCAGTTGTTTTGCCAGGCGGGCGAAGACATTACGACTTTGTACGGTTCCGAAGGTATTTTGCACGAAATAGTCGGCATAGACTTTCGGGTCCTTGATGTTGGCGTATTTGTATTTGTTCATTAACTGGTCATAGAGGAAATCTGAATCGATTCGTCCCACTTCCCACGAGACTTTAGGGGTGGTTTTGATGGGGACGATTCGGTAGGAGAAACCGTCTAATTGCAGGTAGTCACGCAGTCCCAACGATTCGAGACCGGAGGCTGAGGTGAGATAGAGCGGGCGTTTCCAGTCAAAATTGGCCAGCAGGTCGAGAGCCATCATTTCGTCGCGGGTGAGTGACGAGGTGTTGATGTTCAGGATGATGCTGTCTTCGATTAGGTCGGCATCTTCCGGTTTAACGATACCGCTCTTGATGACGTTTTCTTTGTTGACCGGCAGGATCAGCTGTTTGGCCGGCAGGAAATCACACTCTTTTCCTCCGATGGTCACTTTTGTTTGGGGGGCATCACTTTTGATAAATTCGATAGCGTCCTTAATGGGTACCGGTTCTTTGATCAGATCCCTTACTACGAGGAAGTCGTTGTTGAATGTATATTTACGACGGGGTAACGAGAAGGGTACCGGTTCCGAGTCGTTGCTTTTGACGCGCATTTGGTCGATATACCACTCGCCGCCGAGGTAACTCATGTTCATTACGCGGACATCTTTGCGATAGTTTTCCACCTCTTGGATGTACCACAGTGGGAAAGTATCGTTATCTCCGAAGTTCATGATGATCGCTTGCGGCAACAGTCCGGTGAGGTAGTCGTAACCGAAATCGCGGGCGGTATAACGTCCCGAACGGTCATGATCGTCCCAGTTTTGGGCAGCGAGGATACCAGGAACCGAGGCGCAGATCACGGTTGCGATGGCAGCGGTAGCGATGTTCTCTTTTTTGAACCACCGTTTGATGGCTTGGTAGATTGCCAGTACGCCGAAGCCGATCCAGATTGCGAATGCATAGAAGGAACCTGCATAGACGTAGTCTCGTTCACGGGGTTCAGCTGGAGGGGAGTTCAGGTATACGACGATCGCTACGCCGGTCATGATAAAGATGGACATGACGACGGTAAAGTTACGGCCATCGCGGTTGAGTTGATAGACCAGACCGATGATTCCCAAGATGAACGGCAGGAAATAGTAGGTGTTTCTGCCTTTATTAGATGCCTGTTCCGAGGGGATATTATCTTGAGGTCCGAGGAACAGTTGGTCGATTGCTTTGATACCGCTGAGCCAGTTTCCGTCGGTAATTTCGCCGGTGGATTGGATATCGCTTTGTCTTCCGACGAAGTTCCAGAGGAAGTAGCGCCAATACATGAAGTTGAGCTGGTAAGCGAAGAAGAACTTCAGGTTTTCGGCGAATGTAGGCACCGTGATCATTTCGTCGCGGAATGGGATTTTACGGCCTTCGATAGCTTTGCCGTTGTTGACCCAGTTGTTGTAGGCGGCGATATCGGACTCTTTGGACGAGTACATGCGCGGGAAGAAGAACTCGAATCCCGGAGCGTATTCGTATCCGGATACGGTTGAGCCTTTGAGGTATTTTTTGCCGTCGTCACTCAGGTAGTAGGTGGTATTTTCGGTGACGGCGATTGGGGGTGACGAGTATACGTGGCCTTTGAAGAGGGGTCTTGATCCATACTGGTCACGATTCAGCAGGGAGAGCAACCCATACGGGTTCGAAGGTCCGTTGCTGTTCATAGGAGGGTTCACCGAAGAGCGGATCAGGATGGTTGCGTAGCTGCCGTAACCGATCAGGATCACGGTTACGCAGAGCAGAATGGTATTGGCGAGGACTTTCCCTTTTTTGTGGGTGAACCAGATGGCCCAACCCAGCAGGGCGAGCAGTGCCAATACATAGAAGGTGATACCGCTATTGACGGGCAGACCGAAGCTGTTGACAAACATTCGGTCGAAGAAAGCGCCGAGGCTGACTGTTCCGGGGATGATGATATACATCATGGCGAATAGCATGACGCCGGCGGCGACCAAGGCTTTTACTACACCCCACTTGGTGAGTGGGTATTTTTTGAAGTAGTAGATAAAGACGATGGCGGGGATGATCAGCAGGTTGAGCAGGTGCACGCCGATCGCGAGACCTGTGAGGTATGCGATCAGGATCAGCCAACGGTTGGCGTGCGGCTGGTCGGCCACGTTCTCCCATTTGAGGATTGCCCAGAAGACGAGGGCGGTGAACATGGATGAAAGGGCGTAGACTTCGCCTTCAACGGCTGAGAACCAGAAGGTATCGGTAAATGTGTATGCGATAGCTCCGATGAGGCCGGCTCCCATGATGGCGGTAATTTGTGCCGGAGAGAGTTCGTCTTCTTTTTTGCGGTATGATTTTACGGCGAGGTGCGTGATTGACCAGAACAGGAACAGGATTGTTGCAGCGCTGGCCAGTGCGGACATGGAGTTGATCATCATACCCACGTGTGCCGGGTCCGGGGAGAAGATGGCGAACAGTCTGGAGATCATCATAAAGAGGGGAGCTCCTGGGGGGTGCATGATTTCGAGTTTATCGGAGGTAGCGATAAATTCGCTACAATCCCAGAGGCTGGCAGTGGGTTCGATTGTCAGGAGATAGACTATAGCGGCGAAGATGAAGGTAGCCCATCCGACGATCAGGTTATACTTTTTAAACTGATTCATTTAATACAGAGTTATGTTCGCACCGTTTAAAATGTACACAAAAGTAAGAAAATAACGCAATATCCGCCAAAAAAGTCTGAACATACTGGGAAAGTTTGTAATTTTACAGCCATTGATAGAAGTATTATGGAGTCGAAACTTTTTATTTACAATACGTTGACACGGCGCAAGGAGGAGTTTGTTCCGTTGAAGGCGCCGTTTGTAGGGTTGTATGTATGTGGTCCGACGGTTTATGGGGATCCACATTTGGGTCACACGCGTCCTGCGATTACGTTTGATTTGTTGTATCGTTATTTACGGAGTCTTGGGTATAAGGTTCGTTATGTTCGCAACATTACGGATGTAGGTCATTTGGAGCACGATGCGGATGACGGTGAGGACAAGATCAGCAAGAAGGCACGTTTGGAGCAGTTGGAGCCGATGGAGGTTGCGCAGTATTATACGGAGCGTTATCATGATGCGATGCGAGCATTGAATGTGTTGTCGCCGAGTATAGAGCCGCATGCTTCGGGTCACATTATCGAGCAGATCGAGATGACCAAGGAGATTTTGAAGAACGGATTTGCTTATGAGAGTAATGGCTCTATCTATTTTGACGTAGAGGCCTATGACAAGAAGTACCATTACGGCAAACTTTCGGGACGTGTTTTGGACGAGATGCGTGCGAATACCCGGGAGTTGGATGGGCAGAGTGACAAGCGCAATCCGTTTGATTTTGCTTTGTGGAAGAAGGCATCTCCGGAGCACATTATGCGTTGGCCCTCACCGTGGAGTGATGGTTTCCCGGGGTGGCACATGGAGTGTTCGGCCATGAGTACAAAATATTTGGGTGAGACATTTGACATTCACGGGGGAGGCATGGATTTGATGTTTCCGCACCACGAATGTGAGATTGCGCAGAGTGTAGCGGCTTGTGGGCATGATGCGGCTCGCTATTGGATGCACAACAACATGATTACCATC
>UQYM01000039.1 GCA_900545315.1 uncultured Alistipes sp.
GTCGAGTCCCGGAATGGGCAGAATATTCATAAAGGCCAATGCCACCGAGAAGAAGGCAGTAATGGTCCAGAAAGATTCCCAATCCCAGGTGGTCGGGAAGAAGCTGCCCAAGGCCATAATTCCGCCCAGCGATTTGTAGGCTTCGGTTTTGGGCGAGAAGAGCAGTTTGATCTGTTTGGCATAGCCCACGATCTCTACGCCGGCCCGTTTAAGTCCCTGCGGAATAGCCTGCCAAAAGGTGTAGCGGTGGGTGCTGATCTTGAGCAGCTCGTTGAGCGGTGCAACGCGAACCCCGATCAGCCCCTCCTGAGATACCTCTACGGGCAGGGTGATGATTCGGGTGATTCCGGCCGAGTCGCGGGCGATGCTCAGATCAACTTTTTGTCCTTTATGAGCAGCCAATTCCGTCTGGAACTGGTCGAAATAGCGCATTGCCTTTCCGTTGAAAGCGACCAGTGTGTCTCCGGGTTGCAGTCCGGCTTTGGCTGCACCCTGCCCTTTGACCGTCTCCCCTACGACAAAGGGCAGACGAAGGGTCATAAAACCCTGTGCATCGAGAATTTTGGCCGTTGCGGTTTCGGGCATGTTGATTCGAAGCGGTTTCCCGTCACGTTCAACAGTCACATATTTCGCCTGATCAACAATAATGGTCGGCATGATGCGGGCGAAATCCTCGATCTGCTTTCCCTCTACATCGATGATTTTATCACCGTCCTTGAAACCGAACTCTTTTCCGACCTCGTTGAATACATAGCCGTATTTGACATCTTTTGAAGCGATGTAATTGTCTCCCCAGGTGTAGCTGATCCCGATATAGATGCAGAGGGCCAGTACAATATTCATTACAACTCCACCCACCATAATGAGCAGACGCTGCCAGGCCGGTTTGGCACGGAACTCCCACGGTTGAACCGGCTGCTTGAGCTGTTCGGTATCCATCGATTCGTCGATCATACCGGCGATTTTGACGTAGCCGCCGAAAGGGATCCACCCTACACCATACTCCGTATCTCCCTTTTTGAATTTGAAGAGCGAAAACCAGGGGTTGAAAAAGAGGTAGAACTTTTCGACCCGGGTGCCGAACAGGCGTGCAAAGAGAAAGTGGCCGAATTCGTGTATAATGACCAGGAGTGAAAAACTCAGGATAAATTGCAAAATTTTGATGACGATATCCATATAAATCGACTAAATGTGTTTTCGTTTTAATTTTTATTTATCGAGTTAGGGTTTTGCAAGGTTTCAATGTTTATATGAAAACCCTAAGAGAATTGACGGTGTTTTATTGATTGCGTTTCCTTTTGCTTTTTGTCTTATGGTGAAGCGGCTGCTACATTCGGCTTTTCGTAGTGTCGAAAGCAGCCGCCTCGCCGGAGTTAACTATGCAGCAGGCTTCGTGCGATCTCCCGCGCCTCGTGGTCAGTTTGGCGATACTCCTCCAGCGTAGGATGTTCGATGAAGGTGCTTTTGGCCAGGGTCGCTGTATTGATGCGCGGAATGTCGATAAAACGGATCTCTCCACCCAAAAAGGCAGCAACGGCCACCTCGTTGGCAGCATTCAGAATGGCCCCGGCGTTACCTCCACGACGCAGGCACTCAAACGCCAGCTCCAAATTGGGGAAGCGTTCGGTATCCGGTTTGAAGAATTCCAGTTTCCCCAATGCCGGGAAATCGACCCGTGAACCGTTCAGCGGCAATCGCTCCGGGAAGGAGAGTGCATATTGGATCGGCAGGTGCATGTCCGGTGTCCCCAACTGAGCCTTGATCGCTCCGTCTGCAAACTGGACCATCGAATGGATAACGCTGCGGGGATGGATCACCACATCGATTTGCTCGGGGCGCAGGTCGAACAGCCAACGGGCCTCGATCACTTCAAAACCTTTATTCATCAAGGAGGCTGAATCGATCGTCACCTTGGCCCCCATGTTCCAATAGGGGTGATTCAGCGCATCGGCAATCGAAACCGCTTCCAGTTCGGCGTCCGTCTTGTGTAAAAATGGCCCCCCGGAGGCGGTAAGAATAATCTTATCGATCGGGCTGTGTTCGCCGACCAGACATTGGAAGATGGCCGAATGTTCGGAATCGACCGGCAGAATGGGAGCCCGATGTTGGGCAGAGAGGGCGGTAACGATCTCACCGGCTACGACCAAACACTCCTTATTGGCCAAAGCCACCTTTTTGCCATGCTTCAGTGCACTGACCGTCGGGAAGAGGCCGCTGTAACCCACCAGGGCCATGACAACGGTATCGACCGCTTCAGAACATACTACCTGTTCGAGTGCATCGCTCCCTGCATACACCTTTATGGGTAGAGAACTCAAGGCCTCTTTGAGGGGAGAGTAATAGGTGTCGTTGGCGATCACGACGCTGTCAGGCATAAATTCACGTGCCTGTTCGGCCAAAAGTTGCCACTGGTTGTTGGCGGTAAGGGTGGTGATCTCGAATCGGTCGGGATAGTTGCGAACGATGTCGAGCGTTTGGGTGCCGATCGAGCCGGTCGAGCCCATAACGGCTAATCGCTGTTTGCGCTCCATGTCTTAGAATACGATATAACTTTGCGGATCGACAGGCGTCCCATTGTGCCACAGTTCGATCTCGAACAGGTTTTTGTTTGAGGCGTCGGGTTCGGCACTGCCCGTGTAGCCGATAATCTCGCCGCTGCGTACGCGGTCTCCTACTTTGCGCAGCACCTCGGTATTGTGCCGATAGACCGAAGTGAGGTTGTTGCTGTGCTGGATGAACAGCACATAACCGTCATCGGGTGTCCAAGAGGAGGAGATAACGGTCCCATCCATAATGGCCATTACCGGCTGGTTGGCCGTCGTAGCCAATTTGATGCCATAGGCCCCCTCTTGAGGCTCGAATTTCGAAATGACAACCCCTTTTACAGGAGTGAACAGCTCCAGGGCTGAACGCAGATTCTTGCGGGCTGCATCCGGATTGTTCAGACTGTATGCACTGCCCGGCGTTTCGAGCTGGCTGCGCAGGATCGAATCTTCGATGATGGCTGCTACCGTAGGGTTTTTGCTGCGGGCCAGTGAATCCGAAGCCTGAACATCGTTGCGGGTAACGGGATTTTTACCCGCCATGATCAGGGCCACGTTTTCGTTGTAGATCTGCATGTTCTTGATCTCCTGCTCCAGCGAGTCGAGGCGAATGATGTTCTCAATCAACATGGTTCGCGACTTATTGCCCGGATAACCCGGTATAAAGTCCAGAATCGGCGTATAGGCGACCGTTGTGGTGACGATGATAAAAAGAATCAGCACCAAAGCCAACAGTCCGGCCAGCAGATTGAGCGGACTGATGTACATGTACCACACCTCATCGTCGGTGTGTTGGTTATGGATGCTGAGGCGATGCTTCTCACGCAGGTGGTGAATAAAATAGCTCCACCCCTTTTTGAATTTGATCTTCACGGTTCTCGTTTTGGCGGATTGCTCCGTAGAAGTTTTGGTTCGCGGTCCGTGCACACGACACTCACACGGACAGATTCGTACAAAGGTAATAAATTCCTCCGGCTAAATCCATCCCCGATCTGCTCGCAGATGAATTATTTAACCCGAAAACAGTTTGAATGTACGTTATAAAATGTAAATTTGCGTTAACTTTATATCAATTTAACGCTTCGCAGGACAAAATTATTTCTTTTTGTTATAGTGGAGCTCACAAATGGATTCGTTATGGTAAAACCTACTCTTTTAGTTTTGGCGGCCGGTATGGGGTCGCGTTATGGCTCACTCAAACAGATGGACGGTGTCGGCCCAAGCGGCGAGGCTATTATCGACTATTCGATCTACGATGCTATTCGTGCCGGATTCGGCAAGGTCGTATTTGTTATCCGTCACCTTTTTGAAAAGGAATTTCGTGAAATTTTTACTCCCGAACGTTTTGGTGGCAAGGTTGAGGTAGATTTTGTATTCCAGGAGTTGGACAAACTTCCGGAAGGCTTTACCGTTCCGGCTGATCGTGTAAAACCCTGGGGAACCAACCATGCGGTGATGATGGCTGCCGACGTTATCGACGGTCCCTTCGCGGTGATCAATGCCGATGACTTCTATGGTCGGGAGGCTTACCAGACCATTGGCGACTATTTGCGCTCGGTGGCAGGCCAGACCAACCACTACTGTATGGTCGGATACGAGGTACAGAAGACGCTGTCGGATTACGGTGCTGTCTCTCGTGCGGTTTGTGAAGTGGATGCCAATGACAACCTCACCTCGATGGTTGAGCGTACCTCGATCGAACGTATCGATGGGGTAATCAAATACAAGGATGAGAAGGGCGAACTCTGCCCGTTGGCCGATACGGCTCCTGTATCGATGAACATGTTCGGTTTTACGCCCGATTACTTCGCTCATTCGAAAGACTATTTCACCTCTTATCTCAAAGAGAATATCAACAACCCCAAATCGGAGTTCTACATCCCGACCTTGGTTAACAAACTGGTTGGAGAGGGTACTGCTCAGATGCGCGTACTGCATTGCCCGGCACAGTGGTTCGGCGTCACCTACAAGGAGGACCGTCCGGCTGTGGTAGCTCGCATCCGCAAATTGGTAGATGAGGGTCTCTATCCCGAGAAGTTGTGGAATTAGGCCTAAAATCCTGAACCTAAAACCGTAAAACATGAACAGTATCGAACAACAGATCTGGGGATTTACTCCAGAGGGGGAGGCGATTGTGCGTTACACGATGACCAATGCCGCAGGTGCTTCAGTGGTGTTGAGCAACATCGGCGCCGGCATTGTGGAGGTCAATGTGCCTGATCGTGAGGGCAAATTGGCCGATGTGGCGCTCGGATACGACCGTTTTGAAAGCTACTTTGGGGATGGACCCTATATGGGTAAGACCCCGGGTCGTTTTGCCAACCGTATCGGTGAAGGGCGTTTCACGCTCGACGGCAAGGAGTACCGTTTGGCTCAGAATTCGGGAGGGCAGCATTTGCATGGCGGGCTGAAAGGCTTTGCCAACAAGGTCTGGACCGGCCGCGTGGAGACCGATCGGGTGGTCTTTTCTCTGGTTAGCCCTGATGGCGATGATAAATATCCCGGCGAGGTGACCGTCGAAGTGTGCTACGATTGGAACGACGACTGTGAACTGGAGATCACCTATTATGCCAAAACCGATGCTCCGACCATTATCAATCTGACCAACCACTCCTACTTCAACCTCAAGGGCGAGAGTGTCGGTCGGGCCATGGAGCAGGAGTTGCAGCTCAATGCGTCGAAGTTCCTTTGGTATGACAAGAACTGCATCCCGACCGGTGAATTGGTCGATGTGAAGGGGACACCGATGGACTTTACCACGGCTAAACCGTTGGGACGGGACATCGATGCCGATTATGAGCCGCTGAACATCGGTCATGGTTACGACCAGAGTTGGGCGATCGATGGTTACCAGAAGGGGAAGCTAAGCGAAGCGGGCCTGCTTTCCGATCCGGAAACCGGCCGTCGTATGCGAATCTTTACAACGCAACCCTCTGCTCATGTCTATACGGGTAATTTTTTACAGGGGTGTCCAACCAGTATCAGTGGACATGAATATGCGAATCGGGATGGGGTAGCTATTGAGTGTCAAGCCTATCCCAACAGCCCGAATCGCCCCAATTTCCCTTCTACTGTATTGCGTCCTGATGAGCTTTACAATGAGAAAATCATCTTCCGTTTTGAAACGGATAACAAATAGTTACAGCAATCATTCAACCTAAAACTTAGCAAATGGAATCTGAAAAACACAAAAATTATGCGTTACCGATCATTGTCATGATCTTCTTGTTCGGTATGATTTCGTTCGTGACGAACTTGGCTTCGCCAATGGGCGATATCCTGAAATATCAGTTTCAGGTACCGAACTGGATGGGAACGCTGGGTGTATTTGCAAACTTCATCGCCTATGCCATCATGGGTTACCCGGCCGGCAACATGTTGCAGAAACTGGGCTATAAAAAGACCGCTTTGATCGCTATCGCCGTTGGTTTTATCGGTGTCGGGATTCAGACCCTGTCCGGTACGGCTCAGAGCTTCGGAGTCTATCTGTTGGGTGCCTTCATCGCCGGTTTCTCGATGTGTCTGCTCAATACGGTTGTCAACCCGATGCTGAATAAATTGGGCGGCGGCGGAAATAAAGGTAACCAGTTGATTCAGGCCGGTGGTTCATTCAACTCGTTGTGCGGAACCGCCGTGATCATCTTGACCGGTCTGTTGATCCCCGAAGGAATCAAAAACGCTCAGATCAGCAACGTGTTCCCGCTGATGTATGCTGCGTTGGCCATCTTTGCTTTCGCATTCATTGTGATCGCATTGACGAAAATTCCGGAGAATGAACCTGCCCCGGAGAAGAAAGTCAAAGAGACTTCGAAGTATGGTCCCCTCTCATTCCGTCACTTTGTCCTGGGTTCTATCGCCATCTTCGTTTATGTGGGTGTTGAGGTAGGTATCCCCAATATCTTGCAAAAATGGCTGCAGAACCCCGATCTGAATGTGTTGGGCGATGGTGTGAATGTGGAGGCGATCGCCGGTTCAGTTGCCGCAACCTATTGGCTGTTGATGCTGGTGGGCCGTCTGCTCGGAGCACTGGTCGGCAGCAAAGTATCGGCTCGCAATATGCTGACTGTCGTTTCAACGGTCGGTTTGTTGCTGACATTGACCGCCATGTTTATTCCTGAGACTCCGGTCAACATGCCGGTATTTAACGGAGCTGAAGGCTTCGCTTTGGTTAGCGTACCGGTAAATGCCGCTTTGCTGGTGTTGGTAGGTCTGTGTACTTCGGTGATGTGGGGCGGTATCTTCAACCTCGCAGTCGAAGGTCTTGGCAAATATACCGAAAAGGCTTCCGGTATCTTTATGGCTCTTGTTTGCGGTGGTGGTATCCTGCCGTTGCTGCAAAACGGTATCGTTGACCTGGCAGGTGGTGTCGGTTATCTGACCAGCTACTGGGTAATTGTCGTAGGTGCGGCTTATATCCTCTTCTACGCAATGGTCGGCTCCAAGAATGTTAACAAAGATATTCCGGTTGACTAATTATACTGCTTGATGTCGGTCAGTTTGCCATTGTGTAGGCACCACGACAATTAGGCCTCAGTTCAGCCTGTTGTATCAATAAAAGCGCTTCGGAAACCCGGAGCGCTTTTATTGTTTGGGTGCGGATTGCGGAGTTTAGTTAGAGTAGATGTAAGGGGTATTGGATGTCATTGTGCTTATTCGGATAAAATCGTTGTCGCAGAAGTTCCCTATGTTGGTTGAAATGGTTGGGAAACTTGGAAGGTTTCGCAACATAGCAATGTTGTCACGCAGTGAGATGAGACACCGTGATGTGTTCAAACAGTTTGATGAAAAGTTGTGAAGATTCATAGCAAATCTTGTAAATTTATGGAAGTCAGAGTATCCCGATGTTTTTTGTATGATATTTTGACGTAAATGTCTAATTTATAGACAAATTTAGGTTTTGTTGTTTTGATAAAATCTTGAAAATTAACATGATATGTAAATGGTATATTTGTTGATTTTATCTATTGGGAAGTTATGCACATTTGAATAACCTTGCTCATGATTCGTTCGCTCAAAATCTCGTTGAACATTTTACGACGTTTTAAGTCAGCAACAATCCTCAATCTGTTGGGATTGACGTTGGCCTTTACGGCTTTTGGTATTATCATCGTCTATGCCTGGAATGAGTACCATTACGATGATTACCATCCGAACAAAGAGCACATCTTTAAAGTCGAATTTTTAAGAGACAATAATGTTTGGGAGGATGGATATTCGCGTCCTCTGTTCGATCAACTCTTTGCAGAATCTCCGCAAGTGAGGGCTTATGGGATCTTCAAAGACTATGCATTTGGTCCTGGCGTGCCGATGTCACCCGGAACATCCCCAGGTGAGATCGTATTTTATGAGAAGGTTGAACGAATTACTCCCGGATTTACTGATGTTATCCATTTTGAGATGTTGGAGGGGAGTGCAAAGTCCATTGCTGCTCCAAATCAGGTTTTGATCTCAGAGAGTGTTGCCCGAAAATTTTTTGGACATGAAAGTGCTTTGGGGAAACCGATTGTCCTGTTGGATGCACTGAGTGCAGGTGGTAAAATCAGGGTGTCACCCGATCAAGAACTGGATGGAACGTTGGATGTTGGAGGAGTTTATCGGGATTTTCCGGAAAATTCCAGAATTCGTAATATAATTTATTCAGGCATTCCTCCGCAAGAGATGGTGCACGAATGGTTCACGGGAGGATATCGGGCCTATGTGTGGTTAGAAGATCCCTCTCAAGCGGATATCTTGGCCCAATCTCTCGCAGCGCAGAATAGCGAACTGCTCTCCAAAATGGTTATTCACAAGATTCGTTTCCGCCCCTTGACGGAGCTCTATTTTGCTGAAAAAGCCAAAGGGGATGTGGCTCCCGGAGGAGATAAACAGATGACAGATCTGCTGTTGTTGGTGGCTGTCTTGATTTTGGCTGTTGCAGCGGTCAATTATATTAACTTTTCTGTGGCGCTGACTCCCGCAAGGATCCGAGGCATCAATACACAAAAAGTATTGGGGTGTTCAGTCGGTATGTTGCGTCGAAATATTATTGTTGAAGCAGTTGTCATGACGGTGGCAGCCTATCTGTTGGCTCTGTTGCTCATCTCTCTGATCTTTAAATACGGATGGCTGAATCATCTGCTTGGCCATGAGCTCTCGCTTTCTGATCGCTGGTCTTTGATGGGATTGAACTTTTTGATCGCTTTGTTGTTGGGAATAGCGGCCGGACTCTATCCCGCATGGCATATGACTGCCTATCCTCCGGTACTGGTGTTAAGTGGTTCTGTTGCTGTCACCGGGACTGCACGGTTGGTGCGAAAAGGGTTGATCGGCTTTCAGTATGTTGTGTCCATTGCGCTGATTATTTGCGCGCTGGCCATCCAGTATCAACATTGTTATATCAGTCAGACCGATGTCGGTTTTGACAAAGAGCATGTCGTGCAGGTACGTCTGTCCCCCGGAGTTGGCGAAAAATGTGATCTGTTTCGACAAAAGTTGATTCGACAGGCCGGAATTGTCGATGTGGCATTTGCCGAGCATGAATTTGTCCGTGATGAAGGGAAGGCCCATATTGCATATTATTATCAGAATGAGCGGCTGACACAGTATTGGATCGGTGTATCGCATAATTTCCTTTCAGTAATGGGGATTCCTATTGTTGCCGGACGGAATCTTCTACCAGGTGATAGCTCACCTGCATCCAAACAGGTGGTGTGTTTAGTCAATGAGACGGCAGCTAAAGAGATGGCTTTGGTTTCATCTGCACAGTCGGACACGGATTATCGAGCCGTTGTCGGGAAAACATTCAAAGATGACTCTATTCCGGTACAGGTGGCTGGCATATTTAAGGATATTCATTTTGAGTCTTTTTATCGCCCGATAGAGCCTCTTGGATTATGGGTCGCATCACCTGGCCATTATCGGTTTGATCAGCCGTATGGATGTGCTTATGTAAAGATCTCGGGCAATACTTTGGTTGCCGTTAATCATATTCGCACAGTATTAAAAGAGCTGGATCCGCTCTATCCTCCTCAAATCGATTTTCTGGACGAGGCAATGGGCAATTTGTACCAAAAGACCCGTAACCAAGGTCTCTTAGTGGCATTGTTTAGCCTGATTACGGTGCTGCTTGCTGTGATGGGGGTATTTGGTCTCGTCTTATTTGAAGCGCAGGGCCGACGTAAAGAGATTGCTGTTCGGCGCGTTTTTGGTGCAACAATCCCGCAGGTGATGGTACTGTTTAATTCCGGTTTTGTCAGGATTGTTCTTATCTGTTTTATCCTGTCGGTTCCGTTGGCTTGGTACGGTATTCATAAATGGATGGAGAGCTTTGCTTATCGAGCTTCAATTCCGTTATGGGTTTATATTGTGCCTTTGATGATTGTACTGCTCCTGACTATCTTGACTGTAACCTGCCAGAGCTACCGGGTCGCTACGACCAATGCTGTCAAAGCATTGAAAGGCTACTGATTGAGACAATAACCGTTATGGATACTTTGAGGTGATCTATTGCGTATATGTATATGATTGACTGATCCGTTTTATTTTATGTCCTAATCAGTCTCTATTTATGTTTTTTTGTAGACGATGCTCCCTCGTCTATGTCTCCTGTTTATTGGCCTCTGTCGGTTGTTTTATGCTTGTTTTTTGTTCTTATTCTTGCTCTTGTTCGCTTCAGGACTCAGTTTAACTTAATTTCCATTGCACTCCTTCCTTGCCCTCTTATTTTCTGTACATTTTGCGTCAGTCAATCCGTTTAAGCCTGTTTTGGCCCTAAATCTCCTGTATAATCGACGATCACAGCAATGACATATAAAATTCCTATTATTAATCTAAGCGCCTATTTAGAGTCTGTTTTGGCCTTCCATGTTGACAAAAGGCTCGAGAAGTATACTATTTCCCTTCTTTTTATTTCAAGGTGTGTGGGTGACTTAATTGAATTGGCACCATGCTGTTAAACAAAAGGCGGGGCCGTATGGCCCCGCCCTTGTTGGTTGTATATAGCCTAGAAATTATTCCTGAGGCTGTGCTGTGGTCGTCGACGTTGAGTTTGTACCAACCATTGCGTTGTAGTCGTCCATCGATCCAACCAGAATGCTTTGGAACTCGCGTTCGCCGGTACCGGCCGGAATCAAGTGACCACAAATGACGTTCTCCTTCAGGTTTTCCAGAGGATCGGTCTTGCCGAGGATAGCCGCCTCGTTCAACACTTTGGTGGTCTCCTGGAAGGATGCGGCTGACATGAAGCTGCTGGTCTGCAATGCTGCACGGGTGATACCCTGCAGAATCTGGTTCGACGTTGCCGGAACTACTTCACGAACCTGTACCAATTTCTGATCCTTACGTTTCAGCGTTGAGTTCTCATCACGCAACTTCCGCACGGAGATGATCATACCCGGACGCATGGTGGTCGAGTCTCCCGGATCGGTTACAACAACCTTGTCGTACAGATCGTCGTTGACCTCCATAAACTCCCATTTGTCCACAATCTGTTCGGGCAGGAAGCGGGTATCTCCCGGATCTTCGATCTGCACCTTGTTCATCATCTGACGGACGATCACCTCGAAGTGTTTGTCATTGATCTTCACACCCTGCATACGGTACACCTCCTGAACCTCGTTGACAATGTACTCCTGAACCTTGGTCGGTCCCTGAATTGCCAAGATGTCGCTCGGGGTGATAGCACCGTCTGACAGCGGCGTGCCGGCACGGACGTAGTCGTTCTCCTGAACCAGGATCTGACGTGACAGCGGTACCAGGTAACGTTTTACGTCGCCCATCTTCGAGGTAACCACAATTTCACGGTTACCACGTTTGATCTTACCGAAGCTGATCTCACCATCGATCTCTGATACTATGGCAGGATTGGACGGGTTACGTGCCTCAAACAGCTCGGTAACACGGGGCAGACCACCGGTGATATCGCCTGCTTTGCCGACTGCACGCGGAATCTTGATCAGAATCTCGCCTGCTTTGACTGCATCGTCCTCTTTAACAGCAATGTGAGCACCCACAGGCAAGTTGTACTGTTTCTGCTCTTCACCCTGTTTGTTGAGGATCTTGATAACCGGGTTCTTGGTCTTATCCTTCGACTCGATGATCACCTTCTCACGGAAACCGGTCTGCTCATCGAACTCGTCACGGTAGGTAACGTTTTCGATGACATTTTCGAAGGCAACTTTACCATCGTATTCCGAAATGATAACGGCGTTGTATGGATCCCATTCGCAGATCAGGTCGCCCTTCTTGACGATATCGCCGTCGTGCATATAAAGGGTAGAACCGTACTGCAGGTTGTGGGTATAGAGAACGATATCGGTGTTGACATCGACGATACGCATCTCGGAGAGACGGCTGATAACCATCTCGACCTCTTTGCCTGCATCGTTCTTGCTCTTAACCGTACGCAGATCGTCGATTTCGAGGCGACCTTCGTAGCGTGAAACAACGCTGTTATCGGTTGCCACACCACCGGCCACACCACCGACGTGGAACGTACGCAGCGTCAGCTGAGTACCCGGCTCACCGATGGACTGTGCCGCGATGACACCGACAACCTCACCTTTCTGTACCATGCGGGCTGTAGCCAGGTTACGGCCGTAGCACTTCGCACATACACCGTTGCGTGATTCGCAGGTCAATACCGAACGGATGTCAACCGATTCGATGCCGGCAGCCTCAATAGCTGCTGCAATGTTTTCGGTGATCTCCTCGCCGGCAGCAACAATCAGTTCGCCGGTATGCGGATTGTATACATCGTGAACCGTTGTACGTCCCAAGATACGTTCATACAGAGTCTGTACGACATCCTCGTTACGTTTGATGGCTGTAGCGGTCAGACCACGCAATGTGCCGCAATCCTCTTCGGTGATGACCACATCCTGAGCTACATCGACCAAACGACGGGTCAAATAACCGGCATCGGCCGTCTTCAGTGCGGTATCGGCCAGACCTTTACGGGCACCGTGGGTAGAGATGAAGTACTCCAACACGGACAGACCCTCCTTGAAGTTCGAAAGAATCGGGTTTTCGATGACCTGTCCACCTTCTGCGCCAGATTTCTGCGGTTTGGCCATCAAACCACGCATACCGGACAGCTGACGGATCTGCTCTTTAGAACCACGGGCTCCGGAATCCAACATCATGTAAACCGGGTTGAAGCCCTGCATATCTGACGTCAGGTGATCGAGCACCGTCTTGGTCAGCTTCATGTTGATGTTGGTCCAGATATCGATAATCTGGTTGTAACGTTCGTTATTGGTGATAAGACCCATGTTATAGCTCTCCATCACCTCATCGACACGGTCATAACCCTCCTGTACCAATTTCTCCTTCTCTTCGGGGATGATCACGGCATCGAGGTTAAATGACAAACCGCCCTTGAAGGCCATCTTGTAACCGAGGTTCTTGATATCGTCCAGGAAGTTGGCTGCTTTGTCTGCACCGGCCTTTTTCATTACCAGCGCGATGATGTCACGCAGTGAACGTTTGGTCAATACCTCGTTGATGTAGCCGACCTCTTTGGGGACAACCTGGTTGAACAGGATACGTCCAATGGTCGTATCGATGATCTTTTTGACCGGTTGATCGTTTTCGTCGATCGTGTCGGTCAGCACTTTTACTTTGGCATGCAGGTCTGCACGGCCCTCATTGTAGGCGATGATTGCCTCTTCCGGGCCGTAGAAGGCGAGACCCTCACCCAGTGAACCGGCGCGCTCTTTGGTGATGTAGTACAGACCGAGGACCATATCCTGTGAAGGCACGGTGATCGGGGCACCATTGGCCGGGTTCAAGATGTTGTGTGATCCGAGCATCAGCAGCTGTGCCTCCAGAATGGCGGCATTACCCAGCGGCAAGTGCACGGCCATCTGGTCACCATCGAAGTCGGCGTTGAATGCGGTACAAGCCAGCGGGTGCAACTGCAGTGCCTTACCTTCGATCAGCTTGGGCTGGAAGGCCTGGATACCTAGACGGTGCAGGGTCGGGGCACGGTTCATCAATACTGGGTGTCCCTTGATCACATTTTCAAGAATATCCCAAATCACCGGATCCTTGCGGTCGATGATCTTTTTGGCAGATTTAACGGTCTTGACGATACCACGTTCGATGAGTTTGCGGATCACGAAGGGTTTGTACAGCTCGGCTGCCATATCCTTCGGAATACCCATCTCGTGCATCTTCAGCTCAGGACCTACGACGATAACCGAACGTGCCGAGTAGTCCACACGTTTACCGAGCAGGTTCTGACGGAAACGTCCCTGTTTACCTTTCAAGCTATCCGACAGAGATTTCAGCGGACGGTTCGATTCGGTCTTAACGGCGTTGCTCTTACGAGAGTTGTCGAACAGTGAATCGACAGCCTCCTGCAACATACGTTTCTCGTTACGCAGGATCACATCCGGAGCCTTGATCTCGATGAGTCGTTTCAGACGGTTGTTACGGATGATCACACGACGATAGAGGTCGTTCAGATCGGAGGTGGCGAAACGGCCGCCATCCAGTGGAACGAGCGGACGCAATTCGGGCGGAATCACCGGAATCACCTTCAAGATCATCCATTCGGGTTTGTTCACCTCACGCGATTCACGGAAAGCCTCTACCACGTGCAGACGTTTCAGTGCTTCGGCTTTACGCTGCTGAGAGGTCTCGGTGCTGGCTTTGTGACGCAGCGAGTAGGAGAGCTCGTCGAGATCCACACGCTGCAGCAGCGTATAGATCGCTTCGGCACCCATCTGTGCGATGAACTTGTTGGGATCCGAGTCGTCGAGTTGCTGATTGCCTTTGGGCAGTGCATTCAGAATATCGAGATACTCCTTCTCGGCCAGCAGATCGAGTTCAGCTACGCCGTTGGTTGCAGCCACACCCGGCTGAATAACTACGTAACGTTCGTAATAGATGATTGCCTCGAGCTTTTTAGTCGGGATACCCAGCAGGTAGCCGATTTTCGACGGCAGCGAACGGAAGTACCAGATGTGCGCAACGGGCACCACCAGCGAGATGTGTCCCATACGTTCACGGCGCACCTTCTTCTCGGTTACCTCCACACCGCATCGGTCGCAGACGATACCTTTGTAGCGGATACGTTTGTATTTACCGCAGTGGCACTCATAGTCCTTTACAGGACCGAAGATGCGCTCGCAGAAAAGACCGTCGCGTTCCGGCTTGTAGGTACGGTAGTTTATCGTCTCAGGCTTGAGGACCTCTCCGCTCGAATTTTCCAGAATCTCCTCAGGAGATGCCAGTCCAATCGAAATCTTCGAAAATCCGGTCTGTGCCTTGTTGTCTTTCTTCAATGACATATATCTTTTACTTTTATTTATTCATCAAATTTCGTCAGCCGCTGCCCGACTTTTTGTTCTGTCGCCTCCGAGAGTGCTTATGCAGTACGCTGTATCCGGTTTGGCGAAAGTCGGGCCGACGGCCAAAGCACCTTACTCCAACTTGACGCTGATGGCAAGACCCCGCAACTCATGCAACAATACGTTGAGTGATTCGGGGATACCTGCTGGCGGCAGGTTGTCGCCTTTGACAATAGCTTCGTAAGCCTTAGCACGGCCCATCACGTCATCGGACTTGATGGTCAGGATCTCCTGCAGAATGTTGGCTGCACCGAATGCCTCCAGTGCCCAAACCTCCATCTCACCGAAACGCTGACCACCGAATTGGGCTTTACCACCCAGAGGCTGCTGCGTGATGAGTGAGTACGGACCAATTGAACGGGCGTGCATCTTATCGTCAACCATGTGGCCCAGTTTCAGCATGTAGATCACGCCGACGGTTGCCGGTTGGTCGAAGCGTTCGCCTGTACCACCATCATACAGGTAGGTACGACCGCTGCGAGGTACGCCTGCTTTGGCGGTGTATTCGTTGATCTGCTCGAGGCTTGCACCGTCGAAGATCGGCGTAGCGAACTTCAATCCCAGTTCGCGTCCTGCCCAACCCAATACGGTCTCGTAGATCTGTCCCAAGTTCATACGCGAAGGCACACCCAGCGGGTTCAGAACGATATCGACAATCGAACCATCCTCCAGGAACGGCATATCCTCGTCGCGGACAATCTTGGCCACAATACCTTTGTTACCGTGACGACCTGCCATCTTATCACCTACGCGAAGTTTACGTTTCTTGGCTATGTAAACTTTGGCCAACTGAATAATGCCGGCAGGCAGTTCGTCACCATTGGTGAAGTTGTACTTGTCGCGTTTGAGGGCGGCATCGGCCTCTTTGTATTTGATGATATAATTGTTGATCGTCTTTTCAACCAGCAGGTCCAAATGAGCATCACCGCACCATTTGTCGGCTGCTACGTTCAAGAAGTCGATCTCGTTGAGCAACTTCTGGGTGAAGCGGGTGCCTTTGGCAACCACCTCTACGCCGAAGTAGTCGTGAATACCGGCTGTGGTCTTGTCCTTGAGCAGAATGCTCAACTTCTCGATCAGCAGGTTACGCAACTGAGCTACCTGTTCGTTGAAGGCTGCATCGAGTTTCTCGAGCTGAGCCTTTTCGGCAGCTTTGCTCTTCTTGTCGTGGTTGGCACGGCTGAAGAGTCGTTTGTCGATCACGACACCATAGAGTGACGGCTGTGCTTTCAGTGAAGCATCCTTAACATCACCAGCCTTGTCACCGAAGATGGCACGCAACAGCTTCTCTTCAGGTGAAGGATCGCTCTCACCCTTCGGAGTGATCTTACCGATCAGGATATCGCCCGGTTTGATGTTGGCACCGACACGGATGATACCGTTTTCGTCCAGATCTTTCGTTGCATCCTCACTGACGTTCGGAATGTCAGAGGTCAACTCCTCGACACCGCGTTTGGTATCGCGAACCTCCATGATGTATTCGTCCACATGAACCGAAGTGAAGATATCGTCACGGATCATGCGTTCTGAAATCACAATAGCATCCTCGAAGTTGTAACCCTTCCACGGCATGAAGGCCACCTTCAGGTTGCGACCCAAGGCCAACTCTCCGTTTTGGGTTGAGTAACCTTCGGTCAGGATCTGTCCTTTGGTCACCTTCTCGCCACGACGTACCAGCGGCTTCAGTGTAATGGAGGTACTCTGGTTGGTCTTGCGGTAGCGCGGCAGTTTGTAGGTGGTCACCTCCGGGTCGAAGCTGATCAGCTTCTCCTCTTCGGTGCGGTCGTACTTAACCTGGATCTGAGTAGCATCCGAGAATACCACTTCACCATCCTTCTCGGCAACCACCTGGATACGGCTGTCGACAATCATGTCGTCTTCGAGACCCGTACCCACGATCGGCGCTTCAGGCATCACCAGAGGCACTGCCTGGCGCATCATGTTGGATCCCATCAAGGCACGGTTTGCGTCATCGTGCTCCAGGAAGGGGATCAGGCTGGCTGCGATTGAGGCGATCTGGTTCGGAGCTACGTCCATCAGATTAACCTCCTTGTCGGTTACAACCGGGAAGTCGCTTTCGCAACGAGCTTTGATCTTATCGGGTGACAGGAAGTGGCCGGTGTCATCCAGCGGGGTGTTGGCCTGAGCGATAACCAGACCCTCCTCCTCCTCGGCACTGAGGTAAACCACATCCTTGTTGTTTAAATCAACGACGCCGTCCTCTACTTTACGATACGGAGTTTCGATGAACCCCATATCGCTGATCTTCGCATAGACGCACAGTGAGGAGATCAGACCGATGTTCGGACCCTCAGGGGTTTCGATCGGGCAGAGACGACCGTAGTGCGTGTAGTGTACGTCTCGAACCTCGAAACCTGCACGTTCACGCGACAGACCGCCAGGACCCAGTGCAGAGAGACGACGTTTGTGGGTCATCTCGGCCAGTGGGTTGGTCTGGTCCATGAACTGTGACAACTGGTTGGTTCCGAAGAAGGAGTTGATCACCGACGAAAGGGTCTTGGCGTTGATCAAATCCACCGGAGTGAAGACCTCGTTGTCACGGACGTTCATACGCTCGCGGATCGTACGTGCCATACGTACGAAGCCGACGCTGAACTGGTTTGCCAGCTGCTCGCCTACGGTGCGGACACGACGGTTGCTCAAGTGGTCGATATCGTCGACGTCGGTTTTCGAGTTGATCAGCTGGATCAGGTATTTGATAATCGCGATAATATCCTCGCGGGTCAGCACACGTACCTCGTAAGGAATATCGAGATTCAGTTTCTTGTTGATGCGGAAACGACCCACATCGCCCAGATCGTAACGTTTGTCCGAGAAGAACAGCTTCTCGATCACGTCGCGGGCGGTAGCCTCATCAGGTGGCTCGGAGTTACGCAGCTGGCGGTAGATGTACACCACTGCCTCTTTTTCCGAGTTGCAGGGGTCTTTCTGCAGCGTGTTGTAAACGATCGAGTAGTCGATGTTTCCCGCAGCCTCCTTGTGGATCAGGATGCTTTTTGCTCCTGAGTCGATAATATCTTCGATGTGGCGCTCTTCGAGAACCGTTTCACGGTCGATGATGATTTCGTTACGTTCGATCGAAACCACCTCACCGGTATCCTCATCGACGAAGTCCTCGACCCAAGTTTTCAGCACGCGGGCAGCCAAACGCTGGCCAACGGCCTTTTTCAGGTTGGCTTTGGTTACCTTGACCTCTTCGGCCAGGTCGAATATCTCTAAAATTTCCCGGTCGCTCTCGAAGCCGATAGCTCGCAGCAGCGTTGTCACGGGTAATTTCTTTTTACGGTCGATGTATGCGTACATCACGTTGTTGATGTCGGTCGCAAACTCGATCCATGAGCCCTTGAATGGAATGATACGGGCTGAATAGAGCTTCGTACCGTTCGTGTGCATGCTCTGTCCGAAGAAGACACCGGGCGAACGGTGAAGCTGGGATACGATGACACGTTCGGCACCGTTGATGACAAAGGTACCTCGGGGGGTCATGTATGGGATCGTCCCGAAGTAGACATCCTGAATAACGGTATCGAAATCTTCGTGTTCAGGGTCAGTACAGTATAATTTCAGTTTTGCTTTCAGCGGTACGCTGTAGGTAAGGCCGCGTTCCAGACACTCGTCAATCGAGTAGCGGGGTGGATCGATGTAGTAATCGATAAACTCCAGCACGAAATTGTTGCGGGTATCGGTGATCGGAAAGTTCTCCATGAACACTTTGTAGAGACCTTCGTTCTTCCGGTTCTCCGCAGTGGTGTCCATCTGGAAAAAGTCTTGGAAGGATTTGAGCTGCACCTCCAGCAAATCAGGATAGGGCATCCTGTTTTTGACCGAAGAGAAGCTGATACGTTTATTATCTGTTTTTGGGGACATTGGATCCAATATTAAATTTGAAGACTAGAACTAGAACCTAGAACTAGAGACGAGAACTGTTGCTGTACATCTTATCCCTATGCGGTCCAAAGCGTTTGTTGATTAGCTTGTTAGGATTTCCTCTGGATGATGCGTGAGGACGCTCACTTCGGGCCGAAAACGGGCTACTCTTCACAGAGGCCCGTAATGTTAAATGAGAAAAGGTATAGAGTCTATTTGCATAGACTCTACACCTGATATGTGGCTGAGATTTAAGTAATTATTACTTAAGCTCAACTTCAGCACCAGCCTCTTCCAGCTGAGATTTGATCTGTTCTGCTTCTTCTTTGGAAACGCCCTCTTTGATAGTTTTAGGAGCGCCATCAACCAGATCCTTAGCCTCTTTCAGACCCAGACCGGTGATATCCTTAACGGCTTTAACTACCTGGAGCTTAGCCTGACCTGCGTTGTTGAGAACTACATCGAAAGAGGTCTTCTCAGCAGCAGCGGCAGCGCCACCCTCAGCGGGAGCAGCGGCAACGGCAACAGCTGCGGCAGCGGGCTCAATTCCGTATTCGTCTTTCAGAATACCAGCAAGTTCGTTTACTTCCTTAACTGTCAAGTTTACCAACTCCTCAGCTAATTTTTTGATATCGGCCATTGTATTGAAATTTAAAAATGTTAGACGGTTTTGTAATGATGATTAATTTCTCTCTTCGAGGCTCTTTACGAGGCCTGCGATTTTTTGACCGGCAGAAGCCTGCAATGCAGAAATAACATTCTTTGCAGGAGACTGCAGCAGTCCGACGATGTCGCCAATAAGCTCTTCGCGAGACTTGATGTTAACCAGTTCATCCAGTGCGGCGTCACCCACGTAAACGCACTCTTCAACGACAGCGGCTTTCAATACCGGTTTGTCGCACTCCTTGCGGAACTCTTTGATCAGTTGTGCGGGGGCTTTACCCGTGTTGGAGAACATCACTGCTGTTTCGCCTTTGAGGGCGGGAAGCAGCTCATCGTTGGCTTTGGAAACCTGTTCCAGTGCTTTGATGAAGAGCGTATTCTTCACGACGATCAGCTTCACATCCTTGTCGAAGCAGGCTTTACGCAATTTTGCGGTCTGCTCTGCGTTAAGGGCAGCTGTGTCGGTCAGATAGAAGTGAGCGTATTGTTGAAGCTTATCGGCTAAACCGTTAATGATAACTGTTTTTTCTTCCCTGTTCATCGTTCTCCTTTTTATTTGATGTCAACCGATTTGGGGTCTACCGCTAAGCCGGGGCTCATCGTAGAAGATAAATAGATGCTCTGTACGTAGGTACCTTTAGCTGCAGAGGGTTTCAGCTTGTTGATCATGGACATGAACTCTTTGACGTTGTCCGCGATCTGCTCAGCGCTGAAGCTGATTTTGCCCACTGCCGAGTGAACGATACCGAATTTGTCGACTTTGAAGTCGATTTTACCGGCTTTCACTTCGGTAACAGCTTTGCCTACTTCCATGGTAACAGTTCCGGTTTTGGGGTTCGGCATCAGACCACGTGGACCCAGAATACGTCCGAGTGCTCCGACCTTGGCCATAACGTTGGGGGTGGTGATGATTACATCAACATCGGTCCAACCGCCTTTGATCTTTTCGACATATTCGTCCAGTCCTACATAATCAGCGCCGGCCTCTTTTGCTTCGTTCTCCTTGTCGGGAGAGCAGAGCACCAGAACACGTACCTGTTTTCCGGTACCATGAGGCAGGGTAACAACACCACGTACCATCTGGTTGGATTTGCGCGGGTCAACACCGAGGCGCACATCCAGGTCGACGGAAGCATCGAATTTCGTAAAGGTGATATCCTTCAGAAGAGCTGCCGCCTCGCCTAGCTTGTACACTTTACCGGTCTCGACTTTTGCAAGAGCCGTTTTTCTGTTTTTGGTCAGCTTACTCATTTTCAGTAACTTTTGTCAATTACAAACTAGGAAATTCACCAACTACGTTGATACCCATGCTACGGGCCGTACCGGCAACCATCCGCATTGCTGACTCAATGGTGAAGCAGTTCAGGTCGGGCATTTTGTCCTCGGCGATCGTTTTGATCTGCTCCCAGGTTACCTGACCCACTTTTTTACGGTTCGGCTCTGCCGATCCGCTTTGCAGTTTGGCTGCCTCTTTGAGCTGTACGGCTACGGGCGGCTGCTTGACAACGAAATCGAATGATTTGTCGCCATATACGGTGATAATGACAGGAAGTACTTTCCCCGCCTTGTCCTGAGTCCGCGCATTGAACTGTTTGCAGAAGTCCATGATATTGACTCCCTTGGAACCCAGTGCGGGACCTACTGGGGGCGAAGGATTGGCGGCACCACCTTTGATCTGCAATTTGATTAATGCAGCAACCTCTTTTGCCATAATTTTCCTTTCGTTAATTATTCTTTTTCAACTTGCATGAAGCTCAACTCCATAGGAGTCTTGCGTCCGAAAATCTTCACGGAAACCGTTAGTTTCTTTCGGTCGTTGTCCACGGCCTCGATAGTGCCCGAAAAACTTGAGAAGGGACCGTCGATCACCTTGACCATGTCACCGACGAAGAAAGGAACTTCGTTTTCCTCTTCACTCTCGCTCAATTCATCGACACGTCCTAAGATGCGACTAACCTCTTGGGGGCGCAGAGGGGTTGCCTCCATAGGGTTACCGCCTTTCGTGTCGTTGAGGAAGCCTAAGACGTTGGGAGTGTTACGAAGAATAAACGGAATTTCTCCTACCAGGGCTGCTTCGACTAATACATAGCCCGGATAAGAAACACGTTCCTTACTGATTTTTTTACCGTTTCTGATCTGGTAAATTTTCTCAGTAGGGATTAGAACTTGGGAGATATAATCTTCGAGATGAGATTGGCGTACTTCGTTGTCGATGTACTCTTTAACCTTTTTCTCTTTACCTCCGATGGCACGTACGACGTACCACTGTTTCTGCTCTTTTTCGCTCATCTTTATTAACCTGCTAGAATAGACAATTAATAAAGGATGCTATATATAGCTTTCATGATGTTCTCAAAGGCGAGGTCCATAACCAGCACCACCAGCGCGAGTAAAAGGGAAGCAACCATAACGATTACCGCAGAGTGGGACAGCTGGCTCATTGAGGGCCAGGACACTTTTTGAACGAGCTCTGTGTAGGCTTCTTTAGTGTAAGATACAATTTTCATAATTGCACTATTTTTTGCACGAGTGGAGAGATTCGAACTCCCATCAACGGTTTTGGAGACCGCTATTCTACCCTTGAACT
>UQYM01000040.1 GCA_900545315.1 uncultured Alistipes sp.
ACCGGGACAGTCTGCCGATTGACTCATAATGACGGAATTAAACGACTGTCCCTACGATAGCGGTACGTCGGACTTATGTGAAGCGTTCGTTGATTTCGGCGTTGAAGGAGTCGATCATTCGAGCCGCGAAATAGCAATATACAGTAAGATTTTGCAGGATATTTGTACTAAAGGGGGACGGATTTCCGTGGATTCATATCTTTTTAGTATCTTTAACGCCTTAAAATGTATAATTGATTTATGAGCCAATTGATCGAAACGATAGCACGAGCCATACAGGATAAGAAAGGAAAAAACATTGTCGCGTTGGATCTGAGCGGTTTTGACGGAGCGGTATGTCCGGCTTTTGTCATCTGCAATGCGGATTCCACGACGCAGGTGGAGGCGATTTCACGTTATGTGGAGGAGCAGGCATTGGAGAAGCTGGGCGAGAAGGTTTGGCGTGTCGAGGGCTTAAACAACGGAGTTTGGGTTGTGATGGATTATGGGGATGTGCTGGTGCACATTTTCCAGACCGAGTTGCGCGATTTTTACAAATTGGATGAGTTGTGGGCAGATGCTCCTGCCACGAAGTATGCATCCGAGGAGTAGGTTTCATGTTGCGAGGTAGTTGAAAAATAATATATGGAGGGCTCTTCCGTTACAAAGAGAGGAGAGACCAAATAGGAGTAAACATGAAATTTAATTCGAATAATATTTCATCGAATCCGGGAGGCCGTCGCCCCCGTTTCAATATTTATTGGGTTTGGGCATTGATTGCGGTATTGCTGGTCGGCTGGAGCCTGATGGGAAATACCGAAGTGGCGCAGAAGACCAACTGGGATAGCGTCAAAGTGATGATTGAACGCGGAGATGTCCAAAAGATCGATGTCATTAATAAGGAGACTGCGGAGGTTTACATTAAAGCAGACAAGTTGGCCTCTTATACTGAGAAGGAGGAGTATAAGGAGTTACCGAAGCAGGGTCCTCAATTTGTGTTCAATATTGGTTCATTGGACTATTTTCAGAGTGATTTTGAGAGTACGTTGACCCAATATAAACAGAGTGTTCCGTTGAGTTTCGAGTCACGACGCAACATGTGGACCGATCTGTTGACGGGCATTTTGCCGTGGGTGCTGATCATTGGAGTTTGGATCTTCATTATGCGCAGCATGTCGCGGGGCCAGGGAGGTGGTCAAGGTGGCATTTTCAGTGTAGGGAAGGCTAAAGCTCAGATCTTTGACAAAGGGTCGAATGTCAATATTACCTTTAAGGATGTAGCCGGTTTGGAAGAGGCGAAGGTCGAGGTGATGGAGATTGTCGATTTTCTGAAGAATCCGAACAAATATCGCGAATTGGGAGGTAAAATTCCGAAAGGAGCATTGCTGGTTGGCCCTCCGGGGACTGGTAAGACGCTGTTGGCCAAAGCGGTGGCTGGAGAGGCGAATGTGCCGTTCTTTTCGATCAGTGGTTCCGACTTTGTGGAGATGTTTGTCGGAGTTGGAGCGTCGCGTGTTCGAGACCTGTTCCGCCAAGCCAAAGAGAAGGCTCCCTGTATTGTGTTTATTGATGAGATCGATGCAATTGGTCGAGCTCGTGGTAAGAATGTAGGTTTTTCGTCGAACGATGAGCGGGAGAATACCCTGAACCAGTTGCTGACGGAGATGGATGGTTTTGGTACGAATGCCGGGGTTATCGTTTTGGCAGCGACCAACCGTGTCGATATTTTGGACAAGGCGTTGTTGCGTGCGGGACGTTTCGACCGTCAGATCAATGTGGAGTTGCCGGATCTGAAGGAGCGTGCCGAGATTTTCGATGTCCATTTGAAGAATTTAAAGCTCGATCCCAAACTGGATCGTTCGTTCCTGGCCAAACAGACACCCGGTTTTTCTGGGGCCGATATTGCTAATGTATGTAATGAGGCGGCACTGATTGCAGCACGAAATAATAAGAAACAGGTCGAGAAGGAGGATTTTCTCAGTGCGATTGATCGTATTGTAGGTGGACTGGAACGTCGCAGCAAGATTATCACCCCGACCGAGAAGCGTACGATTGCTTATCACGAGGCGGGTCATGCTACGGTTAGCTGGGTACTGGAACATGCCAATCCGTTGATCAAGGTGACGATTATTCCGCGCGGCAAGGCGCTGGGTGCAGCCTGGTATCTGCCTGAAGAGCGTCAGATTACGACGAAGGAGCAGATGTTGGATGAGATGGCCTCGATTCTGGGCGGACGGGCCTCCGAAGAGTTGAATTTCGGCAAGGTTTCGACGGGCGCCTTGAATGATCTGGAGAGGGTTACCAAACAGGCCTATGCGATGGTGGCCTATTATGGCATGAGCGATCAGATCGGGAATCTGAGTTTTTACGATTCGACGGGTCAGAGTGACATGACCCTGACGAAACCTTATAGTGAGCGTACTGCGCAAGAGATCGATGAAGAGGTCAAGACCATTGTGGACGGTGCTTATCGTCGCGCACTGGAAACGTTGGAGGCCCATCGGGATGGCTTGACGCAGTTGGCAGAGTTGTTGCTGGAACGCGAAGTGATCTTTGCAGAGGATCTGGAGAAGATCTTCGGCAAACGCAAAGGCGAGCAGCGCAAGGAGCTCGATGTAACGGTGGATGAGACGGTAACTGACGAGGAGTAACAGGTATGGCACTGGATCGGAATTTGGTGGTTCGCACGTTGAGTGGCATTGTGATGCTGGTCGTTGTGTTGGGGGCGGTCTTGGCCTCTCCCTATACGATGGCAGCCTTGTTTGTGCTGTTGACGATCGGAGCGCAGTTGGAATTTTATAAAATCGCCCGACTGACCGGAGCCACCCCATTGCGAATCTATCCTACGATTTTGGGTGTATTGCTTGTCGGAGACAGTTTCGCAGTTGCAATTGGCGTTTTGTCGCTAAGTTGGTTGCTGTGTCTGTTGCCTTTGACCGGTGTACTGTTTATTACGGAGTTATACCGTAAGAGTGCGGTGCCATTGACTGATGTAGCCTGGGCTGTAACGGGGATTTTGTATGTTGCCGTTCCCTTTGCGCTGTTGACGGTTTTACCGTGCATGGAGGCACCAGAGGGAGGTTTTTGGTATAATCCGCTGGTGGTACTGGGCGTCATTTTTACCGTTTGGGCCAACGATATTGGGGCATACCTGATAGGACGATGGTTGGGACGTCACCGGTTGTTTGAGCGGATCTCTCCGAAAAAGTCTTGGGAAGGTTTCTTTGGAGGGGTTTGTTCGGCCATTGTTGTAGGTTTGCTGATGGGCTATTGGCAGGATGCTTCGCTGTGGTTATGGGCCGGCGCCGGTTTGGTTATTGCGGTAAGTAGCGTTTTCGGAGACTTGGTCGAGTCGATGCTCAAACGCTCTGTCGGGCTGAAAGATTCGGGATCGATCATTCCGGGGCATGGAGGCTTTTTGGATCGTTTCGATGCGTTGCTGATGGCCGTACCGTTTGTATTTGTCTATTTTACGCTATTGAGTTGATATAGTTTTACGTTCAACAATCGCTGTACGAATGAAAATTCATAAAGAGGGATATTCCATTATTTGGGTCACGATAGCTTTGGCGGCTTTTGTAACAACGGTTTGTGGATGGTTGTTACCGGAGGTTGCTGCTTGGATTGTGGCGGGAGTTGCCCTGTTTGTAATCCTTTTTGTCACATCGTTTTTCCGGTGTCCTTCCCGTAAAGTGGTTGAGGATGCTGAGTTGGTGTTTGCGCCTGCCGATGGCAAGGTGGTGGTGATCGAAGAGGTGACGGAGTCGGAGTATTTTCACGATCGCCGTTTGTTGATTTCGGTTTTCATGTCGTTGAGTAATGTGCATATCAACTGGTTTCCGGTAGGGGGACGAATCGAGTATTTCCGCCACCATCAAGGCCGTTTTTTGGTTGCCTGGCACCCGAAATCTTCGGAGGAAAATGAACGGACAACGACGGTGGTCGATATGGGTTCGCGCAAAATTTTGTTCCGTCAGATTGCGGGGTTGGTTGCTCGTCGCATTGTATCCTATGCGCATGTGGGAGAGCGTGCGAGACAGAACACGCAGTGTGGATTTATCAAGTTCGGCTCACGTGTTGATGTCTATCTGCCGATTGGTACGGAGGTGTTGGTCAAATTGGGCGATAAGGTGACCGGATCTCAAACCCCGATTGCCCGCTTCAAGGATAGTCCTGCATCCAAACAGCAGTAGCTTTTTGATGGGATGCTGATCGAGGAGGGAATCGGGTTCCGCTCTCTTGATTCAATTTTCTATTTTCATACGTTTTTTTGTGATTGTATGATGCTATCTTCCGTGTAAGAGGAAATAGTGTCGTCAATATGTTGTATGCATCGTGTTTCATCTGCCTGCAACTGCATGCTGTGGGTGCCATTGTTCAGACTTTTCTGTGGAGCCTCTCGGTAGTGGGTTGACTATTCGCAGTTGCAGGTGATGATCAGGAGTTTGTTTAGTGCACGGTGTATATTAAGTCTATGATAAATTCCAGGTGTACGGGGGTGAGCGTCAATTTTTTTCGTACATTTGAGCATGTCCAAATTGCAACGATACATTATTGCGGCGGTCATTACGGCGATTGTCGTATTTTTGGTTTGGTACTTCAGTAATGTAGTCACCTACATCCTGATCTCTGCGGTACTGGCCATCATTGGCAAGCCGTTGACCGATCTGCTGACGGGGCTACATTTGGGACGCTCCAAATTGCGGATACCCAAATCGATTGCGGCGCTGATTACGTTGATTGTCATTTGGTTGGTTGTTATAGGACTTTTTTGGTTATTTGTTCCGACCCTTTTTCAGAAGATCAATGAATTTTCTTCATTGAATGTCAGTCAAATCATTGCTTCATTCCAAGATCCTTTATTGGCTGTTGAGCACTTTATAGAAAGTGTCTTTTCGATTCCTGATGAGGATTTTTCGTTGATGGAGTCCATTGCCAATCAGTTTAAACCGCTGTTGAATGTCGACGTGATTAACAATCTGCTTTCGTCGATTGTGGGGACGATAGGGTCGTTGTTGGTGGCGATTTTTTCGGTTTCGTTCATCACCTTCTTTTTCTTGAAGGAGAGCAATCTCTTTTATGAGATGGTGATTATCATGTTCCCGAAAAAGTATGAGGAGAACATTTCACGGGCGTTGGATTCGATTACCAATTTGTTGATCCGTTATTTTACGGGTATTGTAGCCGAGTCCAGCATCATGACGATCTTGGTGTCGATCGGATTATTGATCTTTGGTTTCCCGTGGCACGATGCGTTGATTATCGCGATGTTCGTAGGTGTCCTCAATGTGATTCCCTATTTGGGACCGATTATTGGGATTGCGATTGGTATTTTTATTGGAGTTGTCGGGTCTCCGTCGGAACTGTCGGTTTTTGCGTTGATGCTACGGATTGGCGGTACGATCTTGGTGGCACAGGGGATTGATAATTTTCTGTTGCAGCCTTTGCTCTATTCGCAGCGGGCCAAGGCACATCCTTTGGAGATATTCTTGGTGATTCTGATTGCGGGCAGCATTGCCGGCGTGGTGGGAATGTTGTTAGCGATTCCGGCCTACAATGTGATTCGTGTATTTGCCAAGGAGTTTTTCTATAATTTCAGGGTGGTTCAAAAGCTGACGGAGAATATTTGAGAAGTCTGATCTGAATAGATATTAACATATAATGAGGGGAGCACAATAGAGTCTCCCTTTTTTTATTGGAGAGTAAGGTGAATCACGGCTATGGAATGGGTCTGTTCATGGTGGCGCATTCAGCAAAATAGCGCAAGGGTCATAGCTCGTGAAGACCGTTTCGTCAATGTATGCAAAACGATCGGAGTATTGCTCAATGCAAATTATTTGTGAAGATAACGGAGTCTTTCAGTCGTTTAATAGACACACATAACACATAAATGTGTCCAGCTACTGCGGGCACCGGCCCAGAAAGCTCCTGATGCTTTGGGGAAAAGTTAGATTTCGCTCAGTTCGAGCCATCGCATCGAGGCGGTGTCGATTTGATCGATCAGCTCCGAGATACGGACCGATTTGGCGGTCAGCTCATCGATTGGTAATGTGCCGCTGCTCATTTCGGCTTCGAGGGCCGCTTTTTCAGCCTCCAGTTCGGGAATCAATTTTTCGAGCTGTTCCATCTCTCTTTTCTCTTTGAACGAGAGCTTACGCGGTTTGGCTGTGCGGTTGCCCCCTGTGGACTCCTCTGATGTTGGAGTGGTAGAGACGGCTGAACGGTTGTTGTTATCAGCTTTGGAGGTATTGGAATTTTTGGCTGGACTGTTTTTGGCAGCGGCTTGAGCCTCTTCGCTCTCTTTGAGCTGTTCCCATTCGAGATAACGGCTGTATCCGGCCGGGAAGTCTTTGATCTTTCCGTTGCCTTCGAAGACGAGTAGGTGGTCGGGTACTTTATCCATGAAGTACCGGTCGTGAGAAATGACAATCAGACAGCCCGAGTAGCTTTGCAAATACTCTTCGAGCACTTGCAAGGTGACGATGTCGAGGTCGTTGGTCGGCTCGTCGAGCACCAGGAAGTTGGGGTTGCGCATCAAGATGGTGCAGAGGTAGAGTCTGCGCCGTTCACCACCGCTCAGTTTGGAGACGAAACTGTATTGAGTTTGCGGTGTAAATAAGAAGTATTGCAGAAATTGGGATGCACTCAGGCGGCGTCCATCGCTCAATTCGATATTTTCGGCGATCTCAGTAACCACATCAATCACCTTTGCATTATCGTCAAATTGAATACCCTCTTGGGAGTAGTATCCGAAACGTACGGTCTCACCGATATCAATGGTCCCGCTGTCTGGGGGAACGATCCCGAGCAGCATTTTGATGAAGGTCGATTTACCGGTTCCGTTGTTGCCGATAATCCCCATCTTTTCGTACCGGGAGAAGGTGTAGCCGAAATTATCGAGAATGATCTTGTCTCCGAAACGTTTGGAAAGTCCTTTGACTTCGAAGATCTTTTTCCCGATATAGGCCGCTTTCATATCGAGACGGACTTTCCCAGCTTCACGTTCCTTGCGCAGGCGCTCTTCCAGTTCGTAAAACGATTCGATACGGGATCGGGATTTGGTGCCTCGGGCCTGCGGTTGGCGACGCATCCACTCCAACTCTTTGCGATAAAGGTTGCGATCGCTGTCGCGTTGGGCTTCGGCAGCATCGAGCCGTTCTTGTCTTTTTTCGAGATAGTAACTGTAGTTCCCTTTGTAGAAGTAGCAGTGCCGGTGATCGATCTCTAAAATTTCGGTGCAGACGCGATCCAGAAAATAGCGATCGTGTGTCACCATCAGTAGCGTCAGTTTGGTTTTGGCAAGATACTCCTCCAACCAGGCTGTCATCTCCAGGTCGAGGTGGTTGGTAGGCTCGTCAAGAATCAGCAGATCGGGTTCGGTGATCAGTGCATTGGCCAGTGCGACCCGTTTGACCTGGCCGCCGGAGAGTTTGTCGGTTGGCTGATCGAAATCGGTGATGTTCAGCCGGGAGAGAATCTGTTTGATGCGGGTCTCGTAGTTCCAGGCTCCGAGCTGATCCATACGGGTCATGGCCTCTTGGAGTGCCTCCTCATTGGTGCCGGATGTACTCTGTTGCAGGGCCTGTTCGTATGCTGCAATGGCCCGAACGACAGGCGAGTCGCTCAAGAAACAGGCCTCAAGGACGGTCGATCCGGCGGGGAATTTCGGGTTTTGCTCCAGGTAGGCCACCTTCAGATCACGCCGAAAGGTAATTGTGCCCGAATCGTAATCTTCGTGGCCGGTTAGAATGTTAAGCAGTGTAGTTTTCCCCGTTCCATTTTTTGCAATTAATCCCACACGATCTCTCTCACCGATTCCGAATGAAAGGTTTTCGAACAGAACCAGATCACCGAACGATTTGGTGAGGTTTTCTACTTGCAGGCAAGGAGTCATTGCTTTAGGATTTTAATGTTATGGAACAGAGGATTTAAAAGTAAACTCGAAAATGATTAAAGCAACACCGAACAATCGCGAGGTAAACCTACGACTGTTCGGTGCGCTGTGAGTGAGGGCTAATATCGGTAGAAGTCCGCTTTGTATGGGCCTTCGACCGGCACTCCGATGTAGTCGGCCTGTACTTGGGTCAGGCGGGTCAAATGGACACCGAGGTAGTCCAGGTGAAGGCGGGCCACCTCTTCGTCGAGTTGTTTCGGCAGGCGGTACACTTCGACGTTGAGTTTCTTGGTCCACAATTCGATTTGGGCCAGGGTCTGGTTGCAGAACGAATTGCTCATCACAAAGGAGGGGTGTCCTGTGGCACAACCGAGGTTGACCAAACGGCCTTCGGCCAGTACGAAGATCGAGTGTCCGTCGGGGAAGGTGTATTTGTCCACTTGGGGCTTGATCTCGGTTTTGACAATGTTGGGGTATGCTTCGAGGGCTGCCATCTGAATTTCATCGTCGAAGTGGCCGATATTGCAGACGATCGCCTGATCACGCATCTGTTCCATATGTTCGATGCGGATGATGTCCCGGTTGCCGGTGGTTGTCACGTAGATGTTGCCTTCGGGCAGAGCATCCTCGACGGTTTTGACCTCGAAACCCTCCATGGCAGCCTGCAGAGCGCAGATCGGATCGATCTCGGTAACGATCACGCGGGCTCCGTAAGAACGCATGCTCATTGCGCAGCCTTTGCCTACTTCGCCGTAACCACATACCACGACCACCTTCCCGGCGATCATCACATCGGTTGCCCGTTTGATACCGTCGGCGAGGGATTCACGGCAACCGTAGAGGTTGTCGAATTTGCTTTTGGTTACCGAGTCGTTGACATTGATGGCCGGTATGAGCAGTTCACCACGGGCCTGCATCTGATAGAGCCGATGTACGCCGGTCGTGGTCTCCTCCGAAACGCCTTTTAATTCGGCTATGGTCCGGTGCCATTTGCCGACATCTTCGGTGAGCAATGTACGCAACGTGTCGAGAATCACCTTCTCTTCGTGGCTCGATGGGGTAACATTCAGTGTTGAAGGGTCATCTTCCGCTCTGTAACCTTTGTGAATCAACAGGGTAGCATCTCCACCGTCATCGACGATCAGGTTGGGACCTTTGCCATCGGGGAAAGAGAGCGCCATGGCTGTGCACCACCAATACTCTTCCAGCGATTCGCCTTTCCAGGCGAATACCGGGACACCGGTAGCGGCGATAGCTGCGGCGGCGTGATCCTGCGTAGAGAAGATGTTGCAGCTGCTCCACCGAACGTCGGCACCCAGTTCGACGAGGGTTTCGATCAGCACGGCGGTTTGGATGGTCATGTGCAGGGATCCCGAGATGCGGGCTCCTTTCAGCGGTTTTTGCGCGCTGTATTTCCGGCGGATAGCCATCAGTCCGGGCATCTCCTTTTCGGCGATTTCGATCTCTTTGCGTCCCCAATCGGCCAGGTTGATATCGGCGATTTTGTAGGGAAGGTTCCGGTCAATTAACATGTCTCAAGTATTTTGATGATTTTTGTTTTGTCTTGTTCGATTTGTTGGCGCAGGGCGTCGATCGAGGCGAATTTCTGCTCCGGGCGGATAAAGGCGACCAGTTCTACCTGGAGCTCTTTGTCGTAGAGGTCTCCCGAGAAGTTTAGCAGGTGGGCTTCGAGCAGGCGTTGTCCCTGGGTTGGGACGGTTGGGGTATATCCGATATTGACCAGTGCGCCGTAGGTGTGGCCGTTGAGGGAGATCCGTGCGGCATAGACGCCGTTCTTGATGGTCAGTGAGCGGTCCACGAGTAGGTTTGCGGTTGGAAATCCGATATTCCGGCCCAATTCTTTTCCGTGAATGACGGTGCCCTTGATGATACGCTCCATGCGAGTAGCCTTTGTAACGAGCAAATGTAACAAGAATAATCCACTTGTGAAAACGGTTTGTTTTTTGTACCTTGCTGCTGCTTTGAACCCCTGTTACGATGAGCGCCAGCGTACGGAAAAACAGAAAAGTATACTACACCATGGGGGAGGTATCGGAGATGTTCGATGTCAATCCCTCGTTGATTCGGTTTTGGGAGCAGAAGTTTGACATTCTCAAGCCGGATAAGAATAAGAAGGGGAATCGTCTTTTCACTCCCACAGATGTTGAGAATTTGAAGTTGATCTACCACCTGGTCAAGGAGGAGGGGATGACTTTGGCCGGAGCCCAGAAGCGGATCAAGCAGAATCCCGAGGGGTTGAAGCGGGATTTGGAGATTGTTGATCGGTTGCAGCAGCTGAGGGCGTTGTTATTGGAGGTTCGCCAGGAGTTGAAGGGAGCGAATGATACGGACGATGTGATTTTTGTAGATGAGTCGGTCTCTTCCGCTTCTGAGGAGGAGTTGTCGGTTCTGGAGCACAGTCGGACAGATGCTGGTAACGATGCCGAGTGGCAAGAGACTGATAGAGCTGTGGCGGCGGAGGTAAAGCACGAAGAGCAGCCTGCCCTGTTTGAAGAGGAGTCGGTGGACGAGCCTTGGAGTGTAAATCCCGAGCTGTTGACGGAAGAGCCGCTTGTTGATGTGCCCGATTTTTCGGCAGAGAATATCGATGATCTGCAACCGGAGGTCCCAACCGCAGAGCCCCCAACGGATGCGAACCCATCGTCCAACGAAGCATCCAAATTAGTTGAAGTGCAGGAAAATGGGGCAGGGAGTGGTAATGCTCCTTCCGCTCAGGGCGAAGCGACGTTGCCTTTGGAAGAGACTGAATCAACTGACTCGGAGGAGACAGTGAAAGCCATTCCGGGCGTTTCGGGCACTACGGGCAGTGAGCCTCAAGTGACAACGACTTTCACGCAGCGGATCGGCCTGTTTGAAAACGGTGATGCGGTGGTGGTTTCTGCCTTTGTTGAGAAGGAGGAGCCGGCGATGCAGGATCAGAGCGATGGTGAGTCGGGACGTGAGACGCCGGTTGTGCCGTTTCAGGTGCAGGAGTTGTGGCCGGAGCATCGAGTCGAAGCTTCCGAGACGGAGGCGGTCGATGAGGATACTTATGCTGAGTCGGTGGCAGAGGTGGCCATTGCCCATGCGGGGCCGATCGTGGCGGTAGATACGGAGGTTGAGGCCGGGGCTGAACGAATTTTGGAATCTGAACAGCCCATCCAGGAGCCGGAGTTGCCGATGATGCCCGAGCCGGAGAAGACTCAATCGCAACAACCTTCCGAAAGTACGCGCCCGCAGGTTTTTGAACAGACACTGTTTTAGTTTGGAGCTGTTTTGCACGGAGAGGACGAGTATCAAAGCATTGATTCCCATTTGATCCTTTATTTCAATCGTTTCAGAGATTTTTTTACTTCTTCCCCAATAAAAGTCCATGAATACAGGGGACCACACCGGGAAACCGAGTACAATCAGGTGCGTCGTTGGCAGGTGTTTGGGTGTGACGTTTGGAGAGGGGAAAGAGACACAATCCATGACAAGTAGGTATGGCAGTTAAGGTGAAAGATGTTGCGGCGGTGATTGAAGCGTTTGCGCCGTTGAGTTTACAGGAGGAGTATGACAATAGTGGATTGAACGTCGGGGATTATGAGGCCGAGGTTCAGGGCGTGTTGTTGTGTGTCGATGTGACGGAGCGGGTGTTGGATGAGGCCGAATCGCTTGGCGTTAATCTGATTGTCTCTCACCATCCGTTGCTGTTTCATCCGTTACGGCAGATTGTCGAGGCCAATTTTACGCAGCGCATTGTTCGGCGGGCCCTTTTGTCCGGCATATCGCTTTATGCGGCCCATACCAATTTGGACAGTGCAGCCGGTGGAATGAGTTTCCGGTTGGGAAGTCAACTGGGATTGGTTGACATGCAGGTGTTGGAACCCCATACGCCGGGAGCTGCGACAGGTTTTGGTGTCGTTGGGAATCTTCCGGAGCCGACCGAGATGAAGCGTTTTTTGCAGAAGGTTCGAGCGGAATTGCATTGTGGAGCGATTCGTCATTCAGCTTTGTGTCGGGAGACGGTTCGACGGGTGGCCTTGGTGACGGGGGCAGGTGCTTCGATGGTGGAGTCTGCCATTTTGGCAGGTGCAGATCTCTACTTGACAGCCGACATGAAATATAATGATTTTTATGCGCCGGATGAACGCATTGTGATGGCGGATGTAGGTCATTTTGAGAGCGAATATTGCGCAATCAGGCTTTTACGTGATATAATTACAAAAAAAATAGCTACTTTTGCAGTTCACGAGAGTGTGAATTCAGTCAATCCTGTAAATTATTTGATTTAAGCATATGGCAGTTTCAAGCAGAAAGAACAGCGATGCGAACGATTTTTCGATGGAAGAGAAGATCGTTGCGCTGTACGAGCTTCAGAAGATCGATTCGAAGATCGACGAGATCAACAAGTTGAAGGGTGAATTACCTTTGGAGGTACAGGATCTTGAGGATGAGATTGCGGGTCTCGAGACGCGTGTTGCCAACATTACCGCGGAGGTAGATAATTTGACCAAGGCAACCAAGGATCACAAAGATGAGATTGAGCAGGCCAAAGCGTTGATAAAGAAGTACGAAGGTCAGCAGGACAATGTTCGCAACAATCGTGAGTTCGATGCTTTGTCCAAGGAGATTGAGTACCAGAAGTTGGAGATTGAGCTTTGCGAGAAACGTATTAAGGAGGCTGCTGCCGATATCAAGGTTAAGAAGAAGGCCATTGAGGATGCTCAGGCAGAGTTGGCCGATCGCAAGGTTGATTTCGAGGCCAAGAAGAAGGAGTTGGAGAGCATCGATGAGGAAACTTCGAAGGAGATGGAGTCGTTGACTGCGCAATCGGCGAAGGCTGCTGCGAAGATTGACGATCGTCTGTTGGCTGCTTACAAGCGTATTCGGCACAACGTGCATAATGGATTGGCCGTCGTAACGGTAAAACGTGATGCTTGTGGCGGATGTTTCAATCGTATCCCACCCCAGCGTCAGATGGATATTCGCATGAACAAGAAGATTATTGTTTGTGAGTATTGTGGTCGTATTTTGGTATCGAACCAGCTTGACGAACAGGAGCAAAAATAGGTCTCGGAATCACTGTTGATTCTGTAAGATATGTCAGGGAGTGTCAGTCGCAAGATTTGGCACTCCTTTTGTTTAGGGAAGAGAGTGAGCGAGCATGACAGTCGTTTGTCAGAGGGAGGGTAAAAAAAGTATAAACGAAAAAAAATGCTGTCATGTTTTGATTTTTTAAGAAAACTTTCTAACTTGCGTTTAGAAACAAATACAAATTCTAAAAACTCAGTTGCCTATTGACGAAATATCTACTCAAACCAACTCAAGGAGTTAGATATGAATCTGAACAGATTAAGCGATCACGAATTGCTTAACAATTATATCTCAGGCAATGAGATTTCCATAAATATATTGCTGGATCGGCATCGGAAGCGGATCTTTGACTACATCTACATGATGATGAAGAGTCAGGATATTGCGGATGATATTTTCCAGGAGACGTTGATCAAGGTTGTTCGATTTGTTCGTGAGGGTCGTTACACGGAGAATGGCAAGTTTTTGTCATGGGTATTACGGATTGCGCACAATCAGGTGATTGATTATTTTCGTCAGAAGAAGCAGCGGAATAATATTTCGGAGGGAGATGCCGGTTATGATTTGTTGAATCATCCGAAATTTTCGGATCGGACTGTTGAGGAGCAGTTGATCACGGATCAGATTGAGGCCGATGTCCGGAAGTTGATTGATTTTCTGCCCTCTGAGCAGAAGGAGGTAGTGTTGATGCGCTATTACATGGGTTTAAGCTTCAAGGAGATTGCCGAGCAGACCAATGTAAGTATCAATACGGCTTTGGGTCGGATGCGCTATGCGTTGATCAATTTACGCAAATTGATTGATGAAAATCAATTAACTTTAAGTTAATGTACAATAATGTGGCGACATGCTCCGTTATATAGGCAAACACTACTAAAACACAGTGCCTATGGAGGATTGCTACTATGAGGGACTGGCCGACGATGTGCTCCTTGCGGATGATGATCTATTTCAGCGTGAGGTGATAAAAGGAGATGATGCGCTGTTGTTGACAGATGCATTTTTGAGTGAAGTATTTCGAAAATACAGAGTCGGCCGTACGAATAAAGCGGAGAAGATTTAACCTTCTCCGCTTTTATTTTTATTGACTTGCGGCAAGGGGAGATGTGGCCTGCGAGCAAGTGAGGTCCTTCGTTGTGTTGACTTGCTGTACAGCCGGTGCATCTCCTCTCATTTTATTGTTTGATTCTTTTTGTTGACTCGCTCGGGATCCCTGGACGATTCATGTGCACCGTTGTGACGCCGCCAGCCCCATGAGGCGGCGCCATTTGGCCTGAGGAGGGGTGGCCTACAGAAAGTGGCCTACAATAATAATCGTCGTGCTCGTCCAGGTTGTTTTCCAACGGCACTAAAAAAGGCCGATCCTCAAGGATCGGCCTTTTCTATGGATGTGAGGCGAGATTAAAACTCGTCTTGTACGGCTTTGAAAAGTCCAATATCTTCGGTGCAGCTGCAACCGATATATTTGGCTGCTGCGCTGACTTGAGCTTCGCCATAACGGGCGTAGATCTCGGCCGAGTTGCGGTACTCTTCGCTGATCGAAGCCTGCTGCAGCAACAGGTGGCTCAGAATAATGTGGCCAGCCATTTCGACCATACGACGTGCATGGAAATCGATGGTTTCGTTGCTGCCGCTTGAGGTGACCTTCTCTACGGCCTGCTCGTATTGTTCACGCATAGCGACCAGCTTTTTGTAGGTGTTGTCCAGTTCGGGTGCGTGAGCGAGCGTTTCGTACTCTTTGATCTTGGCCAGGTAGGTACCGGTGGTCACGTGACGGATTGCGGCAACAACCTGCAGCTGCGACGTACCTTCGTAAATGTTGGTGATACGGGCATCACGATAGATACGCTCGATGGGGTAATCTTTCATGTAGCCCGATCCGCCGAAGATCTGAATCGCATCGTAGGCCAACTGGTTGCAATATTCGCTCGCCATCAATTTCAGCAGTGGCGTGAAGGCGTCGGCCAGACGGGTGTAAGCCTTCATTTCGGTGCGCTCTTCGGGAGTCAGTTTACGCTCTTTGCTGATGTGGGTGAGCTCTTTGTAGATGCTGACAAAGCGGGTTGTTTCGTAGAGCATGGCTCGCGATGCCTGCAATTTGGCTTTCATGTTCGAGAGCATCTCGAATACGGCAGGGAATTCGATAATTGGTTTACCGAATTGTTTACGTTCGTGTGCATATTTCAGGGCTTCGCGGTATGCCGCCTCAGAGAGGCCGGTTGATTGTGCCCCGATACCCAGACGGGCGGCATTCATCAACGACATCACATACTTGATCAGACCCATTTTGCGGTCGCCGACCAGTTCTGCCGGGGCGTTGGTGAAGACCAGTTCGCAAGTGGGTGATCCTTTGATACCCAGTTTATTTTCGATACGGCGTACTTTGACGGCCATGTTCGAGCGGTCATAAACGAACATCGAAAGACCGCGGGCGTCTGAGGTCCCCTCTTCGGAACGGGCCAGTACCAGGGAGATGTCTCCGTCACCGTTGGTGATGAAACGTTTCACGCCGTTGAGCAGCCAGGTCTGTTTCTCTTCGTCCCAGTGTGCTTTGAGCATCACGGCCTGAAGGTCACTACCGGCATCCGGTTCGGTCAGGTCCATGGCGCAGGTTTCCCCGCGTGATACACGGGGCAGGTATTTGGCCTTGATCTCATCTGAGGCGAACTCGTTGAGGGTTTCGGCGCAGTCTTGCAGCCCCCAGATGTTCTCGAACCCGGCGTCGGCACGAGCCACCATCTCATTGGCCATGACGAACAGCGGAAGCGGGAAGTTCAAACCTTCGTATTTGCGGGGCAGCGTCAGACCGAACATTCCGGCTTTTTTGAGCATTTCGATATTTTGTGCAGTGCCGGGGGCATATACCACGTGGTCATTGACCACTTTGGGACCTTCGTGATCCACGCCTTCAGCATTGGGGGCGATCACGTCGCCACAAATTTCGCCGCAAATATCCATGACACGGCGGTAGCTGTCCATGGCATCTTCAAAGTCCACGGGAGCATAGTCGTATTTGCCTTTATCGGCATAACCCCTCTCCTTGAGCTCCACGATCCGTTTCATCAACGGGTGATTCAGGTGGAACTGGAGGTCTTTGTTATCTGTAAAGAAATTGGCCATGATCGCTGTTATTTCGAATTTTGTTTGTAATACTTAATCATTTTCGGGATCACCTCCATAACATCACCCGTGATGGCATAGTCTGCGATTTTGGTGATGGGGGCGTCGGGGTCGGTATTGATCGAGATGACCATTGACGAACCGTCCATACCGGCTGTATGCTGGATCTGTCCGGAGATACCGCATGCAATGTAGAGTTTCGGGCGAACCGTTACGCCGGTCTGTCCGATTTGGCGAGCGTGATCGGCCATACCGGCATCGACAGCGGCACGTGAAGCGCCCACCTCACCTCCGAGCACAGCGGCCAATTCATACAGCAGTGCGAAGTTCTCTTTGCTGCCCATGCCGTAACCGCCGGCGACGATTACAGGAGCCCCTTTGATATCGATTTTACGCGTTTCGATTTCGCGATCGATAATCCGAACTACGAAGTCGGTGTCCGATGTGTATTTTTTGTAGTCAACCTTTTTAACGATCCCTTTTCCTGGAGTTTTGGCGACCTCTTTTTTCATCACTCCTTCGCGGACGGTTGCCATCTGGGGACGACAGTCGGGGTTGATAATGGTTGCGATGATGTTGCCGCCGAAGGCCGGACGGATCTGGTAGAGCAAATTTTCGTACTCTTTACCGCTCTTGTTGTCTTTGTGGGGGCCGATTTCGAGGCTGGTGCAGTCTGCGGTCAAACCGCTATGCAGGGCAGACGAAACGCGTGGGCCGAGATCACGGCCTACGGACGAGGCTCCGAAGAGAGCGATTTGCGGTTTCTCCTCTTTGAAGATGCCGCAGATAATGGCCGCATGGGGCAGGGTACGGTATGGGCTGAGGCATTCGGCATCAGCGACATGGATTGTATCGGCTCCATATTTGGCCAACTCTTTTTCAATGCCGTCGAGTTTGTAACCGATAGCGAGTGCTTCGAGGTCGCACCCGAGCGTATCGGCCAGCACACGGCCTTTGGTCAACAGCTCCAGCGACACATCGGCCACCTTGCCGTCTTCAATCTCACAATATACGAATATGTTGTTCATCTGTTGTTCAGTTTTTACGGTTGTGGGAAGCTTAACCCAGTGTGTGGCTGGCGATCAGTTCCTGCATCAGGGATTCGATGTCGCGGTCATCGGCGGTGAGGCGTTTGGCCTCTTTGGCTGCGAAGACGACGTTGTCGATTTTTTTGACTTTGGTTGGTGAACCGGTCAGCCCCAGTTGTTGGTCATCGGCATCAATATCGTTGACGCTCCACTCGTTGATATTGAGGTAGGGGCGTTCCTGGCGCAGATCGGTATAATCTTCCTGAGCGGCCTGCATTTCGCTCGGAGTTTTGGCATATTTGTATTTCATCACCAGTTTGGCGTGACGCGGGCGGCATTCGGGGGCCGAACCGTTGACGGTGACCAACAGCGGCAGCGGGCAGGCAACGGTTTCGACGCCATGTTCCAGACGGCGTTTGATCACCAGCTCTTCGCCTTGGAATCCGACGATCTCTTCGGCGTAGGTCACCTGGGGCCAGCCCAATTTTTCAGCAACCTGCGGACCCACCTGGGCGGTATCGCCATCGATAGCTTGGCGACCGGCGACGATGATATCGGGTTTCATGTTGATTGCGGCGCGAGACAGGGCGTAAGAGGTAGCCAGCGTATCTGATCCGGCGAATTTACGGTCGGAGAGCAGTACGCCGCCATCGGCACCGCGGTACATACCTTCGCGGATAATTTCGGCAGCTCGGCCGGGGCCCATGGTCAGGATCTCCACGGTGCTACCGGGGAACATATCCTTGAGGACGAGGGCCTGTTCGAGAGCGTTCAGGTCTTCGGGGTTGAAGATTGCCGGAAGAGCGGCGCGATTGACCGTTCCGTCCTCCTTCATTGCATCTTTCCCCACGTTGCGGGTGTCCGGAACCTGTTTGGCCAGGACAACGATTTTCAACGTTTTCTTCATTATGGATTCGTATTTTAGATGTTAGTTTGTAACCTTGTTCCTTGTATTTATTTTAAGGCCAAATCACCACAAATTTAAGATTTTTATTGGAATAACCCCCGTTTTTGTCCGAAAATGTTTGTTCGCAGGCGGTTGTATTGGAAGCGGCAGATGCTCGCTCTGGGGCATAAATAAAGGAGACAGTTTCGATCTGTCTCCTTTTATTTTATTGGTGTTTTAATGGTCCTTTTATTTCCCGGAACCTGTCAGCTGTTCTTGCTGCGGTTAGGGGCGCGAGAAAAGGCCCTTGATCGGATTGATCGCTATGGAACAACAATAGTTGAGTCGATCAGGAGGCCTTCGAAAGCGTTGTTTCGGCTACGCAGATCGTATCGCATGATATAGCTTGGCCCGATCGTTTTGGTTGTGGCGGGTGGAGCTGGATTCTCCCCGGTGATGGCTGTAATGGCCTTGGAGAGGAAGGGATCTTTTGTATCTCCCAACGGGTAGGCCATGTCAGGCAGATCGGGGTAAGTTGCTGCGATGTCGGGAGTCAAACCGGTAGGGCTGACTGCATTGCCGTTTTTGTCGGTATATTTGAATATCATCAGGTAGAGGATCCAGTTACTCAACTCAGGATCGACAACCGTTTGTCCGTTCTGTTGCACCGCAGGTTGAATCATGTTGCCTCCACAAAATTTGCCTCCGGTCGCGGTCCCTATTTGGACAACTGGCATATGGGCTTTCAGGCACAAGATGGTCGATTCGGAGGCGGATGCGGTCATCTGTTCGGTCAGTACGTACAACGGAAGTCCGTTCAGATTGATGGCGACGGACCGATCGAGATAGTGATTGAAATCGTAGTTATTCTGTTCGAGGTAGGCTCCATAGACGTCGTTATAGGCTTTGGACATGAGGATGTCACCAGCCTGCACGGCACTTTGCGGGGCCAGCATACTGCAGAGCTCCACCATTGTGGTCACTTCCCCTCCGGGGTTGAATCGCAGGTCGAGGACGATGTCGGTTACCTGCTGCTGTTGGAATTTGGCCATCACCTCTTGCAGGCGCGGAATGGACTGGAGTACATAATCCGTATAGCAGAGGTAGCCGATGGTGTGGCCGCCGATCGTATAGACCGAATCCTTGACCACTGGATCCAGGTACATCTCTTGCGGTCGCAGAATAATTTTTTGCGAGCTGGTCGTGATAGTTGAGCCACTCAATGTTCCTTTTTGGACGGTAATATGGGGCTTGCCATAGTAGAGCAGGCTGTAGTTGCTGGTGGTGATATCAACCCCATTCACTTGCGTCAGAATATCTCCACGTTTAAGTCCGGCAGCTTCGGCCGGAGAATTCGGGTAGGTAAAGAGTACAACGGCAAACAGGGATCCTGTATTGCTGAATTGACCGAATATCAGACTGTAACCGAATGTTTCGCCCTGATTGGTCACTGAACCGGTTGTCTCGGCAGCCTGGTCGCTAAGCATGGACCAGGCGTCTTCCGTGTAGCGCATGCGTTCGAAAAGAGCTTTGGAGTCAGCCTCTTTGGTGATATCGATGTCGGTAGGCAGCTCTTTGTTCCAGAGGTAATAGTTTTGCATCGATTCGACGACGAAACGGTTGAGGCGTTGGGTGAGTTCCGGGACGGTAGACTCTTCAGTGGGATCGGAATCGGTGTCTGTGCCTGGAGTTGTACCGGGATCTGGGGTGGGGTCATCGCCACAGGCGAATAGCAAGCATAGTGACAGCGCAAGGCTTGCAAAGCGAAGATGAGAGGAGTATTTCATATCGATGGCGTAGATGGATGTTGCAGTTTTTTCGCCTTTTAAGTTAAGGGTGTTTGGCCGAAAAAACAACAAAAGCGATCGTTTTACGATCGCTTTTGAAAAAATAGCACTACAATAAATTCTCTGAAGGAAGTTATTGTCCCGATTTTGGGTGTTTGCGGTTCAGACTGTCAGTCCAAAACGGTAGTCAGCAACCCAAATTAGCGAACGATTGTTTCGTCGCGGTCGGGACCAACCGAAATGATCTTGACGGGCACTCCGGTCTCTTTTTCAATGAATTCGATGTACTCTTTGAGCTCTGCCGGGAAGTCTTCGTAGTTGCGGAGCTTGTTGATGTCGCACTTCCATCCCTTGAACTCTTTGTAGATCGGCACAACCTTGTCGTTAACCTCGTATGGGAACTCGGTGACCTGTTTGCCATCTATTTCATAAGCGACAGCTACTTTGATCGTATCGAAGTCGTTGAGAACATCGGCCTTCATCATGATAAGACCGGTCACGCCGTTCATCATGACGGAGTATTTCAGGGCAACCATATCGAGCCAGCCGCAACGACGCTTGCGCCCCGTCACCGCACCGAACTCATGACCGAGCCGGCACAGTGCCTCGCCCGTCTCGTCGAACAACTCCGTCGGGAAAGGCCCGCTGCCCACGCGCGTACAATAGGCCTTGAAGATGCCGTAGACCTCGCCGATACGGTTGGGGCC
>UQYM01000041.1 GCA_900545315.1 uncultured Alistipes sp.
CAGAGAGACCTTTTTTAGCAAGTACGGTGGTAATTGCTGCGGTAAGGGTAGTTTTACCGTGGTCTACGTGTCCGATAGTACCGACGTTCACGTGCGGTTTGGACCGGTCAAATTTTTCTTTTGCCATGATTGAAATCTATTTAGGAATTAATTGTCTAAATATTTGTGTCGCTTCTTATTCGCCAGAGTCTTTTAGTATTTCTTTTGCGGCTGTTTGACGTAAGTTTTTCATCAGACAGACCTGCTCAAGCGTTTAAGGACGACAAAATTACGCATATTTTGCAAATCCGCAAACATTACAGGCCAAAAATCAGCCATTTCGGGAGAAAAATCTCCTGCGAACTGGATTTTTGGAGCTGTAAAAGGGCGAAATCCGGCACAAAAGTACGATCATTTTTTGGAATAAGAAAATTTTTTTACAGCAAATTTGATCCCATCGGTCGAATTTCTAACATTTTATTGACAATACGGTGCATGGGATGTCGCCGCTGGGTACTGTTTCAGCGCAAACCGCTCATTGGTCATAATTTCGAGTAGTGCACCGAATGTCGCCTTTGCGTGCTGTTTCATGCGTGCTGTTTCAGCTGTTGCCGGGCCGCAACCAACATCGCGATGTATAGCATGTTGCCGCTTTGTGCCGTTCCAGGGAGCAGCTGTCGATTCGGTTTCCACAATCGTGTGTACAAGGTGAATAAAATGATCCCAGGTTTGGCAAATTGAGACAGCCGTTAATCAACTTTGTAGCGAGTCAGCTGATAGTTGCAGTTGTCGGTTGTGCTGGCGTTTGTAGAAATTTGGAGCGATTAGCGATATCGGTGGCCTAAACTCAGGGAATGGCCTTAAAATGTTATTGACCAAAAGCCTGTGCTTCTCTTGTATATTGATCTGTTGGGCTTGAGATGAGATAGGGCTTTGGCTTGTCGGTCGTCAGGTTGGTTCATACCCGTGATGTTCACGATCACCTACCTTATATTATGAAGGTCTATGTAAAAGAATGATTTACTGAAAATTTCGCAAGCGGTTGCATAAAACGATACGGCTGAACCTATTTTCAAACGACTCGACTCTTTTGTCGTCCCTCGTTTGGTGTCTTCCTTTTGTTCCCCCTTGTTCCCTTTTTTCGTTTCTGCCCCGTTTTGTCGATTTGCTACCCCCCCCGATTGTATCCTACCACTAATAAAAAAGGGGGCTGCAAGAGCCTCCCTTTTTGTTATTGCATTCGGAGTGTTATTGGACCCTGCGATGGGCGTCAGCAACGTCCCTCCCCCGACCTGGATAGATACCACAGCTCTGAAAACCTATCTGTGGGATCTGGTGTGTCGATGCGAATGGTCGTGTGCCGATTCACTCCCTGCGGGTGCATCATTTGGGGCAGGGGCAACCAAAACCGGTGTCGCCTGTTTGGTCTCGAAATCGTACGTAGCGGTCAACGCGAAATCAAGCTGCTTGTGCATCAGATCGGCTCGCAACACCTTGATTCGTACCCCATCCCCCAGGGTGAAGGCCCGACCGGTGCGCTCGCCGCGCAAAGCGTAACTCTCCTCGTCGAAAACGTAATAGTCGTCGGTCAGATCGCGTACCGAAACCATCCCTTCGATCTTCGTGTCGTCCAACTCGACGTAGATTCCCCATTCGGTTACGCCGGAAATGTGACCGTCAAACTCCTGATCGATCTTGTCGAGCATGAACTCAACCATCTTGTATTTGATCGAAGCACGCTCGGCATCGGCAGCCCGCACCTCCATGGCAGACGAATGTTCGCACTGCTCTTCGTAGTAGGTTTTGTCTGCGGACTTGCCACCGGCCAGGTAGTGAGCCAACAGCCGATGCACCATCATGTCCGGATAACGACGGATCGGCGAGGTGAAGTGGGTGTAGAAGTCGAAGGCCAGCCCATAATGGCCGATGTTGTCGGTCGAATAGGTGGCTTTGGCCATTGTGCGGATCGCCAAGGTCGAGATCAGATTCTCCTCCTGTTTGCCGTGGATGTTCTTCATCAACTTGTTGATATCCTTGGCCAGGGCCTTGCCGGTCGCTTCACTCTTCATCTGGTAGCCGAACCGCAACACAAAACTGCGCAGTTGGGAGAGCTTGTCCGAATTGGGTTTGTCGTGGATTCGATAGACGAATGTACGTTCACCGTTCTGTACACCGGGCCGTTTGCGGCCAACAAATTCGGCCACTTTGCGGTTGGCCAGCAGCATGAACTCTTCGATCAGCTGGTTCGCCTCTTTCATCTGTTTGAAGTAGACGCGTAACGGCTTGCCGTTCTCATCCAGATCGAACTTGGCCTCCTCCCGTTCGAAGCTGATGGCTCCGTTGCGGAACCGTTCGGCACGCAGCTTACGGGCCAACGCATTAAGAGTTATGATCTCATCACGCATGTCTCCTTCGCCGGTTTCGATCACCTGTTGGGCCTCGTCGTAGGTGAAGCGGCGGTCCGAAAGAATCACGGTACGTCCGAACCACTCGTTCTGGACTTGCGCCTCTTCGTTCAGTTCGAAAACGGCCGAGAAGCAGAATTTTTCTTCATTGGGGCGTAGCGAGCAGAGACCGTTTGACAATCTTTCGGGCAGCATGGGGATTGTACGATCCACCAGATAGACCGATGTTGCCCGGTTTTGCGCTTCGATATCGATGATGTCGTCCGGATGTACGTAGTAGGTAACATCGGCAATGTGGACGCCCACTTCGACATTCCCGTTCGGGAGACGGCGCATTGAGAGTGCATCGTCAAAATCTTTGGCGTCGGCCGGGTCGATCGTGAAGGTCGCGATGCCACGAAAATCACGTCGTGCCGCAATCTCTTCTGCCGGCAGCTCTTCCGGAATACGGTCGGCAGCCTCCTCCACCTCTTTGGGGTAGGTATAGGGCAGATCAAATTCGGCCAGAATGGCGTGCATCTCGGTGTTGTTGTCGCCCGGAGTACCGAGGACATCGACCACCTCTCCAACCGGATTCTTCATGGTGTCTGGCCAGCCAATGATTTTGACCAGCACCTTTTGACCGTTTTCGGCTCCGTGCAGATCCCGCAGCGGAATGAACACATCGTGCGGGAATTTGCGGTTATCGACATTGACGAATGCATAATTGTCGGACAACTCCAGCACGCCCACATATTTTTTATCGGAATGGGCCACCACTTCGACCACTTCGCCTTCGGGGTGCATCTCCCCTTTAGCAGGGCGGATGATGACCACTTTGACACGATCCCCATTGAGGACATGATCGTTGTTTCGACCACTGACATAAATGTCCTGCTCCAGCCCCTCGACCTGCACGTAAAAAGCTCCTGAAGGTGTCATATCGACAACACCTTCGAATGTTTCGCGGTTGGCATTGCTGAGACGATATTTCCCGTCAGCCACCGGTTCGATTGTTTTGGTGTCGAGCAGGGCCCGTACCGTTCGGCGCACCTCCTCCTTTTCGTCACGCGTCAAGGCTCCGGTTGCTTTGATCAGGTTTTTGACCGAATAGCGTTTATCGGGCAGCGTGCGGAAAAGTTCTGAAATCAGCGATGAGATGGTGCTGTTCGCCGATTTTCTGGTTTTCATCTTTGCCTTCGCCTTTGAAGGCTTTTTCATCTGCTTCATTTTTATCCTCTATATACAGTTACAAAGGTAGGTAAATAACCTGAAACAAAGACTTATCGTGAGGTTAAAATATTGTTAGGACGGAATTTTCAGTATAGCGGCAGATATCCCAGTTTAGAACGGGTATCCGACTCCGAAGCTGAGCGCTGTGTTTTTGAGGCTGAAATCGCGAATCACCCATCGCTCACCGGCCGGCCGGTTCGGATCATGCAGTTGGATTCCCCAGTCGAGGCGGAAGATGAAGAAATTGAAATCGAATCGAACGCCGATACCGGTATTGAAGCCAAGACGTTTGTAAAAGTTGTTGAATTTGAAACGGTTTTCGTTGTTGGCTCCGTCACCGGCTGCGGCCAGCCAGATGTTGCCGACATCACAGAATACGGCTCCATGCAGGATTCCCCAGACGGGGAAACGGGTTTCAACATTCATCTCCAATCGCATATTACCCAACTGGCTCGGGTAGTCGGATGAGACGCGCGGTTCGATGCCGGGGCCGAGCGTACGGGCTGCCCAGCCGCGCATGCTGTTGCTTCCTCCGCAGTAGAAGAGGCGTTCGAAAGGCAGGGAGGTCGAGTTGCCATAAGCATAGCCGAAACCTCCGAAAAAGCGGTAAACAAAAGCACTTTTGGTACCGATACGGAAATTCTTGATGAAGGTCAGATCGGTGCGGAAATACTGGGCATAGCGGATTCCGAGCAGTTTGTCAAATGAGCGGTTGGTCCCTTCGTCATAACCTTTTGTCCGGATGTCGAACAGGCGGTACAGTCCGCTGAAGAGGTTGCCGTTCGTTTCGAAATTGAGCCGCAGCGAGAGAGATTCGCCCGATGCGCTTTTTTGTTGGTTCGTAAAGAAATAGGAGGCAGACAGACCTGCAATCAGCTGTGAGGTGTAACTGTTTTGCAGGTAAGGATTGACCAGACTGGTCAAGAAGTCGGCATCCACCGAGCGCATATTGACCATAGTGATGTCGATGGGTCGCAGCATGAAGCTGCTGGCCCCTTTCCCCCAGGAGTAACCCCAAACCACACTGGCCAGATCCCGATGGTAGTAAGGCCGGTTCTGGGTGTTGTAGTTCAGTTCGATACGGGTACGGGGGTCGATGGCCTTGTTGAAGCGGTTGACACGGAAGGGGGTGAGCAGTCGGGGAAAAGAGAAAGAGGTCCCGATCCCGAATTCATATGCGTCGTTTTTGTATATGCTGCTGGCGTACATGAATTCGTAACCACCCCGGACATTGACTTCGAACAGCTCAACGCCGCGGAAAAGATTGCGGTTCTGGTACCCCACTTTGGCCATGATCCCGAAGTAGTCCGAAGAGGTGGTTCCTTCGAGGTTAATCGTATAGCTTTGACGCAGGGCCGGGGTACAGTACACATTGCAGGCCAGATAGTGCTCAGCCATATAGTCGCTTTCGGAGTCGGTTGAATCGGACCCAACGAACGAAATAAAATTATCTTCGATGGTGCTGTCGGCTATTTCGGTGAAGATGATACTGGCACTCTTGTAGTAGCCCAGGCGCATAATATTGTCGTAGGTGCGTTTGACCGCTTCGGCATTGTACAGGGCGTTCGGGTAGAGGCTGATCGTGCGACGCAGAATCTCCGAACGGACATTCTGTTTGGTATCGTAGATAATATTAAGTCCCCGGTAACGGACCGTATCGAGTCGTCGCGCATAGAGCGGATCATTGGCTGCGGCTGTCGGGTTGTAGTCGGGAAATACATTGATCTTGAGAACGCGATAGATACGGTTGTTGTCAAGGATGGCCTCGCCATTGGCATCATACCCGGCTAAAAAACGTTTGACCTGTACGGTAAGATCGATCCGTCGGTCGCCAACCGTCGAGTCGGCAATGTAGCTGATGTTGTTGATTGAAAAGTTGTAGTATCCCTGATTTTTCAGAAAATTGGTGATGCGGGTCCGCTCTTTGTCAAGTACGTTGGCATTGAAGGGATCCCCTTCATGCAGCAGCGTCGAGGCGGAGTCACTCAAGATGATCGCTTTGAGGAAGCGGTCTCGGAAATCGTATCGGATTTTGCCGATGTGGTAGGGTTGACCCGGGCGAACCACATAAGTTACTTGCGCTTTGCGGTGTGAAGTATCAATTTGAAAAGTGGTGGATGATCCGAGATACCCCACACTGTTCATATAGATGTTGATCCCGTTGGCCGATAATTTGGTTTGAGCCGAATCAAGCAGTACGGGAGCTGACCCCAACCGACGTTTAAAACGGTTCCATCCGCTGTTGCTGGTCGAGTCGGCTTGCAGATAGACCCATATCGGGAGGTTGGTTCCCAAAAAACGGCTATTGGGCCGTTGGCGGATGTATTGTTCCAGTTCGCTTTTTTGGACTGGAATATCGGTGGATTTGGAGGCTGTTTGGTGGCGGCGCGAGGTGTCTTGAAGAATTTCGACCCGATTCTTGGTCAGCAAATAGCTCCCTTCTGCAAGGTGTTTGGTGACGTTGCAGGAGACCCCAGCCGCTGTGCATAACAGCAGCAACAGCCCTTGGGTACAGGCTTTCCGAAAGCGATATGGATAAAAATGTCTCAGTTTTTCTTGAATTTGAAACGTACGCGCAAAATGCCGTCGTTGCAATCGCTCGAAATCAGGGTAACGGGAGGAATCTCAGAGGTGTCGGCGACATGCTGACCGATGCAGGGGCAGGCATCGTAATCTCCGATATGAACGATGCGGACCGTCTCGGCCCCCTCGGGAAGTCGCGAAAGACTGTAACGGGCTCCGGCCTCTTCGACACTCAAGATTTCGTCATGTACCTTCAGTCCGGCGGCAATCTGTTCGTTAACCTGCTGTTCGACCCACTCCAACTCTTCGGGGGTCAGGTTGCGTGAAAAATGAAAATCGCATTTCGACTTCTTCTTCTCAATATGTGTCGAAAAGGCACGGCCACACCCCAACAAGCGGGCAATGGTGCCGTTGACCAGATGTTCGGCTGTATGTGCGATGGGGTCGTAATTTTTCTCTCCCATGGTGTTGACAATTTGTGAGTGTAATGTAGCGTGTTGCGGCTAAAAGTAAATCGCTGTTACGGAATTATACTGATATTTCAAACTTTATAGCGCTCGAGGTGCAGGGGAAAGAGCTGTGATGGCTGCATCTTCCTCCCTTAGTATAGGATATGGATTTAACTATTTGTCGGTAAAAAAGCGTATTATTAATAAATGTGCTCGCAAAATCTTCGCAGGGTGATTGCCGGCAAGGGGCGTGATTGCGCGCTTGCCATTGAACGTTTCAATCTCACGGTGCTGCTTGAGCCCTTCAACCATTTAGAGCCTTTACGCATCTTGATATCTTGGTACTTCCCCCTCTCAATTTGGGTGCAATTGAATTTGCCCAGGGGGTACGGCCTGTCAGAGCTATCTACTGGTTGAAAAAACCTTGTTGTTTGAGCATCTCGAAATATTTGCGCGACATAAACAGGTTGTCTTTCCCGGTGTAGCGCCTTTCGGTAAAGATGCGTGCCAAATTGGGCAACTCGTTTGCGGCGAGCAGTTCGGCCGTCTCTTCGGAGGCTTCGCGTTCAGCCCAGATCTGATCAATCTGTTCGGGCGTGTAGTCGTGGTAACGTTCGCGGTGCACAACCCCCTCCAAAGGCAACCGATCGGTTAGCGACGGCATCTTTTCCGGATCGGGATACCCCAACGAGATGGTGGTTACCGGAATGACCCCTTGGGGAAGTTGCAGAATTTTGGCAATCTCCTGCGCATTGTATGGAGTGGTCCCAAGATAGCAGATGCCCAACCCTTCGTGCTCGGCAGCCAAGACAATGTTTTGTGAGGCGAGAATCGTGTCGATTACCCCGTTGACAAACCACAAAAAGTTGTCGTATTGCGGTTCGGCCTGCCGCTGGCGGCACCACTGCGAAAAACGGTGAATGTCGGCACAGAAGGTGATCAGCGCAGGGGCCTGGGTAACCATCGGTTGGTTGAAGTGGCAAGGAGCCAGCTCTGCCCGAATTTCGGGAGAGGTGGTTACGATCAGGCTGTACAGTTGCATATTGCCGGTGTTCGAAGCCCGTATGCCGGCCTCAAGAACGCGTTGCAGAACCTCTTCGGGAATCGGTTTGGACAGATAGTGGCGAATCGAACGGTGTGAAAATATTTCGGGAATCATCGGTACTGGAATTAGAAACAGGGATCACATGTCACACACATACCGTGAGTACACACTATCCCTATTCGCAAATATCTGTTATTTTTTTCAAAGCCAAAAGGGTTTCGGGGAAATTTTACCATATTTGCAAAGCAATCGAATGCTATATATTTAAAGATGAAACTCCATTTTTACAAATATCAGGGTGCTGGTAACGACTTCGTTGTAATTGATGGGCGTACTGGCCAGTTTGATCCTACCCGTGAGCGGGTAGCTTTCCTTTGCAACCGTCGCATGGGCGTTGGGGCCGATGGGTTGATGATTCTGGAGAACGACCCAACCGAAGAGTTCAAAATGCGCTATTTCAATGCCGATGGTGGTGAATCGACCATGTGCGGCAACGGAGGGCGTTGCATCGCTCTCTTTGCGGAACATCTCGGTATCGGTGGTCCAATCAAACATTTTGCCGGTATCGACGGTTTACATCAGGCCGAGATGCTCGAAGTAAGGGGGAACGGAGCTCGTGTAGCTTTGGGAATGATCGATGTTCATGAAGTAGAGAATCATGGAAATTATTGTTTCCTCAATACCGGTTCCCCTCATTATGTTGAATATGTCGATGATGTGAAGGCGATCGATGTGCCTCGACGTGGAGCCGAGATCCGTTGGAGCGAGCCCTTCGCGTCGCGTGGCGGAACCAACGTCAATTTTGTGCAGCGCATTGCCAAGGATCACATCCGTATCCGTACCTTCGAACGAGGTGTAGAAGATGAGACGTTGGCTTGCGGTACGGGTGCTACGGCATCGGCCCTGGCGACTGCCTATTTGGATGGGGCCTCAGCTTGCTGTTACCGGGTCGATGTGGAGGGCGGAACCCTCTCGGTTGCTTTCGAGCCGGATGGCGAGGGTGGTTTTTGTCATGTGGTGCTGACCGGACCGGCTCAAAAAGTGTTCGAGGGGGATATTGAATTAGATTTTTGAGCCTTTGCGCGTTGTTTTTTCGGAAAAAATTCATAACATTGTAATAGACAAGCGGTCGATGTGACTGTTTTTTTAACTTTTTAAATCCAATTCAGTTTAATTCACGTTTCACCACGCATGAAATCGATCAAAGATTTCCGAAGCAAACAGCAGTCTTTTGATTCGGAAGATTCGATGCGCCGGGCTTCCAAACTGGAGCCTATCAAAAAGAGCGGTAAGGAAAAACACTCGCTTTACAGTCGGTTGGACGACGAGGATGAAGATGAAGATGCAGAGCTGCGTTCCCTGCGCAAACGCGAGTCAGCATACGACTATTATGATGATGGAGAGGAGTCGGATGATGAAGAGGCCGATGACGATCTGGATGATGAGGACGAAGAGTGGGATGATGAAGATGAGGAGGCAGACGACGAGGAACTCGATGAGGAGGATTCCGACCGTTAAGCCGCTTAGTGAGCATAGATTGAAGGCCGCCCCGATGGGTGGCCTTTTTTTGACAGCGATAGGATGCTGACCCTGTAAGCGGTCTCAAGTTACCTCTCGGTAGATATTCCATCGGAGAGGTTAAGTAAGGGGTATTTCAGGGTTTATGGTTTCTAATTCTAATGATTATTGAGGCCGCACCCACTGAGGTTGCCTGTCTTTACGAAATGAAAAATTGATCAATAGAATATGGAAAAATTTATGATGGCGGCCGGAACGGCTTTGCGGGTATTGGATACCGAGAAGGGAGATACAACGGTCGTATTGTTGCACGGCTATCTGGAGATGATCGAGGTTTGGGAGGAGCTGGCCGGTGCACTACAAACAAACTATCGTGTGGTGGCCATTGATCTGCCCGGCATGGGTGTATCCCAGGTGCAGGGCGAAGTGCACACGATGGAGTTCATGGCAGAAGTACTGACCGGTGTGCTGGACAAACTGCAGATCGAGCGCTGCTTCCTGTTGGGACATTCGATGGGGGGGTATGTGGCTGAGGCCTTTGCAGCGACCCATCCGGAGCGGGTGCAGGGATTAATTCTGCTCCACTCGACCCCCAATGCCGATACCGAACAGAAAAAGGAGAACCGTCGTAGAGAGATAGCCTTGGTTAAGGCCGATAAAAAGGAGTTGATCACGCAAATGTTTGCCTCCAAAGGGTTTGCTCCAGCCAATCGGGAGCGGCTCAAAGCACGGATCGAACAACTTTCGGAGCTGATGGCGATGAATGACAGTGAAGGGATTGTTGCAGTATTGAACGGTTTGATCCAACGGGTCGATCAGCATGAGATGATGCGCAAGCTGAAGGTGCCGCAACTCTTTATTTTTGGACGCGAAGATGAGTTTATTCCGGTTGAGGCGGCAGAGCAGATCATTGCGGCACAACCTCAGGCACAGATTGCCTGGTTGGAACATTCCGGGCACATGGGATTCTATGAAGAGCCGGGGCGGGTGTTAGAGATTCTGGAACAATTTATTGAACGTTATAAGTAGTCGATGTTTTTGAGCTGTACGGATGCGTGCAGTGGAGTGAGCATGTTGAACCGATGGGCGGTTGCGAATCTCGGTGCTCGATGATCCAGTAGAATTTAGGAAAATTGGAAGTAATCGGATGTGAGGTTGTTGAGGACCAACCGCGATCACGTAGTTAATTTGCTGTTGTGCCCCCTTGTCTGTGGGTCGATTCTTGTTGGCAGAGGTGGGTCCGATCATGCCCCTGCAACCACGTGTTCTCGCATCTTGCGTCCCTGCGATCGTGTGATTGGGGTGATTGCGCCCCTGCAAATGAGTGACGGAGGCCTTCGACCGTGCGGCTGTATAATCGTGTGAGCGTGTGAGTGTGTGACTGAGTGCACATGCGCCCGTGGCCTGTATGCCCCGGAGGCTGGATCCGAAAAAGTAATGGCATCTGCGTCCACCTGCTCCTGGGCTTGCTCCTGCTTCTGTTCCTGTTCCTGCCCCTGTTCCGTGCCTGGCCCGCTTTCGTTAGCTACTGATGGCTCCCTTGTCTCTCTCTGGTTGCTTTTGTTCCCTTTTGCTCCCTATCTCTCTTTGCCGTCCCCTGTTCCTCTCTGTTACCGCCTGCCTCCTGGGTTTGTGTCGGTTGGTTGGGACTGGGCTGGGGAAAAATTAGGGTACCGGGTCGTATCCGCTCCCACCCCAAGGATGGCAGGAGAGCAAACGTTTGATGCCTAAGTAGCTGCCCTTAATCAATCCGTGTTTGCGCAGTGCCTCCAGAAAATATTGGGAACAGGTCGGCGTATAACGACATGATGAGGGCAGAAACGGCGAAATACAGTTCTGATAGATTTTGATCAGCAGTACGAACGGCGCAATCAAAAGCCACTTAACAGCTCTCTTGAATTGTATGGATGATTTTTCGGACTGCATTTTCGATCGTGGTATAATCGGCCACCTCGCCGGATGAGTAGAGCAGTCCGATCGAGAGCCGGATGTGATGTTGGGCGCACAATTTGCGCAAAGGCTCTTGGTTGAGCCGGTAAGCCTCCCGAATGCGACGCTTGAGCAGATTGCGGACATTGGCCCGTTTGTGTAACCGTTTGGGTACGGAGACCAAGATGGCCGCCGTGGATTTTAACGACGGGTGTAGCGCTGCGGGGATGGGGTTACCTTCTGTGACTATGTCGATCGCCTGGTGGGTCGTTTCGGGTCCGTTGGTTTTTTGATTCTCCCGGTCAACAAGTGACGCTTCCGTATGGGCCGTTGGCTGATTGTATTTGTCGTTTGCGGCTATTGGCTCCGATGTTGCCTCGGATGATATGGAGAGACTGTTGGTAGCCTCACCATGAAGATATTGTCCATTTGCATGACAGCAGCACGTTGCGTCGTTCCCCATAGCTCCCTGTTGTGCGGGCACTGCCGCTTTTGTCAAGGTATCTGCTGTAAGAGCCGGTGTAGATCCCGCTGTTTTTGTGCTATCCAAAATTGCGGTTTCATCCAACCGCTCAATTCGATAAAGGAATCGAATCGGAAAGACAAAACCCCGCTTTCCCTCACTGAACAGCCGATTGATCGCTGTTCGTGATTTGAGCCGCTGCTGACGCGGAAGCGTATGACGGGGCCTCTCCACAATGACTATTTGGAGGGGGTGGAAACTCGGCTCTTCTTCGCAGTAGCCGTTGTAGCGGCTGTTTTGGCAGCGGTTGTCTTGGTGGTTGCCGTTTTAACCGTACTGCTTTTGGCCGCGCTTTTGACAGCCGGCTTGCGTTTAATGGCCTTGGCATCCTGAGCCTGAATATATGCCTGGCCAGGCGACTGACCGTCCAGCGTGATCGGGGCAACCTCTTCACCGGCGTTTACCTTCTTGATATAGAGCTCGAGGGCTTTGGTCATCGAGGGCGCTTCGGGCGAAGGAGCCATCACGCTGACAACCAAACCGCTATTGAGAGCTGCCTGGGTGGTGTTATGGCCAAAGGTGGCAATCTTGGTGTTAGGGCTGATTTCGGGGAAGGCCCCAATCAGTGAGGTGATTTCTGAGGGGCTGTAAAAGGCTAAAATATCGTAGTCATTTACATTTATATCGCTCAGATCGGCACTGACGGTCCGTGCAAATACCACCTTGTCGAATTTAAGGTGATGTTTCTCCATGGCCAGAGGCATTTCGGGCTTATGGGGCTCTGAAACAGTGAGCAGGAAATTCTCCTCTTTGTGTTTGTTGAGCAGCTCCATAAAATTGGCAAAAGTTCCGTCGGCAAAGAAAATCTTCCGTTTGCGATAAACAATATATTTCTGTAAATAGAGGGCTACAGCCTCAGTATTGCAGAAATATTTCATGCCTTCGGGAACAGTGATGCGAGCCTCTTCACAGATGCGGAAAAAGCTGTCGATCGTAGTCCGGCTGGTAAAGATAACGGCCGTATGGTCGAGAATCTCGATCCGTTGACTGCGGAACTCCTTGAGCGAAACACCTTCAACTTTAATGAAGGGGTGGAATTGGGCACGGATATGATACTTCGAAATCAACTCGTTGTAGGGTGACTTCTCAATGACTGCCGGAGCTGGTTGTGACACCAGAATGTTCTTGATTTTCAAAATGAAATGCCTTTAAATATACATCCCGACGATTCCCTTCAAGCGAGTCTTGCGGTTTGACTAAACGAACTTGGAAGCCTCAAGCATCAGAAAGCTGATAGGGAACCATTCGACGGCACAAAGGTACAAAATCCATTGTAAAATTGAGACTTTCTGTTCAAGAAAGAATCGACAGCTCATTGTCAGGTAGGCTATATAGAGTATTGTAGCGAGTCCTAATGTAAAATATAAAAGGATGGTGTCATCCTCTCCTACTCCCAACGCAAACAGCAGAAAAAATGGGGTAAGGATCAGGAACGAGATCGATCCTGAGAGATGGCTCATAAACCGATAGCTTTGAAAAAAGAGTTGGTTGGCGGTTAATGCGGCGAGAATATGAATAACCAGATAGCGGTATAGCAGTACGATTGAGACAGAGGTTACACCGATTAATGGGAACCATTCGGGGCTAATGGGTGGGGCCGGAAAAAGATGTAATCCCCAACTCAGAAAGTCGGCCAGTTTGATTCCAAGCATGCCAATCAGGAGTACTCCCAATAGGGTCGAGAGGTTAATAAAGCGTTTGAAAAAGCTTTTTTGTTCGGCGTAGATCTGTTCTGGGGAGGTGCGACGGGTCAAAAAATGAAACAGTTGTCGAATATCCCCGCTGAAATTGAAAAACAGGTAGCTGAATAGAATGAAGATGAGTATAATGCAGCACTCGTAAGAGTAGCTCTCTACCCACGAATTGAGTCTGATTGGCTGCGGTACGGAGGTCGATTCGGCCACGACATGGCTCTGCTTTCCGAAGATTTCGGCCTCGGTGGGTACATGTACCTCAAGGGGTACAAGATCACCCAAGTAGCAGTCGCAGTCCGTCACAAAAGATTTCATCGTTACCGTAGATTAGGAGTAGAGTCTGTGCAGCATGATTCGGATTGTCGTACCCTGATCGATTTCCGAGTTGAGGACAAAGATACGTCCGTTGTGGTACCCTTCGATGATGCGTTTACTCAACGAGAGCCCCAAGCCCCAACCGCGGGTCTTTGTCGTAAAGCCCGGTTCGAAAATGCGTTTGAAGTTGCTTTTGGGCATCCCTTTGCCGGTATCTTTGACGTCGATGTAGATCCAGTCGTTGTCGGCTGAAAGTTTGACGTCGATCGTTCCCCGTCCCGAGAGCGCATCCATCGCATTCTTGATCAGGTTCTCGATGACCCATTCGAAGAGTGCTTCGTTGACCATGGCCTTGAGACGTCCCATGGCCAGACCGTTGTAGGAGATGGTCACGTTGCGAGGCACACGCGTGCGGTAATAGATTACGCTATTGCCGACAATTTCGTTGATCACCCCTTCGCTGAGCAGGGTGGTCGATCCGATCTTCGAGAAGCGTTCCACCACCTTGGTCAAGCGGATCACATCTTTGTTCATCTCCTCGACGGCGGTTTGATCGATCGGCTGGGTGCGCAGGTACTCGATCCATCCGAACAGTGAGGAGGTTGGGGTGCCGAGTTGGTGGGCCGTCTCTTTGGCCAGTCCGATCCAAACACGGTTCTGCTCGTCCTGTTTCGAGGAGCGGAAGGTGATGTACCCGAACGCGGCGAAGATACAGATGACGGCCAACTGAATGTATGGGAAGTAAACCAGAGTGCGCAACAGACTCGATTCGTCGTAAAAGAGATAGAAGGTGTCGTTGGACCAGGTCTTGATCTCCATGATCGGGTTGGCGGCAGCCATCTGCTCCAGTTTCTGGCGCAGCAGAACCGGATTCTCGAGAATACGGTCGGGAATCAGGTGGGGTTTGACCACATCGAGTGTGCCGGTGGTGATGATAAAGGGAATATTGGTGTTGGCATTGAGGATATAGCGTAAGATCTGGTTTTCAGGCCCTACCTCCCCCATCTTGCTCATCGCGAACGACCACATGCGGACCTCGTTCTGCTCCTTCTCCCGCAGCTGTCTGGCCATGTTGTTGGTGAAAAGCAACGACGAAATGCCGATGACAAACCCCACAATGATGATCACCACCCGGTTGCGGAATGAGAATATTTTTGTCGAAAACTTCTTTTTCACTTCGTCTCTCTTTTCTGTTCGGTGCAACTTTTATTGTTTGCAAGCAGGCCCGATCACTCTCGATGTGATTGTGGTGACGATCCCTGTGTTAGTAAGCGGGCTCTTCAATCGCATAGGGGACTTTGCCGCCCCATTTGTGGGCTTCGAGCGATTTGTGATCTTCTGCGACCTTCTGCGGTCGGTGACCTCCTGTTTTAACCTTCTGCGACTTCTTGTGGCCTCCTGTGTTCGTGCAACGCCTTGTTTACGACATTGCGGTCGGTCTGTTGGTGGCTCAACCGGCAAGGTTAGGCGATTCATCATCGCCCTGTTCTTACCGGAGGGTAATGCAGTATCGGGTGCGGGATGTTAAGTACTCTCCCGGTTCTGGTTCTACTTTTGGCTCAGCTCCTGGATTCGCTCTATTTCACTCCTGTTTCCTTGTCTCGTTGCAGTCTCCTCCAATACTTTTGCTGCCTCCGCTTTTGTTATCCTGTTCGGCCTCTTACCTGGGCGCCCATTTGTTGCGTTGCAGCTCAGTGGGGCTTCGTTCAGCCTGCTACTTGCGTTCGGTGTCCTGCGAGGTGAGGATCCGGTGATAGTTGGCCGTATCTTTTAACGCTTCGATCGCTTTGAGGATCTCCGGATCGCTGTGGGTGTTGTTGCGCAAAACCCCTCCAATATAGTGATAACGCATCACAATTTCATTGCCAAGCAGCATCTTCAACTCCTCTTTGAAAGCCTGCAGATCGATCTGCTTATCATCCTTGATCTTCTCTTCGATCGTCTTCAATTCTCCAGCAATGCGGTCGAGATATTTGTCGCGTTCGGCCTTCTGTCGCAGCTGATCCAGGGCCTGTTTGGTCTCCGAATCCGAGTCAAGCGGTTTATCGGCCATGAACGCTACAAATTCATCGTAATCGGCATCGGTCAACGCGAAGGTGTCCACATCGATCGGCTCGCGGTGCTTCTTAAAATAGAGGTTGGCAAAATCTTCGATATAGCCCTTGGCGTAGAGCATATTCGTAAAACGGCTGTAATAGTTCTCCGGCATGCGGATATCCGGCATGATGCCTCCGCCGTCGTACACTTTACGACCGCCCCGCGTGGTGTATTCGCGAATCAGAGAGTCAGGAACAGCCCCTACACTGCCATCCGCTGCCCGATGCGAATAGTCGAGTACCTGAATGCAGCGTCCGCTGGGGGTGTAATATTTGGCGGTGGTCAACTTCAGGAAAGAGTTGAAGCCAACCGGGCGCGTATTTTGGACTAGCCCTTTGCCAAAGGAGCGTTGTCCCACCAGCACACCGCGGTCGAGATCCTGGAACGCTCCCGCTACGATCTCGGCAGCCGAAGCCGATGAACCGTTGATCAATACCACTACCGGAATCTCTGTGTCGATTGGTTCGCTTTGGGTGGTGAAGGTGGCGTCCATCTCCTTCATGCGCCCCCGCATCGAGACCACCTCCGTCCCTTTGGGAACAAACATCGACAAGATCTTTACCGCCTCCTGCAGAATGCCGCCGCCATTTCCCCGCAGGTCGATAATCAAACCCTTGATCCCCTCTTTTTTCATCGAGAGAAAGGCGTTGCGGATATCGGTGCTGCAATCCTCCGTAAACTCTTTGTGTGAAATGTAGCCGATACTGTCGGCAATGACGCCCCAGTAGGGCAGTGCCGATACGACAATGCGCTCCCGTTTGATGGTCAGCTCCTGCTCCTGATCAGTGAGCAGTTTGCGCACCTTGATATGCAACTCGGTCCCCGGCGTTCCTTTGAGCAGTGAGCTCACCTGCTGGATCTCCATCCCCTTCACATCTTTGCCATCCACAGCAAGGATCAGGTCCCCGATCTGCAGACCGGCTTTGTCGGCTGGAGAACCTTTGTAGGGTTGTGCAACCATCACATAGTCCCCCTTCTTCTGAATAATGGCCCCCATACCGCCATATTTGCCGGTGGTCATGATCTCGAAATCGGCCATCTCCTTTTCTGGAATCAATTCGGTGTAGGGGTCCAGTTCGCTGGTCATCCCATCCGCCGCATTCAGCAACAACTTTTCCGGATCGATCTCGTCCACGTAGAGGAGACTCAACTCCCGGAACATGTTGAACAGAATCTGAATATTACGCCCCAAAACAAAGTCAGGGCTTTTGGCGGCAATGGTCAGCGCGCCAACCACTACTACCAGTGTGGAGAGTAGCGCGTGTGTAATTCTCTTTTTTGTTTTCGGTTTCATGAGAATCTGCGTATGATTTCGTGGGGCTTGTCGGGTGTTCGTGTGATCAACGCCCGATGAGCTCACTGTATTATTCGTTTTCAGACCGGTCGGAGCGACTCTGCTCCAAAGCGGGACTCAAGCGGAAAACCAGACGAACCACCTCCTTGCGGATGCCGTCGATCACCAATTCATCGCCCTGTTGGGTGATGGTCAGCCGATCTTCCCACATGAGGATCAATTTCTTTGCAGGACTTGAGGCCCGGAGGGTCCACTCATTGGCACTCTCACTTACGACACTGTATCCATTGCGGTGGATCGCGGCGAGAATCGCCTCGCGGTCGGTCAACAAATTGCCGGTCAAGCGGCGGGTGGTGAATCCAAATCGCGGATAGAGAAAGGCCAGTACCATCAGGATGATGATCATCATCCATCCCCGTTGGGTGTGGAACAGCTCGTAGAGCATCTGCTCGGCATTACCGCGTGCCGTACCGGTGCGGATCATCAGTACAAAAATCACGGTGAAGAGCAGGGCCAACCAAATCAGGTATTTAATGGAGCGAATCAGATAGGTTTTCGGTTTCATCTGTTTGCGGATTAATCAAGTAACATAAATCGCATCTGCAAAGATACTAAGATTTTCGGGTTTCGTTATGGTCGGTTTTGCAGACAATCGTACAGCGCACAGCTTTGAGGCGATCCCACCAACAGCTTGTCCATGGGAATGTCATGCGGTTGGGTGGAAAGGCGATCGAACAGCTGCAGCTCAAAGCAGATACCCACTTTTATCGCAGGGGCCTCGGCCAATAAACGATCATAGAACCCCTTCCCGTGTCCCAAACGTTCGCCGCGTGGTGAAAATCCCACTCCCGGCACAATGATTAGATCCGGTTGAAACATATCGGTATGGGAGTCGGATGACACCGTCTGTTTTGCGGAGATGTGGGTCGTTGAGGTCGATTGGATGTCTGTTGCAACCGCTTTGTTGGTGGATATACTTCCACAGAGGGGGAAGTTGCTCTTTTCGGCTTGGTGTGCGATCCTGTGGCAATTGCGGGCGTGCTCCGTGTCCAGAGGGGTTGCTAAGGATGAGTCAGGAAAGGTGTTGACGGTTGATTTAGATTGATCCGGGGAAGGGATCTCGGTCGTTGATTCGGTTGAATCTACGGGTTCCCACACCCCGAATCGACGTTGAACCAGGTTATTGCGGCCTGTAAACGGTCGCAGCAGCAGCTCCTCGCCGTGCATGACAGGTAACAATATCTGTTTTCGGCGGTACCAACGTTCCACAAAATCGTGGGTGGCCACCTCCTGAGGTAGAGACCAATACAAGAGAACGCATTGTGCCGTCTGAAATTCGGGAAGCTCTTCCAGGGTATGCATGATCTGTGCCGAAGCGGCTTGCAGCGCTTGGGGATCGGCATTGGTTAGCCGTTGACGGACAATCTGGCGAAGTGTCTTTTTGTCTGGGAGGCTGGCAAGGTTGG
>UQYM01000042.1 GCA_900545315.1 uncultured Alistipes sp.
GGCCTGCCGCTAGCGTTTATCCTGAGCCAGGATCAAACTCTCCATTGTATAAAATATAATAGATTTTAAGAGTCCTGACTATTTAAGTCTTTAGAGTTTCCTCTTTAGAATTGATGGATAAATACTACATTTTCTCTTGTTTTTCTCAAACAATTCCAGTAATTCAAAGAACCTAATTTGGTTGCTAAAATCTCAAGCTGAACCTCTCTTTCGTCTGAATTATTTTCAGTTCGAAAGGGACTGCAAAGGTAAGAAACATTTTTTAATTTCCAAACACCTTAGCGTTTTTTTCAACTTTCATCTCGGCAAGAACTCGTTGCTAAACTACCGTTGGTTTCGTTTAGCGGGTGCAAATGTAGCGACTTTTTCATTCCCTCCAAACTTTTCAGCACTTTTTTTTCATTTTTTTTGACTTTTTCTTGGCACACAAACAGTAAACAACTTAATAGCAGTAACTTACAAACAATACAATCTACGTTCACACTTAATTCAACAACTTGACATTGATTATCAATGTATTACTATCAAACTATAAAAAAAAGGCCCCCTTTAGTGAATAATAATGCATTTTTTATTATATCTTGCTAGCGCTTATAAAGCCATAACAGCTTTAGATATCTAACTTACTTATATTACATCTCAACTAAACAATTAATCAATAATCAATCAACCTAAACTAACACAAGATTATGAAAACAAAACTTTTCACTTTACTTGCTGTTGCTGGGCTAGTATGCTCTGCATTGTCAAGTTGCAGCAATGACAACAAAGACGATAGCGGTGGAAACGGCGGCGGTGTCGCCGGTCTGCATGTCGACCAAACCGAAATTACCGGTAGCCTGACTCAAGCTACAACTTTCAAAATCGTCGCAAATGCTGATGCCACTTGGGAACTAAAATACACCTCCCACAAACTTACCGTCACCCCAACCAGCGGAACAGGACCGGCCACCATCAGCGTTACCTGCTCAGATCCAGGATACCGTGAAGTGGGAGGACAGGTCAGAATTTATTTAACAGGAACAGTTGGAACTGAAAACGTCGCTACTCAAGTACGGGTGAACCTGCCTGACCCTGACAATAACGCGCCCAGCGCTCCTACCAAAGCTATCTACCCCGAAGATGGTGCGACTGATGTCCCATTAGGCCTACGTTTCGCCTGGAACGCTGCTGTTGACCCTGATGACGATAAAATCACATACATCCTCGAGTATTCTACCGACCAACAAAATTGGACCAAAATTACACGCGATACCCGAAATAGCACTGAAGGTATTAAATCTGCCGGCTACGCTGAGGTCAACAAATGTTTTACCCCCGGTACCAAATATTATTGGAGAGTCACCTCATGGGATATGTTCGGTGCTCAATCTGAACCCAGCAAAATCTTCTCGTTCACCACTACTGAATCTACCGATTCATGGAAAGATGGCGAAGCGCGACTCTACCAAAATAATGCTAACGGCTCCGAAAAAGCGTTTACGCTCATTGTAACGGGCGATGGCTTCACTGCCGCCGACATGGTCCCTGGTGGAAATTGGGATATCCTCTCAACCCGCGCTATCGAAGGCATCTTCAATTACGTCGAACCATACAAAACATACCGTCAATACTTACGCGTATGGCGTGTAGCTGCAATTTCTAACGAAAGTGGGTGCTCTCGTAAAACAGGAGGAACGACAACTCCTTGCCACACCCTTCGGGATACAAAGTTCGGGACCATGCTTGACGATGGTGGTTCATCCGCTTGGTGTGGGCTCTATTCCAAATACGAAAATGGGTTCCCATTCGAAGGACAACCGGGCAAATCACTCGAAGACATGGTAGACTTCTTGTACAAGAGCCTGCCCGCCGGTACAATCGATCTGTCTGAAAAAAGTGCGGATGACCCTCAGCAATTCGCAATCCTCTGCATCATCAACGAACCTCATTACGGCGGCCTCGTAAACTATGACTCCGATTGTAAATATACCATGGGATTCGTATGCGCCTCACCAACTCCCGCCGGTTCTATGCAAGGGTTCGAAAATGTCGTAGTCCACGAAATCGGGGGACATGCTATCGGACACCTCGCAGACTGCTATACACGTAATTCTACTATTACCCAAGCTAAAGTTCAGGCAACTCTGGAATGGCAAAAACTGGGCTGGTACCAAAATGTTTCTGTCGTTAATGACAAAACTGCCTGCCCTTGGAACTTCTTCTTCAATGCCCCAGAGTATGATATGTACTACTCCTGCGTCGGCATGTTCGAAGGCGCTCGATCTCACAATAAAGGTATCTGGCGTTCCGAACAGATCAGTTGCATGAACGATAACCGATTCTACTATGACGCTCCAAGCCGATACTCCATCGTTAAACAATTGAAAGCAGCCGCTGGCGAAGAGATGGTATGGAGTGAATTCGTAAATCGTGACTACGACCGTCTCAACGCGAATACTGGTACCCGTTCGACATTTATCCCTTACAACACGGGTATTGATCTGCCTGAACCTGTCTTGGTTCCTAAAAAACGATAGAAAAAAATGACCTCACCAAAACGTTCCACAATAATTGTGGAACGTTTTTTATTTATACCCATTTAAATTCTATTCATAAAAACAGATGCGACATAAACAGGTTAGTATTAATATTTTTTGGACAAACCATTCACTAATTCCTTACATTTTTTTAACTTTACAAACAAAGGACAAAATATAATGATTCAGCCATTCATTTCATCTTCATAATCATAAGTATAAATCTTAATTCTATATTTACAACACTAACGCAAATCATACCGATAAACATATGTCTAACCAATAACCTCAAACTAACCTATATGAAAACAAAATTCATAACTCTGCTGATAACATCTGGAATCATTACAGGTGTATTGACCGGTTGCAGCAATAATAATGATGATGGCGCTGGTGAATCCCTAACAATCGACAAGACAGAAGTGGCCGTCAAGCTCACCGAAGCAGCCAAAATCCAAATTACGACAAGCAATGACGGCACTTGGAATGCCCGGACTACTTCTGCCTGGCTGACGCTTACTCCTGCCAATGGCACCGGACCGGGCACCCTCACTATCACTTGCACGGACCCCGGATACCGTGAAGTCAATACTGAACCCGTTACCGTATATATATCTGGCAAAGTAGGAACTCAAAGCGTTTATGCTCAAGTTAAAGTGACTTTACCAACACCTGATAATCAAGCTCCGTTAGCCACAACAGGCGCCGTATATCCACAAAATGGAGCTACTAATGTCAATCGTGAACTCCGTTTTGCATGGAAAGAAGCCGTCGATCCTGATGGCGACAAATTAACCTATATTCTCGAATACTCTACCGACCAACAAAACTGGACAACCATATCTCAGGATCCCAAAAGCAATACTGAAGGTATTAAATCGACTGGATTTGCTGACGGATCGACTCTGCAAGCCAATACCACATATTATTGGCGTGTGATTTCATGGGACATGTTCGGTGCTAAATCTGAACCAAGTGAAACATTTTCATTTACAACCTGCGCTGAAACTGAAGGCACTTGGCAAGATGGAGAAGCTCGCTTGTATCAAAACAACTCAAACGGATCAGAGAAAGCTTTTACTTTGATCGTTACCGGTGATGGCTTCACTGCTGAAGATATGGTTCCAGGTGGCGCATGGGAAACAGTGTCAACTAGAGCCATCGAGGGCCTCTTCAATTACGTTGAACCTTACAAAACTTATCGCCCATACTTGCGAATTTGGCGTGTCGCTGCCGTATCCAACGAACGCGGTGCATCAACTAAAACCGGAGGAACATCCACACCCTGCTCCAAAATTGTAGACACTAAATTCGGAACTATGTATGATACCGGAAGTAATTCAGCATGGTGTGGTCTGTATGATAATGCGTATCCAGGACAACCAGGTAAAACACTAAATGACTTATGGTCTTTTGTCTCAAATGCTCTTCCCGATGGAGCGACTGAAACCGCTAATAATGCCGGTTGCGCGGTGGTCTGCATTATGAATGTAGGCGTGTATCAAGGTTTGGTAAACTACTACACCAGTTCCAAACGTACAGTTGGCTTTGTTTGCATTAGTCCCGGTTCTACGGGAACACAGACAGGCTTCGAAAACGTATTCGTACATGAAATCGGTGGTCACGCTATCGGACACCTTGCTGACTGCTACATCAGCTCAGGCGGAACCCTCTCTTCCGATAAAAAAACGCAAACCGAACAATGGCAAGCGATGGGCTGGTATCAAAATGTCGATGTATCCGGACAAAAAGAGACCTGCCCATGGAATTTCTTCTTTACAGCACCTGAATATAATTCATATTACAATAACGTCGGATATTATGAAGGAGCACGTTCTGTGGCAAAAGGTATTTGGCGTAGCGAACCCATCAGTTGTATGCAAGACAACCAATTCTACTTCGACGCCCCAAGCCGATACTCAATCGTGAAACAGCTGAAAGCAGCTGCCGGCGAAGAGATGAATTGGCAAGATTTTGTCAACAAAGATTATGATCGTAACAATGCAAATACGGGCACACGATCAACCTTCATCCCATACGACTTCGTTCCATTGCATGAACCTGTCATGATCAACGACTAATTCTCTCCATCCCAATGATAAAAAAGCCATTTCACACGAGGTGAAATGGCTTTTTTGTTGACCAACCTAACTGTATAGTTCACTCTCCCATTCTTAATTGGCCATACACAAATATGTTTAAAAGGGACAAGTCTCTCTAATACCACAACTGGAGTCCAAGAATAGGCGAACAGCCAACTTTATCCGTGATAATCCCAATTCTGTTGATCCTCCGCTTTAAAAATGTATTCGTTCACGAAATCAACGTTTACACACACTTTGTTCTAAATGCTTTTATCCTCCGGGAATGCATCTTATTCTTCTTCCCGCTCAAGAAGAAATTGACTGTGTGTCGCAGTATCTTCGTGCAAATTCCTATCTTTACAGCTGGATTCACAGAATTGGCCCCAAAATCTTTATGAAGAACATTACTAATTATATCTGCCTGCTTATCCTTACAACCCTATTGAGCAGCTGCCTCAAAGGAGAGAATATAAATACCCTACGGGTTGGCATCGCCTTCCCCTCCGGAGATAATAGCTGGTGGAGTACTGCCTCATATTATGCCGTGACCCACGCCTCCAGCTTGGGTCAGTTCTACTATATGGCCAACGCCGACTCCACGGCCCAACAACAACAGCAGCTAACACGAATGGCCTACCCAACCTTGACGCAAGAGGCCTGCAAAGCCATCATCCTCTCGGACATGGGACAGCCCGCCGACTCCATCCAACACTATATCGACATGGGTATCGGTGTCATCCTCTTTAACTGCGATATGCCGGTGGACTATCTATGCCGCATCGCCGTCGATCAACAAACCGCCGGAACTGATGTCGGCAACTACATCAAAAACCACCTGCCCGGCTCCGCTACCACAACCCTCATCCTGCTCCCCAAAGACTCACCCGCTGCAGCGCAACGCGCTGCCTCCTGCAAAGCACAACTGACCACTCCAACCCTCGAGATCACCTGTGAGGAAAGCACTCAATCAGCTGGACAAAAAGCCATGCAAGAGGTGTTTGCCTCTGCCGACAGCGCCCAAATTGGCTCCGTATATGCCATGGATGACGATTTGGCCATCGGTGTGCTAAAGGCCATGGAGGCGGCCGGAGAGACTCCCGTCAAAACCGTCGTCGGATGTGGAGGGTCACAAACATTTTTACTACTTATTAACGCCTCAGAACAACTCAACCTGGCAACAACGGTCAACAACCCCGAAGCCGTTAAACAGTGCGTCGAGATCGCTAACGCATTCATCACAACCGGGGCCACTCCCGCCCAAAACGAATACCTGACCCAAATGCCGCTGGTCGATCGGTCAAACGCTGCCTCATACATCAATCCTGCCGCTCGTTACTGATTGATTCTGCCACAAAATAGCTGCAGCTAACAAATGCAGGCTCACATATTCTAATGCTCTTCAGTGCAGCCCCAAAATAACCGCCACAAGCTTGTCCTAATAACTTATTAAAAGGGCCATGCTAGAGGGGAGTAATAATTTTCTGACGTTCCAATAGGCCTACATGTTGGTTGCTCCACCAAGCTCTCCACATGTAGACTAAAGTTAGAGAAAAATCGTTCGGAACAGGTCAGTTGACAATCTTAGATCCCAGCTCCTATTCATCAGGCAAACTCAATATTTTTGCTATCTTTGGCTCGAACGAAGATGTCCTCAGTCGGATATTATCTTCGCTCACCGAACAATTACAATTGTTCTATTTCTACAACTGAGCATCTTGTATGCACCCAAAAAAAGACGTTATGCAAACCATTCGCCTAACCGACCACAACGACCCATTGTTCGAAATGGTCTGGCAACTCTATACCCAAAGTTTCCCGCTCAGTGAACAACGTACCATCGAACACCAATGTACCGCGTTCAAATCAGACCTGTATCACTTCGATATTTATCTCGAAGGAGAACAACTGCTGGGATTGATCGGTTATTGGTTGTTCCCCGACTACCTTTATATAGAACACTACGCGATCAACACAGCGCTACGTGGTCAAGGTCTGGGAAGCCGCATTTTGAACGACCTGCAACAAAAAACAGATCGAACCATTATTCTTGAAATCGACGAGGTTATTGACGACATATCAACTCGACGCCTGAGGTTCTATCAACACCTTGGCTTCGTAATGAACCCTTACTATCATCCGTTACCGAAATACCGTCTCGACCCGTCAGAACACACTCAGGCACGATTAATGATTCTCACCTATCCCAAACCTATTGACCTCCAAACCTACGAACAATTCAACAGCGATCTGAACCAAATCGTTATGAAACGGGAGTAACCATCGTCTAATTTGATCCCTATGAAACGAACTCTCTTCCATAGCTATATAACCCGATTTTTCCTTGCGGCAGCGCTGCTCGGGCAACTCTCGTGCGGCAAAGATCCCGCAGTCTCTCCCAGTGGAAATGAATCAGGCTCCTCAACAGAGACATCCTCAGAGACCGAGACACGAATTCTCAAAGAGGCATCCTCTGGAAGCACTCCTGCCAACATCATCATTATGGGTGACGGCTTCACAAAAGAGGACTACGCAGCAAACGGAACATTCTATCCAGCCGCTACCAGAGCCATGAACGGACTACTGAGTGTCGAACCCTTCAAAACCTATAGCGCATACTTCCGTGTCCAAACCGTTGCCGTCTACTCCCAAGAGAGAGGTACCTCCTTCAAAAATAGCTCCACGCAAAAAAATACCGCATTCTCAACCATCCTCGACGGTGGCGGAAGTACCGGTATCTCCGGCAATAATGCCGAAGTGTTACGCTATGCCCTCAAAGCCCAAGATATCGATAACCAATCCCTGAAAAATACAACCATTATCGTTATCGTAAACTACCCAACCTACGCCGGAACTACAACCATGTACAGCGACGGACGTGCCATCGCCTATGTTGCCCTCAGTAACGGCACCAGCCAACAAACCCAATTCGAACATGTCGTCATACATGAAGCCGGTGGACACGGCTTCGGTATGCTGAGTGACGAATACTATGACCCCAATTCAGGAAGTATCAACAATGATAAAGAGGCACTGGAAGAGCTGCAAAAATGGCAAGGCTACGGACTACTGCTAAACGTTTCTCTCACCTCGAACCAAAATCTTTGCCCCTGGAAATTCATCTTTAATTGGCCCCAATACAGCACCGAATATCGTTCCGTTAATACATACGAAGGTGGGGCCCTATTCGCAAAAGGAGTCTGGAGATCGGAACCAATCAGCTGCATGGAAGACAACCGACCCTACTTCAACGCTGCCAGCCGGTACGCCATTGTCAAACGTATCCTAAATATCGCCGGCAAAGAGTTGACAACTCAACAATTCATACAAAATGACCACGACCGTTTCAATACAGCTGCCATGCAAGCACAAACCCGCTCCACAATTTCCGACAAATCATTCGTGCCACTGGCTTCCCCCATTATCGTAAAAGCAGAATAAATAATATCGATTAGTATATACCATAATAAAGGGGAGGGGAGATATTGTCGATATCTCCCCTCCCCTTTTTATCATTTCTATCAGGCTTACGAACTTCAGCGAAAAATCGACTCAAGTCAAAGCCAATACACATTTATTAATAAGCACGGGCAAACAATACACGTCGTTTCGACGGCTTGCCACTGATGATGCAAACACCATCCTCCTCCGGAGCATCCACCGGAATACAACGAATCGTCGCCTTCGTCTCCGCTTTGATCTTCTCCTCAGTCTCCGGCGTACCATCCCAGTGAGCCAAAATGAAACCACCCTTCTCATCCAACACTCGTTTGAACTCATCGTAGGTGTCCACCTTCGTGGTCATCTCCTCACGGAACTTCAAAGCCTTATTATAAATATTGGTCTGGATCTCGTCAAGCAACTTCTCAATATGATCGGCAATACCTGCCTGAGGAAGCGTCTCCTTAGCCAACGTGTCGCGACGTACAACCTCAATCGTCCCTGCCGCCAAATCACGAGGCCCAATCGCCAAACGTACCGGTACACCCTTCAGCTCATATTCTGCAAACTTAAAGCCGCTACGAACATTATCACGAGCATCGATCTTCACGCTGATACCCTTAGCCTTCAACTCAGCTGCAATCTCATCCAATCGGGTCCGAATCTTCTCCAACTCTTCAGCCCCCTTGTAAATCGGAATCATCACTACCTGAATCGGAGCCAACTTCGGCGGTAACACCAAACCATTGTTATCCGAGTGAGCCATTATCAAAGCCCCCATCAATCGGGTCGAAACACCCCACGATGTTGCCCATACATAATCAAGCTTACCCTCGCGGTTTGTGTACTGCACATCAAAAGCCTTGGCAAAATTCTGACCCAAAAAGTGTGAAGTACCACTCTGCAGAGCCTTGCCATCCTGCATCAACGCCTCAATGGTCAACGTATCCTCGGCCCCGGCAAAACGCTCACTGTCACTCTTGTGTCCGACAATCACCGGCAAAGCCAGCCACTTCTCGGCAAAATCTGCATAAACATGGATCATCTTTTCTGCCTCAGCTATCGCCTCCTCTCGCGTCTCGTGTGCCGTGTGACCCTCCTGCCACAAAAACTCGGCTGTACGCAAGAACAGTCGTGTACGCATCTCCCAACGTACTACATTCGCCCACTGATTGCACAAAATCGGCAGGTCACGATAAGAGTGAATCCAGTTCTTGTAGGTGTTCCAAATAATCGTCTCCGAAGTAGGACGTACAATCAACTCCTCCTCCAACTTGGCATCCGGATCCACAATAACACCCTTGCCCTCAGGATCATTCTTCAACCGATAGTGCGTCACAACCGCACACTCCTTGGCAAACCCCTCTACATGATGAGCCTCCTTGCTGAAAAACGATTTCGGAATGAACAACGGAAAATAGGCATTCTCATGCCCCGTCTCCTTGAACATCTTGTCCAACTGATGCTGCATCTTCTCCCATATCGCATAACCGTACGGCTTAATTACCATACAACCCCGTACGGCCGATCCCTCGGCTAAACCTGCCTTCACGACCAAATCATTGTACCACTGCGAATAGTTCTCCTCCCGCGAGGTCAACTCTTTCAGCTCCTTTGCCATAATTTTTATCTCGTTGCTTACGTTTATTCTATACCGATGATACCATCGAATCTGCGCAAAGGTACAGTATTTTTCGCAAATTTGTAAAATTTGAATACCTTTGAATTATCGGGTGATACGGCGTATGAACCACCTTTGATCAACGACTACACTTCGCCCCCACCCACAGCAACAATGCAAACCTAAATTGCATCTTTAATAAACAAAAAGATTTTATCCTGCCTTTTTCTTCGCAGGTAACTTTTACGGTACGATATTCGTTATAATGTATAAGAAGAACAGACTAAAACCACAAGCATGAAAACCAAAAAATCCATATGGACCTTGGGGATGATGGCAGCCGCTTGCGTTGCCCTGTCCGGATGCAGTGCAACTCTGTTTTCATCATCTGCAAACTCCGACGACCTATACACGACACACGATGTCAACGCAATCGCCAACGCTGACCTCCAACGCCGTGAACAAGCCCTCGCCCAACGAGAAGCCGAACTTCGCCGTCAAGAAGAGGCCGCTAAAGCCGCCTATACCGTACACCTGAACCGTACCAATACCTCGGATTCTACCAAAACGTTCAACAGTGTACTGGCCGATAACTATGAAGACGCATACCAACGGCGTCTCAAAGGATTCAGCTCTCTCTCCTACAATGTTAACAGCACGGTCCCCAATTATGACCAAATATCGACCATTAACTACGTATCGGCCTATGACCCGGCCGTATACAACGTAATGGTCATGGGTGATGAGGTGTGGGTAGAGCCCAAATATGTCAGCTCCCTGTTCGGAACCTGGGGCTCCAACAGCGCCGTCAATCTCAATATCAACCTCGGGTGGGGATGGTCCAATCCCTATTGGGATTGGGGTTGGAACTGGAGATGGGGTTACCCATACTACAGCTGGTACTCACCCTATTGGGGTTGGAACAGCTGGGGATGGAATAGCTGGTACTGGGGGTGGAACCACTGGTACTGGGATCCCTATTGGTATGGCCCCGGTTACTGGGGAGGTGGCCCACACTACTGGGGCGGAAATCATCGACCACCCCGTAATGTCGTCTACGGTAAACCCGGAAACAGCAACTACAGACCTTCGACTGGATATTACCCCAACACCGGTTCCGGTGCAGGTTATGGAGGAGGCGGTGGAACGTACCGTCGTCTTGGATCTTCCAGCACAATCACCAGCGGCGGTACTCGACCTATCGGCTCCAACCCCACAACCAGTGGAGGAACCTCCTATCGCCGAGGCTCATCTGGGGTAACGATAAACAATGGATCATCTACTACCCCGTCCTACAACAATAATAACAACGGCACCTTCCGCAGAAGCAGTACCCCAACGCGTACCTACAACAGCGGATTCTCGGCTCCATCCGGCAGTGGATTCGGTGGAAGTAGAGGCGGTGCCGGTGGTGGCAGTGTTGGCGGCGGCGGTGGATACACTGGCGGCGGTGGCGGATATCGCCGTTAAGCCCAATCCATACTACCTGTTGCCTTCCAACCCATCGGAAAGCAACAGGTATCAACCGTCTCGTTATCCCCTCAGCGATCAACATCGCTCACTTTACCAACTATCAATTCAATATTACAGATCTGAATTATGAAAAGATATAAATTTCTGGCCTTAACCATCGGAGCCGCTGCGATTGCATCCACTGTCGCCGCACAAACTCCCTCCCCGGAAGTTATGCTGAGATTATCTCAATATAACTACTCGTTCGGAACCGCCCGCAGCGCAGCAATGGGAGGCGCATTTACCTCGCTGGGCGCCGACCTCTCATCCATGGCCATAAACCCCGCCGGCCTCGGCATGTACCAAAGCTCGGACGTCAGCATATCCCCCTCCATCACGACCTCTACAATCAACAGTAACTATGGAGGATTCAGAGCCGACGGAAATAAAACCCAATTCTCAATCGGGAATCTGGGTGCCGCCTTTAACGTCTATCAGGGTAGCGGCACCCTCACCAGCATGACCTTCGGTATCAGCTACAACAAACTGGCAGATTTCAATAATACCTCTTTCGCCTACAACAGCGGAATCGGTAGCTCAATTACCGAAATCTTCGCAGAGCGAATGAATGGCGTACCGGTCAGCATCTTCAAGACGGATGATCCCTATCAGCCTTTCCGCCAAAACCTGAGCATCAGCCAATGGGGAGGAGGCCTCGCCTACCAAACCAGACTGCTCGAAGCCATCAATAGCAACCAATACTCCCCATTCGGCCCAACCGCCGATTACCCAGACCGTCAAGGTGCCCTCTCCGAATCCGCTACCATGAATCCCGCCATGCGTAGGATCATGACTGGAAGTGTCGGAGAATACGATTTTTCCGGAGGATTTAACTTCAAAAATATTCTCTATGTAGGTTTCACCATCGGTGTGCAAAATATCCATATGCACAACGAAAACAACTACACCGAAACCTACAACAATAACGCCTATAACCTGATCTCCATGAACTATATCCAGCAACAACGGCTGGATGGGACCGGTGTCAATTTCAAATTCGGCGCAATCCTGAGACCCACCCAAAACCTGCGTATCGGCGTGGCTGTACACACCCCTACCTTTATGAGCCTCGAAGAAGAATATATCGAATATATGGGTGCCGAATACAAAAACGTAACCCCGGGCGGTCTCGTCGACTCCCCTTACGCCATCAATAACTACAGCCTAAATACCCCAACCCGACTGCTAACCGGTATCTCATACTCAATCCCCAAAGTCGGTCTAATCACCGTCGATTACGAACGAGCCTGGTACAACGGTATGCGACTGCGGAATACCGGCTCCTGGATGACCGAAGACGATACCAAACAGATGGTGAAAGATATGTTCCAGGCTGCTAATAATTTCCGCGCCGGTATCGAAGTAACTCCGCTGCCCAAATTCTACCTGCGCGCAGGATACGCTCTCTATGGCGATTGTACCCATACCGACATCTACCCCACCTCGTCAAACTGCCCGGTAATCAAATCCTACGAAAACTACTCGGCTGGTATCGGATTCCGTTTCGGCCATGCATACCTCGACTTTGCATACATCTACACCGATTATAAATACCTCGGTGACGACCTCTTCTACTATAACGAACCCGGTATGCAATACCCTATCTCCTCCGGAACAATCGATTATACACAGAATCGTCACACCGTAACCATGACCCTCGGCTTCCGATTCTAACAACGTATAACCACAACATAAAAAGGGGATGAATTTTCAGATTCATCCCCTTTTTATATGTTCCTTTCTATCTATATTTCAAACAGTCGCTAAGCTCGTCGTCTTCCTAATCAAATCTCAACCAAGTTGTTCTTGATTGCGTAAACGACCAAGTTCGCCGTATTCTTACATCCGGTCTTGGCCAAAATATTGGAACGGTGCTTGTCAACCGTCCGCTTCGAGATAAACAGCGAATCGGCAATCTCACTGTTCGACTCCCCACGACATATATGCAACAAAATCTCCGACTCCCGCTGCGAAAGCTCCTCCGGACTATCCTCCGGAACCGAGGATGGCGTCGATTTAAGATTGCTGACCAAATTGAATAACAACTCCTGCGAAAAATAACTCCCTCCGTCAACCACCGTCTCAATCGCCGTAGCAACCTCCTTGATCTCCGAATTCTTTAAAATGAATCCCTTGACCCCAAACGATACCATCTTGAAGTAATAATCTTCGTCCCCGTACATCGACAACGTGATGATCTTCAACCCCGGATAACGCTTCAAGGCCTCCTCCGCAGCGACAATCCCATTCATCCGTGGCATCTCGATATCCAATAACACTACATCCGGCTCTACAGTCGGCAACATCGCCAAAAACTCCTCCCCATTGGAGGCCTCTCCAATCACCATAAAACCATCTATCGCATCCAATAACGTCCTCAGTCCGTTGCGAAACAACGTATGATCGTCAACAACAACTATTTTACACGATTTCGCCATAACACTCCTCTCTCACAATTCAAATCCGAATATCAATCCTGGCTCGCATCCCTGCACCAGGATGGCTGTCAAAATCAACTTCACCCTTCAATGAAGTTACTCGCGAATAGATGTTCGACAGCCCCATACCACCTTTCTGAACAGATTGTTTCACATCGAAACCACAACCATTATCCTCATAGTGAACCTGAATATGCCCCTGCTGTGACTGCAATGACAACTTCACTTCCGTCGCCCCAGAATGCTTCAAACTATTGTTAATCAATTCGCAAATTACCCGGTACAAAATTACTTCAATGTCCGGATCGAACCGATCCCCTTTCAGATTCGTATCAAAAATTATACGCATTCCCCCATGCGGCAACTTGTTGATAAAATTGGATACCGCCCGTGCTAAACCAAAATTATCCAACAAATGAGGACTCAAATTCGCCGATACCTCTCGTAAACTCCGAATCGCCTCATCAATCACATAGGTCACATTGTGAAGAATCTCCTGATTCTGCTCGCTCATATTCGAAGTGGACAACGCCGAAACCGACATCTTGGCCGACGAAAGCAACGGCCCCAAGCCATCATGCAAATCTTTCGAAAAACGCTGCCGCTCCTTCTCCTCCGTACGCAAAACCGTATTCAAAATACGCCGCTCCGAAATACGCCGCTGACTCTCGGTCCGCGCAATGTAATTGAGCAGCTTGTTCACAATCAATATGCCCACCGCAAAACAGAGCGAAATAATAATCCCTAACCAGACAAAAAACTCCTGCGGAACATGCAACTCCTTCATGTGGGTGATCTGCACATACTCCCCAAAACGAAGCCCGGCTAAACCCGTCAACGCTACCGTGAACAACATCCACGACAAGTTGTATTTGGTCTTGCGAATCATCCCGATCGCCACCGTCGCTGCTCCCAACTGCAAAATGATCGAAATGATTAACAATATCTTAATAACCATAACAAACCTACTTTAACCATTCAAAGTTAAAAAACTATCCCGGTTTCCCAAAACATCTGCCATACCCGAAAAAACAACAGAGCCGATCCTAACTGGATCGACTCTGTTATGTCATATTCAAGGGAATATCCCTTGCTATCAACGGCTGGCTAACTCCAACTATTTGGCTGCGCCAACCTTCTTCTCTTTGATACGAGCCTTCTTACCGGTCAAACCACGCAAATAGTAAATGCGTGAACGACGTACGATACCACGTTTGTTCACCTCAATGCTGTCAATGTGCGGTGAATACAACGGGAAAATACGCTCAACTCCAATACCATCCGAAATCTTGCGAATCGTAAACATCTTGGTCACTCCATGACCCTTGATCTGAATGACGGTACCACGGAAACTCTGCAAACGCTCCTTGTTACCCTCGACAATCTTGTAGGTTACCGTAATGGTATCCCCGCTCTTGAAAGAAGGAACCTCCTTCTCTGCCCACATCGAGGCCTCAGCGATTTTGATTAAATTGTCCATCTGTTTTGACTGTTTAATTTATGAGTGGGAATATTACGGGCTCCTACGTCCTCATAAGAGATTCCTGCACTTTGGGAGTGCAAAGTTAACGCTTTCATTCTAAAAAACAATACCTTTTTGCTTTAAATCATCTTTATGCCCCCTCATTACCATGCAGATTAACCCCCTTTTACGTATCTTTGCCCAGCATAAAGCAAATATCAAACATGACCAAACCTCTTATCTTCCTAACCAACGACGACGGTGTCAACGCTAAAGGCCTGAACGCCCTGATTAACGCCCTCAAACCGTGGGGCCGTATCATCGCCGTCGCCCCTGAACGAGGCCAAAGCGGTATGTCGCACGCCATCACCATGACCCAACCCCTCTACCTCACAAAAGTCGCCGAAGAACCCGACGTCGAAATATATGCCTGCAGCGGAACCCCAGTCGATTGCGTGAAAATCGCATTCGACTCGCTCCTCCCCGAAAAAAAAGAGTTGCCAGACCTCATCTTCTCCGGCATCAACCACGGTTCAAACTCCGCAGTCAACGTCCTCTACTCCGGAACCATGGCCGCAGCTATCGAAGCCAGTTTTTATAACATACCCTCAATCGGTCTCTCCCTGCTCGACCACGCCCCCGATGCCGACTTCAGCGCCGTCGTGGAATATATCCCCGACCTGGTCAACTACACCCTCTCGCATAAACCGGAATACCCCTTCTGCCTCAATATCAACTTCCCCAATCTGCCCAAAGAACAGATCAAAGGAATGCGCGCCTGCCGCCAAACCCGTGGCTACTGGAGAGAAGATTTCGAACGCAGACAAGACCCGCGTGGCAAAGATTATTATTGGCTCATCGGCTACTTCAACAACGCCGAACCCGACGCCGAAGATACTGACGAATGGGCCCTCAACCACGGTTATATCTCCGTCGTCCCCATTCAAGTCGATCTGACCAACTACAAACAGCTCCACGAACTTCAAAAGTGGCCGTTTATTGACCGGTAAAATCCATACGAATACATCATTCTCCTTAACAGCGCTCATGATCTCATGGCGCTGTTTTTTTATTGACAATTCTCGGCCTCGAAAGGAATGGGAAGAAATTTCCTGTTAGTCGCTTGTTTTTTTTGGGGGGGTAAGGGTGGCCAACTATTTGCCTGACAAAGCTAAATACGGGCGCCGCAAAGTTATTAATATGCCGCGAGGCACCTTCTATTGCTTTTTGCAGAGACCAGCAGACTTTTAATTTGCAAGTGTACGCTCAAATCCGACAAAATTCAGTCGGTTGCAATGTCATTTCACAGCAATCACCGCACTTGTCTGTATGCCTTGTAGCACGAATAAAGAGAGATCGACAACGAAGACAGCCAAAATCAAAGCCGTTCAATAAAATCTGCGATTTCACACGCAACTTGAGGTTCAATCCGAAGATCAGGCTTGACATAAGTCTCCATCTGAACCGCCATGTCTGTCGATACACAAGGCTTCAAAACATGGTTCATATTCGGAATAATCACCAAATCCGCATCAGGACGAGCCTCTTGCAGTAACCGGGCATCCTCCACCCCAATCTGAAGATCCTTATCCCCCTGAATAATCAACACCGGGAGATCAACACCTTGCAACACCGTAACAGGATCCACCGCAAAGTCCGAGATCAAATAGGGCTGGACCGAAGGACGAAACAATGCATACAGCATCTGCGGCACCTGCTCCACCTTGCGTCCCGTTTTAAGAGTATCGATAATGGACGAAACACTTCCCAAAACCATCGGCGAAGTTTGTCGAATCTGCGCTTTCAAAATCTCATCGGTCGGTCGACCTGCACCGGCCAATAATACCAATCCCGCAACCCGACTATTTCCCGCACTCGCCATCGTGCCAATCTTTGCCCCCTCGCTGTGCCCGACAACAACCACGCGATCATAATCCTTACTTAATGCTTCAATCCAACCTTTAGCATCATCCACATAGGTCGAAAGGCGTATATCCTGCTCCGGCATGGCTGACTCCACACTCCGTGCAACTCCCCGTTTATCATAGCGCAACGATGCAATCCCTTTTGCACACAGATCCTCAGCCAAATACCGAATCGAGTTTCCCTGCATCTGCGGATTGTTGCCATCACGATCGGTCGCTCCTGAACCACAAATCAACAAAACAACCACCTGCTTTGTATCCTGCTCCGGAGCCATTAACGTCCCGTAAACCTTACCCGTCGGAGTATCAATCGTCAGCTCCCGCTCTGAAGCCCTTCCCACAACCACACTCCAACACAAAACAAACAACCCTAAGAATATCGATTTCATACCACAATCTTTATATGGTTTATATATGAACCGTGAAAACGACTCATCGTCAAATTTGGTTATTTCCCAAAACAAAAAAGCCTGAACACAAAAATTTTATGTTCAGACTTTAATTTTATATCCTAACCGATTTTCTATTCTAATTCCCAATCGGTACCGTCCTTGCGATCCTTGACCTTAATGCCCAAAGCCGTCAACGAATCCCGAATACGATCCGATGTCGTCCAATCCTTGGCCTGCTTGGCCTGCATGCGAATATCCAAAACCGTGTCGATCAACTGACCTAAAAGTCGATTGTTGTCTCCAACCAAATCATCTCGCAGCCCCAAAATATCAAACACATACAGGTGCATCACCCGACGCAACTCCTCCAAATCAGCCGCCGAAATGGTCTGCTGACCATCATAAATCTGATTGATCATACGCACCGCATCAAACAAGACCGAAATGACAATCGGCGAATTCAAATCATCATCCATCGCCGCCTTGCAACGAGGCTCAATATCCGAAATATCTACACTCGAAGTCTCTGACGCCTTCAACTTGGACAACGTCTTCATCGCCTTCATCAACCGCTCGTAACCCTTCTCGGCTGCCTGCAAAGCCTCATTCGAGAAATCCAACGTACTGCGATACTGTGCCTGCAAGATGAAGAAACGAATGGTCATCGGAGCATATGCCTGCGCCAACAGCGGATGGTTGCCCGTCGTCAACTGCTCGAACGTAATGAAATTCCCCAACGACTTGCCCATCTTCTGTCCGTTGATGGTAATCATGTTGTTGTGCATCCAATAG
>UQYM01000043.1 GCA_900545315.1 uncultured Alistipes sp.
TACCGGGACAGTCTGCCGATTGACTCATAATGACGGAATTAAACGACTGTCCCTATTGTAACATTCTCATCGATTCTTCACAAAAATAGTATTTTTTATATCTCGTCCAAGTAAAAATAAACTTTCTAATACAAAGGTGTACAATTAATAGAATTTCCTTTATATACCAAATTAGCATTAAGGCAAATGACAACAACTTGATATCGTATTAACAGGTTAACAGGATAAGCAAATAGCTGTATTAAAATAAAAAAGGTTTACACGATTTTATCGTGTAAACCTTTCGAAAATACAAATTACGTATAACTTCAGAGAAAATTATCGACGAATCTCAACCTGCTCGTATCCCTCGATAATATCGCCGACTTTGATGTCGTTGTAATTTTCGATATTCAAGCCGCACTCCATATTGGTACCGACCTCTTTGACATCGTCTTTGAAACGTTTGAGAGATCCCAATTTGCCGGAGTAGACCACAATACCGTCCCGAATGACACGTACCAATGTATTGCGGGTAATTTTACCCTCACGCACAATACAACCGGCAACCGTTCCCACTTTTGAGATTTTGAAGGTTTCGAGCACCTCGACCGAACAAACGATCTCCTCTTTGGTCTCGGGAGCCAACATACCTTCGATAGCATCCTTGATATCGTTGATTGCATCGTAAATGATCGAATAGAGTCGAATTTCAATCTCCTCCTTTTCGGCCAGACGACGTGCCGATGCAGACGGACGCACCTGGAAGCCGACAATCACCGCATTCGATGCGGCAGCCAGCAGCACATCCGATTCCGAAATCGGTCCCACAGCCTTGTGGATCACATTGACCTGAACCTCCTCCTTGCTGAGTTTGATCAACGAATCAGCCAACGCCTCAATCGAACCGTCCACATCACCTTTGATGATGATATTCAGCTCCTTGAAGTTACCGATAGCGATACGGCGACCGATCTCATCGAGGGTAATATGTTTCTGGGTACGCAGTCCCTGCATACGTTGCAACTGTTCACGTTTATTGGCGATATCACGAGCCGAACGTTCATCAGCCATTACATTGAAGGTATCACCCGCCTGTGGAGCACCATTCAGACCCAATACCAACACTGGTGTCGAAGGTGGAGCCTCGGTGATACGGGTACCACGTTCGTTAAACATCGCCTTGACACGACCCGAATAGATACCCGACAGCATGATATCACCCACATGCAACGTACCGTTCTGTACCAATACGGTAGCTACATATCCACGACCTTTATCCAAGGTGGACTCGATCACAACGCCCTGTGCCTCACGATTTGGATTGGCCTTCAGATCCAGCATCTCGGCCTCAAGCAGCACCTTTTCGAGCAATTTATCGAGATTGATGCCCTTCTTGGCCGAAATCTCCTGGCACTGGTACTTACCACCCCAATCTTCGACCAAATAGTTCATGGCTGCCAGCTCCTCCTTGATACGGTCCGGATTGGCACCGGGCTTATCGATCTTATTAATGGCAAAGACAATAGGCACCTGAGCGGCAGCGGCATGGTTGATCGCCTCGACCGTCTGCGGCATCACGTTATCATCCGCCGCGATGATAATAATGGCAACGTCAGTTACCTGTGCACCACGCGCACGCATGGCGGTAAAGGCTTCGTGACCCGGCGTATCGAGGAAGGTAATACGACGACCGTCCAAATCGACACTGTACGCACCAATATGCTGAGTAATACCACCCGCCTCGCCGGCAATCACATTGGTATTACGAATGTGGTCCAACAGCGAGGTTTTACCGTGGTCAACGTGACCCATCACCGTCACAATCGGGGGACGTGGAACCAAATCTTCGGGTTTATCCGCCTCGGTATTGATCGCCTCCTGCGTATCGACCGTAACGAATTCGATCTGGAAGCCGAACTCTTCGGCCACCACCACCAGCGCCTCTGCATCAAGACGTTGGTTGATCGAAACCATCAGACCCAAATTCATGCAGGCCGTAATGACGTCTGTAACGCTCACATTCATCATCGTGGCCAATTCGCTTACCGTCACAAATTCGGTCACCTTCAGGATGCTCTTTTCGCGCTCTTCACGAGCGTGCTCCTCCTGCATACGGGCCGAAACCGCTTCACGTTTATCACGACGGTGTTTGGCTGTTTTGAATTTCGGTCCTTTCGAGGTCAAACGGGCCAATGTATCCTTAATCTGCTTCTGTACCTCTTCGTCACTTACCTCAACATGTACAGGAGCCGGTTTCGGATTCCCCTTCTGTCCCTTTTTACGGTTATTATTATTGTTGTTGTTGCTATTGTTATTGTTATCACGTGCAGGACGTCCCGAAGCACCTCCACCAGCAGCCGGACGACCCTCCGAACGAGAACCACTCTGAGCCTGTTTCGGGTTATTCAGGTCCACCTTATCCTTCGTGATCCGTTTACGCTTTTCGCGTCGTCCGAATTCACCCTTCTTCTCAAGCAAATTGACGTCAATCTTACCCAGCACCTTCGGGCCTGACAGCTTATTCTCCTCCGCATTGGGACGAAACAGATTGCTTTGATCAGCCGCCAAACGTTCATCATAAGTTTGTGTCTGAGCGGCAAGATCGGCAATTCGAGTTGTTGCCACAGGAGCGGTTTTACTGCCAACCGAAGGTGCAGCGTGACCCGCTGGAGCAGGCTTAGCGGCCTGTTTCGCAGCTGGTTTCATCGCAGGCTTTGCCGAAGCCTCTGCTTTGGGAGCCGCAGGTTTTACAGACTCAACTTTCGGTTTGGATTCGTCGCGTTTTACCTCAATCTTTACCGGTTCCACTTTCACTGGTTCGCTTTTCACAACAGATTGAGCATCCGCAATCGGCTTCTTCTCTTCAACAGGTGTTGCATCAGATGACGTTGTTGCCGGAGCCGCTGCCGGTGCACTCTTCTCCGAAGGAAGCTCAGGTTTCTTCGCTTCTGCAGGTGCTGCCGCAGGCTTTTTGCCCGACAAATCGATCTTACCCAAAATCTTCGGAGCATTGATCGTCGGAACCTCATCTTTCACATTGATCACACCACCACTCTTGATAATCACCTCTTTTTTGAAGTCGGAATCATCCTCTGCCGAGGTACTGCCCTCCTTACGGTTGCCGAGCGAAACAGCCTCGAGCTTCTGGTTGATCTTCTCGCGGATGTTGACACTCTCGGTCCTGCTGCCACCAAACTCCTTTTCAAGCACCTCATACACATGCGGCTCGATTAAAGTACTGGGGGCGTTTTCCACCTTGATCCCCTTCTTCTCGAGAAATTCGACAATCGTGGTCTGTCCTACTTTCAACTCTCTTGCAACCTGATGGAGTCTCAGTTTTCGTACATTCGGCATACTCTACTCTCTTTTATCGTTTTTCGGCGTTATACATTCCGCAGCGATTCGCCTCCCGGCCACCCCTGCGGGACAAGAGTGCAACCCTCCGGCCCCACTCCAATTCAATCAACCGAGGTATCCGTCTATCCCTTTCGTCAAACGTTATCCTTCGGTAAAACGTCACTCTTTCTCGTTCGGTCCTTTCGTCCCTTGGAAGGAAGAGTCACTTAGGTGTGCTAGCCGCCCGGCTCGTCCGGGCAACGATTATCTGTGTAAAATTAATGCAAATCCGGCAATTCTGCATACTTTATTCACACAAACCGCGCTTATTCGAATTCGGCCTTAAGGATACGAACCACCTCTTCGATTGTCTCAACCTCCAGGTCAGTCCGCTTAGCCAGCTCATCAACAGAGAGTTCCAACACGCTCTTGGCGGTATCGCAACCGATACTCTTGAGCTGATCGATAATCCACTGATCGATCTCGTCCGAGAACTCATCCAGAGCCACATCCTCCTCTTCGACTTCGCGATATACATCCAGGTCGTAACCGGTCAACATGCTGGCCAGACGAATATTCAAACCGCCCTTACCGATGGCCAACGACACCTCGCTGGGTTTGAGGTAAACGGCAGCGGTTTTGGTCTCTTCGTTAATCTGGATCGAGGAAACTTTCGCCGGGTTCAAGGCACGCTGGATCATCAGCTGCGGATTCGACGTATAGTTTACCACATCAATATTTTCATTGCGCAGCTCCTTGACGATCGAATAGATACGCGACCCCTTCATACCGACACAAGCGCCAACCGGGTCGATACGATCGTCGTAAGACTCAACGGCCACTTTGGCACGTTCGCCGGGGATACGGACAATCTTCTTGATGGTGATCAGACCGTCGTAAATTTCAGGCACCTCCATCTCGAAGAGACGCTCCAAAAACTCAGGAGCCGTACGCGACAAGACAATCAACGGCGAGTTGTTACGCATCTCAACGCGAGAAACAATCGCTTTCACCGTATCGCCTTTGCGGAAAAAGTCGCTCGGGATCTGCTCAGCCTTGGGCATCACCAGTTCGTTGTCCTCATCATCGAGAATCAGCACCTCTTTCTTCCAAACCTGATAAACCTCACCGGTAATGATCTCACCGACCTTATCTTTATACTTCTCATATAAGTTGGCCTTTTCGAGCTCCATGATCCGAGAAGCCAGGTTCTGACGCAACGACAACACCGAACGGCGACCAAAATCGGAGAGTTTGATCTCATCGGCCACCTCTTCGCCCACCTCGTAGGTAGGATCGATCTTGCGGGCATCGGTCAGTGAAATTTGCTGGTTGGGATTCTCGACCTGACCATCCTCCACAATGGTACGGTTACGCCAGATCTCCAGGTCACCCTTTTCGGGGTTGATGATCACATCGAAGTTCTCATCGGTCTCGTAGGTCTTGATCAACAAATGGCGGAACACATCCTCCAACACACCGATCATTGTGCTCTTGTCGATATTCTTAAGCTCCTTGAACTCCGCAAAGGTGCTTATCAGATTAAGGTTGTCCATAGTTGTAACTTATTCTGAATTATTTTATTTGTTTTTCTATTTGAAATCGAGGTATTCGCAGGTCGATTTTACCTCATCGAGCGAGAGTTCGCGTCGGGTGGTAACCAGCTGTTTTCGTTTTTTCCCTTCGACCGTCACCCGCTCTTCGTATTCGACGGCAATCTGATTATCCGAAGCATCAACCAGTTTACCGATAATTTTGCCGCCATCCTTGAACACCACCTCCACCGGGCTGCCGATCAATTTGCGATACTGGCGCAAATATTTGAGCGGCTGACCGATTCCGGCCGACATGACGGTCAATTCGAAATCCTCCTGATCCCGATCGAGCGCCTCTTCGATCGAACGGCTCAACTCCACGCAACGATCAATACCCACTTGGGTATCGCTATCCACCGTCACAACGATTTCGTTAGCCGGGGTGACCCGCACTTCGACCACAAAAAGATCTGTACCCTCCATTTGGGCTTCAGCGATTTCGCGTACGTGAGCTGCATCAATCATAATCAGTTGCGTTTCATATAGTTAACAAAACGGGGGACTTCCGTCCCCCATCCCATAGCATAGAATACGATGCAAATATAACTATTTTTTACTGAAAAACAACACACTACCCCCTTTTTCTTTGTTTTATAACATTTTGAAGGCTTTTAACAAAACTGCAGTCGGGTCATCTCTCCAACTTCCTATGCGCTCTGCTCCCAAAACATCTGTAACAAAGCACGAGGAGAGAATCTGGGTTCGCAAGATTTCTTGCCAGCTCGCCCTGTACCTGCAAGCATCAACGGCTTTCTGCCACACGGTTCAGATCACCAACCGCACTGCCGGACAAACGGTATCCGTCGAATCAGATGGGAGGCGAGGAATGTTGACACGATTGCAGCGACGCAAACCAAACCGAAGCCGCCCCACAGTCTGCACCCCAATTGTTACACCCAATAGGTCCCACATACGATGAAAAACGGATGCACAATATAAGCCAGGTAACTGTCAGCTGACTGAGCACGAAAAAACCGATTCGGTCGATTTCCCCAATGTTTAAAAACCGCCAACAAAAAGTAGGAGATCCCCACACACAAGATGGGTTCCCACATTGCGTAGGCAAAGGCCAAGCGGTTCCATCCGCCCGCATCAGATCCGCCCGACTCCCGGTTCAGATAACAAAAGAGTGCAAACGCAACAATCGCGACCACAACGATAGCCAGCCAAACTTTTGCTTTACGCAGCGAGATCTGTTCCAACCATCTTTTTCGAGCAGCGACCAATCCAGCCCAATACATCCCCACATAGAGCGGGAAATAGCCAAACTGCAATCCAAACCAGCTTTTACCTACCGGATACTCCAAACGGATCAGAAAGGCAACCACGCCCGCCGTCAACATGAAAACGATCAGTTTCGCCACTGATGGAAAGTCCTTCGGCGTTGGAGTCTTTGATCTGGGATGTAGGGTTCGGTATCCCACATACAGTAGTTCAAAAACGATTAAGGTCAAGACAAACCACATGGGCCCCGGGGTATGATAATGTCCAAAGAGCTGTCCCCAATCTACTGCAACGCCCTTGAGCTCACCGACCAGTCCGACAATAGCCGGATTCAGAAAGAAGATATAGATCAGCAAAGGGATTCCCAAACGGATTGCCCGGTCTTTAAGGAATGCAAACACACCTTTACGCTCATAGGAGGCGGGCATCAGCAAAGCTGAAATAAAGAAAAAGAGCGCCATAAAATAGGATTGATTCCCATCACCAGGGACATCAACGCCTGACTCCACCCCTTCCAAAGCACCGACGACTTATAGTACCAGCCACCAGAGGCCCCGAACGCAATAGCGGTATGATGAAAGATCACAACGCAGATCAGAAAGACCCGCAATTTATCCAAATAATGATAACGTAGCTTAATCGGTTCTGCCATCTGAAAAACACTCGACTTCTATACAAACCATTAGACAATCAACAAAATACAGAAAAAGGCGATAATCGATTGATTATCGCCTTTAGACTTATTCACATTTTTTGGAAGTGGCTATAACAAACACCGTACGGGCAGCCTCTACAGCCCCCTTTTAACACTCTACGGTAACATTTGGGGGCCGACTGGCAGGCTGTCGTGCCTTGACAACCCTGAAAACAAACAGCAGCCTCCTAATTTTGATTGCCATCGCTCTCTCCCGGCACAAACGTCTTCTCAGCCGACCACACTGCTTTGCAAAGGAAAGTAACAAACAGGACTTTCTACAAGCCCCTTTTGCTCTTCAAGCCCCCTTGATACCCCCTTGCCTCCTTGCTCGCCAGCAATTCTTTTCCGGGTTACACTCCCGAAGCTTTTACCGCGCTATGCATTGCAAGTGCATGTCTCCACACCTCCGGCTCCGGCAGCAGAGTGGTTTACACCTCTTCGTTTTTCTTGCTTGAGTTGTAGGGTTTGATGATGCCCCGTTTCGAAGAACGGATAAAGTTCAGCATCATATCGCGTTCCGGACTTTGCGGAATCTCCTGCTCAACCAAATCGCATCCGTGAGAGTAGGAGTGTCCCGACTGGAAGAGAATACGGCACATATCCTGAATCTGATTGATCTGCTCGTTGGTAAAGTTCCGGCGACGCAGACCGATCGAATTGATACCCACATACGAAAGCGGATTGTGTGCAGCAGTCAAGAAAGGCGGAATATCCTTACTGATGAGCGATCCGCCACTGACAATCACATGGGCACCGATACGCGAGAACTGGTGCACAGCACAGTGACCGCCCAAAATGGCCCAATCGTCCACTTCGACCTCACCGCCCAACGAAACGCGGTTGGCCAAAATACAGTGGTTACCCACTACGCAATCGTGACCGACATGGACATAGGCCATCAGCAGCACATTGCTCCCGACGATCGTTTTTTCCCGAGCCGCCGTACCGCGACTAATCGTCACACACTCACGGATCATGGTATTATCTCCGACTTCAGCCGTAGTATACTCTCCCTTGAACTTCAAATCCTGCGGCAAGCAGGCAACGACAGCCGACGTATGCACCTGGCAATTTTTACCCAGACGTGCGCCGTCCATCAATACTGCCCCGGGGCCAATCCAACTTCCGTCTCCGACGATCACGTCGTCGGCAATATAGGCAAAGGGCTCTACAGTTACATTCGCTCCGAGCTGTGCTTTTTCGGAAACGTATGCCAATTTGCTAATCATGCTTTCGATAGGATTTTATTGGTGAGTATGTAAGCGCGTTATATTTCTGTTTTAATTTTTCTCTGCCGTTCTATTCCAGCCCTGCGCATATCGGACTACAGAACAGCTTGACTCGCAAAAGAGGCTATGCCTTGTTGCGAATCACCTGAGCCATCATCAGGGCCTCGGTTTTGAGTTGATCGCCGACAAAAGCCTTTGCCTCCATCATGACAATGCCACGACGAATCGGCTCAACCAGTTTCAGCTCAAATTGCAGCGTATCGCCGGGTACCACTTTTCCCCGGAATTTGACGCCATCAATTTTCATAAAATAGGTTGAATAATGCTCCGGATCGGGCACATCGTGCAAAGCCAAAATACCTCCACACTGTGCCATAGCCTCGATAATGAGGACACCCGGCATCACCGGCTCTTGCGGGAAATGCCCTACGAAGAACGGTTCGTTCATCGTCACATTCTTGATACCGATTACATGTTCCGGATCTACATGCAATACCTTATCCACCAACAGGAAGGGAGGACGATGCGGAAGCAATGCCCGAATCTGGTTGATATCGTATTCAGGCGGTACGTTCGGGTTGTAACGGTATGACGGACGAGCCGAGTCACGTTTGATATTTTTACGCACCAACTTAGCAAACTCAGTATTCGCAAAATGGCCCGGTTTGTTGGCAACGATGCTACCCCGAATGCGGACGCCGATCAATGCCAAGTCTCCCAGCAGGTCGAGCAATTTGTGACGGGCGCACTCATTAGGGAAACGCAACTTCAGATTGTTCAGATAACCTTTGGATACCTTGATATCTTTTTTGTTGCAAAGTTTCGAAAGGTGTTCCAGCTCCTCGGGTGCGATGTCACGTTCCACAATCACGATAGCGTTATCCAGATCGCCACCCTTAATCAGATTGTTTTGCAGGAGTTGCTCAATCTCGTGCAAGAAGACGAATGTGCGGCAAGGCGCAATTCCAGATGCGAAATTGGTAATATTATCCAAACGAGCATACTGGTTACCCAGCACTTTCGAATTAAAATCGATATTGACATTGACCGTAAACTTATCATCCGGATAAGCGGCAATCTCTACGTCTTTATCTTCGATTGAGAAGACGGTCTTTTCATTGATTTCATAATAGGCCCGATCTGCATCCTGCTCCTTGAGACCGATTCGTTCGATCGCCTCGGCATATTCGCGAGCCGAACCGTCCATGATAGGAGTTTCGGGGGCATCGACCTCCACGATAGCGTTATCCACGCCACAAGACCAGAGAGCTGCCATCACATGTTCGATTGTGCTCACCCGCACGCCCTTACGTTCAATGGTCGTACCGCGGGCAGTGTCCACCACGTAATCGGCCAACGCCTCTACTTCAGGAGCGCCCTCCATGTCTGTTCTGCGGAATCGAATTCCACTTCCGGCCTCAGCCGGGAGAAATGTCATCTTTACATTAAGTCCGGTGTGCAGTCCTTTCCCTTGGAAAGAGACGGGTCCGTTCAATGTCTGTTGTTTCTGCGACATGATGGTAAGAAAATAATTTAAAGACAAAGATATTATTTTTTTTCAAAGAAATCGTAATTTTGCTTCTCTTTTATAGCGAAGCGATGTTTCAGGAGCCACAAACCAATTCCGCAGAGACTGAGGAAGAACGCGACCAACAGCCACGCCAGTACTCGTCTTACCCACCGCGCGACCCGCGTCGGCAACGGATCGTACTGCCTTTCGATCCCCGACCGGTCGATCTGGGCACCTGGACCTATGAGCACAAAGTGGGGCTCTGTGTAGTCATCATTGCATATTTGCTTTTTGGCATTGTTTTTCTTTCGACCAAGCTGGTGGTAGGGGTAACCCCGCCCGAACAGCATACGATCTATCTGGACATGGTTCCGACGCCTGAGGAGGAGCAGAAGCCTGAAGAGCGGGAGATGACCGATGCCGAGTTGAACAGTGCGCGCAATGCCATCTCAAACGAGGATGCACTCGAGGAGGCCGATCGACAAAACGAACGTACCGCCGGTACCGGTTCGGAAGGGATTCGTCGCAGCTCGGACGGAGGTCCCATTCCGGACGAAATTGCGGATGAAGCGGATGCGGTTGCTGCACGAATGCGGGCTTCGAAAGCGGCCTACGAAAAGGGGCTTCGCGAACAGCAGGATATGATCGACCGACACAACGCCAACAAACAGAAACAGACAGAGCAGGGCAAAAAGCAGCAAGACGTTCGGGTTAAGGGCAACGTTTTGATCACCTTCTCGCTGGCAGGACGCACCTTTACCTATATGCATGTACCGGCCTACCAGTGTGAAGGGAGCGGACAGGTGGTCGTTGCCATCACCGTCAACCGCAACGGCAAGGTCACCTCGGCCAATATCAAAAGCAGCTCTTCACAGGAGGATTGCCTAACGGATCGGGCCATAGAGGCGGCACGTCTGTCACGTTTCAACCTCGACGCCTCGGCTCCGGCCAGTCAATCGGGCACCATCACCTACCTTTTCCAGCGACAATAACCGATCGCCGCACACAGCCTTCCGAGGGCGCCATTCAAGACGAATGTCGATCGTGGCACACAACCTTCCTACAACGCTATTGATACCGAATGCGACTTGATCGAGTATCGACAGGTTCACGACCCACCCGCAAAGAACTGTACAAACGCCTCTTTCTACTGCCAATCAGCATATAATTTCAAGAGAGACCTTGATCATAGTCTCAGGAACAGCGATGGTCTTAACCTTGTAGTGAGCGCCGTTAACTGCGAATGACCATTCATCGAGCAGAAGATTTCCGGATTTCCTATTTACGTACGGTTGTCGAGGAGGTGGACAGCCAGCGACAGGTAGGACAGAACGTATCAGTTGCCATTCCGGGATATTTTAGTACCTTTGCTCCGACCAATTTATAAAAACAATATGGCATATAATCTTCTTAAAGGGAAAAAGGGCCTCATTTTCGGGGCACTGAACGAGCAGTCGATTGCCTGGAAGGTGGCACAGCGTGCCGTTGAAGAGGGCGCAGAGATCGTACTGACGAATACTCCCGTATCGATCCGCATGGGTACCATCAACGAACTGGCCAAAGCCTGCAATGCACCTGTGGTCCCAGCCGATGCCACCAACGTGAAGGACCTGGAAAACCTGATCGACAAGTGCATGGAGCACTTCGGAGGCAAATTCGATTTCATTCTCCACTCGATCGGCATGTCCCCCAACGTCCGCAAAGGCCGTACCTATGACGATCTGGACTACGATTTTTTGGCCAAGACGCTTGACATATCAGCCATTTCATTCCACAAGGTGATTCAGGTTGCCCGCAAGAAAGACGCCATCAATGACTGGGGTTCAATCGTAGCACTGACCTACATCGCTGCACAGCGTACCCTTTACGGATATAACGATATGGCCGATGCCAAAGCGCTGCTTGAATCGATTGCCCGCAGCTTCGGGTACATCTATGGCCGTGAAAAATTTGTCCGGATCAACACCGTATCACAATCTCCTACCCCCACAACGGCCGGCAAAGGGGTCTTGGGCATGGAGGATCTGCTCGAATATGCAGACCGTGTCTCTCCGCTGGGCAATGCAACGGCTGACGATTGCGCCGGTTACGTGCTGACCCTCTTCTCGGACCTGACCCGCAAAGTGACGATGCAGAATCTGTATCACGACGGTGGTTTCTCGAGCATGGGTATGAGCCGCAAAGCGATGGCAACCTATGGCAAGGGTCTCGAAGTCGAATACCGCGATATTCAGAAAAAATAATCGCACCATTTAACAACCGCAATAATAAAGGCTGCCCTCTCAGGCAGCCTTTATTTTATTCATTCCTATGCTTTGATTCGAGTCTTAAAAGGCTTTTCTCTATTCTATACTGTTTTTGTTTGCAGCACACCTGAGACACGGGTCTGCTCCACCTTACATCTTTCACACTTCCCATATTCCTCACCCAATTCATATCCCTCTTTATCGAACGGGCTCAGACATTTTGCACAAGGCGACTTTGCACTACCGGAACCTGCTCTCTTCCCCAAAACATTCTGAAAACAATTGGAGACTGGCGACCGTTCTTCAACGGCGACGACAAACATCGGTGCCACGCCTCAGTCCGCGCCATCAGTTCACAAAACCGTTAGTCCCCACACCGAACCAAACGTCAACGTCAAAACTTGCCGCCGCGTTTCTTCCCTCCCCGCAACACCTACCACCTAATTGCAAAAAAGGAGCAGGAGGTTAAGCACCTTCTGCTCCTTTTTATTGCGAAATGATTTGCACCGATCAACAGGGCAAGATCAAACGAACTGACCTTCACCGCCCACTATGACCGGATTCGCACCTCATCGAACGAACTATCGATTTGCAATATTGATCACAGCAATGCACATGGCACGAGCGGCATCAGCCATAATCACCGGATCAAGCTGGTCGATCGTATCGGCCGGCACATGGTAGGCCTGAGGCCACGGGCCACCGGTAGCACGCAGTTCGATGGTCGGGATCTTCTCATTTTGGAACGCATTACCATCGGTAAAGAGGGTCGTTGCGTAGCTCCAATCTTTCATGACCGTCGAGAAGGGGCGACGGGCCCAATTCTCTGAACCATCCCGGAAGTAGGGAACCAGATCTTTCCACTCGTTGGCTGTATTAACCATTAGGCCGTTGCCTTTACCCAACATATCGACATTGACCATGCAGGCGATCTTCTCTTTGGGATAGGGCAGGCTTGCCAGATAATGATATGCACCCAACACACCCAACTCTTCAGCGGCAAACAGCACAACGATCACACTGCGTTTCATCTTCACCCCTGAAGTTGCCAAAGCCTTGGCTGCCGACATCATGATCACCGATCCCGACACGTTATCCAGGGCACCTGGATACATCTCCGGCAACATTCCCAGGTGGTCAAGATGCGCACCAAGTACGATATATTCGTTTTTGAGCACCGGATCGGAACCCTCGATCACACCGACAATATTAGCCGTGGTCGTATTGGGATGGAACTCGGTCTGAGCCGCCAGACTAACCGTACGTCCCGTAAACACCGGTTTCCCTTTAAAGGCTTTGAAACGGTCCCGCCACTGATCCAGCGAACGTCCGGTACCGGCCAACAGCTCGTTTGCCGCATCACGACCGATAAACGCCACTACTACATCATCCTGAGCCCGACGTGGGAACGGATTGGCATATTTCGAAATAAACAGCACACCAGCCGCACCGGCTTCAGCCGCTGCAGCGATTTTGGCCCCTGCCCGCTGGTATTTGCTCCACATCTTCAGCGTGTCGAGATTCTTACCCTGGTAAGGATAACCACCCTCACAAAGCACAATCTTACCCCGAACATCGACACCTTTATAATCATCGTATTTCAACTCCGGAGCCGTCACGCCATAACCGACATAAACCACTTCGCCATTCACCTCGCCATTGCCGGAGAGTGCCGTAGGGAAATAATCTTTCCGAGGCTGATACTCTTTGACAATCGTATCCTTGCCAATTTTGAAATAGGCTTTCAGGTAGCCCACTCCCTGTACATCATTGTAGGGCTGTGCAAAGGTATTTTCGTACGTACCGTTATCTCCCATCGGTTTGAGTCCCCACGCTTTGAAATGGTCGATCACATAGGCTGCAGCCTTATCATAACCGACATCCCCCGAACGACGTCCACGATACTCATCCTTCAACAGCTCATGCGCGAAGGTGTGAATATCCTCAGGAGTTACCGTGTGAAATGCCTTCATCATCGCCTTCTGCTGATCACTCAGTTGCGAAGGTTGGTTCTGGGCCATCATCTGTCCTGCACAGAACAGGACGGCCAAAGTCAGAATCAGTTTTTTCATCTTTGTCAAATCCTATTGTTGATATTTAAATTGAGTTAGACCTTTATTCTTAATCTGCTTACATTAACCGTTAATCACACACTTTCATCTCGACATTCCATACGTATCGCAAGTCGGGACAGAAATATGGCCGAAGCAACTTTCTCTTCGGCCATAAACTTCTATATCTTAACGTCTCACCACGCAAAAAATTATTGTCCGACCACTACACGAACCTTATCGATCCGATAATTGCTGACCACCTCTGCGGTCAGGGTCAATTTCCGACAATAGATCACCTCTCCCTGATGCAAGAAATCACGCCGGATCTCCAACATCAATCCGGCAATGGTCTCGGCATCACCCCGGAAGTTATCCAAATAGTCATCATCCAGACCCAACACCTTAAGCATATCATTCAGATGCGTTTTACCATCAAAGATATAGGTATCGGCAGCAATCTTCGTGTAAAACTGCTGTTGTACATCCGATTCATCGGAGATCTCACCCACAATCTCCTCCAGAATATCCTCCAGTGAAATCAACCCCAACGTCGAACCATACTCATCCACCACAATGGCAATATGGATCTTTTGGGTCTGGAACTCCTCCAACAGGCTGTTGATCTTCTTGTGTTCGGGGACGAAGTAGGGCTTACGGCAAAGGTTTGTCCATTCGAAATCGTCACCCGAGGCGATATAGGGTAACACATCCTTGACATAGAGAATACCCCGGACATTATCCAGGTTCTCCTGATAGACCGGGATACGCGAATAACCCGACTGCATAATCACTTCGCGAACCTTGTCAAAATTATCCTCCTCATCCAAAGCAACCACCTCGACACGGGAACGCATGATCTCCCCCACCTCGGTATTGACAAAATCGACAATACCCGAGAGGATCTTCTTCTCCTCGACCGTCTGGTCGGAGGTCATTTCGATCGCATTGGAGAGCTCATCCATCGAAATGTTCACCTGTTTTTGAGACATTCGACGGTTGATCAGATTGCCCGAGCTGATCAGCAGACGGCAAATTGGACGAAACAACATGCAAAAAAATCGCAATGGAACGGCCATCAAACCGATCACCCGCATCGAATTGAAGTTGGCAAAGATCTTCGGCATGATTTCGCCAAAGAGCAGCAACAGGAAGGTGACGATCACCATCTTAACCAGAAATTCCACGCCATCGGCTCCGCCGAAATCGATCCACGAGTCGATCAATGCGTTGGAAAGCACAACGATGCAGATATTGACCAGGTTATTGGCCACCAGAATTGTCGAAAGCAAATACTCGGATTGATCGAGCAGTTTTACTGCGGCATTGTTGCTACGGGAAGGATGGCTGTGCAGCCCCTCAATTTGGTGGGGGGACAACGAAAAAAAGGCCGTTTCAGAAGCAGAAACCAAAGCCGAGCAGCAGAGCAACACCACAATGACCGCCAACAACAGGTAATCCTGCAAAACAAACGGATGAAAAACGATAGCTGAAATAAAATTCAACATCACGATTACTAAAAAAAGGGCCGGAACACACTTGTTCCGGTCATATTGTCAAACAACTTCCGCGGCGAAACTACGTTCGCGTTCTTGTTGCATGTTTCTCACGATCCGCACGCTATACTCATTATCGGTACAACCTGAGCCCCCTTGCCCAACAGCGTTGCCTTGCACTGGCCAACTTAAATAGCCTCTTCCGGCAACAGTCTCTGCTTAACAGACAAGCATCTCTCCGAGCAGGCTTTCCCACTCGAGCATCCGCTCATCAACAAACAGCCCGCGCTACATTGCTATAAACGGGTTTAAGACAATAGACACCCCATTAAACAGGCAACTTCGCTATTCCATTCGTGCCATCCAGCCGAACCCAGTTGCGAGCTAACCTTGCCACCTACAGTTTGACCGAGCTGTTATCCTTGGTCACCGACTCTGGGAATGAGCAATCAATCAAACAACGATCCGTTCGAAGGATCGTTACTCTGCGGTCCCTCGTCCTTCAGCACCACACGAGAGGGACGCGAACCTTCCGTAACCGAATCTTTGACAAATTTCATGTTGCGACGCAAATAGGCCGGTTCATTTTCCCAATTGTCCGTATCGGTAGCCACCTCTTTGGGGCGCGCCTCAATCACATGCAGAGCTGCAGCAGGACGACTCAGCGGACTGGTATGTTGGTTGGCTGCCGGTGTATTTTCACGGTCAGGGAGGCGATTCGGCGCCACCGGGCGATTGAAACGGCGTGACTCCTGCAACGGATGCACCTCAGGCGTTGGGGCCTGTTCGGTCGGCGGAGTCCAACGTTGACGCGGAGTCAACGGGCTCTGATTACGCATTGTCTGCTGGGCGGCATTGGTTGGAGCCTCAACCGGCTGGGCAGTAGGTTCTGCCACACCCGATGCTGTATCTGTACTCTCAGCGGCTTCTGACGAACCATTCTCAGCCTCATTCTGAGTCTCTCGCTCTTTCTGCTGCCGATCGCGATAAGCTTGTAACGGAGAGTAGGTCGGCTGATCAAATGCTTTGGTCACGGCATCCTCAAAACCGGTCGCAATAATCGTTACCTCAATATCGGCACCCAATGTTTCATCAGTACCGGCACCCCAAATAATATCAGCAGCATTGCCAGCGCAATTCTGAATATACTCGGTAATCTGGTAGGTCTCCTCCAGGGTAATCTCCTCCTCACCGGAGGTGATATTGATCAGGATGTTACGGGCTCCCGTAATATCGTTGTGGTTCAACAACGGAGACGAAAGTGCCGCATTGGCAACCTCCATCGCACGATTCTCTCCCGAAGCGCGTCCCGATCCCATCAACGCAATACCGCTGTCTTTCATCACGGTCTTCACATCGGCAAAATCGACGTTCACCGTACTCTCGCGGGTAATCACTTCGGCAATGCTTTTGGCGGCTGTAGCCAAAATATCATCAGCTTTACCAAAGGCCTCTGACAAGGTCAACTTACCGTATATCTCCTGAATATTTTCATTATTGATCAACAGCAGCGAATCGACATACTGACGCAGCTCCTCGATACCCTCCTGGGCATGTTTCATACGTTTCGGACCCTCGGTGCGGAACGGCAACGTCACAATGGCCACTGTCAGGATATCCATCTCTTTGGCCGCTTTGGCAATCACCGGAGCAGCACCCGTTCCGGTACCACCGCCCATACCGGCCGTAATAAAGACCATCTTGGTCCCTTCACGTTTGAACACTTCGACAATCTCGTCCAAACTTTCGAGTGCCGCCTCACGTCCCCGTTCGGGATTGTTGCCGGCTCCCAGACCTTCGGTCAACTTCTCACCCAAACGCACCTTAATCGGTACCGGGCTGCGATAAAGGGCCTGACGATCGGTGTTGCAGACCATGAACGATACATCGGCGATTCCGAGATCGTACATATGGTTGACAGCATTGCTACCGCCACCACCGACACCGGTCACCATGATGATCGACGGCGTGATCTTCGGCCGATCGAACTCGATAATATCAGGCATATTATTGTTTTCCTGTTCAGGCATAACTCTTTCTACTAAATCCGTGCAAATCAAATATCATTATCCTCGATCACCTCAAACATACTGTCGAGTTTACGTTTCCATCGACCGAGGAATCCACCTTTCTTCTCTTTGTGTGCAGGCTCTTCCGGCTGCTGTGGAGTTTCAGGTGCCACAGGGTTCTCTTGCGGTACCTCCA
>UQYM01000044.1 GCA_900545315.1 uncultured Alistipes sp.
TTACATTGGCAATCAATTCATTATAAAGTTTTATTCTTTTTACGACAGTCCCTAAGTAGGGGCAATGGATGTAGTATTGACGGGGGAAGAGGGTGCAGTTGTTACCTCGAAACAATGGCGATAGATCTGCTGTGGTCGGTACCTGTACGGCTGTCCGTATGGGTGATCAATCAGCCTGCATTTGTCAGGATGTGGGTGTTCGAGGCGAAGTCAGTACCGTCTGCGGAATGCGGAATCGGGTGGGGAAGTGAAAAAATCTGTATGAAAGTTTGGTGGAGGAACGGGTTTATTTGTCCGTTTCGGCTTTATGTCCGCTCTTTTTCCAGGTGGGGGTGATGCTGATGAAGAACCCGTAGTTGCGGCCCGGCATCGGACGCGAAAGTACGGACACGTACTTTTCGTTGAACAGGTTGTAAACCGAGAATTTCAACGACAGTTCCCCGAACTTGGCTACGAACACCTTCTCTAACGAAACGTCGTTCATGTAGTATGGCGTCAGCACACCGAGTTTGCCACCGTCGTTACTCGAGGTGGTATATCGTTCGCTGTAATGGTTGTATTTATAGATCAGCGTAAAACGTTTCCAGGTCAGACGCCCGGTGATCGATGATGAGTATTCGGGAATGTAAACAAGCTGTTTGCCGACTGACTGGTCTGCCCAGCTCTTGGGTTCATCCTGATTGATCGAACGGGTTTTGGCCCAGTTTCCGTCGAGGCGGATGCCCCATTCACGACCCAAATCGACACTGACCCGACCCCGAAGCTCGAACCCATAACTGTGTACCTGTTTGACATTACTGGGGGTCCAGTATCCTTTGGCCGTCGGCAGCCACAGAATCCAGTCGTTGATTTTCGAGTTGTACACCGTAGCCTCGCCGCGGACAGAGAAACGACCGATGTCCCATCCAGCCTCGATCCCTCCATCATAGGTAAAACCTCGTTCACACCGCAAGGAATCGTTACCGCCCGGCAGAAAATAGAGATCATTCAGTGAAGGATAACGGAAGTTTCGGGCGATTGACCCTTTGACGACCAACCCAGCCTTGGGCCACAACACATATTCGGCAAAAAAAGCGGGAATAATTGGGGTAAGTTTACGCCCATAGCTCTCTCCGCGCAGATCGACAGCCAGGCTGAGTCGCGGAACCGGACGATATTTGGCAGTGGCAAACAGGGAGGCCTCGACCCGCTGTTTGTCGTAACCGGTTTTGTCGTATTTGTCGTAGCTGTTGACCGCATTGAGATTTACATCGGCATTGGCCTTGAACATCCATTTGTCAGATAGATACCAGTCTGCCGAAAATTGTGCATATCCGGTGTGAATCCGACTCAGCGAATGGATCATCTCCACCAACTCGTCTGTGCCGTTTTCTCCCTTGTAGGTGTACAACATGTTTGAATAGCTGTAACCGGCTTTGGCTGCCAGTTTCCAACGTTCATTGAAGCGATCCCAGCTCCCTACCAGACGAATCGTTGTCTCATCCTGTTCGTTTTTGGATTCATCCTCTTCGCGGTAGTTGACGTTGAGCATCGGTACGCCACGTTTCGAGTCCAAAAACCATCCGGTGAACCCAAAATGGTTGTTGTTTTGGCCCTTCCAATAAAACTCTTGCAGCAGGTGTAGATCCCGATAGGACCCATTTTTGTTGTGTTCGACCGGATAACTGCCGTCATCATTACGTTTGTTGAAGTTGACGTATGGAAAGTCGTTTTTGGCGTTGGCGTAATAAAACCGTGTCGAGGATTGGAATTTGTCACTGCCGTATTGGACGCGCAGAAATTCATCATAAGTACTGAAACTGCTGATCCCTTGAATGAAATTGAGTTTGACGCCATCAAGTCCTGGGGTATATTTGGTGTCGAGGGCCACGGCTCCACCCAGACCTCCACCCACTACTCCTACCGAACTGGCTCCGTGATAGAGGCTTCCTTTGTCGATGAAAAAGGAGGGAATCATCGAAAAATCGACCATGCCGAGCGTGGGTGAATTGAGCTTCATGCCGTTCCAGAGAACTTGGGTGTGGGAGGGAGCTGTACCCCGAAATGAGGCGGTAGCCAGCGAACCACGACCGTAGGATTTGATGAAGATCGGAGTATTTTGGGCCAAGACGTCGGCCATGCTGTTGACCACTGTTTCGCGCAATGTGAGTGTGTCGAGGGTGGTCATGGTCGTTCCTACGTCGGACAGCGGACGGCGTGCCGTTACCGGTACCTCTTGCAACTCCACAAGCCGTTCATACTGCTCTTGATCGGAGGAGCTTTTCTGTTTGGTGCTTTTCTCCTGCCCCCGGAGTGGAATCCCTGCCGAGAGGGCCAGAATCGTACAAAGCAGTAGGATGAAACGTCTCATAATGATGTTGTGGAATTGAGGATTTTGTGTGAAAGAGAGGTGGTGTCGGTGAAGCTGCTTTAGAGGTATGTCGTGGTGTTTTTTATCTTGGGGTTTTATTGAATAGATGCAAGAGTAAAATCATGTTGATCCGGTTGCGGGTACAGTTCTTTTTAGAGGTTAAGTAAGGAAAAGTCTTACTATTGCCGCAGTCAAATAATTGTTGCTGAACTTTTTATTTATTTGAGTCAGTTGATGTCTTTTGATTCGGTTGACGGTAAGAGTTGCTGCCTGTGAGGAAAAATTTGGCTTTAGGCAAATGTTGAAATCAATCCGGTAGCATCCCATTTTTGTATTCGTGTCATTCGACAAAACAGAACGATCCGGGGATAATGCCGACCCGTAAGGTGTCGAGTGGCACCGCTTGCGGAGAGAGGCGATAGACAACCCCATATTGCACGTAGTCGATCGCATCGGCCACATAGACCTCCGAGGTCTTGGGGTCAATGGCCAGCCCATAGTAGAGCGTGCCGGTATATTTCAGGAACGGGGTTTCGGGAAGTTGTTCGCTGGTCACCTCCATCCGCCACACATCTTTGTTGAGAAAGTAGAGCGTATCACGGGTACCATTGAAACAGATCTCCGTAGGAGAATCCTCCACTGGGAAGGTGAATTGTAACTCGATACGACGAGTCTCGGCATCGATGCGGCAGAGGGTGGGCTGTTCGTGTCCATAGGGGCTCCCTTCGTAGCCGCCATCGGTCAGCACCCACAATTTGTTATTGCAGTCCAGTCCGATCGAATTGGGCTGAATGCCTACGGTAATCGAATCGACGACCTTGTCCTGATCGGTATCGATGACCAACAGTTTGTTGTCATAAGACCAGCAGTTCGTAAAGATCAGATTTTTGTATTGAACCATCTGTTCGGTGGGGTGTTGGCGATCCTTGCCGTTGGAGACGTCAATCCGGCCGGTGATCTGACAGCTCGTCGGATCGACAATGGTAATGGCACGCGCGTACAGATCGGTTACATAGGCTTTGGTGCTGCTCAGGATATGCATGTAACGGGGGGAGGTGAGTCCCCGAATCGTACCGGTAATTTTGGCCGTGTTGCGGTCGATGGCGAAGATGACCCCGGAGTTGTTGACCACGACATAGACCGTGTTGCCGTATGCGGTGACCGATTGGGCAACGTCACCCAGCGGAATGCCGTTGGCACTGAGGAAAATATCGTTATCGCCATCCGGGTCGGTGACCAGCTGGCTATCGGTGATGTCGTAATAGCAGAGTGAAGCGTTTCCGTATGTGAAGTTCCCTTCGTTGGAGATGAATAATCCGCGACCGGGTAGGGTGACATCGATTGGTTCAATAGGGCCATAGTCCATGCAACCTGTTAACGGGAGCACGACCATAGCAGCCATGCAGAGATGGCAAATGAAACGACGGAGTCGAACGATCCTACTATTATAAGAAGGTGTGATATTGGGATAAAGAGAGCGGATCATGGGTGCGGTTTCGTTTGCTAAATTGGTTCAAGACGACCCACTGAAACGAGTAGCGATGTATGCGTACCGTCCTATTTCGGGGAAAGTACGAAACAGCCGACCGATGATGCCGGGAGTGTTGCCAACCCATTTCGCCGCAGGTTGTCGGGGCAATCGTGCAAAGGCAGGTCTTCTGACTTGTCCCACTCTCCGCGCCTTCCCGTCCGAAGGCGGACAGTGGCCAGTGTGGAGAGCAACGTCTCTTGCGGAGACGGGATTTACAGCAGCGGGAACTGTTGCCGATTTGCACGGCATTCCCTTTTAATCCCCTGATCGATCTCTGTTTCGGGGAACCATTGCGCGACAAAAATGCGTTTTTTTTCAGATAAAAACAAATATAGTCGTTTATTCGGTAACACAGTGTGTGGTCGTTGTCGATGGTCAGATCAACCGGCTTTCAGTCGGGAAAGCCCAGGTGATGGTGTCTACGTTTATGGTGAAGCGCATGGTATCTACATTATCATTATCTCCGCTATTATATCCGCTCACGCCAGATCGTCTGATATAGAACAGAGGGTGCTGGTTGGGATCGGACGGAGGAGGTGTTGAGGTGCAATTGGGTTCAGAAGAAACTCTGTTTATGTGTATGAGGCCGCAGCTGTGAGACCATACTATAATAAAAATGTCGTCAGGCTGGGACTCTCATACAATGTGGTTGCATGAATGGTTCTGTTATAAAAGAATTAAATGAATTATTTTTGTGAAATAAGCTATGAAATAGCGACCACAGAGCGATAAGCAATTTTCGTATTTCGTGATTCGAGTTTTTATGCTTATATTTGTTAGAAAAATAACACCACTGCTTAACTAACGACAAATAAACGCATTAGATTATGGCTAAGAAAATCTTGATTAGGGATTTGACCCTTCGTGACGGTCAGCAATCCTCGTTTGCCACGCGTATGAATCAAAGTCAGGTCGATAGCGTACTGCCTTTTTACAAGGAGGCGGGTTTTTACGCTATGGAAGTATGGGGTGGTGCAGTACCCGATTCGGTTATGCGCTACCTGGGTGAAAACCCTTGGGATCGCCTCGAAAAGATAAAAGCTGCCGTAGGCGATGTCTCCAAACTGACCGCTCTTTCACGAGGACGCAACCTCTTCGGATACAGCCCCTATACGGATGAAATCATCGAAGGTTTCTGTCGAAATGCGATTGAATCCGGACTTGGCATCATGCGTATCTTTGACGCATTGAACGATGTGGACAATGTCAAATCTACCGTAAAATATGTAAAGAAGTATGGCGGGTTGGCCGATTGCGCCGTTTGCTATACGATCGACCCCCATTTCTCTATGGGCGAACGTCTCACGTCTTTGCTCAAAGGGAAAAAATTGCTTGGAAAGGTCTTTACTGACGCCTATTTCTTGGGTAAAGCCAAAGAGATGGAGGCGCTGGGTGCCGATATGATCACCATTAAGGATATGAGTGGTCTGATTCCGCCAAAGCGCGTGGCAACCTTGATGCGGCTGTTCAAACAGAACCTGAAGGTGCCAGTTGATTTCCATACGCACTGTACACCGGGGTATGGATTGGCTTCAGTGCTTTCGGCTATTGTGGCCGGTGCCGATATCGTGGATACCAATATCTGGTATTTTGCCGGTGGACCGGCTGCTCCGGCGCTTGAGTTGATCTATGTCTTCTGTAAAAAGCTGGGCATAGAGCTGGATGTCAATATGGAGGCTGTTGCCAAGATCAATATCGAACTGCTCCGGATTCGTAAAGAGCTCGAACAGTACGATGCGGTTAAACAGTTCCCCAACCCATTCAATCCGTTAAATGATACGCTGCCTGCCGAAGTGGACAAAGAGTTCGATCGTGCCATTGCAGCGGCCAAGAGCATGAATGAGGCCGAATTGATCGATGCTTGCCATGCGATTGAACGCTATTTCAACTTCCCGGCTCCGAACGAACTGGTGAAGAAGGCCGAAATTCCGGGCGGTATGTACACCAATATGGTGGCACAGCTCAAACAGCTCAAAGCAGAGGATATTCTCGAGAAGGCGATGGAGCTGATTCCGCGAGTACGGCTGGATGCCGGTCTGCCGCCATTGGTAACACCGACGAGTCAGATCGTAGGTGCTCAGGCGGTGAACTGTGCACTGGATGCCCGCAACGGCAAACCGATGTATTCGAATGTGTCGAATCAGTTTGTCGGTTTGGTTAAAGGGGAGTATGGCCATACGCCGGTTCCGGTCGATCCGGAGTTCCGTTACAAAATTGCCGGCGTGCGGGAAGAGACCCCTTACGATACCTCGAAAAACCAGATGCAGCCCAATCCGGTGCTGGAGGATTGTGGTGGCGTGAAGCTGGCCGAGAATGAGAAAGAGGTGCTGCTGCTCGAGCTGTTCCCGTTGGTAGCCAAAAAGTTCCTGACCGATCAGAAAAAACAGCGTTACGAACAGAATAAACCGGTCGAAGAGACGAAGCCGGCTGAAAGTGAAGCGGCTCCTCGTGCGGTAGCCGAACCGATTACCGGAACGGTGGTCAGCGCTCCGATGCCGGGCCGTATTATTCAGGTTTTAGTAAAACCGGGTGACGAGGTGAAATCGGGACAAGATGTGGTGATTCTCGAGGCGATGAAGATGGAGAACAGCATCATGGCCAGCAAAGCCGGAACCATCAAACAGGTGTTGGTGGCTGAAGGCGATGCCGTATCGGCTGACGATCCTTTGGTCGAGATTGTCTAAAGAGGTTCCGATTGGATCCGGATCAAAGGATCGTCTGACAAGTTAACGTTGTGCAGCGTTTGAGACGATTCAATTCCGGGATGGATCGAGGCGCCCTGCGATCAGAGGGGGAATTTCTGCTACGTCAGATAGGATTCGATCCAGATTGATCATAAAAGGGAAAGAGACATTGTGTTCTCTTTCCCTTATTTTATTGCGGTAAATTATTGCGGCAAATTTTTATTGTGGCAGAATGACGGAGCAATTCTGCGCCAAGTTTTCACTCTGCATTTTTTGCGACGAACAACGCGCCATGTCTGTGAAAAACAGCGATAATAAAATGCCCTTTTTATTGGTTGTTCCGCGAATATTTCGCTATATTTGCGCCGCGTATCGTGTCTGCCGGCGGGTTTCACCGATCGGCAGATGCAATTTTCGTTTTTCACTTTTTGATTACCAATAAGATACCATAACTTATGAATCAGACACTGTTTGTTACCGTCCTGATTACAGGGGTAATGCTTGTCGTAGCGGCTTTGGGCACTGCATTGCTCATCGCTCCCCGCTCGTTCAACAAGCAAAAAGGTGAAGCTTACGAGTGCGGTATCCCCACCCGCGGTAAATCGTGGATGCAGTTCAAAGTGGGGTACTACCTCTTCGCAATCCTCTTCCTGATGTTCGACGTCGAGGCCGTCTTCCTCTTCCCGTGGGCCGTGATCCTGCGTGAGGTGGGCGTACAAGGTCTCGTGACGATCCTGTTCTTCTTGTTTATCTTGGTTCTGGGCTTGGTTTACGCCTGGAGGAAAGGAGCTTTGGAATGGAAGTAAAAATCAAATCGATGAAATACGAGGACTTCAAGGATAACGAGTACTTGGAGACCTACGCAGAACTGCAGCATGCAGGTGCACCCGTAACCATCGGCGTCCTGGACGAAATGATCGATTGGTGCCGTGCAAACTCCCTCTGGCCGCTGAACTTCGGAACCAGTTGCTGCGGTATCGAATTCATGGCGGTCGGCGCTGCCCGCTATGACTTTGCCCGGTTTGGGTTTGAGGTAACCCGTGCCAGCCCGCGTCAGGCTGATGTGATCGTGGTGGCCGGTACAATTACGCACAAAATGGCGCCTGTGCTGAAACGTCTTTACGACCAGATGGCCGAGCCAAAATATGTGATTGCTATGGGTGGTTGTACCATCTCGGGCGGTCCGTTCAAGAAGTCCTATCACGTCGTACAGGGTATTGATACCATGCTCCCGGTGGACGTTTATGTACCGGGATGCCCCCCGCGTCCCGAATCGCTGCTCTACGGTATGATGCAGTTGCAGCGTAAGATCAAACTCGAGCGCTTCTTCGGCGGCGCAAACCGCAAAGAGAAAATGCCCGAAGAATTAAAGGAACAGGAAGGAGGCGACAATGAGTAATCTGATACAAGATAAGATTCTGGCACTGGCCCCCGCCGCTACAGTTAAAGAGGGTGAAGTGCTGACCGTAACGATCCCGGCAGAGAATTTCCATACCGTAGCGCAGATGCTGCGTGATGACAAAGAGATGCAGTTCGACTGCCTGGTTTGTGTTACCGGTGCCGATTGGGGCGAAACGATGGGTGTGGTTTATCACCTGCGTTCGACGGTATTGGGTCACGAGGTGGTGCTGCGTCAGGAGACGGCCGATCGTGAAAACCCGATGTTGCCGACCGTTTCAGACCTGTGGCATTCGGCCAACTTTAACGAACGTGAAGTGTTCGACTATTTCGGTATCCGTTTTGTCGGACATCCCGATATGCGTCGTCTGTTCCTGCGTAACGACTGGAAAGGTTATCCGCTGCGTAAGGATTATGATGCCAATCCCGAACTCAATCCCGTGCCTACGACCAACGAGGAGGCTGAGGATGAGACCGAGGAGATCGAGTTCAAGGATGGTAAATTGGAGATGTGCGACCACCAGCTCTTCGACGAGAAGGAGTATGTGGTCAATATCGGTCCGCAGCACCCTTCGACTCACGGTGTGCTCCGTCTGTGCACCTCCATCGAGGGTGAGATCGTCAAGAAGATCGATGTTCACTGCGGTTACATCCACCGCGGTATTGAGAAGATGTGCGAAAGCATGACCTACCCGCAGACGCTGGCGATGACCGACCGTTTCGACTATCTGGGTGCTCATCAGAACCGCCACGCGCTCTGTATGTGTATCGAGAAGGCGATGGGCATCGAGGTTCCCGAACGTGCCCAGTACATCCGTACCATTATGGATGAGTTGCAGCGTATCGATTCGCACCTGCTCTTCTACTCCTGCCTCTGCATGGATATGGGTGGTCTGACCCCCTTCTTCTACGGTATGCGTGACCGTGAAAAGATCCTCGATATCTTCGAGGATACGACCGGAGGCCGTCTGATTCAGAATTATAATGTGATCGGTGGTGTGATGGCGGACATCGCTCCCGATTTCGTCGAGAAGGTTAAGAAATTTATTGCCTATCTGCCCGGCGCGTTGAAAGATTATCACGATGTCTTCACCGGCAACGTGATCGCTCAACAGCGTATGAAGGGTATCGGTATCCTCACCAAAGAGGATGCGATCTCGTATGGTGCTACCGGTCCTACCGGTCGTGCTTCGGGTTGGGCTTGCGATGTGCGTAAAGTGCATCCTTACGGCGTATATGATAAGGTGGACTTCAAAGAGATCGTCCGTACGGAGGGTGACTCTTGGGCCCGTTACCTCGTTCGTATGGATGAGATTCTGGAATCTATCCACATCATCGAGCAGTTGATCGACAACATTCCTGCTGGCGATTACGCTGTTAAGACCAAACCGATTATCCGTCTGCCGGAAGGCGAGTACTACGCAAGTACGGAGGCCTCTCGTGGTGAGTTCGGTGCCTACATCGAAAGCCGCGGAGATAAATATCCTTATCGTATGAAGTTCCGTTCCTCTTGCCTGCCGTTGGTATCGGTAATCGATACGCTCTCGCGCGGTTCGAAGATCGGTGATCTGATCGTCATCGGTGCGACACTCGACTATGTGATCCCTGATGTTGACCGCTAACCCAAGTTTAACCTGATAATTTAAACAAATATGTTTGATTTTTCAATCGTGACTCAATGGATCGACTCGCTGCTGCGAAGCTGTATGTCGGACACGGCGGCCTTGATCGTTGAGTGTGTGCTGATAGGGGTTTGCCTGCTGTTGGGTTATGCCGTGATCGCGCTGATTCTGATCTTCGCCGAGCGTAAAATCTGCGCATATTTCCAGTACCGTCTGGGCCCGAACCGTGTAGGCCCCTGGGGATCTACCCAGCTGATTGCCGATATGTTCAAGATGCTCACCAAAGAGATCATCCATATCAACCATATCGACAAATTCCTCTTCAATCTTGCACCGTTTATCGTGATCATCTCGTCCGTAGCGGCTTTCGGATCACTGCCGTTTGCCAAAGGATTGCAGATCATTGATTTCAATATCGGTATCTTCTTCCTGCTGGCCGTATCGTCAGTCGGTATTGTCGGTATCCTGTTGGCCGGTTGGTCCAGTAACAACAAGTACACCCTGATCGGTGCCATGCGAAGCGGCGCCCAGATGATCAGCTACGAGCTCTCTATCGGGATGTCGATCCTGACCATGGTGATGCTGGCCGGTACAATGTCTCTCTCGGGCATTGTCGAGGCTCAGGCCGACGGATGGTTTATCTTTAAAGGTCACATTCCGGCGATTATCGCCTTCGTGGTCTATCTGGTTGCCGGTACCGCCGAAACCAACCGTGGCCCGTTCGACCTGCCTGAGGCCGAATCGGAGTTGACCGCCGGTTACCACACCGAGTACTCCGGTATCCACTACGGTTTCTTCTACCTGGCCGAATACCTGAATATGTTTATCGTGGCTTCGGTTGCCGCAACCCTCTTCTGGGGCGGTTGGATGCCACTGCACATCAGCGGTTGGGACGGATTCAACCAGGTGATGGACTATATTCCTTCCCTGATTTGGTTCCTCGGTAAGGTGGCCGTGATGATCTTCATCATCATGTGGTTCAAATGGACCTTCCCCCGTTTGCGTATCGACCAGCTGCTGAAACTGGAATGGAAATATCTGTTGCCGATCAACTTGTTTAACCTGTTGCTCATGGCACTGATTATCGTTTTCGGGTTACATTTTTAAACAGGACGAGCTATGACAGTTAAAGAATATTTTACCTCATTTTTCAGCGGTTTGCGCTCACTGTTGGTGGGTATGAAGACGACCATCAAGGTCTACTTCCGCCCCAAAACCACAGAGTGTTATCCCGAAAACCGTGCTACTTTGAAAATCTCGGATCGTTACCGTGGTGAACTGGTGATGATCCACAACGAGAACAATGAGCACAATTGTGTTGCTTGCGGAATCTGCCAGATCAATTGCCCGAACGGCACCATCAACGTGATCTCTAAACAGGTGGTTGACGAAGAGACCGGGAAACCCCGTAAAGTGCTCGATCGTTATATGTACGATCTGGGCAGTTGCCTCTATTGTCAGCTGTGCGTGCGCTCCTGCCCGCATCACGCCATCAAGTTCGTGAACACTTACGAACATGCCGTCTTTACACGCAGCAAGCTGATCAAGCAGCTTAATCACGAAGGTTCAACTCTTGCTAAAAAATAGACGTCTATGGAACTTACATCACAACAGATAGTCTTCTTTATCCTGGCTGCGGTGATCGTGATCTGCTCGATCTTGACCGTCACCACCCGCCGGATCCTGAGGGCTGCTACCTACCTGCTCTTCGTGCTGTTCGCTACGGCAGGTCTCTATTTTCAAATGAATTATACGTTCCTCGGCGCGGTTCAGCTCACCATTTACGCGGGTGGTATTATCGTGCTGTACGTCTTCTCGATACTGTTGACCAGCTCCGATGCAGACAAAAAGGAACCGCTGCGTAACCGTCGCAAAGTGGCCGGATTGATCGCATCGGCTGTCGGCGTGGCATTGAGCCTCTTCCTGTTGCTGACCCACACCTTCCCCGAAGTTCTGGCTCTGCCCGATGCGGGTGAGTTGTCGATGAAGACCATCGGTTATACGATGATGGGAACCGGCAAATATCAATATTTGTTGCCGTTCGAGTTGGTCAGCGTACTGTTGCTGGCTTGCATCGTCGGAGGTTTAATGATCGCACGAAAAAGACAATAAACTATGATACCAGTACAGTTTTACCTGATTGTCAGCGCAGTGATGCTCTTCGCGGGTATCTACGGTTTTATTACACGCCGTAATCTGCTGGCTATCCTCATCTCGATTGAGTTGGTCCTCAATGCGGTGAACATCAATTTTGCGGTGTTCAACCATTACCTCTATCCCGGAGCGCTCGAAGGTCTCTTCTTCGCGCTGTTTGCTATCGCCGTAGCCGCCGCTGAAACAGCTGTCGCTATCGCTATCATCATCAATATCTACCGGAATATCCGCAATATTGAGGTGAAGAAACTCAACGAACTGAAAGACTAAACCGAATAGAAGATGGAATATACGATACTCATCCTGTTATTGCCGTTGCTGAGTTTCCTTGGCCTCGGCCTGCTGGGTACCAAGCTCCGGCCTTTCGTTTCGGGTTGCATCGGATCGGTCGTGCTGGCCGCTGTCGCAGCTCTCTCTTACACGGCTGCCGTGCAGTATTTCACCGGTGCTCGTGTCGACGGGGTCTATGAGCCTTGGACCGTCATGAACTTCACATGGCTCGGATTCACCGACGCTCTCCATATCGATTTGGGCATCCTGCTCGATCCGATTTCAGTGATGATGCTGGTGGTCATCTCGACCGTGTCGCTGATGGTGCATGTTTACAGTCTCGGTTACATGAAAGGCGAAGTGGGATTCCAGCGTTATTACGCATTCCTGTCGCTGTTTACCTTCTCGATGCTGGGTCTGGTCGTCGCTACCAATATCTTCCAGATGTATATCTTCTGGGAGTTGGTGGGTGTTTCGTCCTACCTGCTGATCGGTTTCTACTATACGAAACCCGAAGCTATCGCCGCTTCAAAGAAGGCCTTCATCGTAACCCGTTTTGCCGATATGTTCTTCCTGATCGGTATCCTGTTGCTCTCTTACTTCACCCAAACCTTCAACTTCGAGGCTATCACGACCAGTGCAGCCGGTAACGGAAGCATCTTCGCCGGTGCTGCTGGCAAGACCTTCATGGGGTGCTCGGTGATGGCTTGGGCAATGGCACTGATCTTTATCGGTGGTGCCGGTAAATCGGCTATGTTCCCGTTGCACATCTGGCTGCCCGATGCAATGGAGGGTCCGACCCCCGTATCGGCGTTGATCCATGCCGCAACCATGGTCGTGGCCGGTGTCTATCTGGTTGCCCGCCTCTTCCCTGTTTACTACTTCCAAACTCCTGAAGTGCTCGTCGGAATCGCTGTGGTGGGTGCCTTCACCTCGCTGTTTGCGGCGGTTATCGCCTGCGTACAGACCGATATCAAACGTGTGCTCGCCTTCTCAACCATCTCGCAGATCGGTTTCATGATGGTGGCACTGGGCGTTTCGGGTTACGGCGGACATCACGGCCTGGGTTATATGGCCAGCATGTTCCACCTCTTTACGCACGCTATGTTCAAGGCTCTGCTCTTCCTGGGTGCCGGTGCAATTATCCACGCCGTTCACAGCAACGAAATGAGCCATATGGGCGGGCTGCGCAAACAACTTCCGATTACACACATCACCTTCCTGATCGCCTGCCTGGCTATTGCAGGTATTCCTCCCTTCTCGGGATTCTTCAGTAAGGATGAGATTCTCACCGCAGCTTTCATGTTCAGCCCGGTTATGGGTTGGGTCATGACCTTCATCGCTGCGTTGACCGCATTCTATATGTTCCGCCTCTACTTCCGTATCTTCTGGGGTAATCCTGCCGAACATGAACACGAACCGCATGAAGCTCCCGCAACCATGACTACACCGCTGATTATTCTGGCGGCTATTACCTGCGTTGCCGGTTTCATCCCATTCGGCAAGTTCGTCAGCAGTGATAGTGCTGAGTACATTATTCACCTCGAAACAACGGTGGCTATCACCAGCGTCGTGATCGCCTGCATCTCGATCGGAATCGCTACCTGGTTCTATCGCCGCCAGAACCCGATCCCCGGTAAACTCGAATCTTCTATGAAAGGTTTGCATACCGCTGCTTACCACCGTTTCTATATCGACGAAGTTTACCAGTTCATCACCCACAAGATCATCTTCGGGGGTATCTGCTCGGGTATCGCCTGGTTCGATCGCCACGTGGTCGATGGCTCTCTCAACGGCCTGGCTGCCGTAACACAACGCCTCTCGCTGGCAATCCGTGGACTGCAGTCTGGGCAACTCCAATGGTATGCTTATGTATTCTTGATCGGCACACTGGCGCTGACGCTCCTGATCGTGTTTTGTTAACGAATAAAATTAAAGACTGGATATGAATTTCTTATCGTTATTTGTGCTGATACCCATCCTGATGCTGGGAGGACTCTTCCTCTCTCGCAACATGAAGCAGATCCGATGGGTAGCTGCTACGGGAGCCTCGCTGCTGTTGATACTGTCAGTTGTGCTGACGTTCCTCTTCCTGGGTGAACGTGCCGCCGGAAACGATGCCGAGATGCTCTTTACGGCTGAAATGCCCTGGTTTACTCCGCTGAACATCAACTATTCGGTCGGTGTCGACGGAATCTCAGTGGCCATGTTGCTGCTCTCGTCGGTAATCGTCTTTACCGGTGTCTTCGCCTCGTGGAAAATCGATCCGCTACCCAAAGAGTTTTTCTTGTGGTTCTTCCTGCTCTCAACGGGTGTTTACGGATTCTTCATCTCGATCGACCTCTTTACCATGTTCCTCTTCTATGAAGTGGCGCTGATCCCGATGTATCTGTTGATCGGTGTCTGGGGAACTGGACGTAAAGAGTATTCCGCAATGAAACTTACCCTGATGCTGATGGGTGGTTCCGCACTGCTGTTGCTCAGTATCCTGGGAATCTACTTCTTCTCGGGAGCCGAAAGCGGTGCTTACACCATGAACATCCTCGAGCTTGCGAAAACCCGCATGCCGGTAGCCATTCAGCATTACTTCTTCCCGCTGACGTTTGTCGGTTTCGGTGTGCTGGGAGCCCTCTTCCCGTTCCACACATGGTCTCCTGATGGTCACGCTTCGGCGCCAACGGCGGTCTCCATGTTGCACGCTGGTGTGTTGATGAAACTGGGTGGTTACGGTTGCTTCCGTGTCGCCATCTTCCTGATGCCTGAGGCAGCAAACGAATTGGCTTGGATCTTCTTGATCCTGACCGGTATCAGCGTTGTTTACGGAGCCTTCTCGGCTTGCGTACAGACCGACCTTAAATATATCAACGCCTACTCTTCGGTAAGCCACTGCGGTCTGGTGCTCTTCGCCATCCTGATGCTGAATCAGACGGCAATGACCGGTGCCATTCTTCAGATGCTCTCACACGGTTTGATGACGGCCCTCTTCTTCGCGCTGATCGGTATGATCTACGGGCGTACGCATACGCGTGATATCCGTCAGATGGGCGGCTTGATGAAGATCATGCCCTTCCTGGGTGTAGGTTATGTGATCGCCGGTCTCGCTTCGCTGGGTCTGCCGGGATTGAGCGGATTTATGGCTGAGATGACCGTATTCGTCGGTTCGTTCGAACACCAGGATACCTTCCACCGCGTGTTGACCATCGCCGCTTGTACCTCAATTGTGATCACCGCGGTTTATATCCTCCGCGTGGTTGGCAAATTGCTCTACGGTAAAGTGGTCGATCCGCATCACCTGCAACTGACCGATGCCGTTTGGTACGAACGTCTCTCGGTGATTACGCTGATCGTAGCTGTCGCCGGTTTGGGTATGGCCCCGCTGTGGGTATCGAACATGATTCAGGGTGGTCTCGTACCCGTAATTGAACAATTAACCCGATAATGTCCTATGGATTACAGTAGTTTTTTGGAGATGAAAGCGGAGCTGTCACTCGTCGCAGTGATAGTGATCCTGTTGATATATGATCTGTTCGCCGGGAAGAAAGGCATGCGTTGGTTCCAACCCGTTGCCTGCATTCTGGTGGCAGTTCACACGCTCTTCAACATTGTTCCTACGGGCAATGTCGAGATCCTCGGCGGTATGTACCAGTCTACCCCGATGGCGAGTGTGCTGAAAACAATTTTGACGATCGGTACCTTGATCGTCTTCCTGCAATCTCGCAGCTGGCTCGAAAGAGATGCCGTGATTCGTCGCGGTGAGTTCTACTTCCTGACGCTGTCAACCCTGCTGGGTATGTACTTCATGATTTCGTCCGGTAACTTCCTGCTCTTCTACCTGGGTCTGGAGACCGCATCGATTCCGATGGCTACCCTGGTGGCGTTCGACAAGTATAAAAGCAAATCTGCTGAGGCAGGTGCCAAATATATTTTGAATGCAACCTTCGCTTCGGGTCTTTCGCTCTACGGTCTTTCGCTGCTGTACGGTACAACAGGTACCCTTTACTTCAACGATATCCCAATGATGCTGGACGGTAGCCCGCTGCAGATCATGGCGATGATCTTCTTCCTGGTAGGCCTCTTCTTCAAGATCTCATTGGTACCGTTCCACCTGTGGACTCCGGACGTTTACGAAGGTGCTCCGACCAGCGTGACGGCTTATCTGTCGGTGATCTCGAAAGGTGCCGGTGCATTCGTGCTGCTCTTTATCCTGATCAAGGTCTTCGCACCGTTCGTTGCACAGTGGCAGGCAGTCCTCTATGGTTTGATCATTCTGACCATTACCGTGGCCAACCTCTTTGCGATTCGTCAGAAGAACCTCAAACGTTTCTTGGCTTACTCTTCAGTGTCGCAGGCCGGTTACATCATGCTGGGCGTGATCGGTGGCAATGCACTGGGTATGGCTGCATTGGTATATTACATTCTGGTTTATCTCGTCTCTAACCTCGCCGCATTCGGTGTAATCGCCGCAATTGAGCACAAGACCGGTAAAGTGACCATGGATGACTACAACGGCCTCTACCAGACCAACCCGAAGCTGAGCTTCGTTATGATGATCGCTCTCTTCTCTTTGGCCGGTATCCCGCCATTTGCCGGATTCTTCAGTAAGTTCTTTATCTTCGTTTCGGCAGCGCAGATGGGATTCTATGTGCTGGTCTTCATCGCCCTGCTCAATACGATTATCTCACTGTATTACTACCTGCTGGTGGTTAAGGCGATGTTCATCAACAAAAACGATGCACCGATCGAGAAGTTCCGTTCAGACAATTACATGCGTGTCAGCTTGTTTGTCTGCAGCGTTGCCATCATCCTGCTCGGTCTGCTGAGCGTCGTTTACGACAGCTTGGTTCCTCTGAGCTTTGGTATGTAATGAATGAGGGTGGGGCTTTCACCTCACCCATTCGCATAATAAAGAAGGCGTCACGCAGTGGATCGTCCTTAAAAAGACATGACAGGGGCAATAACGTATAAAACGCACGGAGATAGTGTTTTGACGAGATTGTTTCGGAGGTAAAAGAGCGGTTCGGCCGCATTAAAAGGCAAAGTTCGGAAAGAGTTGCGTTACCAGATCGTTACCGCAG
>UQYM01000045.1 GCA_900545315.1 uncultured Alistipes sp.
TATATCTCCAATACGCTGCCACGATCAAAACATCGGAACAGCCGACTCACCCACAAAGGAGAGGCATGCCGTTCAATATTTCTGATCGGGAAAGACTCGCTGAGAACAATTTGATGGACATGACTACAACACGTAAACCCCAATTCATAAATCGATGGGCCGCTATACTGTATAAGATATGCCCTCCATTCGGCAAAAATGAATCGGAATACCTGAAAATCTGTAATAGTTCTGGATCAATAGATATTCTAAGCCGTAGATCGTGATTCAACATAACAAAGCTGAACAGATTCCCGTTTATGTAAAAAAGTAAACAAGTCAGGTAAAGAAATTGTCAAGGGAATCCCTATCTCATTAAGAAGGTTCCTGACAAATTGAACACTCCTATTGTTCCCGAACATGGAATCACAGTTCAACCCGACTATCCGTAAAAATTAGGTTCCATAATGTCTGGCGCTGCATTCGCCCCATGTTAAAAGAGCCAGGATGAATTAATAAAAAAGTTAAAAAAATACATTCAAACGGCCGATTGGAACATAAAAAGCGCTTTCAAGATTTTCCAGTTCCGTATAATTTCGTAACTTTGAAAAGTTTTAAAATTAACGATACAACTACATCCTTTGCATATGGAAGTTGAAAATACATCGGGGGCCCGTACGGGAGTAAAAGTTACGGGCCGTGTCTCGCAAATCATCGGGCCGGTGGTGGATGTCACATTCGAAGGCGAAGAGAATGAGGTAACCCTGCCGCGTATCCACGATGCGATGACCATTATCCGCGACGACGGTCGTGAGTTGATCATCGAGGTTCAGCAACATATCGGAGAGAATACCGTCCGCACGGTAGCCATGGATTCAACCGACGGTCTGCGCCGTGGCATGGAGGCCTTCTCCTACATGCGGCCTATCACAGTTCCGGTCGGCGATCAGGTCAAAGGGCGTCTGCTCAACGTGGTTGGCGAAGCCATTGACGGACTACCGCAGCCCAAAGTTACTGACGAGGCCTATCCTATCCACCGCGAACCTCCTAAGTTCGACGAATTGACCACCACGCGTGAAGTACTCTTCACCGGTATCAAGGTGATCGACCTGCTGGAACCTTACGCCAAGGGCGGTAAGATCGGTCTGTTCGGTGGTGCGGGTGTCGGCAAAACGGTGTTGATCATGGAGCTGATCAACAACATCGCCAAACGTCACCACGGTTTCTCCGTATTTGCCGGTGTCGGTGAGCGTACCCGTGAGGGTAACGACCTGCTGCGCGAAATGCTCGAATCCGGCGTTATCCGCTACGGTAAAGAGTTTATGGAGGGGCTCGAAAAGGGAGAATGGGACCTTTCAAAAGTAGACTACAACGAAATGGCCAAATCTCAGGCCACACTGGTGTTCGGCCAGATGAACGAACCTCCTGGAGCACGTGCTTCAGTGGCTCTGTCCGGTTTGACCGTTGCCGAGTCGTTCCGTGACGAAGGTACAGGTACCAAAGATATCCTGTTCTTCATCGATAACATCTTCCGTTTCACTCAGGCTGGTTCCGAGGTATCCGCACTGCTGGGCCGTATGCCGTCAGCCGTAGGTTACCAACCGACCCTCTCCACGGAGATGGGTGCCATGCAGGAGCGTATCACCTCAACCAAGAAGGGATCTATCACCTCCGTTCAGGCGGTCTATGTGCCGGCCGACGACCTGACCGACCCCGCTCCGGCAACCACCTTTACCCACTTGGACGCAACCACCGTGTTGAGCCGTAAGATCACCGAGCTGGGTATCTATCCGGCAGTTGATCCGCTGGAATCCACTTCGCGTATCCTCGACCCGCTGGTCGTAGGCGAAGAGCACTACCAGACCGCTCAGCGCGTAAAACAGATCCTGCAACGCAACAAAGAGCTTCAGGATATCATCTCGATCCTCGGTATGGAGGAGCTCTCGGACGAAGACCGTCAGACCGTAAACCGTGCACGTCGTGTACAGCGTTTCCTGTCGCAGCCCTTCACGGTGGCCGAACAGTTCACCGGCGTTCCGGGCGTGATGGTATCGATCGAAGATACGATCAAGGGCTTCAAGATGATCCTCGACGGCGAGGTAGATTACCTGCCTGAACAGGCGTTCCTCAACGTCGGTACGATCGAAGAGGCTATCGAGAAAGGTAAGAAGATTTTAGCACAAGCTGCCGTATGACCTTAGAGATTCTCTCTCCTGAACGTACGCTGTTCAGCGGTGAAGTCGAGAGCGTAACCCTGCCGGGCGCTTTGGGCGAATTCACCGTGTTACGCCATCATGCGCCGCTGATCTCCTCGCTCGAGGCGGGTGAGATCCGATTCCGGCAGAAAGGCTCCGATGTGCAGAGCTTTACGGTCAAGGGAGGTTTCGTCGAGGTGAAAAAAGACGTTATTTCGGTCTGCATTCGATAAAGCATCCCAAAACACTGGCTCGACAGCGGGCCATTACAGAACAAGAATATGGCAAACGAGATCGATATCAACACCAAACGCAGACTTTCGCAGCGTTACATTCTGTGGTTGACGGCCATTACCGTCATCGGCGGATGGGCCGTTGCACTGCCACTCTACTTTTGGCTACCGAGCTTCTATCCGCCAGCCTATCCCTTTATTTTGCTCTACTTCTACTTGTGGGCACTGGGATTTTCGTGGCTGGTGAACCGTCCCGTTCGCGACAACAAACTCTCCACACAGGGTTACCTCTACTTCAAGGTGGCCAAAATGGTGGTGAGCATCCTGGTGGTCGGTGCGGTCATCGGTTTGACTCAATGGGAGAAACATGCGTTTGTTCTGCTGTTTCTGTTCTGGTATCTGATCTATTTGATTTTCGAAACACGGTTCTTCTGGATCTACGAGAAGAGCCGTAAAAAAGAGGCTAAAGCGTAAAGATGAAAGCATCCAGACATATCCGACTGGCCTTGACCCTGATGCTGACGTTTGCACTGACGCTGCCCCGCGCAGAGGCGATCGTCTCGGAGAACCGTGACACGACCCGAATTGACTCTTTGGCTACAGAAGCTGCCCAAACGGTCGAAAAGGTCGATGCCGACGCTGCCAAAGAGACGGCTGCCGAAAACAAAAACGAAGAGGCTATCGACGTCAAGGGCATCGTGTTGGGCCACTTGGCAGATTCATACGAATGGCACATTACCACCTGGGGACACACTCACATTACAATCCCCCTACCGGTAATCGTCCATGGCAGCGATGGGCAATGGCATCTGTTCTCATCGTCACATCTTTCACACGGTGAGAGTTATGAAGGTTTTTACATAGCTCAAAGCGGTGAACATGAAGGCAAAATCGTAGAGCTGAACGCACAAGGTGAAGAGGTTCGTCCATTAGATCTCTCGATCACCAAAACGGTACTCGCCCTGCTGATCAACTCCACACTGCTCGTTCTGATCATTTTGGGAACCGCACGCTGGTACAAAAAACGTACCGCCCGCACCGCTGCTCCCGGAGGATTTGTCGGGCTGATGGAGATGGCCATCATGATGATCCATGACGATCTGATCAAAAGCTGTGTAGGCAAAGATTACAAACGGTATGCCCCCTACCTGTTGACGGCCTTCTTCTTCATTTTGATCAACAACTTGATGGGATTGATTCCGATCTTCCCGGGAGGAGCCAACGTAACAGGCAATATCGCAATTACTTTCTTACTGGCTCTTGCCACTTTCCTGATGACCAACCTGTTTGGTTCAAGGGAATACTGGAAAGAGGTCTTTTGGCCCGAAGTCCCCACCTGGTTGAAATGTCCGGTACCGATGATGCCATTGATCGAATTCGTCGGTCTGTTCACCAAACCGTTCGCGCTGATGATCCGACTGTTCGCCAACATGATGGCTGGCCACGCCGTGATCCTAAGCTTGACGTGTCTGGTCTTTGTCACAGCCAGCATGGGTGCCGCCATTAACGGAACCATGACGGTAGTCTCCGTCATCTTCTGTATCTTCATGAATATGTTGGAACTGTTGGTGGCATTTATCCAGGCCTACGTATTCACCATGCTATCGGCGGTATTTATCGGACTCTCCCGCGTAGAGTCCCACCACAAAAAGGAGGAGACCGAAGCCTAATAACTTTTTAGAGTTCAACACATACACGAACTACTCGAAACAATCAATAAAACCAAATAAAGAACCAATAAAACCAAACGACTATGTTACTTTCCATTTTACTGCAGGCAGCAGCCGGATTGACAATCGGAAAATTGGGCGCAGCACTTGGCGCAGGATTAGCAGCTATCGGAGCAGGTATCGGTATCGGTAAAATCGGTGGATCAGCCATGGAGGCTATCGCCCGTCAACCGGAATCGGTCAACGATATTCGAACCAATATGATCATTATCGCAGCCCTTCTCGAGGGTGTTGCACTGTTCGCCGTGGTAGTCTGCTTCCTGGCTCTGTAAAACAATAAAAAAGAACAACAATGGGACTCCTATTACCTGAAACAGGTCTTCTGTTCTGGATGCTGCTCTCCTTTATCGTGGTTTTCGCGGTACTGGCCAAATTTGGCTTTCCAGTGATCACGCGGATGGTGGAGGAGCGCCGGGAATATGTGGCGCAGTCCCTGCAGGCGGCCAAAGAGGCCAACGACCAGCTCGCACAGGTCAAAAGCCAAAGCGAAGCGCTGCTCCAGAGCGCACGCGAACAGCAGATGAAGATTCTGAACGAGGCGTCAGCCACCCGTGATCAGATCGTTGCCGAGGCCAAGGCGCAGGCGCAGGCCGAGACGCAACGGCAGATCGAGGATGCTAAACGGCAAATCCGGCTCGAGCAGGATGCTGCCATTCGTGCGGCTCGTAGCGAGATTGCGCTGCTGGCCGTGGATATTGCCCAAAAGGTGATTCGCGAAAAGCTCGACAACACTCCGGCTCAGATGAGCATGATTGACCGTCTGCTGGACGAAGCACCCGTCATGAAAGGAGATACGAAAATCCAGTAAAGCATCACGCAGATGAACACAGCAATGATTCCCTTGCGCTATGCCAAAGCGCTGTATGAATTCGCCGAAGAGCGGTCGGCAACCGATCGCGTGTACGGTGAGATGCAGCAGCTTGCGGGGAGTTTCAGTGCAGAACCGGCACTGCGACGTGCACTGGATAATCCGGTCTTGACACGGCCACAGAAAACTGAGTTGATCTACAATGCCGCAGGCGGCCATCCGAGCGAAGTGCTCAAACGGTTCGTAGAGTTGGTACTCGAACACAAGCGTACCCCCTATCTGCAACGTATGGCACTTGGCTACCAGGCCCTCTACCAAAAGGCTCACAACATCAGTACCGGACGGTTGCAAACCGCCGTGGAGATTGATGCGGCGACCCGCCAACGGCTTACTGATTGGATTGTTTCGCGTACACACGGAACGGTCGAGCTCAAAACGCTGGTTAACCCTGAAATATTGGGAGGGTTCATCTTCGAGATGAATTCGTTGAGACTGGACGCAAGCATCGCTGCGCAACTGCGGGAAATCCGCAAACAATTCATCGACCGCAATAAGCGGATCGTCTGAAAAGTATCAATGCCTAAGCAGTTAGGCCATATTAATTTGATCGATTATGTCTGAAAATATCAAACCAAGCGAGGTGTCGGACGTGCTGCGGATGCAGCTCGAAGGGATCGACAACAAATTGCGGTTCGATGAGGTGGGCACGGTGTTGGAGGTTGCCGACGGTGTAGCCCGTATCTACGGATTGCAAAATGCCGAGGCCAATGAGTTGCTCGAGTTCGACAACGGCATCAAGGCTGTGGTGATGAACCTCGAAGAGGACAATGTCGGCGTCGTACTGCTGGGACCCACCGACCAGATCAAGGAGGGAGACACCGTCAAACGTACGGGTCGTATCGCCTCGATCCAGGTGAGCGAAGGCATGTTGGGCCGTGTGATCAATCCGCTGGGCGAGACCCTCGACGGTTTGGGATTGATCGGCGGTGAGACTACCGAGATGCCTCTGGAGCGCAAAGCGCCGGGTGTCATCTTCCGCCAGCCGGTGAACCAGCCGCTGCAGACGGGCCTCAAGGCTATCGATGCAATGATTCCGATCGGTCGTGGTCAGCGTGAGTTGATCATCGGTGACCGTCAGACCGGTAAAACATCGATCGCCATCGACACGATTCTGAACCAAAAAGCCAATTTCGAAGCAGGCAAACCGGTATATTGCATCTATGTAGCAATCGGACAAAAAGGTTCGACAGTTGCTGCATTGGTCAACACGTTGCGTGAAAAGGGCGCAATGGATTATACCATCGTGGTAGCCGCAACCGCTTCGGATCCGGCCGCATTGCAATACTTCGCTCCATTTGCAGGAGCCGCTATCGGAGAGTACTTCCGCGATACCGGACGCGATGCACTGGTCGTTTACGATGACCTCTCGAAACAGGCCGTTGCCTACCGTGAGGTATCGTTGATTCTGCGTCGTCCGTCAGGACGTGAGGCCTATCCGGGTGATATCTTCTACCTGCACTCACGTCTGTTGGAGCGTGCCGCAAAGATTATCAACCAGCAGGAGGTTGCCGAAAAGATGAACGACCTGCCACCCAGCCTCAAAGGCAAAGTGAAAGCCGGTGGTTCTCTGACCGCACTGCCTATTATCGAGACGCAGGCCGGTGACGTTTCGGCCTACATTCCGACCAACGTGATCTCCATCACCGACGGTCAGATCTTCCTCGAAACCGACCTTTTCAACCAGGGTATCCGTCCCGCAATCAACGTCGGTATCTCGGTATCGCGTGTGGGTGGTAACGCACAGGTGAAGGCGATGAAGAAGGTGGCCGGTACGCTGAAGATCGACCAGGCTCAATACCGCGAACTCGAAGCCTTTACCCAGTTCGGTGGAGATATGGACCCTGTGACCGCACAGGTCATCGACAAAGGACAAAAGAATACGCGTCTGCTCGTTCAGCCGCAATATTCACCGATGCCGGTCGGTCAGCAGATCGCTATCCTCTACTGCGGTGTGCACGGATTGCTGAAAGATGTACCGCTGGACAAAGTTCACGACTTTGAGAAGGCACTCATCAACAATCTGCAGGGCACCGATGTACTGGAGACACTGCAGAAGGGTATCATCGACGACAAGATCACAGCAAAACTCGACGAGGTGGCCGCACTGGTAGCCTCATCGCTTAAAACCGCATAGGCCATGGCATCGCTCAAGGAGGTCAAAGCAAGAATCGCATCGGTCAACAGCACGCTGAAGATCACATCGGCCATGAAGATGGTGGCCTCGGCCAAGTTGCACCATGCCCAGGCGGCCATCGAGAGCATGCTGCCCTACGAGAAGAAGCTCAACAGCATGCTCGCAGGGTTCTTGACCTCGGGTGTAGAGGTCAACTCCTCGCTGGCACAAGAGCGTGAGGTACATCGTGTGGCCCTGGTAGCGGTGACATCCAATGGTTCGTTGTGTGGTGCCTTCAATGCCAACGTGATTAAACGTTTACATGCCCGCATCGAGGAGTATCAGGCGTTGGGCAGTGAAAATATACTGCTCTACCCCATCGGCAAAAAGGTCGAGAAGGCCTTGACTAAAGAAGGCTACACGATTCAGGGGAGCTACCAGTCGATGATTGACAAGCCGGACTATGAGGCTGCTGCCAAATTGGCGGCCGAACTGATGGAGAAGTTCGAGAAGGGTGAAATCGACCGCGTTGAGTTGATCTACAACCACTTCAAGAGTACATCGACTCAGATCGTTACCCAGGAACGTTACCTGCCGGTAGAGATGCCCGAAGCGGAACAGAGCAACGACAACTATCGTCCCGATTACATCGTTGAACCAAGTACCGCAGAGGTTGTACGTCGGCTGGTGCCTCAGGTGTTGAGTTTGAAAATCTTCACCATACTGCTGGACTCTGCGGCAGCCGAACATGCAGCCCGTACAATTGCGATGCAGATGGCAACCGACAATGCAACCGAGTTGTTGCAGGATCTCACCATCCAGTACAATAAATCACGTCAGCAAGCCATCACAAACGAACTGCTCGACATGATGGGCGGAGAGATTGCAAACTAACCCCGGAGGGGCATTGGAAATTAATGCGCTGAAATAAGACATCTTCTGTTGCACGCTCAACAAAGATGAACTCTAAATAAAAGAGCGGTGTGGATTGACCACGCCGCTTTTTTTTGTCGGATAGGGCACATAAGGCACGGCCCGAAGATAAAGCCTTTTCCCGATGCACATCAATAGAACCACACAACTAACAGCACCTATCAAAGAGGCCTTACAACAATTATTCTCCATCTATAACAAAAAATAAAGATGCTACATGCTGCCTAATGGTTAGAACAACGCAAACGGAAAAGATAGAGGCATAAACTACACAACGCGGTCAGTAGCTCTGAGACCGATAGAGCGAGCCAAATCCCAAGAGTTCCTATCCAGCGAGGAAGCAACAAAAAGGCCGGAATCAAAAAGATAAATCCTCGTAGCAATGCCAAGGCCGTGGCGGGCTTCACCTGTTCAAGACTTTGGTAATAGCCTATTGTGGTCAGGTTGAGCACGAAAAAGACAAAACCAGCAGCATAATAGGGGAACCCAGTGGTCGCAATTACGAAGGTCGGATCATCGGAGGGAATAAACAGCCCCACCAATAGCTGTGGGAAAAATACAAAAAGCGAAGTGACCGCTGTACCACACAGTATGGCCGTCAGCAAAGCAATCTGAAAGGTCCGCCGTACCCGATGCAGAGAACCTGACCCAAAATTGTAACTGATGATCGGTTGTGCCGATTGCGCAATGGCATTCCCTACCATAAAGACAAACGGGGTATAATAGCAGGCGATTCCGAAAGCTCCTACTCCCCGTTCACCCAGATAGCGCATAAATAGATGGTTCCCCATAAACATTAAGGTTGCCAACGTCGCCTCAGCCAACAGTGCCGAAGAGCCAATCCGACACTGGTAACCCATATTCCGGACAAATAATCGTAAACTCTTGGTGCTCCATTTAATCGGATAGAGTCTTAGGAAACGGGCTTTGAACAACAAGTACCCGACAGCGATCAATCCGCCGATCACAACACTGATTGAGGTTGCAATTGCAGCTCCTTTTACACCCCAACCCCATGGAAAAATAAAGATCCAGTCCAGCACTACATTGATTACGGCAGAGATCAGGCTGCAAGCCATAGCCAACCGTGGACGGCCATCCAACCGAATCACAAAAAGGGACACAGCAACCCACATCGTAAACAACCACGAAGGGACAGACCACAACATGTAGTCCCGTGCCAACGGCAATAATGCGGGAGAGGCCCCCAGCAATCTCAACACCCTATCTGGGAAGAGCAGGGCAATTAAGGAGGGAACAGCTGCAAAAACGGCAACCGTAACAAGTGCTTGCGTCACATTAATCCGGGCAGTTCGGATCTTACCTCGCGCCGATTGGATCGAGGCGACAACCGAACAGCCTACCCCGATCATCAGGCCTGTCCCGGTAAAAATCATCAACAGCGGGATCGAGATATTGACTGCAGCAATTCCGTCACTGCCTACCCCCTGCCCTACAAAGATTCCATCGATTGCCGTCACGGCCGACATGCCCAACATGCCCAGCAAAGTGGGAATAAAATATTTGCTGAATAGTTTGAAGACATTCAAGGTTTTCAGATCAATCGCATCTCTTTCCATAACCCGAACAATTTGCTAACGAATCTCTCTTTTGCACTCGTTTCACCTCATCGACCAATTCCACAGCATCGATACCGGCGAGAATCAACCCCAACACACAGACCATCGAAGTGTTCAACATTCATCTCAAATGGTCAAATAAGCCTTCGGCGAAAATACCAATCCGCAAAACTGATCTAATCAATTTGCAATCCTTTGAAGGATACCCTTGTGTCCACACAGATAAGCGCAGTGCGACACCTGCAGAGGAAATTACACGACCTCAACAAAAAAAGGCCGGATAAGGTGATTGGTTTTACCCAGTCATCTTATCCGGCTTATTGAGGCCCTCCGATGAGGATTACAAAACGTCTTAAAGGTATTATGTCGGCACAAAGATGGGCCAAAAAATTCAAGCTTCCAAATCACACACCCCATTCGATCCAATAAACCCTCAGCAAGGAAAGCCACAGGGGTTATTTCAGATTGAATAGAGCAATCGAAGAAGCCGCTTCTTGCTCCGACCGTAAACGAGAGGCCACACAGTCACCTTACAACTATTCCGGCATCACCCGACCATCCCATTCAAATTACATGTTGTCACGAACAATCATTCCACACAACGATAAAACAATTCCAATCAACTCGAAACAGATTCGCCATTTCGTAAAACGGCTCCTCAATAGCAACAATCAATTTTCCGACAGCTCTGACAAACAAGCCCTCTACGATTTATAGCAACTGGGCTTCAACAATAAAAACTACAACGCTGTCAAAACTAAACAACGGACAAGAAACATACACTGCACACACAGCTCAACCCTAAAAAACAAGCGGCGTAGAATTTTCATTCTACGCCGCTACCATTCAAATTAAGGTAACTAACTATTTGTTATATTTTTCGCGAAACTCTTTGCGGAAAGCTTTGCCTTCAGCTTTAATGGCCTTTTCGGTCTCTTTCGACCCAACCTTTACATTCATATCGCGTCCACCACCCAGAGCCTGGTAGAGACTAACAACAGCCTCCATCTTTTGGTAATCATCCGAAACCTGGGTCAACTGAGCACTGAGCAGCGACTGTTGAGCAGTCAACACCTCCAAATAGGTCGAAGAGCCCAACTTTAACAATTGCTGTGTATAGTCAACCGATTGTTCCAATGCAATAATCTGCGCTTTACGGGCAATGCTTTTATCCTGAGCCGCCTTGTACTGATACAGCGCGTTGCTCACCTCACTTCCGGCATTAAGAATCGTTTGCTGGAATGCGAGCATCGCCTCCTCCTGTTGTGCCTGAGCTGCACGCAGTTGAGCGCGATTACGTCCCTGATTGAAAATCGGAACCAACAACGAAGCTGCGGCATTGGCAATCAACTTACCCGGATTAACGATCATATTGCCGAGCGAATTGGTCCAGCCTGCCGTACCGGTAATGGTCAGACCCGGATAGAAGGCAGAGCGAGCCACATTCGTTGCAGCATAGGCAGCCATCAACGATGCCTCAGCAGCCTGTACGTCGGGACGGTTGCTCAACATCTGAGCAGGAACGCCGGCCGACAGGGTCGAAGGCAGCGCCTGATCCGCCAAAACACCGGGACACTCAATAGCCTGAGGTGCGACACCGAGCAGAATGGAAAGCGCATTTTCCGTTTCACGAATGCTTTGCCTCAAATCGGGCAGTGAAGCTTCGATCGAGTGGCAATTGGCCTCACTCTGAACAACAGCAGCCTCATTGGTATTACCTGCCAACTTGAGAGCCTTCATGGTTTCCACGCTCTGGTACCACGTTTCAACCGTCTGTTCGCTAATCGCCAACTGCTGATTCAACATCTGCAAAGTATAGTAAGCACTGGCAATCGAAGCAATCACCTGCGTACGAACTGCCTGAGCATAGGCCTCACTCTGCATCAGGGCGGCACGGGCTCCCCGTTTAGAGTTCAGCAAACCGCCGAAGATATCAACCTCCCAGCTTGCTGCAGCGGGAACCTGATAAGTCCAGCTACGACGTCCGTTTTCATACCAAGAGAGTCCCCCATTGGGATTGAGATTGAATGAGGGCACAAATGCCAGGCGTGCCGCCTGCATACTGGCTTCCGCCTCTTGTAAACGCAGATACGCAGTCTGCAGATCGATGTTGTGTTCAAGTCCCTGGGCAATCAGCGATTGCAGATAGGGATCCTGGAACACCTCCTGCCAAGGGAGGTTTCCCATCGAAACGGTATCACCGCACAAGGTGTCGCTTGACGAAAGCGGGTCGCGGTACATTCCCGCGGTAGTCACCTCGCTGGGCCGGGTGTAGTTGCGATAGATGTTGCAACTACTGAGCAACACCATGGCCGCACCACCTACCAACAAGATACTATATTTCATTTTCATATTGAGTATTTCTTAAGGTTACATACACTCCCCGCACATTAAGCGAGCTTTTGAATCTCTGCGTCGATATCGGTCGGCTCCACCTCCAGCGGCGTAAAGCGTTCCTGCAGCGACTGGAAGACCACGAACAGAACCGGCACGATAAAGATCTGCGTCAACATACCGATCAACATACCGCCGATTGCACTGGTACCGATCGTACTGTTACCGTTTGCACCCACACCTGATGCGAACATCATCGGCAGCAGACCGATAATCAACGCGAGTGAAGTCATCAGAATCGGGCGGAGACGAGCAGCAGAACCGGCGATTGCAGACCAGAGGATACTCATACCCTGACGACGACGATCGACAGCGAACTCAACAATCAGGATGGCGTTCTTAGCTAACAGACCGATCAACATGATCAAACCGACCTGCATATAGATGTTGTTATCGACACCCATGAACTGAGCGAAGATGAACGATCCGGCCAAACCGAACGGAATCGAAAGCAACACAGCCAACGGCAGAATATAACTTTCGTACTGAGCACTCAACAGCAGGTAGACGAACACCATACAGAGGACGAAGATCAAAGCAGTGGTACTGGTACCGGTATTGGCCTCCTCACGGGTCATACCCGAGAACTCGAAGCCGTAACCTTGTGGCAACGTTTCGGCAGCCACTTCGCGGATCGCCTGAATTGCCTCACCGGAGCTGTACCCCTCAGCAACAGAACCATTGACAGCCATTGAGGTATACATGTTGAAACGGTCGATGTTATCCGGGCCATACACTTTCCGCAGATTCATGAACTGCGTAATCGGTGCCATCTCCGAGCCGTTACGCACCTTCACCTGATTCAGGGTCTCAGGGCTGATACGAGCCGAAGGATCAGCCTGAATCATCACACGGTACAATTTACCGAAACTGTTGAAGTTCGAAGCGTAAAGACCGCCGTAATATCCTTGCAACGTGGTCAAAATGTCACTCGGCGAGATACCGGCCTGTTTACATTTCGCAGCATCGATTTCGATCATATACTGCGGGAAGGTTGGGTTGAACGAGGTTCGAGCAGCTGTAATTTCAGGACGCTGATTCAGCTTGGCAAGGAACTGGTTGGCTATTTCAAAGAATCGATCCAAATCGCCACCGGTCTTATCCTGGAGGTTCAACTCGAAACCGTTACTGATACTATAACCTGGGATCATCGGGGGACCAAAGATCAACACATTGGCATCAGAGATACCCATTTTGGCCTGTACATAGAGTGAGCCGATCACGGAGTTCAAATCAGCATTCTCCATATCCTCACGCTCAGCCCAATCCTTCAGTTTGACAATGATGGTACCGTAGGTGTTACCCTGACCGGCGATAAAGCTATAACCGGTAATGGTGGTACGTGACTTAACGGCAGGATTGGCAGCGATCAGGCTATCCAACTGGGTCAAAGCCTTTTGAGTGCGCTCCTGAGAGGTTCCGGGAGGCATATCCAACACGGCAAAGACGGTACCGGTATCCTCATTGGGGACCAAACCGGTCGGCGTCACCTTCATCAGGAACACCAGCAGGAAGATACCCAACGCCACACCGCCAAACGCAATCCAACGACGCTGGACGAAGAAGAGCACGCTCT
>UQYM01000046.1 GCA_900545315.1 uncultured Alistipes sp.
CTGTGTGCTCTTCATTCCTTATATATTCTTGTTGGGAATATTCTATTTTTCGCTGTATGTGGCCATGAAGAGCGGCAGTGCAGGGTTTGCCATTATCTCACCACTCTGTCTGGTCGCTATTTTACTGCTGTACGGTCTCTATTGTGCGTTTGTATATCGTTGGTTGATCGATTTCACTTACGGCAACTCCCGGATCGCGCTGAAAGTGTCGATCCCGGTGACCATGCTGTTTATGTTCATTCAGATTGTCCTTTGCATTCTGACTGCTGGGCTGTTTGTTCCGATTGCTGGTGTGATGATCTACCGTTATATCGTCGGAAATATGCGTTTGGTCTCTGAGTCCGGGGAGGAGAGCGCATTTGGCTATCAGGGCCGAATCGGTCACGATTGCCTCTACGTATATGGCCAGGCGCTGTTAACACTCATTACGGCAGGCATCTATGGCCCCTGGATGATCTCAAAAGTGGGTCGTCGGTTGATCTCCAACACCTATCTCGAACGCCCTGATGTGGTCACCCCAACGGTTACTCCCGGTGAAAACGAGCCGGCAGAGGCTTTCCAACCAACCTCCACGCCCGAACCCGTTCAACCCTCTCCGCTGCAGATGTAAGCGTCTGTCGCAGGGGTCGCGCAGAGTTTTATTGATAACAGCTTTTACTAATAATAGCGTCCACTCATCTGTAAACGAGTGGACGCTGTTTGTTTTGTGTGATGTGGGTCGGGCGTAGGGTGGTTTGGAACAGACGGTTCAATGGCGTTTTTCGATGTGACGATATGTCTATGGAATGAAAACTCGAAGTGTGCGAGATCACCAACGCTCTTTATCGTGCGTTCGGTTTCGATCCCGGTGTCGGATCAATGTCGATTTCAACCCCGGCCACAACGATTTCCATAAATAGTTGAATTGGGATTTATAGGGGTCTCTTGATGCTGTTCCTGTTCCGGTACGTGTGATGCCGTACTGAGGATTGGACGGTAGCAGAATCCAATCCTCAATCGCTTCAGAAAGCAATCGCCGTTGGAGGATCTTTCCCTCCTCCACTTTGATCAACGCTACATCCAAGTTGTGGTACAACAACTTCAAGTCAACTGATGATTGGGTGGCGTCTCCCGTGATGGTAAACAGCAGAGAATCGACCTGACCACTTTGGATCTCCAGGTTGGCCAAAGGTTCGGTAAGGGGATTTAAATCCTGCAGGTCGAATGTTCCAAGCCGCCCCTTGACAGTAAATCGATCATTCGAATCCTGTAACGGAAAGTGAAAATCGGCTTGCAGGGGAGCCTTCCCCAAATATTGGCCCTGCAGATGGATGCTCATTGGGGAAGCTCCGGCCTCCGGCCGGTTGGTCAGGCCGAGGCACTGCCCGGTCAATGTTTTGAAGGTCAGGGTGCCCGGTTGTGTCCCCTCCGGGGACAGCTCCTGATAGATGATATCGAGCGGTCCGAAATCGATACATCCTACCCGCAGCGCAACCGGCAGCTCACGAATTGTTTGGCTGAGCAGCTGCTTTTCCCGTTGCGGCTGTGGAACTTGCCGATTTTTGTAGCTGCTGATTTTGGCCCCTTGGATCTTGATTGTATCGATCGATACGATCCGCTCCTTCACCAATGCAGGGAAGTCCACGCCGGACCACACCGTTATTGCGGTTTCGAGCTGGGTCCAATCGCCGTGTTTGTGGCTGAGTTCGGCATAGTCGCTTTGGGGAAGTTGCGGAAGAAGAGCCAACCCAACGGTCCGAATCAGTCGGTCATGAGTGTCAAGATGAAGCGAATCTATGCTCAGCTGATTGTCTCCGTTGTCGAGTGCATATTGAAATTGTGATAGATCAACGACTAAATCTCGACCACTGAGGCTGCTGTTATTGCTCCCTGGAGTCAGATCGAGAATCAAACTCCCTGTTTGCAAAGTAATACCGTTGTGGATGCGTGTGCGGAAAGCTGCCGGCAGTTGCCCATTCGCCGGATTATTCGCTTGTCCATTTGCCGGACTCTGCGTTTGCCCAATCGCCAATCTATTGGCTTGCCCATTGGCAAGTCCAACTGCATGTTCCACCGTATGCTCATTTGCAGCCCCCATTGCTGCCTCTGCCGTAGTCTGCGCCCGATTCATTTCCGGTGTGTTTGCTGTTGCCGTCTTTTGTCCGGTTTTTGGTCTTGTCATTGATCCAATTGCTTGCTTGGCCTTTTGCTCGGACAGTTGTTCGGCCTCCAAATGGACTGTTTGGCATGCCTCCAATTCGTCGCTCTCTCCAATACCCTGTCCAGCAACAAATACGATCCTTTCGTATTCATACACAGTACCGTCCGTTACAGTGAAATTTTCGATGATAATCTTTTCGCTCATTCGGGCAAAACGACGTCGTGTATCGGCTGATGGAACCAATTTCCCGTTGTCTATGGAGGATGAGGCCCTGTATCGGGAAAAATGAACGGTTGGTTGTTGTACTGCAATCTGTTCGCAGCTGATGGTCAAAGCGGAGTCGATCTTATGCCAGTGTACTCCTTTGGCTTTTAACTGCTCGATCTCAATGAGAGTGATAAAATGGCTCTCTCGTTGTGCAATCAGTGCTGTACTATCTGCCACGCAACGGACATGCTCCATTTTGATGGATCGATGAATAAATCCTACGGTTATGGAACCGATCTCCAGGCGATAAAGCCCGGAGGTGCGTTGTTCAACTTCCTGTATCAAACTCTTTTTTATCTGTGCTTCGAGGTAATACTTGCCGATAATACCGACAAATAACAACAGAATGATACTGCCAACAATAATGTGTAATACACGGTTACGCATGAAATAATTTTTTTATTGGTGGCCTGGACTTTTTTTGTGTTGCCGGACTATTGCGGTCAACATTTGAGGACTTTCTTGGTATCCGGTTAATCCAATCAAAAGCGTCTGATCTTCGGATATGCTGCTCCAATATCTTTTCTTCGTATTATGGTGATCTCCAATCCTAATTTCGACGGACGTGTAAAATACTTCCGGCTTTAAGATGTGACGTTAGCCGATGCATAGTTGATACGGGTTGCATCGAGTCCGATAGATGAAGATTGAGTTAATCAACTCCTTGTAGTACGGAAGTTTAGATGACTTTAGAATCTACCCATGTCAATATCAATTGAAAATTGCGAGATATCTTTCTTTAAGTAACAGTAAAGGAGATCCCAGCGGGATCTCCTTTACTGTTACTTACCCTATTATGCTTACCATGCTGCAATTCCAGTAATCACAAAATCGAAATCATAATCGCCTGAACTTACGACATCTATTTCATCTATAGCTACGTAGCTATTTGGTTTTAAAATTACTGGTGCAACTTCTGAGTCGGGGTTTAAGTCTAATTGAACCCAAGCAGTAGTATTATAATCAAAACCGGATCCATCCCATTGATATACATCAACATTGTGTATGTACACGTTGATAGTAGTGATTCCATATTTTTTCCATTCCGGGCAACTGAATTGTACGGTTCGATCCGTAACATTAAAATTTAAATGTATAGTGACAACTTCCGCACTTGTTTCGCTAGCGGTTGTATTGGAATTTTCTGTGGTTGCAGCATTTACTATGTAACCACTTAGCAACATCATTGATGCGAAGATAAATAAGATTAGGTTTTATAAAGTTAGTAAATAGGTATTACAAATATGTTTATATAGTTTTGAAAATCAAAGTAATATATATATATATATAATAAAAAGGCGTAAATGTAATGTGTATCGACGCAGTTCTGGGTGGTGAATTATAAGAGGAGAGTCGCTTGCCCCATATCGAAAAATTTTGATCCACCGTTGTGAAGCATTGCAAAACAATAGTAAGATTGATTCTTATTGCGTTGGTCTCTTAAATTGAATATTAATTGTGGCGAATTTATTTCTTTATTGTAATAATATTTAAGGGGAAGTATCGTCTATAGCGTGACATTATTACAAAAAAAGGATTTGCAATAATGCAAATCCTCAATGTTTTAGCTACTTTTAAGGCTTGTGGTTCTAGCAGGACTCGAACCTGCATTTAAAGTTTAGGAAACACTAAATATATTTTAGTGTATTTATTGTAAATCAGATTGTTAGTTGTTATGCTGTTGGCTCTTGTATAAACAATGAATAAACAAAGGCGGTCGCACCAGTGGATTCAATTTGGTGATAATTGTCCAAAAATTTTTATTGAAAGATAGTCGTAATTTACCAAAGAAGCAAGTTGTACTGCACACCTATTCCTATGTACGGCTGCAGTCCCTGTGGCGTGATTGCCCTTTCAATCAAGAACTGATTATTCCATCCGGAATCGTCAACGAGAATTGAAATAATATTAAATTTGCAAAAAAAAACAGGAGATGAAGGCTGACGAAATAACTGCGTTATTTGAAAGATTTGAGGCGGCAGCTTCAGAATATCAGGGTGTGGAATGTTGGAGTGCCCGTGAGTTACAATTTTTATTAGGATACTCCAAATGGGAAAATTTTTATAAAGTAATCGAAAAGGCAAAGGAAGCAGCGAATAATGCTGATGTAAATGTTTCCGATCATTTTCCTGATGTCAGGAAAACGATCCCCATGCCCAAAGGGGCCGAAAAGGAGATCGAGGATATTTTATTGACTCGCTACGCTTGCTATTTGGTTGCTCAAAATGGAGACAGCCGAAAACCCGAAATAGCTTTTGCGCAAAACTACTTTGCCGTTCAAACACGTAAAGCCGAAATTATTACGCAACGTCTGCTGGAAAGTGAGCGGGTGGAGGCACGAGCTAAATTGATAGAGACGGAACGTAAATTGTCCGGCGTGCTATATGAAAGGGGGGTGGATACTACAGGTTTCGGTCTCATCCGGTCAAGAGGTGACCAGGCATTATTCCGTTTGTCAACAGTTCAATTAAAGCGAAAATTCGGAGCTCCCGGAACTCGCCCAGTTGCAGATTTCATGCCCACCATTGGCATTAAGGCTAAAGACCTAGCGGCTGAAATGACAAGCACAAATGTCCAGGCAAAAGACCTGTATGGTGTTAATCCAATTGAGCAGGAGCATGTCGACAACAATTTGGCTGTACGTAAAATGCTCATCGAGAGAGGAATTCGGCCTGAATTAATGCCTCCGGCCGAAGATGTCAAGAAAGTTGAACGAAGATTGGTTTCTGAGAAAAAAAAAGCGCTTAAAGCAAAAAAATAGCATCGATCTTTTAGGAATTTCCGCATTTCAAACCCTAAAACTCAATCAACTGGTATTGCACTCCGACTCCAATATAGGGCTGTACCCCGTGGGGCGTTAATGCCCCACCGGCACTTACTCCGATCCCCCAACGTTTAGGCTTTGCGGGAACCTCGATCCGTTCGATGACGGTCTGCGTGATGGTGCGGGGATAGACCTCGATACTGCGGGCTTTGACGTTGTACCCTTCCATGTCAATGAGATATGTCGAATCATCAGTGAACAGGTAGCTGCTGATCGGCACAGGCAGATAGATTGGATTCCCATCCACAGTGTCCCGGATGGTGTCGAAGCGTTCCACTTGGACATATTTTGGTACTAACAGCGTATCACGTACTGTATCGATGCGGACGATCGGAGGCAGAGTGTCGTGATACATCACATTAACCGTTTGGACAGGTTTGGTGGCCCTACCTAATAGGAATGCTCCCAAAATAACAGCTGAGAAAATTATCACATTTTTCATAGATGTAGAATTGCATGTCGATTTTTTCCGGCTGCGTAGGAGATATGTACCCAACTATAGTTGCTTTCGTCGATCAGCTGGTCAAAGTCGAAATCACCTTTAGCAATCAAATCGAATAGTTGTCGATTCAGTTCAGGGGATCCCACGGTAATATCGGCCGCTTCGCCCTTTTGGTGCTGACTGGTGGGAACCCCTCCAACTGCTTTATTCAATACCGGACACCGGTACCCACTGTTCACAGAGATGGGGCTCCCCCATGCCTCACGGATCGGATCGAGCAGGTTATTGATCAGCGATGTCAGTTTAACTTTAATAGCAGGCGGAGGAGTGTTATCAATGCCCTTTTGATGTGCTGTGTCCGATTGTGTCAATTCGTGGATGGTAAAATATTTCATTTGTCAACAGTTTTAACGATCTTAATTTCAACACTTCCAAAAGGAGGTTTTCTGTCGAGACATGCTGTATTTTCACATTTCAGCATTCTTGCCACCGCTTCGGAGGTTCGGGTGTGATCCAACTCGCCACGCAGTTTAGCGATTTCGGCATAGAGGGAGTCGATTTTTGCATCTTTGCGGTCGAGGTCAGATTTCAGCTCATCTGCCCGCAGCTTTCGGTCATTTGCCACCTCTTGCCACTGGTCGATCAGCTTGCTGACATTATCTAAGAAGGCGGCGTTTTTCTTTTCGCGCAGCGTGACTAACGTCACCAATCCGCCATTGCTGATGAGTAGTGTGAGAATGGTTATAATAATAGCTGTCCAGTCCATACATGTTGGGTAAGTATGTTAAAAGTAGGTCGGGAACCCCGACCATACTTTCTACAAAATTGAAATCAGCCACATAACGATTCCTCCAGCGACTACCGGTACAAAGTCTTTCCAAAACTTCGGTTTTTCGTATTCGCCTTTAGCGTTTTTGTACTCTTTCCCGGTGCTTTGCTTGACACCTCCCCAGGTGATCGCTACGATCAGCAGTGGGATCAGCGCAAAACCGCCCATATTGAGCGTTACAGTGCTAAGGGCAGCCACCACCATCCCGACGATGACTTGCCAAAGATTCTCTTTTGTCATAAGGTTATCTGTTTAGGTTATACCATAGTTATCATTCCACTTGACCAATAGTACCGAGCGTTAGAGGTTTCGTAAGGAGATGATGGTGAGATTGTATATTCACTTGAACCAATTCCTTCAATACTAAATTGATCAGTTATAGAGTATCCTGGAGGTGTATAGGTAAATGAAGTTTCAGAGCTTGGGGTAAATCCAGTCACGCTCTCCCAAATACTTCCAAATTGATCATATCCCATGAATTTGATGAAGAAGGTATCTTTAGGAGCGGAGCTGAAATTGATTTGGATCTGTGAGGTGGCGTAATTAAACGAGGTGGTAATGTAAATATCCACGGGTCCAGGTTTTGCATCTTGGGTGATTTTGGTGGTAGCAGATGTGATAGATGTGCCTGAGCTATTTTTTACCGTAGCGGTTACGGTTGCACTTCGGGTATTTGTAGTTGTATTAGCTTGGGCCGTTACGACTCCAGAGGAGGCATTAATTGAAAAACCTGATCCAGAGATGGAGTAGGAGATGGAATATCCTGAAGGTAACCCATGTTCATCACGATATGTTCCGGAGTCATAAGTGACATCATATGTTATATCCATTACAGGAGAATCGGACCCTCCTGAATATGGGATATTATCATAACCAAATTGATTGATAAGGATATTGCTATAACTCTTTACGGAGTTAGCAGCTTGGTAGATGTACAGGGTTCCAGATGCCGATTTTCCTGCAGATCCACTCCAGGTTACGGTTTGAGATTTCACAGTGGTTTGGCCTGAAACTGTTCGACCTTTCGAAGAGGCTGAGGCTGTAATGGAGGATACGCTGGGCGATATGGTGTTGTTCCCGGAGGAGGCGGCTGTTGTTGTCTCCTGTTTCGTATCTCCGGAGTCATACGTATATGTTGTTACCACAGCTGTTTTATTCCAACTTTGAGAGCCATTGCCGGCAGTAGCGGTGGCCGAACCTCCGGCCGCCGGAATAGTTTGGTTGGTAATTGTACCGGCTGTGACATTTCCATAAGTTATTACACCACCGGAGCTGCTTGTCGCCTTACGCGAGTTCGTGATGGAGGTGCTGGCGGTTTTTGTTTTGGATGTATCTCCCGAGTTTTTGGCAGTGATGGTCACGGAGTCTGTTGCCAAAGTGGTAGCCATATCTCGATGGGAGAGCGTATTCCCAGATAGACTGAATGCACTATTTCCATTTGAGGTGATGGAAATCGTAGAGGTGCCAGCGACCGATCTGGTTTGATTAGGGCCTGTGCTCCCAGAGGTATATAGGGCATTATACGTTTGCGTATTCGATACCGAGTGGGATACCGTGGCGGAACCTCCTGCAGCTGTCATGCCTGAACCAATACTTACAGCGGGCGTTCCATACGTGGTGATGCGTGGATTGTAATTCGAATTGGTAACCGCGTTTGCGTTAGAGGAAACTGATGTAGAGGCTACCACAGTACCTGAAGCGGATCCTTGTCGAACCTGAAGCGTATAGGTCTGCGCAGAGATGACGGTAGTCCCATACGTAGTCTTAGTTAAAGTGGAGGAGGTCGTAGAGCTGGAATTGGTATAGCTTGCCGGGTTTACGCTACAATACGAAGCGCCCGAATTCACCGATACGGTCAAGTACGCGGTGCCGCTCCACGTTTCCGTCGAAGCTGACCCTGAATCACCGGAAGAGTAAACCGGAGTTTTGGATCTTCGAATATAGCCCCAAGTTACAGTACGCGTAGTCGCTCCAGCTGCCAAAGCTGCAGTGCTGTTTAACGACAGGCTGGCGGTATAATTCCCATAGTTATACCGGTCAATGGAGTTGGCTGCCTGTTGAACTTTGACCTGCTTATCGCTCCTCTTACCGTGTATGGTAACGGTAATTGTAGCAGTTGTTACGTCAGTCACACCAGATGCGACAGCCCCTTTAGATCCAGCAGTTACGGAACCATTTGAGGTATTCACCGAGCTTCCTGCATAACTAATACTTCCACCGGTCGTATCCGTACCTGCCCCCGAGGTTGCCCCATTCCAACCGTAGGTTTGAGAATAAGATACGGTGGGGGTGACTGTTCCACCCGATGCAGGAATCGTCGGATAGGTCGCATTAATAATCGGATTAGCATATGTGAAGTATCCTGCGGCCTGGTTGTAGGTTATATCCTTTGTGGTGGTCTTATCATTTAACTTTAGGGTAATGGTTACCACAAATCCATTCCGGGCCGAGGTTGAGGTGTTGTTTGTTGCCGTTACGGTGGATCCGGACAGACTAAATCCGGTTTTGGCCGTTTTGACCGCGTAAGACAATGTTCCTCCAGAATTGGCTGAGGCCGGCGATCCGCTGGAATACTGCCCCGTCTGAGAATAGGTCAATCCAGTTGCCACATTGTCCGTGCCACCGGCCGCTGCTATGGTTACAGGGGTAGTACGGGAGATGGTTGGTGTATTCCAGGTGAGGGTATTTGCAGCCTGCGTACAAGTCGCCGTAGTGCTCCAGGTAGAAGTTTTTGTTCCGGCGGTGTTATACGAACTTGTTGGGGTCCATGTGGCTGTGAGGGTTCTTGTAACTGTTCCGGAGGTTCTTGCATCCCCAATCGTTGTTCCTCGGTTAGTAGCTGTGAGGACCCCGGTGCTTGCATTCACTGCGGTAAACCCATTCTGAGAGGCAGACAATTTAAAGCTTGAGGGGACGGATAAGGTTCCGTAGGTGGAGGCAGGAGCACTTGAAGAGGTACTGCCACTGCTAAAGGTAAACAATATGCCAAATCCTGCTGAGAGGTCCGGCGTAGCACTTGTAGCACCGGCCCCAATCGTAGGATAACTAAATGTTCCGACCGACCCTTTAATAGATTCAACATAGTTCCCGTTTTGCGCTGTATTGAACCAACTGGTGTAGGTCTTTCCTCCGATGCTATAACGTTGTGTAAAACCACAATATCGTGCATTCCCAATAGTAATTCCTCTGCCAGGAATAGTCGCTTTGTTGCCGGTTACCGTAGCGTAACCTCCAGAATCCATCACGTATTCTGTGTTTTGGGTTACAGACCTCTCTTCGGTACTCCCTGAAGAATATGTAACTTTTAATTGGGTAAAGAACGTAAATGTGCCGCCTCCCGCTGACATCCAATCATTAGCACTTCCGGTTGGTGTTTTAGACTCAACACCTCCATAAATGGAATAGCTTGCTTCTTGATTGGCTTTTTGTGTGATGGTCATTTCATTGGATTTGCAGGATCCATCTTGCCAATAAACTGTCGCTGATCGATCTGATCCCGTAACCGTGCCTCTACTTGATATTGTTAAGTTAGACGCATCATCTGAGACACACCAACTTTGATTGCAATTCAGCGTAAAGCTGTCATATTCAATCTGACTGGTAGCACCGGAGGTGTAAGAGTAATGACGTACCCCAACGATACATACTCGTCCTCCAGCTGCAGGAACATTGGTGTTATTGTACCCCAACGGATCTTGATAATCCTGGTCGATTTCAATGCTGCAAGCGGTTTGTTTCTGTTCGTTTGCTTCTTGCGTACATATTGTATCAGGAGAAGTAAGTCCATTCCAGGTAGCTTTTAATGTACCTGTCCTTATTGGTCCTATTTCTGTACCTCTACTACTAACAATTAATCTACCACTTTGAATATAAAATCCAGTTCCAGTGACAGTTATGTTTGAAGAATTAGTTACATCATAAGGATCTCCTTCCGCTCCTGATGAGAATCCTCTGATTAATTCTACTGATAAGAAGACTTCACCACCTGCTGCACTAACCGTTTTTGAAGTAGGTCCAGCTAAATTATCACAATGTAATACTGTGCGTTTATCATATCTGGTATTAGCCTCCTGGGTCAAGATGATACTATCCGATAAGCTGCCTACAGACAGTTTGAGTGTAGCTGTTCTTTGATTTCCTGCGGTTGTGCCTCGATTTTCGGCATTGGCAATGACCGTCCATCCATAAGTTGGATGAGCAGAAAGGGTGATCCACGACTGATCGATAGACCAACTGCTCAATGTGGTTTGAGTATCCAATTCCACCCATTTCGTACTTCCCGAGGTATAGGTATAGGTGCCATAAGGAGCATAATAACCCGATCCTCCAGCTGCCGAGAACTGCGTCGTGAGATCCGCTCCGCCGCCATTTTGTCTGATTTCAACCGAGGTTAACGCTCGGGTGTTGGCCTCTTGATAAATGTCAGCCTGTGCAGTAGTGGATTTGCCGTTCAGGGTGACAGAGACCGAGACGGTAGTCACCTTGGACCGGTCGGAGATCACCAGCTCTTTAGAAGTGGCTGTTACGTTGCCTTGCGTATCCACATTATCGCCAGTGTATACTACTGTGGCTCCAGTGGTTATGTTACCTCCACTTCCGGCGACAGCGTTCCAGGTCCAGGCCTGCGTATAGTTCAGTTTCGGGGCGACAGACCCTCCCTTCGCCGATATGTCCGGGTAACTAAACGCAGATATGGTAATCTCCGAAAAAACCTTGACTCCCGCCTCTTGGGTGAGGGTGCATGATGCAGCGTCTTGTTCACTGGATACCATGAGGGTTCCGGACCGTCTGTTTGCGGAGGTGTTGTTTGCAGCGGTTACGGTTATGGAAGCCGGGCCGGTGCCCGAGAGCGGTGAGACCTGCCAATCGTTGGGAACTGTGATGGTCCAGGGCTTATTTTCATCCACAACAATATCCAATGTCAGGATTTGCCCCGCAGCGGCAAATGACAGCTCCGAGGCAGACAGAGTCAGCGAGGTATTGGGGTAGATCTGGTTGTTGCCGACGTATGCCTTTTCGACAGCCGTTGCGCCTACGTATGCAGCGGCAATATTATTGGTTCCGATGATGATCATTGTTGTGTCAGTGTATCTCCGATTTCATAGGTGTAAAGCTCATCCTGGGGATTTTCGCCCTCAAACCGGATGGAAGCATTTTCCGGGTAGGAAGTGCCTCGTTCGATGTAGTCTGTACCGTTCCCTTCCCATCGGTCTTTCCCTTTTTCGATGGTGTATTCATAGGCTGTGGGATGGGAGACTGATTCATACCAGAAGCTGACATTTGAGGCTGCCTTTACAGGACGATCAATGGAATCATGATCCAAAGAGAGGCGGACGTAGCAACCATTATTAGATTTCACCAATACCAAGTACACGGTTTGACGTTGAAATGCAGCCTGCGTGTAGTTCACCGTTGCGGTCATGCCTCCACCGCTGACTGAGATCGAGCCCTCGGAGGCTGTCTCTGATTTTGTTGCGTGTATGGTTACCGTTGCGGGACCGACCCCAGAGGTCGGGGTGGCAGTCCACCCCTCGGGCAGACCAATGATACTCCATTGGAGCGAAGGGTTGCATTTGATCTGAATGCTGCGATCCTCCGGCATGCCAGAGAAGGAGAGGACGGTGGGAGATACCGACAGAAAATCCGACTCGTTTTTGAAGACCAAATAGATGGTATTTGCGTCTCGAGACGAGATCAGGGCGAGTTCATCTTCAGTGCCGGTCCAGATCTTTTTGTTGCCGGTTCCGGCCTGGTCTGTGAAGGAGTCGGCATTTCCACCGTTTGCGGGCAGGGCATTGGGCTTGTCCGGCAGGCTGGCGAATGTGGTTCCGTGGGGGTTTCCGCTTTTGATCTGCGAGTGGTCGTATGCCGTTTTGCCCCGATCTCCTCGGTAGGCTGTTGAGGAGGTCTCCCCCAAAGCCAAGGAGGGCGAAATCTCCACATATCCCGATCCACTCCACCGATAGGTGAGGTTGCTGTCTTTGGCTACATAGATTTTCCCAGCTTCGCCAGAGGCCGGGAAGCTACCCAGAGAGTCGTACTCCAAGACATCATCAACATAGGATGGGAGCTGAGAGGAGAGAATTAATCCGTTGTCATCCAGCTCAGCCACACCGCCGGCAACACCAATAGCGGTTTTATCCACCTTATTGTTGTCGGCATACGCTTGGGCGCTTTTCAGTGTTGTAGCGTCGGCCTCAGTATAATCTGTCCGGATACTATCTTCTCGTTCATTGGTGTATGTTTTGGCCTGCGTCAAAGTCGAAGCGTCGCCTTGATCGGCATACTGTTTCGCAGATTCCAAAGCGTTACCAGCCGCTACCTCAGTAATATTTTTGTCACCTATATAAATAGCCATATCATTTTGTTTTTCAGAAGTTATCCCAAGTGTAATCGGCAATCTCTCCCTTATACGAACCTGTGTAATCCTTATTCACCGACAAAATTCTCGCACTATCTACGGCTCCCCCCACAGAGGTCTGGCCGTCAGTATTCCCGGGAAGCATCAGTATTGACCAAGGTGTTTCTGGAAGGTCTTTCCCTCCTGCCACACCATTAATTTCTAAATAGTCCTGCACTGGTTCTCCGTCTCTTGTCATGACTCTGACAATCCCTTGATCGTGAGAAACGTCGTTTAGTATCAGGTGGAAGGTGTCTCTTTCAGGTATGCCATCTTGATCGCAGGGGACTTGGATCGAAAGCCCACCGATAGAGATGGACAGCGATCCGTTGCGTGGAGTGGAGGTGTTGTTTGCGGTGGCGGTTACGGTGATGGTTCCCGGACCGGTTCCCGATAGCGGTGAGCCCTGCCAATCGTCGGGAAGTTCTGGCGTTACAACCCATTGATCGTTGGCCTCACAGTTGATGGTTAGCGTTCTAGAGGTTTGATCGACGTAGAACGACAGAGAGGTCGGGGTAACAGTTACCGCATGGTCGTCGGTCAGGTAGATGGTGTTTGGGTCTTTGG
>UQYM01000047.1 GCA_900545315.1 uncultured Alistipes sp.
TTTCCCGCCCAGTTAAACCCCATATAAAGACCAAAAAACGAGGCTTTACGGTCATAATTAAACCGGGAGTCATCCCGATCAGAACGGCGCAAGCCCCGGTCTTTATAGATCAAATCGGCAAAATAATAGCCCAAATCCGTTGACAAGATGCCGATTCCAGCACCGACAAGCACATCTGAAATCCAATGCTTGTTATTCATCAAACGACTCAAGCCAATTGTCGTTGCGGTCATATATCCGCCAATACTATACCAGGGACTATGCGTCAAACCGTACTCTTTATGCAGAATGGTTGCAGCCATAAAGGCTGTAGCGGTATGTCCCGACGGGAACGAGTTATTGCCCGATCCGTCGGGTCGAGGTTGCTTGACCGAATATTTCAAGGTATTGACAAACCCTGCCATCAATGCCGCAGAGAAAACATTGGATACCAGCATGCGTCCCCACGAGCTGCGCCCCGGAACCCCGGCCTGTTTCAAGCCATAGGTCAATGCCATCGGAGCGTACTGCACATAGTCGTCGTAATGATATCTGAAGGAAGGAATATAAGAATCACGCAAAGCCCGGAAATGGTATCGCTGCTGGTTCAAGGCAACGCCCGCAACGATCAGAGGCACCGACAAATAGGTCATTTTATAGAGCCGGGTTTGGGTCATCCGATCGACCTTATGCTGAAAACGTTGCCAACCGCTTATCCGCACCAAACTATCCCACACAAGAGTATCGCCAACCAATGTATCCGGGTGAAACATCGGATCCGGAATCGGTGTAAACGGGAAAGTCTCGGCTGCTGGTTTGATACTGCTTGCTGAAATGGATTGCGGTAAACCAAGTCCCCACAACAGGAGGCACACCCCCATCACCCTTACCCAGCAAATTTTCCCTTGAAAAATTCGTTTCACGATACTTTCGTTCGAACAATTTTCCCAAAGGTACGTTTTTTTGTTCTAAAGGACGATGATTTCAACAAGTTTATTTGACCTCAATGAGACTGCATACGATACTCTTTCGGAGTCATCCCGACATGTTTTTTGAAATATTGACCAAAAAACGACGGCGTCGGAAAATTAAGATAATCGGCAATCTGTTGAACCGTGAGTTGGGAGGTTTCCAACAGGGCTTTGGCATTGCGGATCACTGATCTAATAATACACTCCGTGGCACTGGATCCCGAAACTTGCTTGACTATCGATGAAAGATATTTGGGAGTCAAGCACATCTGTTCAGCATAAAAACCGAGATCTCGGTGCATGCGATAATGGGTTGCCACCAAATAGAGAAATTTTTCAAATAGCTCCTCTTGTCGTCCACGGGCTTTCCGATGTTCAATTTTCTTACCCCGCTGCATGATTGCCCCAATCTCATAGACAAGATTCAAAATAAGATTGGCTATGATCTCCCGATAATAAGGATGATCAACTATTTTCATCTTCTTTTTGATCAGGTCGCACGTTTCAAACAAGCTCTGCATATCCTGATCGGTCAACGATGCCCAAGGATGATCGCGCACCGTCAGATAGAGCTGTACACCCGCCGAAGGATCAAGATCTATGACCCGATCCACCTTCAACATCAAACAGTAACCCACAAAATCATCACTACGACTGATCGGCTGGACCACCGATCCTGGCAAAAAGATCACCATATTGTGTTTGCCGATCCGGTACTGTTTTTTGTCAATGGAGATCATTGACTCTCCCTCTTTACAGATACAAACCCCCATTCCATGAATTTTCTGGGGCATAACGTAAATTTCGGATGGCACCGGGTTCTCTGCCGTCGCCTCAAAACTTTCGAAGACCATTTCATCATCATGTCCTTCAAACGAATCGACCATTTTTACCGTATGCTCTTTCATGCGAACCTTCTTAATTTGATGACCAAACGCAAATTTAGCCAAACAATCGGCATTACCACACGCACTAATGCAGAATAGAAGATAGGATCAGACAAAAAGAATATATATTACCCCACCGAACAACAAAGTACAAGCACAAATTTGCCAGTCATATCTTGACTGGCAAAGGATTTCATTTTCTGCTGTTCCTATTAAGATGTAGAATAATTAATAACTCTGAATCAATATAAGGATATTACACGCAGCACCTTAATTATTATAAATCGCAAAAGACTTGCAACATCTCTTGCCGTTTGCTCAAATCGCTGCAATATGGGCAGTCATCTCGTCAATACTGTAACGTTTTGACTGAAGTGCTTAGCATAATCTCTCTTCGCTTCTGAAACACTCATTGATAAGCACATAACAACTTATTCCGAACATATTTTACACATAAAATACCTTGTATTTCATGTGTCATGCGGAAAAAGAAAACGAAATAACGGTATCCAATTACATAGCATCACCGAACAGCCCAAACAGCGCAACGGGCTTTCAAAGTTTCTCGGCTTTATAACCTGCTGATTTCACCTCTGCAATAATCTTTTCATCCGGCACATCTGCCGTAACGGTCAACACCTTATCGGCCGTCGAGAGATCAATGCTCCACTGTTCACGAGGAACAATCTCGTTGAGTTTGTCAGCAAAACGAGCTACACATCCGTCACACTTCGCATTGGTTCTGAATTGGCTTGTTTTCATCTTCTATACATTAAAATTGTGATTACTACTGATAACACTACCTACCGGGGCTAATCCTCCACAACAGTTAGCAGCCACTTCCGTGGTCAACTGTCTGCCCCAATATCGTACACAAGATACGAAATTTCACCACAACAACTACCCGGAACTAACACAATTCACCAAGCTGCGTCTAAAAATAAAATTTACTTCCAGCGCAGTCGCAGACTGTTCATCACCACCGAAACCGAGCTGAAGGCCATGGCAGCGCTGGCCAACATCGGATTGAGCAGCAGACCACACACCGGATAGAGCACACCAGCCGCAATGGGGATACCAATCAAATTGTAGATAAAGGCCCAAAAGAGATTTTGGCGAATGGCCCGTACCGTATCCCGTGAAAGCCGGTAGGCCCGTGGAACAAGTTGCAAATCGGAGGAGATCAACGTCACCATAGCCACCTCCATCGCAATATCCGTACCCCGTCCCATGGCAATGCTGACATCTGCGCACGAGAGGGCCTGCGAATCATTGATCCCATCCCCAACCATCGCCACCGTGTGGCCCTCACGCTGCAACCGACGAATATACTGCTCCTTATCGGCAGGCAACATTTCAGCCTGATATTGCGAGACACCCAACTCAGAGGCAATCGCAGCGGCTGTTTTTTGGCTGTCACCGGTCAGCATGCAGATATCGATGCCTGCACGACGCAACTCCTTTAAGGCTTCGGGGGTGGTCGATCGGATCCGGTCGCTAATTACGGCCACAGCCACCAACTGCGAGCCACATCCTCCGAAGACCGTCGTGCACCCGGCCTGCTCCTGTCGGGCGATTTCGGCAGCCAACTGTCGATCCAAAACCGCCCCATAACGCTTCGCCAACTTAAAGCTACCGATCCAATATTTCGTCTGAGGGCTGTTTGAGTCCTCAACTTGTGCGTTTACGTCTTCTCCAACTGCAGTGGCAGTCTCAGACGGAGAGACCGTCTCCGATGCCGCAACACTCGATTCGGCAGCACCGTCAACCTGAAATTCGACCCCCTCTCCCGTCAAACTCTCGAATAGGGAGAGCGAACGATTGGTAGCTCCCTGCTGCTCCAGATAACGGACCACAGCTTCCCCCAACGGATGCTCCGAACGGGACTCCGCCGAATAAAAAAGATCACGCCACAAATTCTGCTCAGTCTCACGTCCTGCTGTCCAGATCCAGGAGGTCACTTCTGGACGTCCTTCGGTCAGGGTACCGGTTTTATCCAGCACCACCGTATCGATTTTGCACATGCGTTCCAGCGCTGCGGCATCCTTAATCAGAATCTGCTGTTCAGCCCCCTTACCGATACCCACCATCAAGGCAGTAGGTGTCGCCAACCCCAAAGCACACGGGCAGGCGATGACCAATACCGAGACCATTGCCAACAGGCCATAGGTCAAGGCTCCTTCACCGCCAAAAATCATCCAAAGCACAAACGTCAGCAGAGCCAGGCCGATCACTGTCGGAACAAAAACCGCTGCAATACGGTCGGCAATCCGTTGGACCGGAGCCTTGCTCCCCTGAGCCTCCTGAACGGTCCGAATGATCTGCGCCAACAGGGTATCACTACCCACTTTGGTTGCCTCCATCACAAAAGAACCGCGTTGATTGACCGTACCGGCCAGCAGACGGTCTCCAGGCTCCTTTCGTGCCGGAATCGGCTCGCCGGTAATCATACTCTCATCGACAAACGAGGCCCCCGAAAACAGCGTACCGTCCACCGGAATCTTTTCGCCGGGACGCAGGCTGATCCGGTCACCCACCTGCAATTGAGCCACCGGAATATCCTGTTCCAAACCACCGGCGACAACCAAACGTGCCGTTCTTGGCTGTAGTCCCATCAATTTTCGGATGGCGGAAGAGGTATTTCCCTTTGCCTTCTCTTCGAGCAATTTACCCAATAACACAAAGGCGATGATCATACCTGCCGCTTCATAATAGACATGTGGTTCCAACCCACGTGCCAGCCACACCTGAGGGAAAAGTGTATTGAAAAGACTGAACAGAAATGCGATCGAGGTACTCAACGCCACTAAGGTGTCCATATTGGCCGAACGGTGCCGAGCCTGCTTCCAGGCATTGACATAAAACAGACGTCCGAACCACAATACCGGCAAACAGAGCAACAGCATCAACCAAGCCGCCCACCGTTCATGCATGAACACCATCCCCAGAATCATCAACGGCAGGGCAAAACACCAAGCGCCGAGTGTAGTCCGTTTCAGCTGGTGGTAATGGTTCTGTTGGGCCTGTTGTTGCTCCTCTTCTGCGTGATCTTCGTCCACAATCAGATCATAACCGATCGATCGCACCGCCTGTTGCAGTTGAAGCGGTGTCACGCGTGCCGAATCATATTCAACATACAGTTGATTCGAAGCAAAATTGACCGTTGCCGAGATCACCCCTTCGACACTACGCACCATATTTTCGACATTAGCAGCACATACCGCACAGCTCATCTCCAAAACCGGAATATTTTTTTTGACTATTGTCATCGTTCACATTATTAATTGGTTTGTATTTGTCGCCGCAATTAATCGAAATCGGTTTGTAGCATCTACACATAGTGAAATCACAACCTTTTCCACCATACCCTGTCGCACAAGAATTATCCCTGCATTCATTTTGTTCAGGGACACGACAGTTTCCCATCGCAGCGATCTGTTTGCAAACAGCCAAAATTAAACATTTGAAAATAAAAATCCTACCTTTGTCGATTGTTGAGTAAGAGGTTGCATCCGTTCTCATGCACTCCGATTCGATATTGATCTGGCCAACTGCTTCGTAATACAAAAAGATCACTGACCACAAACTTTTGTAAAACGGTAGTCCAGTTCATATCGGATGCTGGCGGATAGAGACGTAACCGCGATACTCCAACTGGGGCTATGCGTCATATCCAAAGCCCCCAAACGGATCGACAAACTGCCCAACCACTGGTCGCCATCAGCAAAAAAGCTGAGTGAACGGATGGGCTAAGTCTCCCAATAGGCTTCAGCACACACCCGACGCCCCCATCAAGACGCAATTAGTAAAACCGAAACCGTACGCAGTTCAACACCCTCTATGCAGGCCTATACGAACCGACATATTTGGAAAATTACCTACCCGTTGCTGATCAGCTTACTGATGGAAAATCTGATCGGCTTGACCGACGTGGCTTTTCTGGGACGGGTTGGAGATGTTGAATTGGGGGCATCTGCTCTGGCCGGAGTCTATTTCATGGCCATCTTTATGCTCGGATTCGGCTTCAGTATCGGCGTTCAAATCCTGATTGCCCGACGTAACGGCGAAGGGCGCCCGCAAGAGATCGGCAAAATCTTCCAACAGGGTCTCTTTTTTCTGTTGCTGTTTGCCGCCGTTATGTTTTGCGTTTCAAGACAGTACTCCCCCCTGCTGCTTCGTCCGCTGATCGAATCGGATGCCGTCTATGCCGCTGCAATCGCCTACCTGGATTGGCGCGTTTACGGTTTCTTCTTCTCTTTTGCAGCCGTACTGTTTCGAGCCTTTTACGTCGGTACCACCAACACACGCCTGCTCACGGTCAACTCAATCGTAATGGTGCTCACCAACATTGTGCTGAACTACATCCTGATCTTTGGTAAACTCGGCTGCCCGGCATTGGGTATCGCTGGTGCCGCCATCGCCTCTTCGGCCGCCGAATTCAGCTCCCTGCTCTTCTTCGCTATCCATACCCGCATCCGAGGCTACGGAAAACGTTACGGACTCTTCCGGTGGCAAGGCCTCAAATTCCCCATTCTCGCACAAATTTTCAACGTGTCGATCTGGACCATGCTGCAGGCCTTCATTTCGACTGGAACCTGGTTCATCTTCTTTTTGACCGTCGAACACCTCGGCGAACGGCCCCTGGCCATCTCCAACATTGTCCGCAGCGTATCGTCAATCCTCTTTGTCATAGTCAGCGCTTACAGCTCAACCACCAGCGCCCTGACCAGTACTCTAATGGGGAAGAAAGAGTACGACCAAATCATGCCGACAGTCCGACAAATTATCCGGTTGGCCTACCAGTTCGCATTACCCATTATGGTCTTGATCTGTCTGTTCCCGTCCATCGTGCTCCGACTTTATACCGACGATCCAACATTGATTGCAGCCTCTGTCGGATCCCTTTGGGTCATGGTTGCCGGCTACCTGACCCTGATTCCCGGCAACATCTATTTCAATGCCGTCTCCGGTACCGGAAATTCATTTATGGCCATGCTCATGGAGTTGGGAGCCCTGGCCATCTATGTCCTGTCGATCTGGTGGATCATCATCCTGCACCACCCCAGTATCACCCTCTGCTGGACGGTCGATATCATTTATAGCATTGGATTGCTATTATTTACCTATCTTTACCTCGTCAAAGCCAATTGGCGTAACAAAAAAATTTAATTCCACATGACAGAACTCACTTTATCTACACCCTCTATTCTTTTTTCTGCCATTTCGTTGATTTTGCTGGCATATACCAATCGCTTTCTCTCATATGCACAAGTTGTTCGGACCCTTAAAGCCGATTACGATAAAAATCCCTCCACCATCACCCATATGCAACTGGCCAATCTGCGCCGCAGACTCTACATGGCCCGCTCAATGCAACTGTTCGGAGTAAGCAGTCTGTTGTTGTGTGTGGTCTGCACCTTCCTGATCTATATTGGCATGCAGATGGTTGCTGTTTATACGTTTGGTATTGCCTTAGTACTGCTGACCATTTCGCTGGGAATCTCTATCCGGGAATTATTGATTTCGGTACGGGCTCTCGAACTGCACCTCGACAGCTTCGAACGAATGAAGACCCTTACCGCCACTTCCGGGCGTGAAGGCAATATCGAACCGGTTCGTCGCCGTAAAACAGTCGCTGACAATGCGCGTCAAGCGGCCTCTACCACCGAACACACACAACGCTCGAATAAATCGGTTAAATCGGCACAGGCCAAGAGTGAGCCCGCCAAAGCCAAAGTCCAAACCAAAGCGACAAAGCCCATTGCTACTCCCGCTACCGAAACTGCAACCAAAGCACCGGCCAAGGCCGTCAAAACTCGCACTGCCGGTCGCACTAAGACAGCCGCCTCTTCATCCGCTTCGGGACACGCATCGGATGGAGAGCAGACAACCAAAGAAAACGCAACGACCGGTAACCCTACTCCAGAGATTCAGGGTAATGCCGCCAATAACAGCACCGCTAAAAGTACACTCAAAAAACAGAGTGCAACCAAGTCCACAACCGGTTCAGAATCCAAATTATCTCGACCAAAGGCAACCAACCAAGAGCAACCGGCAACGAATGATACTGCTGTGGCCTCTACCACCCAAGCTGCGACCGTCTCCTCTACGGAGATTCGTAACGATCAGCCTGCAAGTGGAGGAGAGCTTGCAATACCGGCACGGTCACCACGTGGACGTCGTCGCAACAACAGCCGCCGTTCCGCTACGCCGACGACCGAGCCCAATTCCGTAGCAACAAACCAGCCCTCCAGTCAACCCGTAGCCAACGACAATAATTAAGTTGCGGACAATCGCTGTAACAGACCTGACATTTCAGCCTGGCTACATGTCTGAAGGAGGCTCTTCGGGGCAGCAGTACCGTTGGATGCGCCGCCATTTTGGACAGTGCAGCCTCTCAAAGCGAAGCGTTGCTGTGATCGGAGACTGACCGAAGCACTGCTCCGGGATGGACAGCTTCTCAAATAGGAGCGCTTCGGCTAGACGGTATTGTTCGGTTTCTGTGCAAGTTTGCTGGATCAGGCACTCATTTGGTCGACACGGAATTTTGTCCGAAACCCACGTCGTGTTGTTCAACGATTGGGGCACACATCGAGTGTCGGAGGTACGGTTGTTCGGTTCCTTTTTTGATCTACCTACAATTCCGAGCCAATCTGTTGGGCCTGAGTTTACCCTTTATGCGATACCTTGTCTGCGCCACGTATTGTTATACTACATAAAAAGCGCAGCATCGAAAACGAGTTTCGATGCTGCGCTTTATGCGTCATAGTCCACATTCCGCTCTTACAGAACCGGTGTTCGGCTATTTTTCTGTCGGCCTCACGACCAACAAATCATGCAAATCAGGTCTGCGCTCAAACACCACACGGGCAAAAGAGCATTGAGGAATTACCTTGCGATGATTTTGTCGGGCAGCATCAGCCAAAGCCAATACCAATTTTTTACCTACTCCCTGTCCCTCATATTCGGGAAAGACCACTGTATGGTCGATCAGCCATCGATCCGGTCCGACCTCTTGATAAGAGATCCACCCCAACGCCTTACCATTCTCCACAATACGGAAAATTCCTTTACGGTCCGCTTTTGAATACTCGATTTCCATAGAATTTTCAATTTACGTTACATCGCTCCGACAGCAAATCGTACGCCAAAATACACTGCTCACCTGTCTCCTTTAGGGAGACACTTTCCCGAAATCAATCTGAACCTACTACAAAAGTACACTTTCTCAAAACGGACCAGATAAAGAACAATACCTGTGTGCTTGCGCCACACTTTGCACGACTATCAGGCTCAATAACCTGGATTACAGAAATGTTGATTTGTGCCGATCTTAACGTTTCCAAGCTCCGATAATCTCAGCGATGTACATTTTGTGAAAATCCTGTTTGGGATACCAACGTTCAGCCGTGGCAAAATCAACAAAATTGGTCTTCTCAAGCATATCCATATAAAACTTGCGGCAATCCAACACCAACGAGGCCTCCTCAAAAGCCATATTGCCAGAAGGCATGGTCATCGGAGTCAACTTTGTCTCAGCCACCTTGTCAATATCTCGGCCCGAACGGGTTCCACACAGCTGCAGCACCTTGCGATACTCTTCTCCATAAAATGAGAGTGTAAAGCCTTCATTACGCTCAATAAACTCAAAGGTATAACGCTGCGGACGAATAAATACAAAGGCCACCGGTCGATTCCACAAAAAACCGAGTCCGCCCCAACTGGCCGTCATCATGTTGAATTGATCCTGTTTGCCGGCCGTCACCAACATCCATTGCTCCCCAATCAGTTTAAATACATTTGCATCCAACGTTTTGGGATCGATCTCCTGAAAAGTATTCATCATATCTGTTCTATGTTTTACTTTACTTTTTTCTGTGTCGTTGCAAATAGAGTTCCGTCAATCGCGATATGGGGTAACGATCCAACTCTGATTGTGACAGAACAGACGCCTCACTCGGCCAGCTATCGGGCCAATGATCCACACAAATTTCATAAAACGTTGCGTAAATCGTCCGATGCGACAACTGATGTTTGGGCATCGTCACTTTGTTCAGTACAGTGAACTTCTGCTTGCCCACCCAAGCGATAAAATACGAATCACGTCGCAACTGTTCAAACTCGATTGGTTTCTCCGTCTCAACCAACGGAAACTCGTACAGATTCTGCCAGATATCCTTGGCTGTACGCTTGACCAAAACCGTCTGCTCAAGGCAGTGCAGATAAAGATAATTAAAATATCGCGGTTTTATATCCGTCCGCCCTACTTTTACGGGGAGCATCTCGACCCGCTCCTGACGCAAGGCAACGCATTGCGCAGCCAATGGACAGATTGTACAGTCCGGTGAGCGAGGCACACATTGCAGGGCTCCGAACTCCATCATGGCTTGATTCTGCAAGGCCGCCTGCTGCCGGTCAAGCAGATCTGTTGCCAAATCGGCAAAAAAACGTTTTCCTGCCGGCGTATCGATCGGCAGATCCACCCCGAAAAGACGTGACAACACGCGATAGACATTTCCATCCACCGCCGCATAGGGCTGATTGTAGGCAAAGGCACAAATAGCGGCTGCAGTATAGTCTCCGATCCCCTTCAGGGCACGCACCTCAGAATAGGTTGTCGGGAAAACTCCCTGATACTGCTCGACGATCGTACGAGCCGCTGCATGCAGATTCCGGGCCCGACTATAATAGCCCAAGCCCTGCCACTGTTTCATCAGCTCATCCTCGGTGGCTTCAGCCAACGCCTGCACATTCGGGAAGCGCTCCACGAAACGGTTGTAATACTCCAACCCTTGGGCCACACGGGTCTGTTGAAGGATCACTTCGGAGATCCAGATCCGATAGGGATCCGTGCTCCTGCGCCACGGCAGATCACGATGGTTGGCGTCATACCATTGAATCAGGACCTGACTGATCTCTGACCGTTTAGACTGATCGACCAAACATGACACCTCGCCTTTCATCCCTTCATCTCCTCTGCAATACGTCTTTAGCAACAGCTCTGATCACCCACCCAACTGTCACAGCAGGTCGGTCACCTCGGCTCGTGTAAAGCGTATCAAATCGGCCGGCGCGATACGTAATTGCAAACCCCGCATGCCGGCACTGACATAGATATAATCGAACTCAAGACAGGTAGAGTGAATATAGGTTGGAAAGTTTTTTTTCATTCCGATCGGAGAGCAGCCTCCGCGAATATATCCGGTTGTCGGCAACAGCTCTTTCATATGCAGCATCTCGACACTTTTGTTACCGGAGGCTTTGGCGGCCAGTTTAAGATTGACTTCACCGTCGCCCGGGATGACACATACCAAAATTCCGGTGCGATCCCCGCGCAAAACCAACGTCTTGAATACTTGAGCTATATTTTCGCCCAACTGCTCCGCCACATGCGTAGCGGCCAAATGCTCCTCATCCACCTGATACGGGACCAGTTCATAACCGATTCCTGCCCGATCCAACAGCCGAGCAGCATTGGTTTTATTAATTTTCGTTCCCATAATACCGATAAGATTATATTCCGCAATTACCCATTGTACCTGCCGGCAGCACACGTCAACAGCCACCCAAAGAGGCACACAAAAGGTACTGCGAAGATAACCCAATTCGCCCACTTTAGGAAAGGGAAATATCATGTCAGAGGATAATTTTCACCATTTGCGACAGGTAGAAATGGTACTAAAATTGCGTATCTTTAGGCCGAACCAAATAACATTACTGCTATGAGTAATACTAAAATCACATTCATGGGAAACCCCATTACATTGGTAGGGGACCCACTGCATGTCGGAGACAAAGCTCCGATGTTTACCGTTCTGGACAGCAATCTGCAACCGGTACCGTTCTCGCAATACAAGGATAAAAATATCATCATCAGCGTATTTCCGTCAGTTGATACGCCGGTTTGTGCCCTGCAGAATATTCGCTTCAACAAAGAGGCCAGCAAACTCAAAAGCGATGTCGAAATCCTTTCTCTCTCGGTCGATCTGCCGTTTGCCCAGAGCCGTTTCTGCGCTGCAGAACATATCGAAAACGTCCATGTCTATTCGGATTACCGCGATCTCGATTTCGGTCTGAAATACGGTTTCGTGATCAAAGAGCTGCGACTGTTGTCTCGTGGCGTTGTCGTTATTGACCGCAAAGGCATCATTCGCTATATCGAATACGTTCCGGAGGTAACCAACGAGCCCAACTACGAAGCCGCATTGAAAGCTGTCGCTGAATTAGAGTAGCTTCAACAGGTAACCAAACCTACACGGTTTAGTCACAACCCCCAAAAAAGAAGGCGCCACAAAATTGGAACAGCCTTAAAACGATGCAATAGTCTGAGGAATTGGGCTGTTGCATTTTTTATTGCAGGAGAGGTAACGAAAAGGCAACGGTTCTCTTTTCCGTTGCTTGCGTTAGTAATC
>UQYM01000048.1 GCA_900545315.1 uncultured Alistipes sp.
GCAGCAGCCTCAACAGCAGCGATTGAATCAGCAGCTTTAGCAGCAGCGATTGAATCTTCAGCAGCTTTCTGTGCACCAGCGTTACCGCAAGAAGCGAACGATACAAATGCTGCAACAACAGCCAGCATCAGTACAGATTTAGTAAAAGTTTTCATAGTAAAAGAAAATTAGTTAGTTATTTAATTCGGGAGCAAAGGTATAAATGTTTATTAAGAAAAGAAACTTTTTTTTGCAGAAACTTTCATTGATAACACATTTTTTTTCCATTTGCCCCTTTGAATTGTCGATAGCTTACTTGGTTGAGGGTGGGGAGGTTGAGTGTTTGGTGGCTTACTCCGGTTGTTCTGCAGAGTTATCCTCAGAGGAGGATGCTGGAGCCTCGCCGAATAATGACAAGGGGATGTCTGTTCGGATGATGAACGCCTGGGTAAATGCGCTGTTGATTTTGCCCCAAAGGATGATGGCCTCTTCCGAGGTGAGACAGTTGCCGACAGAAACGCTGAAATAGGGTGCATCATACTTCCAGTATGCGGGAATATCGGGATAGATCTCATTGAAGCGCGCTTTGGCTGCGAGTGCCGAAGAGCGGGCGTTTTGACCGTTGTCGAGGAAGATACGAACGCGGTAACCCGGAACGGTAGCCCCGGTAGGATGCACCTGCATCGATTTGATGGCGGTTGCAGCGCTTCCGTGTTCGATGGCCGTTACGCGGGTTTGATAAGTGGGATCGGCCTGTGCGGCTTGTTGTTTAAACTGGTCGAGCGTCTGTCCGCTGAGCGGTGCCGCTGTCAGTAACAACAGTGCAATAAACCCTGATAATCCATATTTTTTCATAATCGACGGATTGATAGCGTTATCCATGTTAATCGTTCCGACCTTGATCTGCATCTTCAGATGATGGTGCAAAGATACTATGGACTGGAACAATTGGTATATCGGTTTTGTTTAAAAACAGTTTTTTACGATCGTTTTTCTACTTCCACGAACGATTCGCAATGGATCGCAATGGGCCCCATTTTACAAATTTACAAAAGTGGTTTGTGTCGGGCCTCTTGCATCGGCGGAGTGGTCGAGTCGTGTTTGCGCAGGCTATGTGTATGTTGCCAAACCGCTTGATCCAGCTCTCATCGTCGCCAGGACAAAACAGGCAACAAAGTTTCGCATTGCGCTCTTCATAGCGAGCTCTTTGAAGAGCGATCTCTGAGTCTTGCCCGCAATCTGGGTACAGTCTTGTTGTGCCCTGATGAGCACTTTTTTTATAAATCGCTTGTGCTTCCAACGTGGCTCCTCACCGTGGGGGAAGCAGTGGACTGTATAGAGGAAAACGGCGTTTTGTGTCAGACGATTCTGACGAACAAGATAGTGTAAAAATTTTTATGCGCAAAAGCCTATTGGGCAAATTGTTCTTGCAACAGTTTTGCCGGATCGATTCCGCTCTGTCGAGCAAATTCATCCAACGGCATCTCTGGAATATCCAACCGTTTTTTCATCCAGCCCGCTTTGATTGTTGCGTAACCGGATACAGTGACCCCCTCTAACCCTTTGGAGAAGGTTGAATAGGCGCCCAATGCCCCTAAAAGCCCGTTGAACCGAATGGCCAACGGAAAGGTGACCACTCCGTCACTTTTGCGGGGTAACACACTTTTCTCGCGTGAATTGATGGTGAGTTGTGTGGCTCCCTGGCGTTTGACCTCAATTTGCATATCGGTCAGGGTAACGTTATGGCTGGAGCTGTTGGTCGCGCGGATTCCAACGTCAACGCCAATCTGTGACGTGGAGACCCCTTTGATCTGGATCGATTCGATCCCTCCGAAAGTGAGTTTGTCGGGGTTGACGCACGAACTCATCAGCGCCGTGACCGCAAGGAAAATAAGGGAACATAAGAATATCTTTTTCATGGCTTTACTCCGTAATAGATATGTGCGATACCTCCCCAAAGGTTGGTGATGCGGCATTGGGTGAACCCTGTGTCGGACAATATTTTGCAGAACCGTTTGCCGTAAGGAAACTCCTCGACCGATTGTGGTAGATAGGTATAGGCGCTTTTGTCGTGTGAGATCAACCGTCCGATTGTGGGCAGGATGCGATGGAAATAGAGACGGTACAATGCGCCGAATAGTCTGTTTTGCGGCATGCCGAATTCCAAAACATAGACGGCTCCTCCCGGACGCAGCGCCCGGAATATTTCGGACAGGCCTTTTTCAATGTTTTCGAAGTTGCGGACCCCGAAAGCGACCGTTGCCGCATCGAAACTGTTGTCCGTTACCGGTAGGTTTTCTGCATCGCCCTGCTCCAGGGTGATGCGTTCAGCCAGTCCGGCTTGCATCACCTTGTGGCGTCCGATGGCCAACATCTGTTCCGACAGATCGATACCGGTTACATGGGCCGCCGGACAGTTGCGGGCCAACAGAATGGCCAAATCACCGGTTCCGGTGGCCAGATCGAGGATGGTCGAGGGGTGTGAGGCTTTGACCCGACGCACCACTTTGCGTCGCCACTGGCGATCGACTCCCATCGATAACAGGTGGTTGAGTCGGTCGTAGCGGAAGGCGATGGCATCGAACATGGTCCGAACCTCCTCTTTTTTACTTTGTGTAGTATTGTATGGTTTCATTGTTGACTATTCGAATCGAATGCTCTTTTCCGGCAAAATTAGTGAAATTATCATCGTCGGCAAGGAGAGCAGCACAACGATGAACAGGAAGGTGATCAGGTTGATCAACGCCCACCACCCCCAGTCGATGTAGATGGGAACGACGGCCAAAAAGTATCCGGCCTGGTCGAGATGGACGAGACCTGTCCAATGTTGCAGCAGGCAGAGTCCTACCCCTAACAGGTTGCCCCAAAACATCCCTTTGAGTATAATGAACGAGGAGCGAATGATAAACATTTTTTGCAGGGATCGGTTCCCCATTCCAAGGGCTTTCAGAACGCCGATCATCGAGGTGCGTTCGAGCAGGATGATCAGCAGGGCGGTGATCATGTTGAAAAGGGCTACCACCATCATGACGATGATAATCACCGCTGCGTTGACGTTGTGGGCATTGAGCCAGTCGAAGATGGTGGGATAACGCTCACGGATGTTGATCACCCGCAGCGAGTTGCCATCTGCTGGTGGCGTATTGAATACCAGATCGTCGATGGCGTCGGTGAAGGGCTCGAGGCGTGAAAAATCGGTGGTTGTGATTTCGAATCCGGTAATTTGGGTGGAGTCCCAGTTGTTGAGCCGCTGTACATTACGGATATCGGTCAGAACCATCACCTTGTCCAGTTCGTCGAATTGGGTGTCATAAATGCCCCGCACCCGAAAACGATCCCGACGAGGCGGATCCTGAATGAAGAGCATCTCGAGCGGATCACCCACCCTGAGTTGCAGCATGGCGGCGAGTTTGCGCGAGATGAGAATATCCTTATAACGGATGCTGTCCCCGATTCGGGGCAGAGAACCGTCGATCAGATTGTCTCGAAAAAAGCTCCAATCGTAATCTGCGGCAACCCCTTTGAGTACGACGCCCTGCATGGCATCCTCACCACGTAGAATGCCCGCTTTGATGGCATAGGGGTGGATGCCTCCGAAATCGGGTAATTTTTCGATCAGCGGAACCACCGGTTGGTTGATTGAGATCGGGACCGTTTCGTAAGAGGTGTTTCCGTCGAGGTTGACGATTTGGACATGGGCACCAAACCCGGTCAATTTGGCGGTGATTTCATGTTTGAAGCCGAAGATGACGGCCAGTGAAATGATCATAACGGCCATGCCGATCGCTACGCTCAGGGTAGCGATACGGATCATCACGTTGTTTTTTTGTCCGCCGTGGTTGAAGGCGATTCGGCGGGCCAGGAAATATTCGAGATTGATTCGGCTCATTGTGGCTGCAAGATAGAAGTTTCCGGTGAAACCACTACAAAGTAACGTAAAAAATCCATACATTTGTTTCATCACGAAAGCAGAATGTTATGAGCAAGATCGCATTGATTACGGGGGCATCGTCGGGGATCGGCGAGGCCACTGCACGCAAATTGGCCGCAATGGGGTACGATTTGGTGATTACGGGTCGGCGCAGTGAGCGTCTGCAAAGGTTGAGCGATGAGCTTGAAGATCAGTGTAAGATTAAGGTACACGCTTTGGGTTTCGATGTTCGGGAACGGACGCAGGTCGAATCGGCCATCGAGACGTTGCCGGAACATTTCCGCGCGATTGACGTGTTGGTTAATAATGCGGGGTTAGCTTCGGGACTTGAACCGATCGATGAGGGAGACCCGATGGATTGGGATAAGATGATCGATACCAATATTAAGGGTCTGCTATACATTACACGTGTGGTTTCACGCATGATGGTGGAGCGGGGACAGGGTGGACTGATTGTCAATATCGGTTCGATTGCCGGCAGTCAGACCTATGCCAATGGCGCCGTCTATTGTGCTTCGAAACATGCGGTCCACTCGTTGAGCGAAGGGATGCGGATCGACCTGCTCAAGCACGGCATCAAGGTGAGCGAGGTGCGTCCCGGTATGGTGGAGACGGAATTCTCGATCGTCCGGTTCCATGGGGATAAGGAGCGTGCCGATAAGGTGTACGAAGGGGTGAAACCGCTTTGTGCAGCCGACATTGCCGAGGTGATTGGCTGGATCGTTTCGTTGCCGCCGCACATCAATATCAACGATATTTTGGTGATGCCGACCCAACAGGCTGACTCTCACTATACTTACCGTGTTTTGTAGTTTCTGTCGTCTGTCGTGTTGATGAAAAATTACACCACAGTGTACATCTCACTGCGCTTCTGGTCTTGTATCGGAAGCGCTGTTTTGTTGTGTGCCTGCACCGGGCGAAATCGTGCACAGGCGCATGATCCGGCAGCGGAGCAGGTTGCCGTTGTTGCAGATGAAGTTCAGGACGAGGGAGAAGATGGACGGAAGTCGTCATTCGACAACGCATGGGATACTTTGGGTGCTGAGTCAGGGGCACAGTTGACGAAAGAGAACGGTTCGAGGTTGGATGCATCGTTTGGAGGAGAGGTCGATACGTTGTCTGCCACCGAGCGGCGAATGCTCGAAGCGGGGCTGGTGGAGATTGTGCCTAATGATTCGACCATTTCGGTCCATTTGGTTTATGCAACACCCGACAATTTTATGGGGGAGGCGGTCTATGGCGATCTGCGACGGGCCTATCTGTTGCCCGAAGTGGCATTGATGTTGCAGCATGCAGCGGAGTTGTTGCACCAAGAGAGACCTGATCTGCGGTTTATCATTTACGATGCCGCACGTCCCATGTCGGTTCAGCAGCGAATGTGGAATTTGGTGAAGGGAACCTCTAATTATATATATGTTTCCAATCCTGCTCGGGGTGGAGGATTGCACAATTACGGGGCGGCAGTTGATTTGACCTTGGGTGATCACACGGGACGACCGTTGCCGATGGGCACTCCGTTTGATTTTTTCGGTGCGGCCGCCCATATCGATCGTGAAGAGGAACTTTTGGCCAAAAATTTGATAACTTCTCAAGAGCTGGAGAATCGACGCCTGTTGCGGCGGGTCATGCGTCAGGCCGGATTTATTCCGTTGCGTAGTGAATGGTGGCATTTCAATGCGATGAGCCGTGCCGAGGCCAAAGCCGGCTACCGAGTCATTGAGTAGTGCACGGCGCTGTGAGGCGGTTTGAATAAAGAGCTCAGGAATTTGTCTCTTTGGCCTAAGAGTGTTGTTGGGGCCGTAAAAAACAATAAATTTGTAACGCAAACGTTACTACAATACAAAAAGTAATAACCCAATTAACGAGTTGATTAGCATTAGAAAATGATGATGAATCCAGGTTTTATATTGATTATCATTATTGCAGTAGTCGGTTTTATTGTACAGGCTAAACTGCAATCGGTATTTAAAAAGTATTCGCAGGTTATGTTCCCGGGCGGTTTGACGGGACGTGATGTAGCCGAAAAGATGTTGCGCGATAATGGCATCTACGATGTGAAGGTGACCTGCACGCCCGGGCACCTGACCGACCACTACAATCCGGCAACCAAGACGGTGAATTTGAGTGAAAGTGTATACAACAGCAATAGTGTAGCTGCGGCTGCAGTAGCTGCGCATGAGTGTGGCCACGCTGTACAGCACGCACGTGAATATGCACCGTTGAAGATGCGTTCGGCATTGGTCCCTATTGTGCAGTTTTCGTCGATGTGGTCCACTTGGGTGGTGATTGCAGGTATTTTGGTGATGAACACCTTCCCGGCACTCTTCTGGATCGGTATTGCGATGATCGCCATGTCGGCACTGTTTAGTCTGATTACGCTGCCGGTAGAGTACAACGCTTCGGCACGTGCAATGGATTGGCTCGAAAGTACCCATACGCTGGTCGGAGACCAGGTGGGACAGGCTCGTATTGCGCTGTCATGGGCCGCACGTACCTATTTGGTGGCAGCCTTGTCAGCTATTGCGACGTTGATCTACTATTTGGGCTTTGCTCGCCGCGATTAAGTCTTGTAAGTGCAGATCGAAAAATACAAGGGCACCCTGTTTGGAGCACCCTTGAAAAAATGCAACAGTCTGAGGAATTGGGCTGTTGCATTTTTTATTGAAGGAGAGGTAACGAAAAGGCAACGGTTCTCTTTTCCGTTGCTTGCGTTAGTAATC
>UQYM01000049.1 GCA_900545315.1 uncultured Alistipes sp.
TACGCTCTTCCGCACCACCAAACTCGATGACAATATCGGCGCCCTGGGCGCTGCCATGTTGATTCGCAACAAGATTATTGGTATTTAACACGATCGACGATGGCAGACCTGCTCAAAAATCATATCATTAAACTCCGGGCGCTTGAACCGGAAGATATCGATATTCTCTATCGTTGGGAGAACGACACTGACGTCTGGAAGGTGAGCAATACGATTGCCCCCTTCTCCAAATATATCTTACGCCAATTTATTGAGAATCAGAAATACGATATTTACGAAACCAAACAGCTGCGTCTGATCATCGAGGCACTGGAGACCCAGAAACCGGTTGGGACAATCGATCTGTTCGATATCGATCCCTATAATTTGCGGGCCGGCGTCGGCATCCTGATCTACGATCGGAATGACCAAAAACGGGGCTACGCTTCAGGAGCCGTTTCGCTATTGATCCGCTACTGTTTTCAGGTTTTAGGACTCAACCAACTCTACTGCAACATCACCGCAGACAATACCAAAAGTATGGCCCTCTTCCGCAGCAAAGGATTCCATGTCATCGGGTTGAAAAAGGAGTGGACACGCACCACCTGCGACTGGCAGGATGAATACATGCTCCAGCTACTCAATCCCAAAAAATACTGATAAATCGGGAAAACTCTTCAAAGGCTGATAACGGTTTCGGGTCGCATCGAACTCGAAACAAAGATGCCTTTTCCCATTGGTTAGCAAGACATAACGAGCGCCAACAATGCTGTTATACCGTACGGCCTGAGCCAATACGCTGCGTGCACGCTGCTCCTCTTCAAGAGCCACATCGGGAGCTTTGCACTCGGCCAACAGACAGGGTTTGCCGTTACGGCCGCACACCACTACATCGGCTCGCTGTGCCATTCCGCCTAATGTTACCGGATACTCCTGTGACACATATTGAGGGACCACTCCCATCCGTTCGCTGAGAAAGCGGATCAAATGTTGCCGCACCCACTCTTCGGGTGTCAAGACCAGCCATTGTCCCCGCAAAGGATCCCAAACCTCATAACCCTCCTCCCCTTTACGGAGCCGAAATTGGTATTCAGGGAAATTTAACGCAGGCAGTCGCCCCATTTTTTAAATTTTATTAGTAACTTGCGGAGGTTCTTTTCGGACAAAAAACAGACCGCAAACCCGACTCGGATACAGGTTGCGGCTCAGTTGTTGCAAAGATAACCAAATTAGCCGAAAAGGTATGGAATCCGACAAAAAACAGACAAAATAAGCCAAGATATGGAAGCCAATAAAAAAAGTTTCAGGGAGGAGGCACTGGCCTACCATGCCGAAGGACGCCCCGGCAAAATCGAGGTGATCCCTACCAAACCGTACAGTACACAAAAAGACCTGTCACTGGCCTATTCGCCCGGTGTGGCCGAGCCCTGCCTCGAGATCCAGAAGAATCCCGACGACGCATACAAATATACCGACAAAGGAAACCTGGTTGCTGTCATCTCCAACGGCACCGCCGTATTGGGTTTGGGAAATATCGGCGCCCAGGCCGGCAAACCCGTTATGGAGGGTAAGGGGTTATTGTTCAAAACCTTTGCTGACATTGACGTGTTCGACATTGAGGTGGACACCAAAGACACCGAACAGTTTATCGAGACGGTCAAAAACATCGCAGGCACCTTCGGAGGCATCAACCTCGAGGATATCAAAGCCCCGGAATGTTTCGTCATCGAGGAGCGTCTGCGCGACGAACTGTCGATCCCGGTCATGCACGACGACCAGCACGGTACTGCCATCATTTCAGCTGCAGCCCTGCTCAACGCGCTCGAAATCTGCGGAAAGAAGATCGATCAGGTACAGGTGGTGGTAAACGGGGCCGGTGCCGCAGCCGTCTCTTGCGCAAAACTGTATATTGCTCTGGGAGTCGATCCCAAGAATATGGTAATGTGCGACAGTAAAGGGGTAATCTCAACCCGTCGTAAAGACCTCAACCCAGCCAAAGCAGCCTTTGCCACCTCGCGGGAGGTGAACACACTGACCGAAGCCATTAAAGGGGCCGATGTTTTCCTGGGACTCTCTGTAGCCGACGTATTGACTGCCGAGATGGTACAGAGTATGGCTAAAGACCCTATTGTCTTTGCTTTGGCCAACCCCAACCCTGAGATTCGCTACGAAGTGGCACACGCCGCTCGTCCCGACATCATCTTTGCAACAGGGCGTTCGGACTATCCGAACCAGGTCAACAATGTATTGGGATTCCCCTACATTTTCCGTGGGGCACTCGACGTTCGGGCCACCAAGATTAACGAAGAGATGAAGATCGCTGCTGTACGAGCCCTGGCCGCTCTGACCAAAGAGCCGGTACCCGAGATGGTGGCAGCAGCCTACAACGACAACAACATCACTTTCGGTCGAGAATACTTGATTCCCAAAGCATTGGATCCCCGTCTGATCACCCGTATCTCCATGGCCGTTGCCAAAGCGGCGATCGAGTCGGGGGTTGCCCGCAAAACGATCACCGATTGGGATGCCTATTGCCAAGAGCTCGAGAGCCGCATGGGACGTGACGACAAACTGATGCGTTCGATCCGTTCGATGGCCCGCACGGCCACACCGCGCCGACTGGTTTTCAGCGAAGGTGACCGACTCAATACGATCAAAGCAGCCATTCACCTGCTCTCTGACGGTATTGCCACACCGATTTTGGTCGGCAGTCGTGACAAGATTCACGCTCTGCTCGATGAGCATAACTTATCGCTTGACGATCAATATATTCTCGACTTCCGCAGTGATGCGGAACAAGAGCGCCGCGAACGGTACGCCAACCTGCTCTATTCGAAAATGAGCCGTCGGGGCATCAACCACGACGAGGCCCTCAAATACATGATGCAACGCGATTGGTTCACCATGATGATGATCTCAGCTGGAGATGCCGACACGTCGTTGTTAGGGTTCGGGCACAGCTATATCGAAGCTTTGGAACCGGTACGTCAAATTTTCGGATTGACCGATGACCGCCGCTTGGCAGCCATGAAGATTGTCACCACCAAACGGGGCCCGATGTTCTTTGCCGATACGGCTGTTAATCCTTCCCCCAACGCGGAGGATCTGGCCGAAATTGCCCTGATGAGTGCCAAAACGGTTCGCCGTTTCGGTATCGAACCGGTCATTGCGATGCTCTCCTACTCCAACTTCGGAACCTCGGATGATCCGCGCGCACAGAAGGTGACCAAAGCGGTCGAAATTCTCCACAACCAGTACCCCGAGCTACTGGTCGAAGGTGAGATGAAAGCCAACATCGCCTTGGATCGAGAGACCCGTATGCGTCTCTATCCATTCAATAAGCTGGGCGACCGTGAAGTCAACACCTTCATCTTCCCGAACCTGGCTGCGGCCAATATCTCCTACAAACTGGTTGAGATGCTGGGCGGAGCCGAAGTTAACGGTCCTATTTTGATGGGGTTGAGTCGTGCAAACGTTCACCTCGTCTCCGAAACAGCCAGTGTCCGCACGTTGATCAATCTCGGTATGATTGCTGCGGCAGAGGCTACTCCGGCAAAATAGCCCCCTGCATTTCGGGAATTCAACCGAATGCTTATATTTGCAAATAAGATCCATTGCGAAGGCCCGGATTCGGGCCTTCGCAGGTAAAAGCCCCTAAACGTTCTCAACGATCTTAATTATGAAACGTTTTATTTATTCGGCACTGTTTTGCTGCCTGTTCTCTACGCAGGCAGGTGCACAATTCTTGACCCAAACGCCTCCGGCACCCAAATTGCCGCCGCTCGAGGATCCCGAACAGGTTGCTTTGAATCGCGAGGCTCCGCGCACCCAACTATACAGCTTCAACAAAAAGGAGTTTGCTATGAGCGGAGACACCGCTTCATCCACCTACATGCAGCCGCTCAACGGCACCTGGAAGGTGAAGCGTTTCACAGCACCGGCCACAATCGATTCGCTCGAGATCACAGCCAGCACCGCCTCATGGGCCGAAGTTGTACCCCCCGAACAGAGTGCAAACAACGCCTGGGCCACCATCTACCAACACGATTTCAAAATGCCTTTTGCCTGGATCGATCGGGAAGTATTCGCCCACATCGGGCCTGTCAGTCGAGCCTACTACCTCTACATCAACGGCAAATTGGCCGGCTACCACGAAGACTCGAAAACTCCGGCCGAGTTCGATATTACCAAACTGGTCGAAGAGGGCAAAAACTACATGGCTATTGTAGCCTATGCACAACCCGCTTCGATCCAACTGGAGAACCAGAATCCAAGCACCGGAACCGCCCTGGGAGGTGATGTCTATGTCTTTGCACAACCTAAGGTGCGGATGCGGGACTACGTGATCGATACCCGGTTTGCCCCTGACGGGACCAGCGGACTGTTCAATTTCGGGGTTATTGTGAAGTCTCACCTGCTCAACCCCAAACAGGTGACCGTATATTACGATCTTTACGGACCGGACAGCACCTCGATTCGCTCAGGCAAACGCGACGCCCGTTTTGAAATGCGTCTCGAGGATACGGTACGTTTCTTTGAAAATATTCCCAACGTTGAATCCTGGAGCCATGAGAGTCCAAAACTCTACACTGTTGCTCTGCGCATCCAACACGAAGGTCGCTTTACCGACTATACGACGATTAAAGTGGGATTCCGTGATGTGCAATTTTCAGACAATGGGATCACCATCAACGGCCGTCCGATCACGCTGCGAGCCATCGATTACGTCTGCCCGAAAGATGAGGCGACCCTATGCAAAGATCTGTTGAATTTTCACCTGGCCGGGATCAATCTGCTACGCGTACAACAGAATCCACAGCCCAAATGGTTCTACGACCAATGCGACCGTTACGGCATGTATGTGTGCGACCAGACCAATCTCGACACCCGTCTGAGCGGCACCTCGCTCAAGGTAGGCGGCACGCTGGCCAACGACACCCTTTGGCAACACGCCTACACGGACCGGGTGCTGAACATGTACCACTTCTCCAAAAATCACCCTTCGGTCATCATGTTCTCGTTGGGTGGAGAGGCCGGACGCGGGTACAACATGTACGAGGCATATTTGGCTCTGAAAGCTGTCGAAAAGAGCCGGCCAGTCATCTATGAAGGGGCTGGAGCCGAGTGGAACAGCGACATGGTCGTGGGCACTCCGGACGATCGGAATGAATCGGATCACCGATATACGTTACATTTCGCAACTCCTGCCCAGTGGCAGGCTACCCCAATGCCCCCGACATCAATCAATATCGAACCGATCGACATCGAACACGGTAAGGCAACAATTCGCAACGGTTTTACACTGGCCAATCTGCTCAATTTTGATGTAGGATTTATTGTGTCGAATCGATCGAAAGAGATTCTACGCGGTCGGTTGGCTTCAGACATCAAACCGGGAGGCAGTGCGCCGGTCGAAGCAGCCTTTGACGGGCTTAAACCGGGTAAATATACGCTCACCATCTTTGTTGCACACAAGGATGCCACCCCTTGGGCCAAGAAGGGAGATCGGTTAGCGGAACACTCCTATCCTCTCGTCATTCCCAAACAGAAAAAGTAATTTTATTGATTGGGGCACACTCCCCCCTTTCGTCTGTATAAATAAAAACAGGACCGAATCGGTCCTGTTTTTTGTTTATTTTGCTCGCCATTACTGGATTTCTCATCACAAGCATCTCCATCTCCATCCAATTCTCTAAAAAGACGGGCAGCGCGACCATGCCCCTAATGTCTATGCTCAAGTACGCCGTTACTGCCGTTCCTGTATAATAAAAATCCGGCTATACAGTCATTACCACCCAATCTCTTATACACAACAAAGGGCACCCCCAAAGGGGATCGTCCTTAAAAAAACAGGACAGGAGCAATAACGTATAAAACGCACGGTAATAGTGTTCTAGTAAGATTGTTCCGGAGGTAAATGAGCGGTTCAGCCGCATTAAAAGGCAAAGTTCGGAAAGAGTTGCGTTACCAGATCGTTACCGCAG
>UQYM01000050.1 GCA_900545315.1 uncultured Alistipes sp.
TCGCCAAGGTGAACAGCAGGCTGAACAAGATGCCTAACCGTTTTGGAAAAGCCGATATGTGAAGAATGTGTTTCATGGTTAATCTCGGATTTGGCTGCGGGGAATCATCGACAGAACGGTCAGTTTGGAGATCAGATAGCTTACAACGGTAAAGGTGACGACAACCAACAGCAGATCACTGATATGTACCTCGACCGGATAGGTGTCGATCAGGAAGGTCTCACCGCCCAGCGTGAGAAAGCCCCAATGTTGTTGAGCTAAGGATAGACCTACCCCCAAGATCATGCCGATCAGAGCCCCTATGCCGTAGATCAGCATCCCTTCGGCAACGAAGATGCGGCGTAACAGCGGAATATCGGCCCCCATGGTCAGCAGGGTGCGGGTGTCTTTGCGTTTGTCGATAATCAGCATCACCAGCGAGCCGATCAACGAGAAGGAGGCGACAATCAGCACCAGCAGGATAATGAAGTAGATCCCCCACTTCTCATACATCATGATGCGGTAGAATTCGGCCTTTTGTTGGTATCGGGTCAGCACCTCGAATTGATCTCCCAACAGCGCAGCTACCGCAGGGCGAACCGATTCGGGAGAATAGCCTTCGTTCAGGCGGATGGCCATCGAGGAGGCTTTCCCTGCATTGTCGAGGAGTTTTTGGGCAAAATCGAGCGGTACAATCATGTATTTGCCATCCACCTCCGCCTCGAGTGCAAAGACGCCCGAAGGGAAAAGATTCCCTTTTCGGTAGAGGCTTTGAGGCATCATCATTGAAAAGCGGCCCGAACGTGGCACATAGATCGAAATGGGGTCGTTGAAGGTGGTGCGGATGCCGAGCGTGTAGGCTACCCCCTGGCCTACACAGGCTTCGGGCAGCTCCCCGAACCGCAGCCGGTAGTTGCCTTGTGTGATCAGGCTATCGATGGGGACCACCTCCGCAAACAGCGAATCGACACCGCGCATAACGCCGATATATTGCCGGTCGCGGTATTCGAACAGGGCGTTCTCTTCGAGGCTGAACGACCATTGCGCCACGCCTGGAATGGCGCGTAATCGGTTGGTGGGGATGGAGTCGATAGCAAATACCTTGCCTTGTGCCGGTGTGACCAACAGATCGGGATCAAACGATTTGTACATGCTGCGGATCAACCCTTCGAAACCGTTGAAGACCGACAACAGAATTACCATGGCGGCCACCGGTATGGCCACTGCCAGTGCACTCACCCCCGCAATGATGTTGATCACCGAGTGTGATTTCTTGGAGAAGAGATATCTCCGTGCAAATAGCAGTGTGAGACGTGGCATGGTCTATTTTTTGAGCAGTTTGTCGATTTCGCTGATGTATTCGAGCGAATCATCCAAATAGAAAGCCAGTTCAGGCACAATGCGCAACTGGTTGCGTACTCGGGTGCCAAGAGCCTTGCGGATCATCCAGTTGTTGTCGGCAAGCGTCTGCATGATTGCTTCATGCCGTTCAAACGGGAAGATACTCAAGTAAACTTTTGCCAGCGAAAAATCGGGACTCATTCTCACCCGGGTGACGGAGACCATCGTCCCCTTGACCAATGAGGCGGCCTCTTTGCTGAGAATATCGCTAATGTCACGCAAGATCTGTCTGCCGATCTTCTGTTGACGTGTCGATTCGATTTCGTTGCTCATCTCTCTGTGAATTTATGTTGAACAATCGCGGATTGTCCGGATTGTTAACGCTTTTTATCTGTTCCTTGAATGGGCGCTCATGTGCGGAATTCGTTGTACCGACTGTTCTGTATGAACGATCGCTCAAACGCCCTTTTATTGTTCATTTTGCCCTTTTGTCTCCCTGGCGGATGCCGTTATCCGCTTGCGCTGGTTCGGCCCGCTGCCATCTCTTCTCCCGTCCTTATAGATAGAACATGTTCCCAAAAATTAGGACTGCACTTGCGAAGTGGGAGGAGTGACGGCTTGTTGGTTTGTAGTCTGTGGTTCGGCCGATGCAGCGGGTTTAGCCGAGTGGGATTGCGATGGTGTTGAGGGGATTGACTCTGCGGCTGGCGTTGCTGTTGCGGCAGGTGTGGCCGCTGTGCCTGGCGTTGGTGCTGTGGAAGCTGGAGCAGGTGCCGGTTGTGAGCCAGTTGAGGCCTCAGCAGCGGATGCCGGCTGAGTGGCTTCATTTCCCGTTTTGGCAGAAGCGTCTGGCGTTGTCTGAACGTCTGCGGCCACACGCTTCGTTTGGGTAGTATCGGTTGTCGATGCCGGTTGCCCCTCGGCAGGTCGTGGTGATGCCGTGCTGTCAACCGCCTCTGATGGCGAAAGACTGTCCGGAGTGGCGAGCGTATCGCTGATTGCTGGACGGGTCAAGTAGAGTCGAACCGTTTCGATGGTGGTCGAATCGATCGGAATACGTCCTGTACTGCCTTGCGGCAAGGTATTCAACAGAGCCGTATCGGATGGCGTACGTCCCTTTTCCAATTGACGATTCAAACGACGCAAGGTGGAACGGGCGAGCTGTTGATCCATCCGCAGTTGAGTCGCCTTGCTGGCAGCCGAACGGATTCCCCCTTTTCCCAACCGATAATAGACGGCCGCAAATACATTGATGTTGTCGAGTGGTGAACGGTCGGGATTGGTTTTATATTTGTTTGGGTTGCGCAGGATGTCCCCATACCCGAAGCCGTAGCGAGCTTCGACCGAAAATTCGACACGACGCTGCGGCCCCAACAAAAAGGCCAGTCCGGCACCGCCGCACAGACCGTAATCAAAACGGTTGTCGCGGTTGAGTTGCATGGGGTAGGTACCGCTTTCGATAACACCGTTGGTCTTGGATTTCCGGGTGTAAGTGGAGCTCAGGTTATAGGAGGCCTGGATACCGAGGTTGATGAAAAAACGTGCCCGACGTTGAAACAGATAGAAGTGCGGCTGCCAAATCAGCGGAATCTCAATCGAGTTGACAACCCGATGATAACTTTCATCCGATCCGAAAGATATGTCGTAATTAAACCCCTTCTGTTTGAACAGCATGTCGATCTCGATACCCCCGACATATTTGGTCTCGCTATAAAATTTATACGATAAACCGCCGGCATATAGACCCCATTCCATGCCAGTCTCCTTGGCTGGTTTGAAGCGGGCCATACCACCGCCCCAACCTCCCATAATACCGATGTAGTGTTGGGCCGATGCACTGCCTGCAAACATGACCAGTAGCAGACAAAACAGCAGACGATATGTTTTACTTGTTTTTTGCATGATTACGCGGTGTGTGCCCCTTTATTGGCAGTTCCTCTATTTATTATTGGCCATTCTCTCAACTCTCCTCGCCTCCTTCCCTCGTGCCCAAGTTGAGGGAGGTTTTCATGGAGCGGTTTATTTAATAGTTCAACCCTTTATTGCCAGAGTTTGTGGTCCCATATCCCGTTCCGGTTCCGTAGCCAGTTCCGTACCCTTGTGTCCCATATCCCTGGTTGTTGTATCCGTTTTGGCTGTTCTGGTTGTGGTTGTGCATCTCATCCTGATGCCGTTTGGCCCACTCTTCCATCATCTTCTGACGGCGAATCGCCTCGAGGCGGTCGATGCGCTGCTGCATCCGTTCCATCGTTACCGGGGCAAACAGTTCGTTCATGTCCACATCAAAAGCCAACTCCCAATTCTCTTTGGCCTGGATCGCCTCCTTCCCGTCCGGCCCGACAAAGAGTTCGACCCGTTCGGGTTGGCGCCGTTCGGTCAGCGACCCTCCATCCCATTTGCCGTTTTTATTGAGATCTTCAATCACTTTGACCCGAACCTCCGCTGGGTTGATGTAACGGAAATAGTGTTCTCCGGTCGTCAGGTGGGCTCGCTCCTGAAGTACGTTATTGGTCGCATCCAACAGTTGTACAATGTATTCGCTATCGGGACTCTTTCCCTTGATATTGAGAATAATTGTACCGAATTTTTCGGGAGAGATCACATCAAATTCACTGCGGAGCGTATCGTTTTTCTCCCCGTTCATGTTGACGAACGTTTCGGCCGGAATCGTTAACGCGTAACGACCTCCGGGAACCCAGTCGGCTTTGAGCCACCACTGACGCATCTGCAACGTGTCCTGCACAAAATGGACCGCAATGCGTTTGGTCTTGCGGGGTGTCTCTTTGTCGGTATCCGTAGTTTTGCTCGTGGTGGATCGCGAGGTCCGGGTGTTTCGAGCATTACGTTGGTCGGTCTGCTCCTCGAGAATCTGCTCCAAAATGATCGCACTGCTATCCACACTCGACAGGGGGGACGTGAAGACAAACTTCAGGTGCTCTTCCGGATTGACCGAATTGGCCGGCGTAACGTTGACCGAGAAGGGATTGCGCTCTGGAGTATCTTCCTCTTTCTCCTTTTTACGGGCTGATTGTCGGATCTGCGGGGCCTTCCATCCCAACTTCAGATTGACCGTATCGATGCGCATCCGGTAGGCTGTATCTTGGCCATGATAGATGAGACGTCCTCTGAGGGTATCGGGCATCTTCTCGATCTTCGACATATCGAACCACATTGCAATACTGTCATGGCGCGGGGTCAAATATTCGGTCTGGATGGCCGAAGCGTCGATGCTGTCGAAACTCAACTCCTCAATCTGTGGAAATGGTGCGGTAAAATAGATAAAAACCTTATTCTGTGCAGGGCGACTCGAACTGGAGTAGGTTTGGCGTTTGTTCGGCGTGTCCATGAACATGCGCATCTGAATCTGCGGTTGGGCCTGCAGGTACATGCGCGTTGAGTCGAACCAAACATCGAACGGAGGCATCTGAGCCGGATTGTAGGTGCTGTCCAGAAAAGCGATGCGATCAACCCCCGGTTCGTACTGTTGGTTGCTGTTGTTGTCTTCGAACCCGTAGACCCGATAATTCATCGGTTTGAGGTTCTCCGCGAGGAAGATACCATTGGGGTATGAGCGGCCGACAGCCAGCGGTTTCGATTTGCAAACGGTTGAATCGAGCTCCAAAGAGTCCGCCTTCGGATCGAAGAAAAGCAGGTACACTT
>UQYM01000051.1 GCA_900545315.1 uncultured Alistipes sp.
TTACCGAAAAACAGTGTACACCTTCCTTATTTTATCTCTCGGCTTTTAAGGAGAAAATTGTACCTTTGTCCAGTTTTTTAGCAGTTGGACATTTATTTAAACAGATTCAGCCAATGTCACTTCCGCAGTTTGTTCCCACCGCAGATAATACCTTTGTAATTGCCTATCCTGAGACGGTGGATGAGCGATATGATTTCCCTGCTATTTTGTCCCGTTCGAAAGCCTATGAACGCAAGGGTGAGATCGAGAAAGCGTGTAATTTGCGTTATGATGCGGTGAAACGTATCATTGATTTGATCCCTGATGAGGATGAGATCGTTTTGGATTGGGATGAAGAGGACAATCATGCGGTTTTGGATCTGTTGCGTTGTTCGGCAATCGACCATTTCCTGATCGGTGATTTTGAGATGGCAGCCGGCTTGATGGAGATGACGCTCGATTTGGATCCGGAAGACCACCTGGAGACGACCAAGCCTTTGGCGTTTTGTTACGTAGCTCTGGGCGAGTATGAACTTTTCGATGAGGTATTGAACGATATTAGTGACAAATACCCTGAGAAGGAGATCTTGAAAATGTGGAGCGAATTTCGGAAAAACGGTGAGATCCCAGCTGGTGAGTTGATCCATTTCAAGCGAAATTATCCGTTGTATTATTCGGAGTTCACTGCAGATGAGCATCCGGTATCTGAGGCGTATTTGGCCGACATTGATGGGGATCATCCTTCGCGAGAGGCGTTGGCTCGGGAGTTGTGGCTGCAGACGGAACATTTGTGGAATCAGTTCACAGGCTTCATCGAAGCATTGAAAAAACATTAACGATGTACGCGTGGGGAGACGAACGGCGTTATAACAGCTATTCGGGCTATTTTCGCCGAATATTCGGTTCTCGTGTCCAGAAGCTATCGGTTAATGCAGGTTTTACCTGTCCCAATCGGGATGGCGCAGTAGGTCATAACGGGTGTACCTTTTGTCGCAATGATGCCTTTACCCCCTCGTATTGCAGCAGCGAGAAGAGTATACGGCAGCAGTTGCTCGAGGGCATCGAATTTCATCGGAATCGTTACCGTTCAGCGGAACATTATCTGGCCTATTTCCAATCTTTTTCGAATACCTATTCTTCGTTAGATCGACTTAAACGCTTGTATGCTGAGGTCTTTGAGGTGCCTGATGTGGTAGGAATTATTGTTGGCACACGACCTGACTGCGTTGACGAAGAGAAATTGGATTTTTTTGCGGAGTTGTCGCAACGCCATTACGTTTCGATCGAGTATGGGATCGAGTCCTGTTATGATTCGACATTACGGGCAATCAACCGTGGGCATGATTTTGCTGCTGCAGTGCGTGCTGTGGAGATGACGGCGGCTCGGGGTCTTTCAGTCGGGGCGCACTTTATTTTGGGGCTTCCGGGTGAAACGCAGCAGATGCTGGTGGATCAGATGGCACTGATCAATGCGATGCCTTTGACAACTTTGAAGTTTCATCAGTTGCAGATTTTTCGCGGGACATCCATGGCGGTACAGTACGCGGAGCATCCTGAGCAGTTTCATTTTTGGTCGATGGAGGCCTATATCGATTTTGTGATTGATCTGCTGGAGCGTATGCGGCCGGATGTGGTGTTGGAGCGTTTTGCGAGTGAGGCTCCGCCGCGTTTTCAAGCCGGACCTACATGGGGATTGGTTCGTAATGAGCAGCTTTGGAGCCGTTTTGAACATCGCCTGGCCGAACGGGATACCTATCAAGGGAAATTTTATTGATTTTTTATTGATTTTGATCGGTTGTAAGGTCTATTATCCTGCTTAACCATTCTATTCAGTAAACAATTGGTGCACCTTTGGGTGAAACTGATCCCCCATGTGAACTCTCCAATCTTGTCCCCGATTCATTAACTATCCGGCCTTCTTTCTTCTGTTGACATTTTGCGCATGATGTGCTTCGGGTGTCGGTAGCGAGCTGTCATTCCCTGGCGCTCAATTCAGCCGGATAAATGTGCACCTCGCAGTTTTTATTGATTCCTTGTACCACATCCATTATTCACCTGCAAGCATACGCCCCCACCCACACTCCCGACCGCTCTCTATCTGCAAGGAATCAGGCATACCCCATCTCCCTTATATTCTCAGTAGCATCAAATGCCCGAGCCGGAGCAATTAATGGCCACTTTGTTCACTTGCTTTTTCGGAGTAAAGTAGGTTGTTCAGGTTCGTTTTGCCTCTGAAGGATTGTAAGTATAATTTTTTTTGATATATTTGTTCTAATAGTATAAGGATAGATAAGGTATTGACAGATCCCTATGACGATCATTCAGCTGGAATATTTGGTAGCGGTGGCCAATCATGGCAGCTTTTCGGCAGCGGCGGAGAAGTGTTTTGTCACGCAGCCGTCGTTGAGTATGCAGGTCAAGAATCTAGAGGAGGAGCTTGGTGTGATTTTGTTGGATCGCAGCAAGAAGCCGGTAATTCCGACGGAAGCAGGTGTTGCGGTGTTGCAGCAGGCTCGAGAGGCTTTAACTGCCTTTTATCGGGTCAATGAGGTGGTCAGTGATCTGAAGGGGGAGATCTCCGGGTTGTTACGGTTGGGGGTGATTCCGACGATTGCGCCCTATCTGGTTCATCGGTTTGTGCCGGATTTTGTCCGCAAGCACCCCAAAGTGGAGTTGCAGATTCGGGAGATGCAGACCGCGGATATTGTGGAGGCCTTGAATCGGGACATGTTGGATGCGGCCATTCTGGCTGGGGGCACCTCTCCGGGGGAGATTGTCGAGGAGGAGCTTTTCAACGATCGTTTTTATGCTTATGTTTCTCCGTTGCATCCGTTGTACGAGCGCAGCAATATCCGGATTGAGGATATAGATGTAAAGCATCTGTTGTTGTTGACCGAGGGCAATTGCATGCGGGATCAGGTGATTGAGTTGTGTCAGGCGCGGCGCAATGTACCGACTCAATATGCTTTTGAGAGCGGGTCTTTGGAGACGCTGATGCGGATTGTGGACAATACGGCCAACATGACGATTATTCCCGAGCTGGCGCTTGATTTTATCCCCAAGGAGAAGCATTCGCAGATCAAAACATTGGCACGTGGAGCCACTTCTCGCAAGATTACGATAGGGACTGTCGTAAAAAGAATAAAACTTTATAATGAATTGATTGCCAATGTAA